>CAYFOJ010000006.1:0-190873 GCA_964344645.1 uncultured Thalassospiraceae bacterium
CAAAGTGACAAAATAATCAATTCAATCAAGGGAGTAGGAATTCTTCACGACCAACAAATTAAGAAAAGGCCGGGGGCTCCAGGCCGCTTTTCCGCAACTGGTCGCTCAAGGCGGCCTTGAGGGTATCCAGTCCCTGCTGGCTGGTCGACTCACACCGGGCGACGAGAACCGCTTGGGTGTTGGAGGCCCGCAGCAGCCACCAGCCGTCGTCGGATTGAACGCGAACCCCATCCATGTCGTGAACGGTGATGCCGCCGACCTGCTTCAGACGCTGGGCGACCTCATCAACGACGGCGAACTTGCGTTCTTCCGGGCAGTCGAAGCGCAGTTCCGGGGTGTTCAGCATCCGCGGCATGGCGTCCAGCATGTCGGCCACGGTTTCCTCCGACGAGGCGGCGATGGAAAGCAGCCGGACGGCGGCGTAGAGGGCGTCGTCATAGCCGTAGTAGCGGTGCTTGAAGAAAATATGGGCGCTCATCTCCCCGGCCAGGGGGGCCCCGGTCTCCTGCATCTTGGCCTTGATCAGGGAATGGCCCGTCTTCCACATCACCGGATTGCCGCCCATGCGCTGGATTTCGTCGAAGAACACCTGCGAGGCCTTGACGTCGGCGATGATGGTGGCGCCGGGCAGGTCTTGCAACACCTCGCGGGCGAGAATGACCATCATCTGATCCCCCCAAAGGACCCTGCCCCGGCTGTCGACAAGCCCGATGCGGTCGCCGTCGCCGTCGAAGGCGAAACCAAGGTCGCAGTTCTCGCGCCGGACCGCCTCTTTCAACTGTTCCAGATTGGCCTCGACGGTGGGGTCCGGGTGGTGGGCCGGGAAAGTGCCGTCGATGGTTTCGTTCAAGAGAATATGTTCGCCCGGAAGCCCGGCGACGAGGGATTGCAGGACCTCTCCCGCCGCTCCGTTGCCGTTGTCCCAGGCCACGCGCAAGGCCTTGCCGCCCCTGTAATCCTGCTGCAGGCGCCGGACATAGTCCTCGAACACCGGGCGCTGTTCGTCGCTTCCGCTTCCCTCCAGGAAATCCCCTTCGGCGACGAGACGGCCCAGGTCCTGGATATCCGCCCCGAAGAAGGACCGCCCGCCCAGGCTCATCTTGATGCCGTTGTATTCGGGCGGATTGTGGGAACCTGTGATCATCACCCCCGCATCGGCCTCGAGAACATGGGTGGCGTAATACAGCATGGGACTCGGCCCCCTGCCGACACGATGGACATGCAGCCCGGCGGCGCTTAGCCCCCGGACCATGGCCGCTTCCAGTTCCGGGGACGACAGCCGTCCGTCATAGCCGACCGCGACCGATGTCCCGCCTTGACGGGCGACCAGGGTGGCGAAGCCATGGCCGATGGCTTCAACGTCATCAGGGTTCAGTGTCTCGCCGACGACGCCGCGGATATCGTATTCGCGCAGGATGGTCGGGTCGAGGGTTCTGGCGGCGGTCATGGAAGGGGTTCCTATAGGGTCGGGCGGCCGAGGCAGTGGTATTCGAACCCGGCGTCGTGCATTTCATCGGGATTGTAGATGTTGCGCAAATCGACCAGCACCGGCTGGTTGAGAAGCCCCTTGACCCGTTCGAAGTCGAGCCCCCGGAAGGCGTTCCATTCCGTGATGATGACCAGAACGTCCGCCCCCTGCATGGTTTCATAGGTCTCCTCGCACCACTCGATCCCGTCCAGCATTTGCCGGGCCTCGTCCATGCCTTCCGGGTCGAAGGCGCGGATGCGGGCCCCCGCCCGCTGCAGGGCGGGCAGGATATCCAGGCTGGGCGAGTCGCGCATGTCGTCCGTGTTGGGTTTGAAAGTGACGCCGAGAACCGCCACCGTCTTGCCGTCGACCGACCCGCCACAGGCGGCGACGACCCGGTCGGCCATGCTTTTCTTGCGCTTGTCGTTGATGTCGACGACGGTTTCGACGATGCGTAGCGGCGAGCCCATGTCCCGGGCCGTATGGACAAGGGCCAGGGTGTCCTTGGGGAAGCACGAGCCGCCGTAGCCGGGGCCGCTGTGCAGGAATTTCGAACCGATGCGCCCGTCCAGACCGATGCCCTTGGCCACGTCCTGAACGTCGGCGCCGACTTTCTCGCACAGGTCGGAAATCTCGTTGATGAAGGTGATCTTGGTCGCCAGGAAGGTGTTGGCGGCGTACTTGATCAGTTCCGCCGTCTGACGCTGGGTGAACAGAATCGGCGTCTCGATCAGGTAAAGGGGCCGATAGAGGCTGCGCATGACCTCCCGGGCCCGGTCGCTGTCGGTTCCGATGACCACCCGGTCCGGGCGCATGAAGTCGTTGATGGCCGAGCCTTCGCGCAGGAATTCCGGGTTCGAGACCACGTCGAAATCCGCGTCGGGGCGGGTCTCGGTGATGACCTTGGCCACTTCCCGGCCCGTATCGACGGGGACCGTGGACTTGTTGACGATGACGCAATAGCCGTCGAGGGCTTCCGCCACTTCCCTGGCCGCGCCATAGACATAGGACAGGTCCGCATGGCCGCCGCCGGCCTCGGTCGGGGTGCCGACGCAGATGAATACCGCATCGGCGCCGCTGACCGCCTGCTTCAGGTCGGTGGTGAAATTCAGGCGGCCCGCCTTGACGTTGCCGGCGACCAGATCGTCCAGCCCCGGCTCGTAGATGGGCATGACGCCCCGTTTCAGGTTGTCGATCTTCCCCTGATCCTTGTCGACGCAGACCACATCGACGCCGAATTCCGAGAAGCAGGCCCCGGAGACGAGTCCCACGTAACCGGTTCCTATCATGGTAACGCGCATAGCCGATCCTTATTGGTATTTTTTCAACAGTTGACGCATCCCCTCGCTAAGGTCGTCGCGGGCCAGGGCGAAGGCGAGATTGGCTTCGAGAAAGCCCAGCTTGCCGCCGCAGTCGAAGCGGGTTCCGGTAAACCTGAGGCCATGGAAAGGAGTGGTGTCGATGGTTTTCGCCAGGGCGTCGGTCAACTGGATTTCGCCCCCCGCCCCCTGTTCCTGCCGGCCCAGAAATTCGAAAACCTGGGGCTGCAGGATGTAACGCCCGATGATGCACAGATTAGACGGCGCACTCTCCGGCGACGGCTTTTCCACCAACCCCTTGGCCCGGGCCAGGGTGCCGTCGTCTTCGACGACGTCGAGGATGCCGTAGCGGTCCGTCTGTTCCGGCGGCACTTCCTCGCTGGCGACCACATTGCCGCCGGTCTCCCGGTATACCTCCATCATCTGTTTCAGGCATCCGGGCTCGGCCATGATCAGGTCGTCGGCGAGGAGGACGGCGAAGGGCTCGTCGATAATGAAATGCCGTGCGCACCAGACCGCATGACCCAGCCCGAGAGGCTGCTGCTGGCGGGTCGAGGAAATCTGCCCCGGCTTCGACATCAGGTCCTGGACCTGGGACAGGGCGTCGGACTTGCCCCGCTGGTCGAGGGTCCGCTCCAGCTCAAAACTATGGTCGAAATGGTCGAGCAAAACCGCCTTGCCGCGGCCGGTGACGAAGATGATTTCCTCGATACCGGCGTCCCGGGCCTCTTCCACCGCATATTGGATCAGAGGCTTATCGACGACGGGCAGCATTTCCTTGGGCATGGCCTTGGTCGCGGGCAAAAACCGCGTTCCCAGACCAGCAACGGGAAAAACCGCCTTGCGTACGGGCTTGACCATGACAAATGTTCCTCGAAAGGGTCGCGGAGAATCCTCCCCGCGACGAATTTCCGCGCCTTTGTGCCACAGCCGGGAAGCCGCCGCAACCTTGGGGTTTTATGACAATAATATATCCTTGGCGCGATTGATCTTCGCCGCCAGATAGGTGGAGCCGCCGTGATCGGGATGCAATCCGGCAATCAGCCGGTGATGGGCCTCCTTGATTTCCTTCACGCTTGCCCCTTCTTCCAGGCCGAGGATTTCCAGCGCCTCCCGGCGGTCCATTTCCTCCTTGAAGGACCCTCCCTCCTCCCGGGCCTCCCGCCACCCATCGTGACACCGGTCCAGATAGGCTTCGAGAATTTGCACCGACTGGGAATCCCCGCTCCGGCACGTGTCCAGCAGTGCGAGCAGTTCCTCCAGGGACAGGTCCGCCAGACGCCGCCCCCTGAAAGGGCCCTCCAGCACCTCGCCGTCCATATCGCCGCTGCCGTGGTCCAGGGTCATGCGCAGGAAGCGGGTCTCCACCTCCGACGAGGTGTCGTGCGGGCCGCCCCCGGCCATGCGGCTAAAATTCTTATACATCCTGAACATGCGGGCGGCGCTGCGAAACCGCATCAGCCAGGCGAACAGGGCCGGCAGGACCGCGAACGCCCAGGCCAGGCGCCCGGTGACGGCGAGGAACAGGCCGACCACCACGATCAGCCCCAAGGACAGCCATTTCAGCACTTTCAGGATCGTTTTCGGGTCCGCGCTCACATACCAGCGGGAGGCCAGGATCAGCCCGGCCAGCAGGGCGACGCCGAGGATGAAATAGGGCAGCACGTCAACGTCCCTTCAGCATGTGCGACAGCTTCAGGACCTCGCCGCCCCGCTTGCGGCCAAGGTCTTCCAGGGCCGGGCGTCCACCGGCGGCGAAAACGGCGACGGCGCTCAACAAATCTTTCAGCACGTGGGCGCTGGAGGCGTCGAAACGGCAACAGGCGCCGCCGCTGAGCTTGGCGATCTGCTGAAAGGCGAAACCGGCGACGGGATCGTCGCCTTCCTGAAACATGAACACGGGAACGCCCAGAATCCCCAGTTTCCCGGCCAACGCCCCCAGCTTGTCCACGTCTTCCTCGACGCAATCGCCGATGAAGACCAGGGCGTTGACCTTGCTCTTTTCCGTCTCGGCGATGGCATGGGTCAGCAATTTGCCGATCTGGGTTTCCCCGGCCAGGCAAAAGACCGAGGTCATCAGTTTCAGAAGCTTCTCGCCGTCATTGAGCCAATTGGAAACCTTGAATTCGCCGAAGCCCCGATAATAGGCCAACTGCAGGTCCAGGCCGCCGAGGGCCGCCGTTTCCCGGAACATCTCGCCCTGAATGCGGGCGGCCCGGTCCCACATGGGCTGTCGGCTGGCGGTGGCGTCCATGCCGAAAATCAGCCGGCCACGCCTGCCGGCCGGTTTCGCCGCCGGCGTGCGGGCGACCTTGCGCAAAAACGCATCGACATCGTGTTGCGACGATTTCTTGTCGGGAAGATTGGCCATGCCTGTCCTTGACGCCTGGGTATCCGGTCCATGGAAAATAGCGTCTCTTCTTCTCGATTGAAATACAAACCGGAAAGACCTGTTGACGCGTATGGCCTTTCCGGCAACTGTTGAAGCGATCATCATCAGTGGATACAATCGTGTGCCATGACATCGGATGGAAAAACACCTGCTGACCGGATCGAGTTCGCCGTCGTCCTGCTTTCCGCCGTCATTGCCGTTGCCATCCTCACCCTGGATCTTCTGCTGCCCCTGGGCCCGGCCGCCGCCGTGTCTTACCTCGCCCTTGTCGCCACGGGCGTGTGGTATCCCAGGGCGAAGCACACCATCGTGCTGGCCGTGGTGGCGTCGCTATTGACCATCTCGGGCGCCCTGTTCTCGCCCGAGGGCGGCGTTGCGTGGGTGGAGCATTTTAATCGGGCCATGGCCCTGTTCGCCGTCTGGGTCACGACGGCGCTGATCTATTCGCGCAAACACTCGACGACCCGGCACGTCAACCTGGCCAGTCAGATGGAAAGCCGATCGCGGGAACTGGAAAAGAGCGAACGCCTGCGCAAGGCCATGGAGGACAGCGAAGAAACCCTTCTCGACATCATCCATAACAGTCCCATCGCCATCGGCATCACCGATGAGTCGGGCAAGCCCGTCTACTGGAACCCCCTGTTCCGCCACATCGGCATCCGCCAGAACGAAGAAGCCGCCAACACGGGCTTTCAGCTTTCCTTCGCCAACCCGAATATCCCGAAGCAGTTGCATCAACGGTTCATGGACGGAGAAAGCGTTCGCGACGAAGAGGTCGAACTGATCACCAGCGAGGGCAATTCCGCCTGGGTCGAGATGACCATTCAGAACCTTGTTTTCGAGGGTCAGCGGTCGATTCTGACCTGGCTTTACGACGTCACCGAACGCAAGGCCCAGCAGGAAGCCATCATCGCCGAGCGCCTGCAGGCGGAACGGGCCAATCTGGCGAAATCCCAGTTTCTCGCCAACATGAGCCACGAAATCCGCACCCCCATGAACGGTATCCTCGGCATGGCGGAAATGCTGGAAAAGTCTGACCTGACGGAAGCCCAAAACAACATGGTGACCATTGTTCACGATTCCGCCGCGGGCTTGCTCGGCATCATCAATAACATTCTCGATTTCTCGAAAATCGAGGCGGAAAAGCTGGAGATGGAGGAAGTCAGCTTTTCCCTCGGCGACCTGATCGACGGGCTGATCGACCTCGTCGGGCACCGTCCTTGCGAGAAGGGTCTGGGCTTCTTCACCCTGATCGGGGAGGATGTTCCGGACCGCCTGATCGGCGACCCGGTCCGCTTGCGGCAGATCCTCGTCAACTTGTGCGACAACGCCCTGAAATTCACCGATGAAGGGGAAATCAAGGTTTCCGTTTCCCTTGAAACCCTGGGCCAGGACGAGGCCACGCTGCTGTTTTCCGTCGCCGACACGGGGATCGGCATCGCCCCGGAAGAACAAACCGGCCTGTTCCAGCCCTTCGAACAGGCGGACAAATCGACCGAGCGCCGGTTCGGCGGAACCGGCCTCGGCCTTTCCATCTCGCGGGCGCTGGTCGAGATGATGGAAGGGGAAATCGGCGTCGACAGCGAACGGGACGCCGGTTCCACCTTCTAGTTCCGCCTGACGCTCGCCACCGCGCCGCAACGCCGCCAGACCTGGCAAGACCGCCTGACGGGGGTTCGCGTGCTCGCCGCCTCGCCCAACGAGACCCTGCGGGACATCCTTGCAGCCTATCTGTCCGGCACCGGAGCGGAGAGCGAAATCGTCGGCGGCCTCGCGAAAGCCCTTGAGGCCCTGGACCGGACCCCAGACGACGAACAGGGTCCGGCAATTGTCATCATTGACGAGGATTTTCCCGAGGCCCAATGCAAGCAATTGCATGCCCGGACCGAGGCGCTCGGCGGCTTCCACTGCTTCGTCCTCACTTCCCGGAACACCCCGGGCGGGCGGGACGGCGACGATTACCGCAACGCCTGCACGCCCCTGGCGAAACCCTTGACCCAAAGACGGGTGCTTCAGGCCCTCGCCGTCGCCACGGGGCGGTCGGGCAGCGACGACGCCGCGCACGCCCGCCGCCGCGCCGACCGGGAAAGGAACCTCTCCTACATCGCCCCGTCCCTGGGCGAGGCGACGGAATTGGGCATTCTCATCCTCGTCGCCGAGGACAATCCGACCAATCAGGCGGTGATTTCCCTGCTGCTGAAACGATTGGGACTGGCCGCCGAGTACTGCGACGACGGCATGCAGGCGGTGGAAAAGCTGAAACACAAGACATACGGTCTATTGCTCACCGACTGCCACATGCCCCGCATGAACGGCTATCAACTGACCACCTGGGTCCGCGAGCGGGAGGAAACGGAACACCGGGACAGGATGCCGATCATCGCCCTCACCGCCGACGCCATCATCGGCACGGAGGAACGCTGCCTCAAGTCCGGCATGGACGGTTACCTCAGCAAGCCCGTCAGTTCCCGGCAACTGGAAAGCGCCATTCTGCACTTCCTGCCGACGGCGGCGGACCACAGGCACCTGGATCATTCCCATAACGACAAGCCGGTGCCGGAACGCCAAGAGGCGCCTTCCTCGCCGGTTCTCGACCTGAATTACCTGCGCGACGTCTTCGACGACGACGAAATGATCCCCAGCCTGTTGCAGGACTTCGTCTCGACGACCGCCAGCCTGATCGACAGCCACCATGCCGCAATGGCCGAGGGTGATTTCGCATCGGCGCGGGAAAGCGCCCATTCGGCGAAAGGCGCGGCCCGCATGGCCGGGGCCGTTCGGCTGGGCGATTTGTGCGAAAGCATCCAGATGACCCTGATGGAGGAAAACCATGACCTCGCCCGGCAACATGCCGAGCGATTACCATCAACTTTTCAGGACGTTTGTGATAGTGTAGAAGAAATTGTCAATCGGCATGCATCATCGCAGTCCGGTTCCAAGAGCGAATGAGAACGACTATGGAAATCCAGAAACTAGGCACCGATTTCTTTGAGAATAAAAAGGCCCTGATCATCGACGATCAGGAGTTCGTGCGCACCATCGTCACCAAGATTCTCGACAAGATCGGGTTCGGCAGCATCCATGCCGCCAGCGACGGCGAGGAAGGCTTGAAACTGACCAAGGAAGAGCGGCCGGACATCGTCATCTGCGACCTGAAAATGGAAAACATGAACGGCCTGCAGTTCCTCGAGGCCTTGCGCCATGACGAGGATAAAAAGCTACGGGCGACGCCGGTCATCATCCTCACCGGTGAAGTGGATCAAAGCCTGACCCTGTCCGCCCACAGCCACGGCGTCGACGCCATCGTCCTCAAGCCCGTGTCCGTCGACAACATGCATGAAAAGCTTTCCATGGTCATGCAGTGGGGCTCCGGCGATTGATCGCCTCGATCAGCCCCCTCACCTCCTGACGCGCCGAAACGTGAGACATGGTCAGGCTGTCGGCCCCGAGAACGTCGATGATGTCCATCATGGTCAGACCGGCCAGGAACAGTTCCCGATAGATCACCCGCTCGCCGAAGCCGGGCACCTGACGAAACCCGATCCGTTCCGATAAATCCGTCAACAGCCGCTCCATTTCCCGTTTGTTGCGGGCGTCCAGATGGCTGAGACGATTGCGCATGACGATCCAGTCGATGGAACCCCCGTCCCGGCGGGCGCGGCGCATCTTCTGTTGCCAGACCATTTCCGCGTAATGACTGGGTGCCTTGACCTCCAATGTCGACGGGTCGACCCGGGCCAATACGTCGAGGTCGATAAAGCTGTCGTTCAGGGGCGTCACCAGGGTGTCGGCGAAGGAATGGCCGAGACGGGTCAGCGGGCTGTCGGCGCCCGGGGTATCGACGATGATGACATCGTGATTTTGCGACAGCCGGGCGACGGCCTCCTCCAGGTTTCGCTCGTCTTCGACCTCCGCCGCGTCCCGGTTCAGCTCCGTGCTGTGCTCGATGATCTCGAGCACCGGCACGGGCAGGGAGCGTTTCTGGTCGGCGACGAAGCGGCGGCGGTTTTCAAGATAGCCGGACAGGGTTCCCTGCCGGGCGTCCAGGTCGATGCAGGCGACCCGAAGCCCGTCGCGCATCATTCCGATGGCCAGATGCATGGCCGTGGTCGATTTGCCGCTGCCGCCCTTTTCGTTGCCGGTGACAATGACATGGGCTCGTTTCGTCGTCATCAAATGCGAATCCTGTTTCAGTTGGCAGGACTGTAATCCCGGCGGATAAGTCTGGCAAACGCTCAGACCATGATTATGATGGGGACGGTAAGGATTTGCAGAAAATGGATCATACGAAATGAAGGGGATCATTCTCGCCGGCGGTTCCGGCACCCGGCTTTTTCCGGCGACGCAGGCCGTCAACAAGCAGTTGCTGCCCATCTACGACAAGCCGATGATCTACTATCCCCTGTCCGCCCTGATGCTGGCGGGAATACGGGAAATCCTGCTGATCACCACGCCGGCCATGCTGCCCCTGTTCAAGGGCCTGCTGGGGGACGGCAAGCGGCTGGGCCTGAGCCTGAGTTATGCCGAACAGCCACGGCCCAACGGCCTCGCCGAGGCCTTCATCATCGGCCGCGATTTCATCGGCGACAGTTCCTGCGCCCTGATCCTGGGCGACAATATCTTCTACGGCCATGGTTTCATGGACCTTCTGAACAAGGCCGCCAAGCGGCAGTCCGGGGCGACCATTTTCAGCTACTGGGTCGCCAACCCCCAGGCCTACGGCGTCGTTGACCTGGACGAACGGGGCAACGCCGTCGATCTGGTCGAGAAACCCGCCAACCCCACCTCCAACTGGGCGGTCACGGGCTTGTATTTCTTCGACAACCGGGTCGCCGACATCGCCGCCGGGGTCAAGCCTTCGGCCCGGGGGGAGCTGGAGATCGTCGATGTCATCCGCGCCTACATGGAAAGCCGGACCCTGGAGGTCGAACTGATGGGCCGGGGCTTCGCCTGGCTCGACACCGGCACCCACGACACCCTGCTGCAGGCCAGCCATTTCGTGCAGACCGTCGAACACCGTCAGGGCCTGAAGATCGCCTGTCTCGAGGAAATCGCCCTGCGCATGAACTTCATCGCCATGGACTCCTATCTGGCCATGGCGGAAGAGATGAAATCCAGCGCCTACGGCCGCTATCTTCTCGGCGTCGCCGACGAGGTGCGGGCCGGGAACGCCGGCTCTAGGCCCATGGGAGGCCCGTCTTGAACGACCGCTTTCTCGATCATCTCGACCAACAACTGAACACCGTCCGCGAGGCCGGGCTGTACAAGGCGGAACGGGTCATCACCTCGCCGCAGGACGCCGCCATCACCGTCGGCGGAGAATCGGTGCTGAACTTCTGCGCCAACAATTACCTGGGCCTGGCCGACCATCCGGACCTGGTCGCCGCTGCCCGAAAGGCCCTCGAGGAACACGGCTACGGCATGTCGTCGGTGCGCTTCATCTGCGGCACCCAGGATGTTCACAAAACCCTGGAAGCCCGCCTCAGCGGTTTTCTCGGCAGCGAGGACACCATCCTCTATTCGTCTTGTTTCGACGCCAACACGGGGCTCTTCGAGACCCTGCTGGGCGAAGAGGACGCCATCATTTCCGACGCCCTCAACCATGCCAGCATCATTGACGGGGTCCGCCTGACGAAATGTAAGAGGCTACGCTACGCCAACAACGACATGGCGGATCTGGAGCGTCGCCTGCAAGAAGCAGCGGACAGCCGCTTCCGCCTGATCGCCACCGACGGGGTTTTCTCCATGGACGGCATCCTCGCCAACCTGCCGGGGATTTGCGAACTGGCGGAGCGATACGACGCCCTGGTCATGGTTGACGATTCCCACGCCGTCGGCTTCGTCGGCGAGAGCGGGCGCGGCACGCCGGAGCACTGGGGGGTCCGGGACAAGGTGGACATTATCACCGGCACGCTGGGCAAGGCCCTGGGCGGCGCGTCCGGCGGTTACACCAGCGGTCCGGCCCCGGTGATCGAGTGGCTGCGCCAGCGCTCCCGGCCCTACCTGTTTTCCAACACCCTGGCCCCGGTGATCGCGGCGACCTCGGTGGCGGTCCTGGACATGCTGGAAGGGTCCGCCGAACCGCGCCGCCGCCTGATGGACAACGCCCGGCGGTTCCGGGACGGCTTGCGGCAATTGGGGTTCACCCTGATCCCCGGAGAGCACCCGATCATTCCCGTCATGCTGGGCGAGGCCAAACTCGCCTCGGAAATGGCCGACAGGCTTCTCGAGCGCGGCGTCTACGTGATCGGGTTTTCCTATCCCGTCGTGCCCGAGGGCCAGGCGCGCATCCGCACGCAGATGTCCGCCGCCCACACGGCGGAACAACTGGAACAGGCGCTGGCGGCGTTTCGCGACGTCGGCAAGGAATTGGGACTCATCGCATGAAAGCTCTGGTCAAGAAATCCGCCGAAACGGGCATCTGGATGGAAGAGGCGCCGATGCCCGAGGTCGGCCACAACGATGTTTTGGTCAAGATCACCAAGACCGCCATCTGTGGCACCGACGTTCACATCTACAATTGGGACGCCTGGTCCCAGGCGACCATCCCCGTACCCATGATCATCGGCCACGAATTCGTCGGCACGGTTGTCGACATGGGCATCGAGGTTCAGGGCCTGGAGATCGGCCAGCGGGTCTCCGGCGAGGGGCACGTCACCTGCGGCCACTGCCGCAACTGCCGGGCCGGACGCCGTCATCTGTGCCGCAACACCCAGGGCGTCGGCGTCAACCGCCCCGGCTGTTTCGCCGAATTCCTGTCCATACCGGCGTTCAACGTCTTCCCCATGCCCGACGACATCTCCGACGACATGGGGGCCATCCTCGACCCCTTCGGCAACGCCGCCCACACGGCGCTCTCCTTCGACATGGTCGGCGAGGACGTGCTGATCACGGGGGCCGGCCCCATCGGCGTCATGGCCGTCGCCATCGCCCGCCATGTCGGGGCGCGGCACGTGGTCATCACCGACGTCAACCCCTACCGCCTGGAACTGGCCGCGGCCATGGGCGCGACCCGCACCCTGAACGTGGCCGAAACCACCATCGAACAGGCCATGGAGGAACTGGACATGCGGGAGGGCTTCGACATCGGCCTGGAAATGTCCGGCACCCAGCAGGCCATGCGGCAGATGCTGGGCGTCATGAACCACGGCGGCCGCGTCGCCATCCTCGGCATCCCGCCGGGAGAGGAACTGGTGGACTGGAACCAGGTCATCTTCAAGGGCCTGACCCTGAAAGGCATTTACGGCCGCGAGATGTTCGAAACCTGGTACAAGATGGCGGCCATGCTGCAAAGCGGCCTCGACATCTCGTCCATCATCACCCACCGCTTCCCCATCGACGACTTCCAGCAGGGCTTCGACGTCATGCGCTCGGGCCGGTCGGGCAAGGTGATCCTTGACTGGGGCTGACTCACTGGTGAATGGTCCCTTCCGGGTGGAAGGCGTGGAAGACGAAGGCGAAGGTGATGTCGTGGGCGACATCCCGCCAGCCGCCGCCGTCGCGGGTTCGAACGACGATGTTGCCGACGTCCCGGCCCCGTGCAATGGCGCCGCTGTCGAGGGCGGAATTCTGTCCCGCCCGCCAGCGAATTTCCGTGCCGCCGCCAATCTCGATGACGCCCCGCCGCCGCAGCAGCGGCAGGCTCCAGGCCTCACCGTCGACGACGACCACCCGGACCATGGCCTCGATGCCTTCCGGCATCTCGCCCTGGAAGAATCCATAGGGCCCTTCGCGGCTGTCGTAGCCGACATAGGGATTGGCCCCGTAGCGGCGCATGCCGGGTTCGTTCGGCACCAGAACCTCCGCCCCCGGATGACGCGCCTTGAAGCTTTCGAAGGATTCCAGGCGCGAGGGAAGAACCTTCAGGACCTTGCCGGTCAGTTCTCCGACAATGGCTTCGCCGAGGAACTGCTGCCACCAGGATTCCGTCTGCCGGTCGTACATGACCAGATCGCTGTTGCGCAGCTTGCCGGTGGTGCCGAAGTCCAAGACCCGGCCCTCCAGGCGGCGGTCGAAGACGATGGAGGAATTGCACAGCGGGCAGTAGGTGACGGTGACGGGAACGCCGCCGAGGCGGTCGTTGACGATCTCGTGCCACATCAGGACGCGCAAGGGGTAGGCCCGTGCCCGGCCGCGCACCTCGAGGGCGATCACCGGTTCCAAGGGGCCTAAATCGTCGATTTCCGAAATCGGCAGGAATACCGGATCGTCAATGGCGGGAATGCCGTCCCTTGGCGGGCCGCCGGAAAGGATTTCCCCGAAATCGACGCTGTGCCTGGTGAAGTCCGTGTTCGGCCATTCGTCGTTCCAGCCGCCGGGATAGGGTTCGGCGTCCAACCGTCCCGTGTTGACAGCGAGCAGAACCAGAGCCGTGGCGGCGAGACCGAGGATCAGGATGAGGCGACTGTTGATCATGACCGGAAGATGCCCCGCCCCGCCGCCCAGGGCAATTCAACCCGGATCACATTGCGGTGAAGCCGCGCCTTGACCTCGCCCCCATCTGACGCCACACTTCGCCGCCATGACGGACACCACAGACTGTATCGTGATCGGCGCCGGGGTCATCGGCCTCGCCATCGCCCGCAACCTGGCCCTGCGGGGGCGGGAGGTGGTCGTGCTCGAAGAAGCCGACGCCATCGGCACGGTGACCAGCGCCCGTAACAGCGAGGTCATCCATGCCGGTCTCTACTACCCGCAGGGGAGCCTGAAGGCGCGCCTATGCGTTCGTGGCCGGGCCATGCTCTACGACTATCTTAAGCAGCGGGGCATCCCCTACCGGCGCTGCGGCAAGCTGGTCGTCGCCACCAATGAAGAGGAACTCTCGGCCCTGGACGGCGTGCTCGACAAGGCCCGCGCCAACGGCGTCGACGACATGGTGAAGATCAGCGCCACCGAGGCCCGCGCCATGGAACCGGAGCTGCACTGCACCGGCGCCCTGCATTCGCCCTCCACCGGCATTTTCGATTCTCACGCCTATATGCTGAGCCTGCAGGGGGACGCGGAAAACCACGGCGCCGTGCTCGCCTTTCTGAGCAGGGTCACCGGCGGAACCGTGGGCGGGGACGGCATCACCCTCGACGTCTCCTGCGGCGGTGAAACCATGACCCTTGGCTGCAGGACCCTGATCAACGCCGCCGGACTGGGGGCGCAAGGGGTGGCCGGGGCGTTGCGGGGCTTCCCGCAAGACCGCATACCGCCCCTCAACTTCGCCAAGGGCTGTTATTTCAGCCTCAACGGCAAGGCGCCGTTCGAGCGATTGATCTATCCGATTCCAAGCAACGACGGTCTCGGCACCCACTACACCCGGGACCTGGGCGGTCAGGGCCGCTTCGGCCCGGACGTGGAATGGATCGAGTCCATCGATTACGAGGTCGACCCGGCGCGGGGGGACGGTTTCTACGCCACCATCCGCAAATACTGGCCCGGCCTGGAAGACGGCGCCCTGGCCCCCGCCTATTCGGGCATTCGCCCGAAGGTGCAAAACCCCGGCGAACCGGCGGCGGACTTCATCATTCAAGACCCGTCCGTCCATGGCGTCGCCGGGATGGTCAACCTGTTCGGCATCGAATCGCCGGGTCTGACCTCGTCCCTGGCCATTGCCGATGAAGTCGCCGCCCGGATATGCTAAAAACGATTCCCAACCGTTCCACGATCCAGGGTCATCATCGAATGCGCCGCACTTGGTCGAGCCTGCTGCTTCTTTCCCTCCTTGCCCTGCCCCTGACCGTTGCCGCCCCCCCGGCCCTGTCCCAGGAGGACGGCACCTATATTCAAGGCCGCAAGCTGAAGAAGAAGGTCGAAATCCAGCGGCGGGATTCCGGAACCCTGCTGGATTATCGCGAGCAGATGCGGGTGTTCGTCCAGCGCATTTCCGCCTACGCCCGGTCGAAACGGCGGAATTTCGTCGTCCTCGCCAAGGGCAGCCCGGAACTGCTGCAAAAAATCGACGACGTGGACGAGACCAAGGTCTCAACCGCGCGCACTTACATGCGTTCCATCGACGGCATCCTTGTCGACGGCCTGTTCTTCGGCGAACGGACCATCGGCGAACCGACCAGGCCGGAGCGTTTGGAAAAGCGCTTGGAGCTGGTTCGCCTGGCCAAGAAGAACCGCCTCAACGTGCTGGTCATGGATTATGTCAAGGACGCCCGGCAGGCCGGAAAGTCCTACGCCTATAACGGGGAACTGGAGCTGACCCCCTTCGCCGCCCATGCCCGGGGCGAGGAACTGAACGCCATTCCCCCCTTCCGCAAGAGCCCTTACCGGGAAAATCCGAAAAGCATTCTTTCCATGCTGGAGGCCAAGAATTTTCTTTATCTGGGCGATACCTCCGGCTTCGGCCGTCAGGACGAGTTCTCCCTGAAGATCCACGACACCAACTTCGACATCGTCGCCGTCAACATCATGCATGGCCGCACGCCGCTCAGCCGGCAGGCGGTGGAAACCCTGAAGTACAAGAAAATCGGCGCCAAGCGCCTGGTGCTGGCGCATGTGGATATCGCGTCTGCGGCCTCTTACGATTATTTCTGGAAACAGGGCTGGCGGGAAGGCTCGCCCGGATGGATCGGCGCACCGCACCGGGACAACCCGGACCGCCATTACGTCAAATACTGGCTGCCGGCCTGGCAGAACATCATCTTCGGGAACACCAACTCCTACATCTACGGCCTCATCGCCCAGGGCTTCGACGGCGTCATCGTGACCGGACTTGAGGCCTACAAGCACTTCCTCGGCGACACTGGCGACGAGGACGAACCCTAAGATTCGGCCATTCTTTCGATCACCTCCGCCGCCGAGCGGGCGTCGATTTCCGAATCCCTGACCAGTTTGTCGAAATGCCCCGTCAGGGCCTGGATCTGGTGGGTCTCGCGGAAGACCATGTAGTAGCGCCCGATATAGACCACGGCCAGAAGCGGTCCGAAGATGGTGACCGGGGCGGAAAACACCACCTTGGTGTCGTACTGATACAGCCGCAGCGAGGGATACAGGTCGCGGCAGCACGTCGCCATGTAGTCGATCTGCCGCCGCCGGGCGTCTCGCGGCAGGCCGCGCCAGTACCCCTCGCCCAGGGCCAGGGAGCGAATCTGTTCCCGGGAAACGCAGATTTCATAATCCGAACCGGGACGGCGCAGCCATTCCGTCCGGTCGAGGGCGGCCAGCCCCGCCTGCTCCGGGGTTTTCTCCAGAAACGCCGCATATTCGAATTCCATCACCTCGGGAGTTTTCAAAATATCCGGCAGGGTCGCCGGGACATGACGGATTTTGTAGCCGGCGGCCTCCTGATGCCATTCCTCGATCTGAATGTCCGCCGATGTCCGCTCCGCTTCGGTAAAGCGGAACGAGGCGAGCAGCAAATCCGCCGCCGTCTCGCTGCGTTCGGCCAGCCCCAGCAGCCAATCGGCGCTGACCCCGAGCACAGACGCGCATTCCGCCGTCAGATGGGCGTTCGGCAGGCGGCTGTCGTCCTCGCTGAGCAACTGGGCGATGGTCGAACGATCAACGCCGCAGGCCCGGGCCAGGGCGCTGCGGTTGATGCCGTTGGCCTGCATTCTTTCCCGAAGACGGCTGCGAAACACATGGGCGCGGCGACGTTTATCCATAGTGATAATTTCCTGCTTATGATGATATTTATCAGCATATCATATAATTATGCGCGAAACCGCCTAATTCCGTCACCTGGACCTTCCTGATATGAAGAGTCATGGACACGACACAACGCATCATCATCAAGGCGATCTCCTGGCAGGGCCTGGGAATTGTCACCATGACCGGGCTGGGATATCTGCAATCCGGATCGCTTCCGGATGCCCTGACCCTGGCGGTCAGCGCCTCGGCGAGCGGGTTCGCGTGTTTCTTCGTGCATGAAAAAATATGGAACGCCGTCGCCTGGGGACGGAAATAGGGGCTCACTGTTGCCGGGAACCGCCCCTCGGCAGCCGAATCGTCGCCGTCGTCCCCTGGCCGGGCTCGCTTTCGAATGCCAAAACGCCGCCGTGCATTTCGATCAGATTGCGGGTGATGGTCAGCCCGATCCCCGTACCCTGATGGATTTGCCCCGTCTGCGCCCTTTCCACCTGAATGAAGGGCTCGGTCAGTTTTTCCAGATCCTCTTTCGCCACGCCGATGCCCGTGTCGGAAACGATCAGGCTATACCACTTCTCGGAGACGGAAACCGAAAACGTCACCGTTCCTTCCTGCGGGGTGAATTTGATGGCGTTCGACAACAGATTGATCAGGCACTGCTTGATCGCCCGCCTGTCGGCTTGCAGCGGCGGCGCGTCGTCGGGCACCGCATTGACCAGCTTGACTCCCTTGTCCACGGCCTGCCCCCTGACCAGGGTCAGGCATTCGTCAATGCATTCCCCCATTTGACAACTCTCAAGCTCCAGGTCGTGATTGCCGGACTCGATCTTCGCCATGTGCAGAATATCGTTGATCAGGGAAAGCAGATGCGAGCCGCTGGCGTGGATGTCATCGGCATACTGGCGGTATTGTTTCGACCCGAGGGGGCCGAACGCCTCGATTTTAAACATCTCGGAAAAGCCCATGATGGCGTTCAGGGGAGTCCGCAATTCGTGACTCATGTTGGCCAGGAACTGGGATTTGGCGTTGTTGGCCATTTCCGCTTCCTCTTTCGCTTCATAGAGTTCCCGTTCGGCGTTGAATTTCTCCGTGATATCGAGGCCGGTGCCGCGATAGCCCAGAAACTCGCCATCGGAGGCAAACACCGGCAACCCGTTGATCTGCAGCCAGACCCTGCGCCCGTCCGATTTGGTGCGGGGATGGACAAAACTGCGAAACGGCCTGTGCGCCGCAAGCGTCTCCAGATGCTTGTTCCAGGCATCGTCGGAAACCCCCGGGTTGCCGCTGTCCTGCCGGGTCTTGCCAAGCAGCATGGCCTGCTCGACCCCGGTTATCTGCGTGAAATTTTCTGACAGGAAGGAGAACCTCAGATCCTTGTCCATTTCCCAGTACCAGTCCGAAGAGGCGGCGCCGAAATCCCGGAAACGGGATTCATTGCGTTCCAGGGCGGCGTTGGCCCGCAGCAGGTCGTCCTGGGTTTCATGCACCCTCTCGCGCATGATGGCGAAGCTGTTGACCAGCCGGCCCACTTCATCGGCCCCCACCGGCGGCAGGGTGCTGTCGAAATCGCCGCCGGCCAGATGTTCCGCCGCGATCGTCAGTTTGCGCAGGGGATGGGCGACCCGGCCCGCCAGGATGCCCCCGGCGATCATGATCACCGACAACAGCACCACCGCCGCCACGGCCAGTTGCGTGCTTAGGCGATAGAGCGGGCCGAGGAGCTCCGAGGCTTCCTGTTCGACGACGATGGTCCATTCCGAATCGTAAAACGGCATGGAGGCGCCGATCATCTCCTTGCCGCCGGGGCCGGTGTAAAAGCCCATGGCTTCCCGCTGGCCCGTGAAATGGCCCGCATTGGTCTTGTAGGTCCCGTCGGGCAGGCAGATGATGCCCAGTTCCGCCGCCTTGCCCATGGTCATCTGCCAGGGGAAAACGCTGCCCTTCCGCGTCAACAGGGCGTCCGGGTAAACCCTGGAGTCCGTGATCATCACGTTGTCCCGGTTGACGATGTAGTAATCGAACGTCCTACCGACCCCGGCCAGGTAATAGGCCCCCATGTCCCCTTCCAGGTTGCCGATCTCGCCGTTGACGATGACCGTCAGCATGCCGGCGTCGACGTGGACGTAAACCATGCCGCCGCCGCTTACGGCCCCGAAACTGAGAATGGGAACGCCGGCCTCGAGATAGACGTCCGAATAGCCGTGCCGGACATCGGGCTCGACGGTCATTACCGTCCCCACCCGGGACGGGTCGGAAGAGATTTCGATGATCCCGTCACGGACGAAATCAATGGCGTGATAAACCCGCCAGGCGGCGATGGAGCGCTGCCCGCTGTCGATTTCCGATTTGAACGGGTGATCATCGGGTTTGAACACGTCTTCCTCGACGATGGCGCGGAATTGCCGGGCGACTACCCCGGCGGGGGCGTTCTCCTTGAGCACGGCGAGTTGGCGGGCCAATTTTTCGTTCTGGCCCAAGAAGCGGATCACCCCTTGCTGCTTGGCGTCGACGAAGTTCATCAGGCCGCTAAGAGAGGTGTAGATTTCCAGATTTTTCACGGCGTTGAAGACGTAGAGCAAGCCGCCGACGGAGCCGGGCACCAGCAAAACGCTCAGCACGAGGACGATTTTCCACTTCAATTTCAGGCCCGAAAAGGTCATTGGCGGTCGTCATCTCCACTGCGGACACGCACGGCATGGCCCCCAACCCTTCAACTTTCCTATCCCTGAATGTGGGCATGAAAGGCTTTGATGTCCCCTGTTTTTTACCCTGTCTCCTTGGTCGGCAGGGTAAATGTCGCCGTCGTCCCCTGCCCCCTCACGCTTTGCAGGGTCAACTCCCCGCCCTGCAATCTGACCAGGTTCTTGCTCAGGGGAAGCCCCAGGCCCGTGCCTTCGTGAAACCGGTTCTTTTCCCGTTCCACCTGCACGAAGGGCTCGAAGGCCCTGTCCAGGGCTTCCGGGCTCATGCCGATGCCGGTGTCGGCGACTTCCACAAGGATTTTCTCCCCCGCCAGGGAAGCCCCGGCCGTCACCGTCCCGCCCTCGGCCGTGAACTTGATGGCGTTACTGAGCAAATTGATCAGGACCTGTTTGCTGGCCCGTTTATCGGCGAACACCGGCGGCAGGTCGCCGTTGTCCAGGGCGCGCAAATCGATTTCCGCATCCTGCGCCTGCACTTTCAGAAAGGTCAGGGCCTCATCGACAATTTCCCGGATATCGAAAAATTCCGTATGAATGGCATATTCCCGCGCCTCGATCTTCGACATGTCGAGGATTTCGTTGATCAGGCTCAGCAGGTGTTTTCCACTGGTGTGGATATCCTCGACATAATCCGCGTACTGGGGCCCACCAAGGGGGCCGAACAATTCTTGGGTCATGATTTCGGAAAAGCCAATGATGGCGTTCAGCGGGGTTCTCAATTCGTGACTGATGTTGGCCAGGAACTGGGTTTTCGCCTTGTTGGCCTTTTCCGCCTCCTGCTTGGCCGTGAGCAGGTTTTCCTGGGTTTGCTTCATCCGCGAAATGTTGCGGATAATGCTGGTGACGAAGCGCTCGCCCTCGACGCTCCACGCCGACAGGGACAGTTCGATCGGGAATTCGCCGCCGTCCTTGTGAAGGGCCTCGACCTCGATGGTGGCCAGCTTCAACGACGTTTCTCCACCCTCCATGGCCCGGGCGAAGCCCGCTTGATGGGACTCCCGATACATTTCCGGCACCAACAGGGTGACGTCGCGGCCGACGACTTCCTCGGCCGTATAACCGAACGTGTTTTCCGCCCCGTCGTTCCACTGGATGATGGTGCCGCTGCTGTCCACGGAAATGATGGCGTCCCGGTTCGACTGGGCGACGGCGCGGAACCGTCTTTCGCTTCTCACGAGCCGGGTTTCCGCATCCTTGCGGTCGGTGATGTCGGTACGGATGGAGATGTATTGAAACGGTTTCCCGTCACGCCCCAAATAGGGAACGATGGTCGCCTTGGTCCAGTAGAAGCTTCCATCCTTCTTCTTGTTCTTCATGTCCCCTTGCCAGACCTTGCCCGACGCGATGGTCAGCCACAGGTTCCGGTAAAATTCCGGCGGGTGTTCCCCGGATTTGACGATGCGGTGGTTCTGCCCCATCAGTTCCTCCCGGGAATATCCGGAAATCTGGCAGAACATGTCATTGGCGTAGGTGATGTCCCCCTTTGCATCGGTCATGCTGACGATGGCGTGCTGATCAACGGCGAATTTTTGGAAATTCAGGTCCCGGACACGGTTGGCCAGCTCCGCCTGGATATCTTTGTAATTGGTGACATCGACGACTGTGGCAATGACCAGCTCCAACCGTCCCTCGTCATCCCTGAGGGCCTTGGCGCTCAGATCACCCCAGACCACACCGCCGTCCTTGCGGATATAGCGTTTTTCCACCCGGTAGGTATCGGCTTCACCGGAAATGAGGCTGTTGATGTTTTCAACGCTGAGGTTCAGGTCATCGGCATGGGTCAGGTCTCGCGGGCTGACCCCCTTTAACTCCTCGGGTTCGTAGCCGAGAAACCGGGGCCAAGCGTCGTTGAAGTCGATCACCTCCCAGTTGGGTTGACGATGACGACGGCTGCCGACGAAGCCTCCAGCAGTGCCAGAAACTTTCTGTCCCCGTCCCGGTCGCGTTTCAACGTTGTCTCAGCCACGCTCTTAACAGCTTCCATGTAAACAATGGTCAATCGAGTGTAGCCGAAGCCCAGACGACAACAAAGGGGCTTTCTCTTCCAGGCCTTATTCGGCCCCGTCCGCGTGGGCGGCCTGGCGCATCCGCCCCCCTTCCCGGTCGTGGTAGTACCCGTTGGAGAAGGGAATCCCCCCCGACAGTGCCTCGAGGCGGGACATGCCCTCCTCCGCCGAGGCCTTTCCGTCAAGGACGTGGCGGAAAACCCCGGCGACGGCGGCCATGTCCACGTCCTGGGGCGACAGTCGGAACCGGTCGACGCCCATCCGCCGCATCTCCGCCAGTTCGCCGATCAGGTTGTTGCAGGTATAGGACAGGGTCTGGGTGCCGTTGACGGCGAGAAAGGGATCGCCGTCCAGGGTGTCCAGGTCCATGCCGTCCGGGTCTTTCTCGCAGACGAACTGGCAACTGTCCTTCTGCAGATCGTGGGAACGGGCATGGTAACAGCGGGCCGAAACGGCCAGGGGCAGGCGTCCGAATGCCATCACCTCCAGCTCCGGGCCCTGCTCCCGGGCGGCCCCCGCGAGGACGCCCAGGGTGGCCGAGGACAGTTCCACCGGCAGGCATGCCCGCACCGCGCCCTTGCGGGCGAAAAACCCCAGGGTTCCCTCGTTGTAGATGTTGATGAAGGGACCGATGACGTGCGGCCTTCCGGCAAGCATCGTCGCCGTGGAAACATCATTGGCCTCGACCAGCACATCGTCCATTTGGGCGATGTCGCGAACCATTCCCATTTCCCGCTTGCTCATGATCAGGGCCAGGGTGGACATCACTACCTCCTTGCCCCCTTGCCGCAAGCGCTCGGCCACGTCGGCCATGACCTGTTCGTAAAACGGCAGGCGTTTCGAACACACCACCTCGCCCAGGTGCACGCTGTCCACGTCCGCCTCGTCGGCCATGCGGAAATAGAAATCCCGCCATTTTTCGACCGGCCAGTTGAACAGCACCGGCCCCAGGGTCAACTTCGCCTTTTCCGTCTTCATCGCCAGTTCTTTTCGTAAACGCCCCGGGTTTCCTGCTGTCCCTCGGTCAGGTTGGCCAGGTTCATGGGCGGCGGCGTTTCTCCCGCCTTGACGGCATCGACGGCGGCGCGGAAGGCCTTGACCACCGCCGCCACATAAGCCCGCCCCCGCTGACGCCCTTCGATCTTCAGGGCCGTCACCCCGGCCTCCAGGAGCTCGGGCAGCAAGGAGGCGACACTCAGACTGGTCGGTTCCTCGAACAGATAGGACGCCTTGTCGCCGGTGACGAAGCGGCCCTTGCACAGGGTCGGATAGCCCGCCGGCTCGTTCGCCCGGAAGCTGTTGATGGTGAAGTCGCCAAGCTTGGAGACCATGCGATCGCCTTCGTCCTGGTAATGGACATGGCTGGCCGGCGAGCAGGCGCCGTTCTTGTTGGGGGAAATGCCCGTGGCATAGGAGGAAAGCGCGCAGCGCCCTTCCGCCATCACACAAAGACCCCCAAAAACAAAGACTTCTGTCTCCACATTGATAATTTGATTTAATTCAGAAATTTCCGCCACGGTCAGCACCCGGGGCAGGACCACTCGCTTGACGTCGAAATTGTCCACGTAAAACCGGATCGCTTCCGGGTTCGAGGCGGATGCCTGAACCGACAAATGGCGGCGCAGGTCGGGGTGGCGGCGGGCGGCGTAATCGAGCAGTCCGGTGTCGGCCAGGATCACCGCGTCCGCGCCCCGTTCCGCCGCCCGATCGACGGCCTCGTGCCAGGGCCCGGGGTTTCCCGCCTCCGGATAGGTATTGATGGCGACCAGGACCTTGGCGCCGCGCTCGTGGGCGTAGGCGAGACCCTCCTCCAGTTCCCGCTCGTTGAAATTCAGGCCGGGGAAATTGCGCGCGTTGGTCTCGTCGCGAAACCCCAGGTAGACACAGTCGGCCCCGGCATCGACGGCGGAGCGCAACGCGGCGGGGGTGCCCGCCGGACAGACAAGCTCCAGGGACGGCGCCGTCATTTCCCGCCCTTCCCGGCCCGCCTGGAACGCCTGTCCAGTTCGCCCATCTTGTCGCTCATTTTGCCCAGTCTGGCCTCTTGCGCGTCGAGGCGCCGCATGGACGGGGCCAGCAGGGCGTCGCGCAGGGTTTCCATGTCCCGGGCGGCGCGGGTGACGATCCTTCCGGCGATGCCGACCGCAGCCCGAGCCGGGCCGGAAAAGGGGCCGAACAGGGACAGAATATCCGCCGTCAGGTCGATTTCCGCGCCATCGACGGCATTGCGCAGGGCCACCACCACTTCCGTGTCCCCCTCGATCACCAGATCACGGGAGAAGAACATGGCGTCGCCGTCGATGCGTCCCTCCAGCATGTCCAGCAGGGACAGCAAGGGGCCGCGAATCACCGCGTCCACGTCCTCCGCCGGGCAGGTGCGGCGAACGCTGACCCGGGGGGCGTGCCGCTCGGGGGTCAGGATGAAGACGTAGGGCAAATCGATGGGATCGATGAGAAAGACCGGGTCGCCGTAGCCTTCCATGCGTTCGAAGACATCCGGGTGGCGGCGGCGGATTGTCGCCATGGCGGCGCTCAACGCCGGCTGCAGCAGCGCCGGTGGCATCGGCGTCAGGGCCATGCCGGCGAACAGGACCGGCGAGAACGGCGGCGTCATGTTCGATTTCGATGTCGAAGTCATCATCTTCCCCAATGCTGAGGAAGGAGCCTACACCGGTCCGGTCCGCCGTCCGTTGACTTCGGTCAATCGACACGCGGGATATCATGTGATGGGGCTGTTGTCCGGGATCGAGCCGAACGGTAGGTTCCCGGGAAATCCCACCCGACCTAACCGTTCGATAGTGATCCTTGACCTTCCCCCGAAGCCCCGACCCGCAGGCCGGTTCTCAGAAGCGGCTTTCCTCGACCTCGGCGATGACGAAGCCGTCTTCCGCCGGGAACCGCTTGGAGATTATGGAAACCGCCTCGCTTTCATCGCGCGCGGTGACGTTTCGGATATGGACATCCGCCCATTGATCGTCGAAGAAGTGGTGGTGCTGGTTTTCCTTCACCATGGCCCGCACTTCCTTGTTATAGATGGACACCGCATAGACGTGGTGTCCGTTCACAGCCATTTCCAACATTGTTCAGAACCTTTTCCGGTTGAAGTTGCCTTCCGGTGTTTTCGTCCGGGTGTCTGTTTGTAATTGCACTAATGTACATGTGGATTGTTAAGAAACTATTTCGTCACCGCAAGAAAAAAATGCAATCACGACGGCGAGAACTTGAGGGAAGGCAATCGACAAGACCCGGTGGAGGAAACGCCCAGTTGAAAAGACGTCTTTTCCAGGGTAAATTTCCAGCATGAACGACAACTTGGTTTTAGAGCATCTTCGTCATATTCGGGAACAGGTGGACCGGACGGCGGAAGACGTGCGTGAAATCAAGAATCCTCTCGGAATTCTGGAAGAGCAGTACGCAACCATCTCCAGGCGCGTGGACCGGGTCGACGAACGGGTTGAGCGCGTCGAAAAGCGGCTGGAGCTTCATTAAGCAACAACAAAAAAACCGGAGGACCGGGCGGTGCCCTTGGTCCTCCGGCTTATTGGTAGGCGCTACAGGATTCGAACCTGTGACCGTTCGATTAAAAGTCGAATGCTCTACCAACTGAGCTAAGCGCCCACTGTGGTGGGAAGCCCGGAAAATAGGGATCGTTTCCGGGGCGGTCAACACCTTTCCTCCGCCTTGTCCGTAATCTTACCATCGCCCGCCTCAGGCCTGAAGCTCCTTGAGGCGGCGGACCACCTTCTCTTTCACCCGGGGCGACACGAAATGGCCGATATCCCCACCCAGGCGGCCGATCTCCTTGACGAATCGGGAAGCGATGAATTGATGACGGTCTGAGGCCATCAGGAATACCGTCTCGATGGTGTCGTTGAGGCGCGCGTTCATGCCCGCCATTTGAAATTCGTACTCGAAATCGGAAACGGCGCGCAGCCCGCGAATGATGACGGCGGCGTTGACGCCGACGGCGAAATCCATCAGCAGGGAGTTGAACGAACAGACCTCCACCTCCGACGAAAAGGCGTCTCCCATCTGCTCGACCTCGTCCTGAACCATGGTCAGGCGTTCATCAAGGGTGAACAAGGGGCTTTTCCCCGTATGCACGGCAACGCCGATGATCAGCTTATCGACGACCTTGGTGGCGCGGCTGATGATGTCCATGTGACCATTGGTCAGGGGGTCGAAAGTGCCGGGATAAATCCCGATTCGCGTCTCGGACATGGGCTCTTCCTTGCTGATCAATCCGTCTTCGTTTCCTCGTCCTCGTCGTCATCTTCGCTCAGACGGCTGACGGAAACAACGCGTTCCTCGTCGGCGACCTTGAAAATGGTGACGCCGCGGGAAGATCGACCGACGGTGCTGATGTCGGCAACGGGGCAGCGGATCAACTGCCCACCGTCGGAAACCATGACCAACTGGTCGTCGGTCGCCACCGGGAAGGAGGCGACGACGGACGTGGACTGACCCTTCGGGCGTTTCAGGTCGATGCTGGCGATGCCCTGCCCGCCCCGATTGGAAATGCGGTATTCGTAGGCCGAAGTCCGCTTGCCGAAACCGTCGTCGGTAATGGTCAGAATGAATTCTTCGTTTTCCGCCATCTCGGCGAAGGCCGGTTCCTCCAGGCGCCGGGCGCGGGCCTCGTCGGCGGCCTTGTCCTCGGGGCGGTCGCTGTAATCGCCCCCGGCCAGCCGCCGCGAGGCGCTGACCGACTGCAGGTAATCGTCGCGCTGGGAGATCTCGGCCTTGACGTGGCTGAGCACCGACATGGAAATCACCCGGTCGCCGCCGGCCAGCTTGATGCCCCTGACCCCCGTCGACGAGCGGCTGGAAAAGACGCGGATGTCGGTGACCGGAAAACGAATACACTTGCCGTTTTGAGACGCCAGGAGGATATCGTCGGATTCGGAACACACCTGCACCGAAATTAATTGATCGTCGTCGTCCAGCTTCATGGCGATCTTGCCGTTGGCCTTGACGTTGGTGAAGTCGGACAGGGAATTGCGCCGGGCGCTGCCCGATGCGGTGGCGAACATCACCGACAGATCGGCCCAGCTTTCCTCGTCTTCCGGCAGGGGCATGAGGGTGGAGATGCTCTCCCCTTCATCGAGCGGCAGCAGGTTGATCATCGCCTTGCCGAGGGAAGTCGGCGAGCCCAGCGGCAGCTTGTAGACCTTGAGCTTGTAGACGATGCCCGTGGACGAGAAGAACAGCACCGGCGTATGGGTGTTGACCACGAACACCTGGGAGACGAAATCCTCGTCGCGGGTGCTCATGCCGCTGCGCCCCTTGCCGCCCCGTTTCTGGGCCCGGTAGGTGGAAAGCGGCACCCGCTTCATGTAGCCGTTGTTGGAAACCGTGACGACCATGTCCTCGCGCTGGATCAGGTCTTCGATATCGTGCTCGAACTCGCTTTCCTCGATGTCAGTGCGGCGGGGCGTGGCGAACTGCTCGCGCATTTCCATCAACTCGCCGCGCAGGACCCCCAGCAGCTTTTCCCGGGACGCCAACAGGGACAGGTGGTATTCGATTTCCCGCCCCAGTTCGGCCAGGTCGTCGGCGATCTTCTCCCGTTCCAGGCCGGTTAGGCGATGCAGGCGCAGTTCCAGGATGGCCTTGGCCTGCTCTTCGGACAGCCGGTACTTGCCGTCGACCACGGCCCGTCCCGGTTCGTCGAGCAGGCGGATCATGGGTTCCACGTCGGCTGCCGGCCATTCCCGTTCGACCAGTTGGCGTCGCGCCGTCGCCGAATCCTTGGCGGCGCGGATGAGGGCGATGACCTCGTCGATATTGGCGACGGCGACGGCGAGACCGGCCAGGATATGGGCCTTGTCCCGGGCCTTGCCGAGCAAATAGATGGTGCGCCGCCGGATGACCTCTTCGCGGAAGTCGACAAACGCCTGCAGGATTTCCTTCAGGTTCATCATCTTCGGCATGCCGCCGTCCAGGGCCAGCATGTTGACGCCGAAACTGGTTTGCAGGGGGGTGAAGCGGTAGAGCTGGTTGAGCACCACCTCGGCCATGGCATCGCGCTTGATTTCCACGACCACCCGCACCCCGTCCCGGTCGGACTCGTCGCGCAGGTCGGAAATGCCCTCGATTTTCTTGTCGCGGACACATTCCGCCATCTGCTCCAGCATGCGCGCCTTGTTCACCTGGTAGGGAACCTCGGTGATGATGATGGCGAACCGATCCTTGCGGATCTCCTCGATGCTCGCCCGGCCGCGCATGACCACCGAGCCGCGCCCGGTGCGGTAGGCGGACAGAATCCCCTGCCGCCCGAGAATGGAAGCCCCGGTGGGGAAGTCGGGTCCCTTGACGTAGTTTTCGATCAGGGCGTCGATGCCCAGCGACGGATCGTCAACCAGGGCGCAGCAGGCGTCGATCACCTCGCCCAGATTGTGGGGCGGAATATTGGTCGCCATGCCGACGGCGATGCCGCCCGCGCCGTTGACCAGCAAATTCGGATACTGGGCCGGCAGGACCGTGGGTTCTTGTTCGGAGTCGTCGTAGTTGGGTTGAAAATCGACGGTGTCCTTGTCGATGTCCTCGATCAGGGAATGGGCAGAGCGGGCCATGCGGGCTTCCGTGTAGCGCATGGCGGCGGCCCGGTCGCCGTCCATGGAACCGAAGTTGCCCTGGCCGTCAATCAGCGGCAGGCGCATGGAGAAATCCTGCGCCATGCGGACCATGGCGTCGTAAATCGCCTGATCGCCGTGGGGGTGATACTTACCCATGACGTCACCGACGATGCGGGCGGATTTGCGGAACGGCTTGTTGTATTCGTAGCCGTTTTCCTTCATGGAATAGAGGATGCGGCGATGCACCGGCTTCAGCCCGTCACGGACGTCCGGCAAGGCGCGGGAGACGATCACGCTCATGGCGTAATCCAGATAGGAACCGCGCATCTCGTCTTCGATGGCAACGGGAGAAACGTCCGATTCCTCAGGGGCTTCGGGCGGAGGCGTGTCGCTGGGCGTCGTCACAAATTATTTCCGAATGATTTCAACAGGTTACAAGAGTTTCAGGCCGCCCCCTCACGGGCCGACTCTGGAGGCGAAAATCTAGCATGTTCGGCCACCGGGTACAACCGAATGAAAGCAGGAAAAAATGTTGTATTTCAGGCTTTTCGGAATAAACCTTGGAGAAGGAGAAGACACTGAATTCGGAGAGAGACCGATGAAGATACGCGAAGAAACCACCGGGGACCGTTCCGGCATCAGGGAAGTGGTCGTGGCGTCGTTTGCCGGCACGGCGGAAGCCGACCTAATCGACGCCCTGCGGGACGCCGGCGACGACGCCCTGTCCCTGGTCGCCGAAGAGCCGATGAGCGGGCGAACCGTCGGCCATGTGCTGTTTTCCAAACTGCGCACGCCGGAAGGCTGCCTCGCCCTCGCCCCCCTGTCCGTCGCCCCCGGGGCGCAAAAACAGGGGATCGGCTCAAGGCTGATGGAGGAAGGGCTGCAACGGGCCCGGCGCGGGGGTTGGCGGGCGGTCTTCGTGCTCGGCGAGCCGGACTATTACCGGCGTTTCGGCTTCACCGTCGAGGCCGCCGCCCCTTTCGACACCCCCTACCCCAAGGACTACTTCATGGCCCTGGAACTGAGCCCCGGTTCCCTCGCCGACCTGTCGGGACCGGTGGTTTACGCCCCGGCCTTCGAGGACCTGGAATAAGCGGGCACGACGATCTAAAACGGGATTTCGTCGTCCAGGTCGCTGCCGGGGGCATTGCCGCCACCGCCGCCGCCACCCGCGCCGCCGCCGCCATCATAACCGCCGCCGTAATCGGGGCCGCCGGAGCCGCCGCCGGAATATCCGCCGCCGCCCCCGCCGCCATAACCGCCACCGCCTTCGCCACGGCTGTCGAGCATGGTCAGAGTGCTGTTGAAGCCTTGCAGGACGATTTCCGTGGTGTACTTTTCGACCCCGTCGTTGCCGGTCCACTTGCGGGTCTGCAGGGCCCCCTCCACATAGACCTTGGAGCCCTTCTTCAAGTAGCGCTCGGCGATGTTGGCGAGGCCGTCGGAGAAGACGACAATCCGGTGCCATTCGGTCTTTTCACGCCGTTCGCCCGTGTTCTTGTCTTTCCAGGACTCCGACGTGGCGATGGAAAAATTGACGATTTTCCGGCCGTCCTGGGAAAACCTGACTTCCGGATCACGGCCCAGATTACCGACCAGAATGACCTTGTTGACGCTGCCTGCCATGGAAAATTCCCTTCAATACCCTTCAAAGCGCGACTCGGATTTCGGCGGACTCTACACCCTTGCCCCCACACCCGCCATAAGGCTTTTATCCACAAGCTGTGGGGAAAATCCACAGTCGCCATATGCCAAAGAGCCTCTCTCTCGACAAGAACAAAATAAGAACATAACATTGTCTTCCGGATTCGCCCGTCCCGCCCCTTTACGGCGCGGGGGTTGGGCATTAAATCTGGTGGTTTCTGCATCTTATCCACCGTTGAACGAGAGATCATGGACAAAATATCCGTCCGCGGCGCCCGCGAACACAACCTGCAAAACGTCGATGTGGAGATCCCCCGCGACAAGCTGACGGTGATTACCGGCCTGTCGGGCTCCGGCAAGTCTTCGCTGGCCTTCGACACCATTTACGCCGAGGGGCAGCGCCGCTACGTGGAGTCGCTTTCCGCCTACGCCCGGCAGTTCCTGGAATTGATGCAAAAGCCGGACGTGGACCATATCGAAGGCCTGAGCCCGGCCATTTCCATCGAGCAGAAGACCACCTCGCGCAACCCCCGCTCGACGGTGGGCACGGTGACGGAAATCTACGACTACATGCGCCTGCTGTTCGCCCGCGCCGGCATCCCCCACTCGCCCGCCACGGGCCTGCCCATCGAAAGCCAGACGGTGAGCCAGATGGTCGACAAGGTGATGGCCATGGAAGAAGGCACGCGCCTGTATCTGCTGGCCCCCATCGTGCGCGGACGCAAGGGGGAATACAAACGCGAGATGCAGGACCTGGCCAAGCGGGGCTTTCAGCGGGTCAAGGTGGACGGCGAACTGTACGAAGTGGACGGCGTGCCGGCCCTGAACAAGAAGATCAAGCACGACATCGAAGTGGTCGTCGACCGCCTCGTCGTCCGCGAGGGCCTGGAAAGCCGCCTCGCCGACAGTTTCGAAACCGCGCTGGCGCTGGCCGACGGTCTGGCCTTCGCGGAAAACGCCGACAGCGGAGAGAGGACCACCTTTTCCGCCAAGTTCGCCTGCCCGGTTTCCGGCTTCACCATCGACGAGGTGGAACCCAGGCTGTTTTCCTTCAACAACCCCTTCGGCGCCTGCCCCGCCTGCGACGGACTGGGGACCGAGATGTTCTTCGACCCGGAACTGGTGATCCCCGACGACCGCCTGTCCCTGAACGAGGGGGCGGTGGCGCCGTGGGCCAATTCGACCTCGCAATACTATCGCCAGACCCTGGAAAGCCTGGCCGGGCATTTCGGCTTCGAACTGACGACGCCGCTCAAGAAACTGAAACGGAAGGTCGTCGATATCCTGCTTTACGGTAGCGGCCAGGAAGACGTCACCATGAATTACCACGACGGCCACAAGTCCTACAACGTGACCAAGGCTTTCGAGGGCGTGATCCCGAACATGGAACGGCGTTGGCGGGAGACGGACTCGTCGTGGGTGCGCGACGAGCTGGGCCGCTATCAAACCGTGACCACCTGCGAGGCTTGCTCCGGCCACCGCCTGAAGGAAGAGGCCCTGGCGGTGAAGATCGACGGCCTGCACATCAGCCAGGTCGCCGACATGTCCATCGACGGGGCCGCCGAATGGTTCGCCGCCCTGGACACCTGCCTGAATGAAAAACAGCGCCAGATCGCCGAACGCATCCTCAGGGAAATCAACGAACGGCTGGGCTTCCTGGTCAATGTGGGCCTGGAATACCTGACCCTTTCGCGCAATTCCGGCACCCTGTCCGGCGGCGAGAGCCAGCGCATCCGGCTGGCCTCGCAGATCGGCTCCGGCCTGACCGGGGTTCTCTATGTTCTCGACGAGCCCTCCATCGGCCTGCACCAGCGCGACAACGCCCGCCTGCTGGAAACCCTGAAACGGCTGCGCGACATCGGCAACACGGTGATCGTCGTCGAACACGACGAGGACGCCATCCAAAGCGCCGACTACCTGATCGACATGGGCCCCGGGGCCGGGATTCACGGCGGCCGGGCCATCGCCTGCGGAGCCCCGGAACAGGTCATGACCATGCCGGAAAGCCTGACCGGCCAGTACATGACCGGGCTCAGGCAGATCCCCCTCCCCGCCAAACGGCGGCAGGCGAAAAAGGGCCGCAAGCTGACCGTCACCGGGGCCCGGGCCAACAACCTGCAAAACGTCGGCGTCGATTTCCCCTTGGGCACCTTCACCTGTATCACCGGCGTTTCCGGCGGCGGCAAGTCGACCCTGGTCATCGAGACCCTGTACAAGGCCCTGGCCCGGCGGCTGCACGGGGCCCGCGCCCACGCCGGCGAGCACGACGGCATCAAGGGTATCGAGCTGATCGACAAGATCATCGACATCGACCAGTCACCCATCGGCCGCACGCCGCGCTCCAACCCGGCCACCTACACCGGGGCCTTTTCCCCCATCCGCGACTGGTTCGCCGCCCTGCCCGAGGCCAAGACCCGGGGCTACAAGCCGGGCCGGTTTTCCTTTAACGTCAAGGGCGGGCGCTGCGAGGCCTGTCAGGGCGACGGGGTGATCAAGATCGAGATGCACTTCCTGCCCGACGTCTACGTCCAGTGCGACGTCTGCCACGGCAAGCGCTACAACCGGGAGACCCTGGAAATCCGCTTCCGCGACAAGTCCATCGCCGATGTGCTCGACATGACCATCGACGAGGCGACGGACTTCTTCAAGGCGGTGCCGTCCATCCGCGACAAGATGCTGACCCTGCAGCGGGTCGGCCTCGGCTACATCCACCTGGGCCAGCAGGCGACGACCCTTTCCGGCGGCGAGGCGCAGCGGGTCAAGCTGGCCAAGGAACTGTCGAAACGGGCGACGGGAAAGACGCTCTACATCCTCGACGAACCGACCACCGGCCTGCATTTCGCCGACGTGGAAAAGCTGCTGGAAGTCCTGCATGCCCTGGTCGACACGGGCAACACGGTGCTGGTCATCGAGCACAATCTGGAAGTCATCAAGACCGCCGACTGGATCATCGACCTAGGCCCCGGCGGCGGCTCCAAGGGCGGGGAAATCGTCGCCGAAGGCACCCCGGAACAGGTCGCCAAGGTGAAAAAGAGTTATACCGGGCAATACCTCAAGCCCTATTTGAAAAAGGTGCGTGCGAAGCGGGGGTAGCCCCCATGGAATTACAAGGAAAGTGAAGGTTTCGCTCGACCGGCCACCACAACAACACAACAACACAAAGTTGATACAAAACATGAATATCTGTATCATTGGTGCAGATGCTCGATTTTCCCTCGCCTATTTCCAGTCCCCCTGAGGATGAGACGTGAAGTTATTGGTGTCACTGTTCATTGCGTCCATGTTCCTCCTGATTGGGCATTCAGTACAAGGGGGACCGCGAACCGATGATAACTTTGCTTGCGAGAACCATTCTCGGGCCTCCGATGAAAACGTGGCCGACAAAACGTTCCTGGGCATCCTGAGCAAAATCTATCTTGAAGATGCCTACAAGGCTTTCTCCGACTTGCCGGATACCAAACCGAAGGAACGCGCCCGGGTTTTTCTGCGCACCGGCTTGCTCAAGGCAAAAGACAGCTTTGAAGTTGGTTGCCAACGGCAGTTCCTTGTCCAACTCGGCGTGACGGGTGAATTCCTGACGTTTTTCGACGACGTCGCCGATTGGGCTTCGAACGCCAAGAAATTGAGTGGCGAAGATGTTTATAAACTGTCCAAGGAAACCGGCCCCCCTTGGCCCGAAGGTTCCGTCGATGCAAGAACACTAAGGCGGATCAATAGGTTGAACGAGGGTATCGCCAAACTCCTTTGGCATATCGCCGTCGACAAAGAATACCCACAAGCCCTACGCGAGGGCGCGGATTTATATTTCGACAAGTCGAACAACAATTATTCTCCCTGCATGGGCGCCTCCCATCTGCAAAAACTTGTGCGGCAGGGCGACAGCGACGCCGCAATTGAATTGGGCTACCGCTACCTGAATGGCCGAGACCTGGCTCAGGATGATGCACGGGCCTTCGTCTGGTTCGGTATCGCCGCCTCCATGGGCCGAAAGAAGGACGTTGATGAAATCAACAGGACCTTGTTCGAGCGTCTTTCGGAGGTGGATAAGCCCGTTGCCGCCAAGTTGATACGGACCAGTTCCTTTCCCACTTGCAGAGCAGGAAATTCGCTGTCGGAGACAGATAAATGGAAAGAGGCATGCGGGAAAGACTTAGCCAAGGTTGTCAGCCTGGAGGCGTCGACATTTCAGGTCACCTATGAAGTCGATGGGATCCACGACACGTATTTTCCCAGAAAACTCGCCGCGCTACATATTCCCTGTCTGGATGAAATTGTTTTCATAGCCGAACAAATGGACTGGGGAAGGATGCAGGAAACACGGGGAGAATTCATAAAAGAACTCATGTGGATGAAGGATTTGCTGCAAGGCGATATGGAGGATATCTTCCAGTTGGCCTTGTTCTACCGCAACCGCGATGGCGGGAACATGGACGGTCTTCTTAAAAGCACTCTTCTTCATTGGCTGGTCGTCAAGGAGTATCCGCCGGCTGTCTTCGACGCCATTCAGCAAGGTTTCCTGACGTCTTCACCGCCGCATACCGGGATATGGCTAATGAGCTTCGCCGACCAGGGGTATGTTCCCGCCATGCTGGATGCGGCGAGGCGGTATTTGAACGGCGATGCCCTCGAGAAAGATCTCGGTGCGGCTTACTATTGGATCAAGCGCGCCGAAGCCGCCCACGGGGACCTTTCCGGTATTATCGAAAAACCCTTTGAGCGGCTTCTTGAGCAAATGACGGACGCTGAAAAAGCCAGTCTTGAGTATTACGTTCGTGCATGGGGTGAAATTGAGTAGGTGGGCGATTGAATCCTAATCTTCGTCCCCATCCTCCTTTCCGCCAGCCTCGCATCGTGCCAGTTCTTCCTCGGCGAACGCATATTCAGCCTCCAAGTTCATCAATTCATTTTCCAGGGGGGCAAGTTCTTCCTCAAGCTTTTGAAGTTCAGCCCTGAGCCCTTTCAGTTCTTCATGGGTTTTCAGTATTTTTAGACCTGATGGAGCACCAGCAGCCTCACCGATTATTCCGATGCCCTTGACTATTGGATTTCCAGAACGTGATAGAGACCCACTGAGGGTTCCTATTAGTCCACGGTCCTCCCATTCCTTAATAATTGCCTCTTTCTGTTCGATTTCGATTTTCTTGTTGTGGACACGCATGCGCAAGCCTGAAACTCTGGTCCCAACGGCCATGATTTTGACGTTAAGTTCCCGCAATCTCAATTTCTCAAGAGTGCAACTGGGCTTAGGCTCATCCGGCTTAGGTTCATCCGGGTCTGGTTCATCCGGGTCTGGATCATCCGGGGCCGGTTCATCCGGGGCTGGTTCATCCGGGGCTGGTTCATCCGGGGCTGGTTCATCCGGGGCTGGTTCATCGGGTTCCTCATCATCTTCGAGGGGAGCCATGAGTTCCTTCGCCAAATCCGGTGATTCCATTTCAAAGGCCCTCCACCAACTGGCGTGGGTTTCCTTGTCTTCGGCGAGCAGTTGATCATGGAAATCGGCCACCTCGAAAAGCGCCTTGTCGCCGAATTCCCGGATGGCCGAGGCATGAAGCCGCGCCAGATTCGCATGGTCCGAGGTTTTCCGCGCCGCCCTGACCATGCGAGCGTTGGACGATGCCACCTCGCCGGACATCGCCGGCAGTCCGAGGGTTAGCTGCATCAAGGAGGCCACGGGGGACGGCTCTCGCGAACGCTTGGGTTTCGGTTTGCCGCCCGGTATAGGCTCCGCCGCCGGAGTTATGTAGGACTGCAGAACGGTTCGCGCACTTTCAGGCAACCGGTCCATGACGTCTTTTTCGAAATCCTTGACACGGTCCGGCGCACGCTTGTGCATCTGCCTAAGAAAATCGCCGTATTCGCCGATGGCGAATTTCCGATTCTTCCCGTTGGCCAAGGCATCGGCCTGATACCGAGGAAGCGTGCCGTTGCCGCCATGCTTCAGAAAGGCATCGAGGGTGCGGGCGTTGGACGAGACCGACTCCCCCGGAATGCCCGGCAGTTTGGCCGTCTCGAACCAGGGGCTCTTTTTCTCATGCGTCTTGTCCGCCTTGGCGAACAACGCATCACCGAGTCGGTTATCGTTTAAGGCAGCATTCAGGCGGTGTTCCGTCGGGCCGCCGGGATTCATGACGCCATCGACCTTAAGGCCCGTGTCTTTCTGAAAGCTTTTGATACCTTTGAACAAGTCCCTGTCGGGTTTCCTGTCCGGGGCGCCATCGAAGTAGCCAAGGCCGCCTAAGGCCTTTTTGGTGTTGTAGATATCGGACTTGCGAGGCCTAAGACCGCTGGCCACGACGTCGCCAAGAGAGAAATAATTGTTGTAGAACGACATGACGTTCTCCTTTGCTATGTTGTGGTTTTGAAGAAAACGCGCATAAAAAAAACCGCCTGGGGCGGCAGCCCCAAGCGGGTGCGATCATCCGATGCGCGCATAAAAAAACACGTGGGCCCCGAAGTATGGACGCACGTGTTGGATGACTGAATAGGATAATAAACCTAATTTTGCATCATGTCAAGGACAAAATAAAATAATTCGGTTTTTTTACCTAAATACACTCTTTTCTGACAAGGGCTGGCGGAACCCCACATCACAGCGAGGTCATGTCACCCGCAGAGAGTATTAAGATAAACTGGTAGACGAGTTGGAAGAGTGGAACCGTGGTTGGTTGGGCGACTGGATCATCGATCTCGGCCCCGGCGGCGGCTCCAAGGGCGGGGAAATCGTCGCCGAAGGAACCCCGGAACAGGTCGCCAAGGTGAAAAAGAGTTATACCGGCCAATACCTCAAGCCCTATTTGAAGAAAAAACGGAGGTAGCGTCCTTGCTCTGGTTTTACCAATGTTATAATATTAGTAAAATTATACCGAGGGCATCGCATGGAACTGAAACTTCGCAAGGTCGGTAATTCCCTGGCGACGACTTGGCCGAAAGAAATCCTCAATCGGCTGAACGTTCAAGAGGGTGACAAATTGCATGTGGTCGAAACCCAGCATGGCGTTCTCGTCACCCCTTACGACCCCAAATTTGAAAAAACCATGGAGATCGCCAGAAAGATCATGGCCCGCGACCGCGAGGCGCTGAAAGAACTCGCTAAATAACCATGAATCCACAGGCGGAACCCATCTGGGTGAGCGATGACGAGGCGGCGGCGATCAGTATCCGCTCCGTCGCCCTGTTTGGCGGCCTTTCCGGCGAGGTAAGGGATGAAAACCTCCTCAAGGCGGCCATGGCTCGCCCGCTCAACAAGTGGCATTACGATGACCCGAAGCCGGATATCTTCACCCTGGCCGCCGCCTATTGTTTCGGCCTGGTCAAGGGACATCCCTTCCATGACGGCAACAAGCGCACCGCTTATCTGGTCTCGGTCATTTTTCTGGAATTGAATGACTATGCATGCGCCCCCGGACAACAGGACATTGTTGAAACCATTCTCGGGGCGGCCGAGGGCTCCAGGGACGAGGAGGCGTTGGCGGACTGGTTCAGGGAAAACAGTCACACCCTTGTGTAGACGAAGAACCATTCGTCGAAAGAGGGTCACGTAACTTGCCGTAAGTTATTACATATGTAATACTTTGTGCCGCGCCTATGAAGGAGGTAATCCGGTGACGACCCTGAAATTAAAAGCCGTCGGCAATTCCACCGGCGTCATCCTGCCCAAGGAGCTCCTGGCCAAAATGCACGTGGAAAAGGGAGATGAGCTTTTCGTGGTCGAGACCAAGGACGGAATCGTCCTGACCCCTTACGACCCGGAATTCGAACGGCAAATGGATGCGGCCCGGAAGATCATGAAAAAGCGGCGCACGGTTCTTCGCGAACTGGCGAAATGACGGCTTGGATCTGGGTCGACGAGCGCACCGTTATCGCCCTGCACGACGAACAAATTGCCGAACATGGCGGCCAGCCAGGCATCAGGGACCAGAGTCTGCTCGACTTCGCCCTCGCACGACCGGTAAACCGCAGTCTCTACGACGCCGGTGCCTCCATCGCTGAACTGGCCGCCGCTTACGGTTACGGGATCGCCAGAAACCACCCCTTTTTCGACGGCAACAAGAGAACCGCCCTGGTCGTGACGGAATTATTTCTCGGTCTCAACGGTTTCGTTCTGATAGCCGACGACCCCGCCTGTCTGGAAGCATTCCTGGCCCTCGCCGACGGGAGTCTCTCCGAGGAGGATTTGACCAGGTGGATTGACGCCAATCTTGCCCCAATGGAATGACCGGCGCTCACACCCTCGTGCAGACGTAGGGCCTTTCCGCCGCACATTCAAGGGCGACCCGGCGTGCGGAAGGGGGTATAGTCCCCGCCATGTCCGCATTGATCACCATATCCAGCCTGTCGAAAACCTACGCCAGCGGCTTCAAGGCCCTGAACGGCGTCGACCTCGACATTCACCGGGGGGAAATCCTCGCCCTGCTGGGCCCCAACGGGGCCGGCAAGACGACCCTGATCAGCATCGTCTGCGGCATCGTCAACCCGACGGGGGGAACGGTCACGGTGGATGGCCACGACATCATCACCGATTACCGGACGACCCGCGCGATGATCGGCCTGGTGCCCCAGGAACTGACCACCGACGCCTTCGAAAGCATCTGGAACACGGTCAAGTTCAGCCGCGGGCTGTTCGGCAAGAAGCCCGACCCGGCCTACATCGAGAAAATCCTCAGGGACCTGTCGCTGTGGGAGAAAAAGGACAATAAGATCATGGAGCTTTCCGGCGGCATGAAACGCCGGGTGCTGATCGCCAAGGCGCTGTCCCACGAGCCGGAAATCCTGTTCCTGGACGAACCCACCGCCGGGGTTGACGTGGAACTGCGCCAGGACATGTGGCGGCTGGTCGACGAGCTACGCCAATCCGGCGTCACCATCATCCTGACCACCCACTATATCGAAGAGGCGGAAGCCATCGCCGACAGGGTCGGCGTCATCAACAAGGGGGAAATCGTCGTCGTCGAGGAAAAGAGCGAACTGATGCGCAAACTAGGCAAGAAACAATTGACCCTGGAACTGCCGGAGCCCCTCGCCGCCGTCCCCGACGCCCTCGCCCGGCACAATCTGGAACTTTCAAGCGACGGCCGCCACCTGACCTACACCTACGACAGCCGGGCGGAACGGACCGGCATCACCGCCCTGCTGGGCGAACTGCACGAGGCCGGTGTCCGCTTCAAGGACCTGCAAACCTCGCAGAGTTCCCTGGAGGACATTTTCGTCACCCTGGTCAGGGACGGAGGCGAAGCATGAACATCCAGGCGGTCCTGGCCATCTACCGGTTCGAAATGGCCCGCACCGGGCGCACCCTGATGCAGAGCATCGTCTCGCCGGTTATCTCCACATCGCTCTATTTCGTCGTCTTCGGCTCGGCCATCGGTTCGCGGATCACGGAAATCGACGGCATCAGTTACGGTTCGTTCATCGTCCCCGGCCTGATCATGTTGTCGCTCTTGACGCAAAGCGTTTCCAATGCATCCTTCGGCATCTACTTCCCGAAATTCACCGGCACCATCTACGAACTGCTGTCGGCCCCCGTCTCCTACTTCGAGGTGGTGCTGGGATACGTCGGCGCGGCGGCGACGAAATCCATGCTGCTGGGCCTGCTGATCATGGCGACCGCCAACCTGTTCGTGCCCATCCAGATCGCCCATCCCCTGTGGATGCTGCTGTTCCTGGTGCTTACCGCCGTCACCTTCAGCCTGTTCGGCTTCATCATCGGCATCTGGGCCGACAACTTCGAGAAACTGCAGATCATCCCCCTGCTGGTGGTGACCCCGCTGGTCTTCCTGGGCGGCAGTTTCTATTCCATCAACATGCTGCCGCCGTTCTGGCAGACGGTGACCCTGTTCAATCCGGTGGTCTACCTGATCAGCGGCTTCCGGTGGAGCTTCTATGAAATGTCGGACGTCAGCGTCCAGTGGAGCCTGACCATGATCGTCGTCTTCCTGGCCCTCTGCCTGACCACCATCTGGTGGATGTTCAAGACCGGCTATCAGATCAAGAAATAGAGCGGAGACTTACCTCTCAACCGGCAATTTCTGTTTCGTCCAGTCCATCATGCCGCCCTTGATGATGGCGACGTTGGTGAAACCGGATTTGGTCAGCAGGCGCGCCGCACGGGGCGAGCGGTTATGGGTGCGGCAGTAGACGAATATCCGCTCGTTCTTCAATTCCGCGAATTGCCCGCCGCCGGCTTTCAGACGGTCGTCCAGTTCCATGCCGGCCAGATTGACGGCGCCGGGGATGTGGCCGAGGGGGCCGTCGAATTCGTCCCGGGTCCGCACGTCCAGGAGCACCAACTCCGTTCCGCCCTCCATCAACTCGTGAACGGACTTGGCGTCGACGAAGGGCACCCCGGCCATCAGGCGGGGCATGAAACGCATCATGACGATGGTGCCGCCGATGACCACGGCGAACAGGGTCAGATAAGGGGTGACGACGGTGCTTTCCACGGGCTTGGCCTTTCCAAAATGTTTGACGGCTGAAACCTATTTCGAGTTGAACGAGGTTGCAAGCCCCCGTCATCGCGTTTAAGTGTTCGCCATGACCGAAACACAGACCAAACCGGTTCACATCATCGGCGGCGGGCTGGCAGGCAGCGAGGCCGCCTGGCAACTGGCCCGGGCGGGCGTCCCCGCCGTGCTGCACGAAATGCGCCCGGAAAAAGGCACCGACGCCCATGTGAGCGGCGGACTTGCGGAACTGGTGTGCTCCAACTCCTTCCGTTCCGACGACGCCGACTTCAACGCCGTCGGCCTGCTGCATCAGGAAATGCGTCGGCTGGATTCCCTGATCATGTCCAGGGCGGACGCCAACAGGGTCCCCGCCGGGGGGGCGCTCGCTGTTGACCGGGAGGCCTTTTCCGCCGCCGTCGGGGAGGCCCTGGAAGCGGAACCGCTGATCGAAATCCGCCGCGGGGAAATCACCGGCCCGATCCCGGCGGATTGGGAACGGGTCATCATCGCCAGCGGTCCGCTGACCTCCGCCCCCCTGGCCGCCGCCATCCGGGAGCTGACCGGCAAGGACGCCCTCTCCTTCTTCGACGCCATCGCCCCCATCGTCCACAAGGACTCCATCGACTTCTCCAAGGCCTGGTTCCAGTCCCGTTACGACAAGGGCGACGGTTCCGACTACATCAACTGCCCCCTCGACGGTGAAGGCTATGAAACCTTCATCGACGCCCTGTTGGCCGGCGACAAGACCGAATTCAAGGACTGGGAGGGCACCCCTTATTTCGAAGGTTGCCTGCCCATCGAGGTGATGGCGGAACGGGGCCGCGAGACCCTGGCCTACGGCCCCATGAAACCGGTCGGCCTGACCGACCCCAACAACCCAGAGGTCAAGCCCCGGGCCATCGTGCAGTTGCGCCAGGACAACGCTCTCGGCACCCTCTACAACATGGTCGGCTTTCAGACCAAGCTGACCTACGGCGAACAGAAACGGATATTCCGCTCCATTCCCGGACTGGAAAAGGCGGAATTCGCCCGCCTCGGCGGCCTGCACCGCAACACCTTCCTGAATGCGCCCAAGCTTCTCGACGCCACCCTGGCCCTGAAGTCCCATCCCCGCATCCGCTTCGCCGGGCAGATCACCGGCTGCGAGGGCTATGTGGAAAGCGCCTCGGTGGGACTGCTGGCGGGGCGCTTCGCCGCCGCCGAACAGCGGGGCGAGTCCCCCTCCATTCCCCCCGGCACGACGGCGCTGGGCGCCCTGCTCAATCACATCACCGGCGGCGCCGACGCCGGAACCTTCCAGCCCATGAACGTCAACTTCGGCCTGTTCCCGCCCCTGGACGGGGCGGAGGGGCGCAATGAAAAGGGCAGGAAACTCAAGGGCAAGGACCGCAAGCAGGCCATGAGCGACCGGGCCCGGCGGGACCTCAACCGCTGGCTTGACACGGAATAGACAGGCTCTCTCCGGGAGACAGAATCCCCGAGGCGTCCGCGAGGCTTCCCGCCGCCAGTTCGAAGGCCAGCAGCCGGGACGGGTCCTCGCCCGGCATGGTCAGGCCGTGGGGATGTGCCGGGCCATATCCGAAGCGCCGGTAATAGGACAGGTCGCCGACCAGCAACACCAGCCCGTAGCCCATTTCCCTGGCCGCCAGATGGCCACGGTTGATGAGCCCCCGGCCGATGCCGTAATTGCGCATGTCCGAAGCGACCCCCAGGGGCCCCAGCAACAGGGCCGGGGCGGCGGCGTCTCCGACCCGGACCGGCCAGAAGCGGATGGTGCCGACCAGCCTGTCGCCGCAACGGGCGGAAAGGGACAGCCCGGGCACCGGCGGCGCCTCCCCGCGCATGCCGTAGGAAGCCTTGGCGTGACGGTCGGGGCCGAAGGCCTGGTCGAGAAGGACTTCGATGGCGGCCCGGTCCTTGGGCCGCTCGGGTAGGATCATGAACATTTGAGGAGTCTCCGCTTCCGGGAAAGAAAACACAAGGCGATAACGCCGCGGCTTGTGGTCGAAGCGGTGATTTCCGGAACAGGGCCGATCAGCAATCGGCCATGGGGAAGGGCTTCGGACACCGGCAAACCACGGCGCGGATACGCACGCGTCGTCGTCGCGGAAACGGGGTAAAATCGGTGTTCACGAAACGGTTCTCCATAATCGAGGCGAACCATTAGAGCGACTCGCGAATCTTGTCAACAAGGACGATTAAAACGCCAATTGCTATCGGCATGAAAACAGGCGAAAATCGGCTTCAGGGTTAATGGTGTCGGCAAACATGATCTGCCTCTTTTCAGACCTCCGGCGACGGGCGCGAACCGTCCTTTGTTCCTGCGCGATGCTGACGCTGCTGGCCGGCGCGGCGGTGGGGCAAGACCTGTCGGCGGCGACGGAACGCCTGTTCGAGGCCGCCCACGAAGGCGACCTGTCCCAGGCCCAAATCAGCATCGCCGGGGGCGGCGACATCCACGCCGTCAACGACTGGGGCCTGACCCCGGTCGACCTGGCCGCCGACCGGGGCCATTTCCATGTCGTCCATTACCTGCTCCAGGTGCGCGACATCCAGGACCAGAAGCAGCAGCAAAAGGACAAGGCCGCCCCCGCCCCGATGACGGCGCCGACACCGGCGCCCTCGGCCGTTCAACCGCCACCGCCCGCCGCCCCGGCACGGACGGTCTACCAGGCGCCGCTTTCCGAACCGGCCCCGCCCCCCGCCTCCCCGCCCCCCGGCGGGCCGAGTCCCTTCGACGCCGGGACACCCCTGGCCAGCCCGGTCCTGCCCATCATCGGCAACGTGCGGGGACCGTCGGCGGTGGATCAGGCCAAGAACGAAACCGTCCGCGCCGTCGTCGCCGAGGAGGCCCGGAAAGGGGAGACGGTGCCGGGGACAGAACCGGTAACGGCGAAACCCGTGGCCACGGACGAAGGCGAGGGCTTTTGGAATTACATGCGGGATTTCATCATGCCCGGCACCGACCAGCCCGTCGAAAGACCGGCCGCCCCGGTCGAGGTCGCCGAAACGCCCGCCGCCCCCCGCCAGGAGCCGCCGTCGCCGCCGGAAAGCGTCGCCCGGGCCCGCCCAGCCGAAAAGCCCGGCCTGTTCAACAGAATGGTCTCGGTCTTCAAGCCCAAGGTTAAACCCGAGATCAAGCCCGAGGACATCCCGGTGAAGGCGGAAGTCAAGCCTCCGGTCGTCTTGAAGAAGGCGTCTCCCTCGAAGGAGGAAACCGATTTCCTCGACAGGATGATGGCCGTCTTCACCGGCGGCAAGGACGGGGAGACCCCTCTCGACGAGCCGGCCCCCGTTGCCGAGACCAAGACCGAGCCGACCGGCGGCGAACCGCCGCTGGTGCTGGAAAAGGTCCTGCCGGACCTCCCCGCCGCCCCGGCGGAGGCGGACAAGGGGCTACTGAACAAGATCATGTCCGTGTTTTCCCCGGATGCCGAACAACGGGCATCGACGGCCCCTTCCAAGGCGGCGCCCCGCAAAGCGCCCGAGCAGGAGGCCCGGCAGGCGATGCTGGTCCCAGGCCCATCGCCGAAAAAAGCGGTTCGCGTCAACCCCGGCAACAACAGGCTGGAGGCGGTGTTGAGCGTCGGAAGTGATTCCTCCCTCGGCAAACAGCCGCCGGAGAACTCGTCCGCCGGACGGTTCGACGTCAACTGCATCGACAAAAAGGCGGGCACGGTCCTGTTCTGTATCGAGAAGCTGAACTGGCCGGCGGAAATCGAGCCCCACTTTATCGGCGACAGCATCATGTATACGGGCGCCCGCACCATTGTCCGTTACGACGACGGCCGGGCCAGCTATTACCATACGGTCTTCCCCTCCGGCTCCTTCTCGACCATCGTCAATTACTTCACCCGGCGTTATGGCGAACCGACCGGAATGCTGAACCGGAACGTCGCCCCCCTGGGCCAGCCCCGCAGCCCCAACCCGACCGTTCTCTGGCAGGGCGTGGGGCCGGAAACCGACCTGCTGACGACCCTGGAAATCCGCATGTACGACGACAACAGGGGCAGTTTCCCCGACACCAAACGGGGTGGCGTCTACCTGTACCATGAGAAGTCGAAGAGCATTTTCCCGCAGATTTCCGTAACCGAACTGATGCTGCTGCGGGCGAAGGAATAGATTAGACCATTAGTAGCGCTTGCACAGGACCCTCCAGGCAAAGCCGAACAGACGGCCGACCCCCGTGCCGTGGCCATGACGGGCGTGGCGGCGCAATCCGTCCTCGGCCAGGATGACGGTGGCCATGACGGGCAGCATGCCCACGGGAACGGCGCGGCGCAGAGAGCGGGCCTCGGCAATGTGGTGCGTGACCCGGGCGCCGACGGCAGCCTCCCCCTCCCCCGGGAGGAAGGCCCGCCCGCGCCGGGAACCGAGAAGCCGGGCCAGGCCCCAGGCCAGCCCCGCGTGGCGGACGGCCCGGCGCGCCGTTTGCCGTTGTTCCGGCGGCAACTCCCGCAGCCCGAGGCCCTCGGCCATCAACTCAGCAAGGCCGCCCGCCGTCTTGTCCATGTAGGCTTCCAGGGCTGCCGGGTCTTCCGGGGCTTCGCCGTTCAACTCCAGGGAACGGCCGTCCAGATAGGCCTCGAACAGGGAACGGGAAAGCCCGTGCCTTTCGATGCCCCGCGACAGCCCCCGCAGCACCGGATGGTCCACGGTCTCGCCGCCATAAACCGAGGCCAGCGCGTCGCGCCACCACTGCAGGCGGATTTCGCCCAGCACCGGCTCGCTGACAAGGGGGGCGATGGCGGCGATTTCCAGGTCGAAGGCGAGCAGGGCCAACAACACGCCCCGCCTTTCGGAAGGGGCGATCAGGGCGCACATCAGGCGGTCCCGGTCGTCCCGTTTCACCCTGTCGCCGCAATAGTCCAGCCAATCATCCCCGGTCATCGCCGAATCCCCGTAAATTCAACCCCTTGCACAGTGATAAAGCCCGCATCTGCCGCCGAAAAGGGTGAATTCACAATAAGTTCCGAGAAACCATTGAAATTCCGGCGCCTGGTCGTATATACAGGGTGCGTTTTTAGAATTGTTTAATTTAGTACGCTATCTCATAACAAATAAGGGGAAATTCTTATGTCAGGCATCCTTACAGACCTCAAGAAAACCGTTATTTCCGGCCTCGTGCTGACGGTCGTCATGATTGTCGTCGTCAGCGGCGGCACCGGCGATACCTTCGCCGTCGATCACGGCTACATGAGTTTCATCATCCGCTGGCTGCACGTGCTATGCGGCGTCATGTGGATCGGCCTGCTGTGGTACTTCAACTTCGTGCAAATCCCCAACATGCCGAACATTCCCGACGACCAGAAACCGGCCATCGGCAAGGTCATCGCCCCCGCCGCCCTGTTCTGGTTCCGCTGGGGCGCCATGGGCACCATCGTCTTCGGCCTGCTGCTCGCCGCCATGAACGGCTATCTGGTGGAAGCCGTCACCCTCGGCGCCGTCGAAGGCTTCGACGTACCCAAGAACACGGCCATCGGCATCGGCATGTGGCTCGGCACCATCATGTGGTTCAACGTCTGGTTCGTCATCTGGCCGAACCAGAAGAAGGCGCTCGGCATCGTCGAGGTCGACGCGGATACGAAAGCCGCCGCCGCCCGCACGGCGATGCTGTTCTCGCGCACCAACACCCTGCTTTCCATCCCCATGCTCTACGCCATGGTGGCGGCTCAGAACATCTACTGAACCGAAAGCAAACAGAGACACGAAAAGCGGGGCCTTCGGGCTCCGCTTTTTTTATTCCCGGTAGTTGATGGCCTCGAGGTAAGTCTTGAAGCCCATATCGGAACGGATGATATCGTCGGCCAGGGCCATTTTCAGGTCCTGCAGGATTTTCTCCGTGATGCCGGCCTCGTCGATGTCTTCAAGCAACAACCAGATTTTCCGCTCAAGGACGCCGTGTTCGATCTTGTGAGCGTCGAAGTGATTATAGTCCAACTCCCGCATGATCGCCTCTTCATTGGCGAGATAGATCTTCACCGTTTCGACGAAGGCGTCGACCTTGCCCCGGGCCCCGTCTTGATCCGAAGCCTCGACCCTTTCGACGATGTCATTGAACAGCCCGGCAAGTTGCTGGTGCTCGGCATCGATTTGACCATGGCCGATGACCATGGAATCGTAGATGTGAAATGACTTCATTCAAGGGGTCCAATCCATCGAATCCGAGCATATATGTCTACAATTGTACTCTACCCCCCCCCCCCCCCCCCCCGCAAGGGGAATATTTCATGCGATATGCTCTTTATAGGAGAGTAGCATCTTGTCGACCGGCTTGACAGCCCGTCACGGTCGGAGAAGATGGTGGATCGTCACCCTTGAAGAGGCAGAGAAATGGAACCGCCCGCCTTCGACCGCCATCTGCTGCATTATGGCCGGGACTTTGTCGAAACCCTGATCGTTCGCGCCGAAGGGTCCTACCTCCACACCGGGGACGGTCGCGCCATCCTTGATTTTTCCTCGGGACAGATGTGCGCGACCATCGGCCACAACCATCCGAAAATCCTCGAAGCCATGGCCGAGGCCGGGCGCGGAGTGCTGCACCTGGACAGCACCATGCTGTCGCCGGACGTGATCGCCCTGGCCGAGCGCCTCTGCGCCATGCTCCCCGCGCCGCTGGAAAGGGCCATGTTTCTGAACACCGGCGGCGAGGCCAACGAAGCCGCCATCCGGCTGGCCAAGATCGCCAGCGGCCGCTTCGAGGTCATCGGCATGGCCGGTTCCTGGCACGGCACGACCACGGGGGCGGCCTCCAACACCTACGCCCATGGCCGCAAGCGTTACGGCCCGGTGATGCCGGGCTCCCTCGCCATCCCCGCCCCCAATTGTTACCGCTGCCCGTTGAGAAAAGAACCCGAAACCTGCCAACTGGCCTGCCTGGATTTCGGCTTCGAGATGATCGACGCCACCTCCGTCGGCGAGGAAGCGGCGATGATCGTCGAGCCCATCCAAAGTGCCGGTGGCATCATCGTGCCGCCGGCGGGATACCTGAAACGGCTGCGGGACGCCTGCCGGCAACGGGGCATTTTGCTGATCTTCGACGAATCGCAAACCGGCCTTGGGCGGACCGGGCGGCTGTTCGGCTTCGAGAAAGAGGGCGTCATCCCCGACATCATCACCCTGTCGAAGACCCTGGGCGGCGGCCTGCCCCTGTCCGCCGTGGTGACCGGTGACGCCATCGCCGAAGCGGCCCGGGAAAACGGTTTCTCCCATTACACCTCCCACGCCTCGGACCCGCTGACCGCCGCCGTCGGCTTGGCCGTCATCGATGTTATCGTCGGTGACGGCCTTGCCGAACGGGCCCGAACCAGCGGGGATTATCTGAAACAACGGCTGACCGACTTGCAAAGCCGCCACCCGGCCATCGGCGACGTGCGCGGCGAAGGCCTGCTGCTGGGCGTCGAGATCGTCGCCGATGCAAAGACCCGCGAGCCCGGTCACGATTTGATCAAGACCCTCTCGGATCGCTGTTTCGAGCTGGGCCTGAACGTCAACCGGGTCGGCGGCCCGCACGCCGTCTGGCGGCTGGCCCCGCCGCTGACCATTTCCCGGGACGAGATGGACCAGGCGCTTGAAATCCTCGACCGGGCCCTGGGGGAGAATCCCGTTTAGACGGCGATCAGCGCCGCGGCGACGGGGCGGTCCTCGATCAACAGCACGTTGAAGGTGCGGCAGGCGGCCCCGGTGTCCATCCACTCCAGCACGATGCCCGACCGCTTGAGGGCGGAGCGCAGGCCTTCGGGCGGCGGGATGAATTCCGCGCCGCAGCCGACGATCAGGATGCTCACCTCGTCCGCCCTGTCGATGACGGCGGCGAGACTGTCCGGGGTGATGGCGTCCGCGTCGCGAACGGACCAAGGCTCAACTTGTTCCGGAAACAGGATATGCGAGCCCTCCAGCCGGTCGCGCCCGGCGACGCGGAAGCCGCCGTCGCCATAGCCCTTGAGAAGCATGCGCGAGGCGGCGATTTGCGGCGTGATGTCGAGAGAGATGGCCTTACGGCGCCTGTTCGGCCGCCGCCTCCTCGCTGTCGGAACCGCTCCGGCGGTCCAGGTTCATGTAGAGCAGCACCGGGACGGCCAGGGCGATGGAGGAATAGGTGCCGATCAGCACGCCCCAGATCATGGCGAAACTGAATCCGCGAATGACCTCGCCGCCGAGGATGTAAAGAGACAGCAGCGCCAACAGGGTGGTGATACTGGTCATCACGGTCCTGGACAGGGTCTCGTTGATGGAATTGTTGAGCAACTCGGCCAGCGGCATGGTCTTGTAGCGCCGCAGGTTTTCCCGCACCCGGTCGTAAACCACCACCGTGTCGTTGATGGAATAGCCGGCGATGGTCAGAATCGCCGCCACCGTCGACAGGTTGAATTCCAGCCCGAGCAGGGCGAAGACGCCGATGGTGCTGATCACATCGTGGATCAGGGCGACCACCGCGCCGAGGCCGAACTGCCACTCGAAGCGGAACCAGACATAGACCAGGATGGCGAAGATGGCGGCGCTGACCGCATAGACGCCGTCCCAGAACAGCTCGTCGCTGATTTTCGGGCCGACGAATTCGGTGCGCCGGTATTCGACCCCGTCTCCCAGGGCCTGCTTGACCTTGTCGATGGCGACCTGCTGCGCCTTCTCGCCGCCTTCCTGGGCCTGAATGCGGATCAGCACCTCGTCGGGGGCGCCGAATTCCTGCAGGCCGACCTCGCCGACGCCAAGGCCGGACAGGTTGTTGCGCATGGCCTTGATGTCCGCCGGTCCGCCCGGGGTCTTGATCTCGATCAGGATGCCGCCCTTGAAGTCGATGCCGTAATTCAGCCCCTTGGCGGCGAACAGGCCGACGGAGCAGACGATCAACAGGACCGAGAACACGAAGAACAACTTGCGTAGCGGAATGAACGGCAAGTTGATGTTTCCGGGGATCAGGTGGAGTCCGCGCATGGTCTTAATCCTAAATCGGTATGCTGTTGGGACGGGACTTCTTCAGCCACGTCGCCACCATCAAACGGGTCAGCATGATCGCCGTGAACAGCGAGGTGACAATGCCGATGGCCAGGGTCACCGCGAAGCCCCGGACCGGGCCGGAGCCGAACTGATACAGCAGAACGGCGGCGATCAGGGTGGTGACGTTGGCGTCGATGATGGTCTTGATGGCCCGGGAATAGCCCGCGTCGATGGACGAAATGGGCGTCCGCCCGGCGCGGATTTCCTCGCGAATGCGCTCGAACACCAGCACGTTGGCGTCCACCGCCATGCCGATGGTCAGGACGATTCCGGCGATGCCGGGCAGGGTCAGCGTCGCCTGCAGCAGGGACAAAGCGGCGGCGATGAGGACGATGTTGGCGAGCAGGGCGACGTCCGCCATCATGCCGAAGCGGCCATAGACGACGACCATGAAGGCGATCACCAGGACCATGCCGACGATCGAGGCGATCTTGCCGGCGGCGATGGAATCGGCGCCGAGGCCGGGACCGACGGAGCGTTCTTCGAGGATGGTCAGCGGCGCGGGCAAGGCGCCGGCGCGTAGCAGCAAGGCCAAGTCCTGGACTTCCTGGACGGAGAAGCGGCCGGAAATGACGCCGCTGCCGCCGAGGATGGGTTCTTGGATCACCGGTGCGCTGATGACCTTGCCGTCGAGGACGATGGCGAACGGCTTGTCGACGTTTTCCGTCGTCACCTTGCCGAATCGCTTGCCGCCGACGGTGTCGAAACGGAAGCTGACCACCGGCCGGTTGTCCTGAAAGCTGGGCTGGGAATCGATCAGGGTGTCACCGCTGACCATGACCCGCTTTTTCAACAGGTACATGCGCGGACGCCCGTCGGAGCCGACCTCGTCGGCGGAGGGCATCTGCATGGAGCCCGGCGGCACCCGCCCGCCGAGAACCGGGGCCTGGCGTTCATCGACCAGGTGGAAGGTCAGCTTGGCGGTCTTGCCGAGCAGGCGCTTGACCCGTTCCGGATCGTCGACGCCGGGAAGCTGGACCAGGATGCGGTCCTCGCCCTGGCGCTGAATGGTCGGTTCCCTGACGCCGGTTTCGTCGATGCGGCGGCGGACGATCTCGATGGATTGCTCGATGGCCGCCGTACGGCGCTCTCGAATGGCCTGTTCGGTCATCTCCAGGACGATTTTGCCGCCGTCATCCAGGTCGACCGTGAGCGCGTTGTCCAGGTCCTTCAGCAGTTGCCGGGCCTGTTCGGCCTGGGCCGGGTCCTTGATGGTCACCTTCGCGCCGAGCCCGTCGACGCCAAGACCGCCGTAGCGAATCCGCGCCTTGCGCAGCGTCGTCCGCATGGTGTCGACCAGGGCCTCGAGACGCTCCTCGAGGACGCTGTCGACCTCGACCTCCAGCAACAGGTGAGAGCCCCCCTGCAAGTCCAGGCCGAGGCTGATCTGCTTATGCGGCAGCCAGGACGGCAGGGACGCCGCCTGCTGCTGGGTCAGGAAGTTGGGGGCTGCGAAAATCACGCCGAGCAGGCAAATGCCGACAATCAGCACGATTTTCCATTTCGCGAAATAGATCATGGCCTGGAGTTCCGTCCGTTCAGCTCTTTCCGCCCAGCAGGCCCTTCAGCTTGGATGAGGCGCTCTGCTCCTTGTCGCCGTCGCCGCCGTCCTTGTCCTTGCCGCCCTTCTTGTCGTCGTTGACCGGTTCGGTCTTGGACAGGACGCTGGCGATCAGGCCGCGCTGGACCCGGACTTTGATGCCGTCGGCGATTTCGACGCTGACTTCGTTGTCGTCGATGACCTTGGTCACGGTGCCGATAATTCCGCCGCCGGTGACCACCTTGTCGCCCCGGCGCACGGCGTCCAGCATGGCCTTGTGTTCCTTCGCCTTCTTCTGCTGCGGACGGATAAGCAGGAAGTAAAAGACGACGAAGATCAAAATCAGCGGGAACATGGCCTCGAGGCCGCCCGCGCCGCCGGCGCCTCCGGCGGCCTGGGCATAGGCTGGCGAAATAAAACTCATGGGACTCCCCATTCAAAAACACGGTCAACGCCGAACAATCGGCAAGCGAGGGACTATAACGCCCCCGACGCGACTTGCAACCGCTAACCGCCTGTCTTAAAAGCCTTGGTGGAGACAATTGAGCGAAAAATTCCCATGATGACCGAAAATGACCTGAAACCCGTGCTTGAGCGCATCGCCGACGCCCTGGAGAGACTGGCCCCGCCGGTTTCCGAAAACGGCGATCTCGACGCCGCCGACGCCTTTGTCTGGCATTCCGACGGCGTAGGCCTGGAACCGGTGGAACGGGTCAACCGGGTGGCCTTCGACCTGCTCAAGGGGATCGACCACCAAAGCCGCATCCTCTACGACAACACCCTCAACTTCGCCAGGGGCCTGCCCGCCAACAACGCCCTGTTGTGGGGGGCGCGGGGAACCGGCAAAAGCTCTCTGGTCAAGGCGGTGCACGCCCACATCAACGACGGCAGGGTGGAAACGCCGCTGGCCCTGGTCGAAATCCACCGCGAGGACATCCCCTCCCTGCCCCGCCTGCTGGCCTTGTTGCGGCGTTCGCAACGGCGCTGCCTGCTGTTTTGCGACGACCTTTCCTTCGACGGCCAGGACGCCGCCTACAAATCCCTGAAGGCGGTGCTGGAAGGGGGCATCGAGGGGCGGCCCGACAACGTCATCTTCTACGCCACCTCCAACCGCCGCCATCTGATGCCCCGGGACATGATCGAAAACGAGCGCTCCACCGCCATCAATCCGGCGGAGGCGGTGGAAGAGAAGGTGTCCCTGTCGGACCGGTTCGGCCTGTGGCTGGGGTTCCACAATTGCGATCAGGACACCTATTTCGACATCATCGACGGCTATGTGGACCACTACGGCCTGGACATCGACCGGGAGGACCTGCGCGCCCAGGCAGTCGAATGGACGGTCACCCGCGGCGCCCGCTCCGGCCGCACCGCCTGGCAATTCATCCAGAATCTGGCCGGGCAATTGGGGCGGACGCTCTAATCCCGCGCCCGGTCGAGAAACGCCCGCAGCCTTTGCAGGAACGGCAGCGCCGCCTCGAACTCCTGTTTTCCGAATTCCCGTTCCAGTTCCCACAGCAGGGGGGCGGCGGCGGCCAGGCATTCCTCCCTAACCCGGCGTCCCCGCGCCGTGATGCGGACCCGCTTGCCCCGTCCGTCCCGGGGGTCGGGGGTGACCTCGACCAGCCCCTTCGCCGAAAGGCGCTTGACCGTATTGGTCATCGCCCCCTTGGTGACCTGAAACGCCCGCGCCAGTTCCACCGGGTTTTTCTCCTCGACGCCCAGGCGGACGAAATGACTGAGAACGGAAAACTGCGACAGGGTCAGCCCGTCGGGCAAGACTCTCTCGAAGCTGTTTCTCGCCAGTTGTTCGATGATCCCCACTTCGTTGAAAAAACTGAAAAGCGGCGGATCCTTTTTCGGTTCTTCGTTCATCAACCTTGTCTCGTTATGGTCTCGACCGGCCAGCGCGGGCTTTCGCGCTGCGGCTCACCATAGCCCAGTCGGCCCAGCATTTGCACCCGCCCATCGACACCGAGGCGGCGGTGCAGTTCGGCATAGAGGTCCGTCATCTCGGGATATTCCTGCAGGGCCTGGCTGATGGGATGCACGCCGAGGCCCAGTTCCGCCCCCTTCAGGTTGAGCCGGACCCAGGACCGGCCCGCCGTCAATTGATCCTCCCGGCTATTGCCCGCCGTGGCGAGCCACATATAGGCCATGCCCGTGCCCATGATCGGGCGGAACATGTCGAGCCCGGCGCGGAATTCCTGACTGCCGTGATCGGCCATGCCCTCACGGGTCATCAACCCGGTTCGGTAGAGGGCCTCCAACAGGGGATCGCCGATGTCGATGCCGTCGGGGTTGGCTTCGATTTCCGCCTTGCCGATGCGCATCAGGTCAATGCTTTCCTGATAGGTCCTGGGCGTGGTGATTTCCAGTTCCATGGCCCGCCAGGACAGGTCCCGAAGAGCGGCGACCGCGTCGGGGTCGTCGGTCCAGCCTGTCCCGGCATGATCCGAGGACGCGGCCAGGGCGCGCAGGGTTTCCAACGAAACCCGGCGCGCCGTATCGAAGGGTTCCTTGTTGGAGCGGCGGGCCGGGACGAAGCGAAACAACGGGTCCGGGTCGACGGTCCCATCCTTTTCGAAGACGACACGGGCGATGGGCCGCCGGTCGAGGGCATTGTCGGGCATGCCTTCGGGAAAGGGCCGGATGTCGGCCCGATAACCGATTTCCGCCGCGGCCATGCGAAGAATTTCCAGAAAACAGCCGAGACCGATGACGATCTGCCGGCTGAACGGGTCCGTATGGGGCAGCAGCCGTTGCAGGTCGCAATACAGGCTTACCGTCCCCTCCTCCCCGAGATCGGCAATCCAGGGCTGGCGGTTATGGGGATTGGGGGCCAGGATGGCGTAGGAAAGGGTCCACATGCGCGGATCGTCATAGCCGTCCCCTGCCGCCTGCCAGGGTTCCAGGGCTTTATCCGGCCTGCGGGTGACAACAAATCCCCCTGCCCCCGCTGCCATGACCACACTCGCCGAGCCTACCAGCCTGATAAAGGAACGCCGGTTCATTTTCGAAACTCCATAAAGTTTAAAATTAAACTATATTTAGTTTATCATTAAACTAAAGACAAGAGTAAATTTGCCTGGCCAATCTTCCTTGGGATTGCCTTAATGGCGAAATGGACAGGCATTTCATTCCCGATATCAGCGCCCGCCACATGGCCGCCGTTCTGGCCGTCGCCGAATACCGGAGTTTCGTCGCTGCCGCCGCGGCCCTGCGGATGTCGCAGCCGGCCCTGACACGCGCCATCAAACGGGTGGAGGATATCCTGGGCGTGCAACTGTTCGAACGCTCGACCCGCCGTGTCGGCATCACCGACGCCGGGCGGGAGTTCATCGCCGTCGCCGAGCGCATCAGCAACGACTTGCGGATCACCATCGCCAGCATGCGCGAACTGGCCGAGCAGAAGCGTGGCCAGGTGATTGTCGGCAGTATCGTTTCCCTTGCCAATGGAGTCCTGCCCGACGCCATCGCCGCTTACCGGGAACAACAGCCCGGCATCGAAATCCAGGTCCGTGACGGCATCCACGGCATCGTCAACGACGATGTCAAAAGCGGCGTCGCCGATTTCGGGTTGAATTATCTGGTGGACATCCCCGAAGGCCTGGAAACCGAGACCCTTGGCGTCGGCCGTTTCGATTTGATCGCCGGCCGGGACAATCCCCTCGCCCGATCACGCGCCGAAACCGTGCGCTTCGACGACCTCGACGGCGTGTCCCTAGTCTCCCTACCGCCCGAAGCGCAGACCCGCAGGGTGCTCGACACATTGGCGGCGGTACGCGGAATTCGCCTGCGCCATGATGTGGTGGTGTCCCAGGTTTCCACCTTGTTGAACTTTGTCCGCGCCGGGGCGGGCGTCGGACTGGCGCCCTCGGCGGCCATCGGAGGCGACTTGGGAGAAGGCCTGGTCCGCCTTGCCGTCAGCGAACCGGACATCACCCTTGATATCGGCATTCTGCGCTTGAAAGGGCGGCCCCTGTCACCGGCCGCCGAGGGCTTGCTGGCGACCATCCGTGCACATTGGCTTCATATTAATGCATAATATGAAATAATTATTGATATTAGAATATTATTGTAATTAGAGGATCACGGCCTTTAAGGTTTCCCTCCCGTCCAACGGATTTTAGGAGGCCCCGTGAGTTCCGTCGAAACCCTGACCATCCAAGACAGCGCCACCACGGACCCCGTGGAAGAGTACTTCGAACGGGGCTGGACGGACGGCCTGCCGGTGGTGCCACCGACCCGGGACAAGATTGACGCCGTGGTCGCGGCGCTGGGCGGCGCGCCGGAATTCATCGAATGCAAGGTGGCGCCCCGCTGGGGGGCGCTGACCCGCGAGGTGATGGCCATCAACATGGTCATGGCCGGCTGCAAGCCGGAATACGCGCCCGTGGTGCGCGCCGCCATGCTGGCCCTGACCGACCGCCGGTTCAACCTGAACGGCGTCCAGGCGACCACTCACATGGCCTCGCCGCTGCTCATCGTCAACGGACCCATCGCCCGCGAAATCGGCATGAACGGCGGCGCCAACGCGTTCGGTTCGGGCAACCGGGCCAACGCCACCATCGGCCGCGCCGTGCGGCTGATCATGCTCAACGTCGGCGGCGGCAGGGCGCCGGACCTGGACAAATGCACCCTGGGCAACCCGGCCAAGTACACCTACTGCATCTGCGAGCACGAGGAGGCCAGCCCCTTCGCCCCCTACCATGTGGAGCAGGGTCATGACCCGGACGCATCGACCGTCTTCGCCATCGCCGCCGAAGCCCCGCACAGCGTCACCGACCATCAGTGTAACGACCCGGAAGGGATTCTCGACACCCTGTGCTCGGCCATGAGCACCATCGCCTCGAACACCTCGGTGTTGAGCGGCCATTGCACCGTCACCCTGGGCCTGGAGCACGCCCTGACCATCGCCAAGCACGGCTGGAGCAGGAACGACATCAAGAGCTATCTGTGGATGCATTCGGGCAACCCCTTTTCCGCCCATTCCCGCGACCACCGTTACGGCAAGGTGTATAACCGCAATCTGCCCAAGTGGTACAAGCGGAACCCGGAGAGCCGGATTCCCATCGTCGAGAGTCCCGAACGAATTCATCTTTTCGTCATCGGCGGCAACGCCGGACGCTTTTCCGCCTTCATTCCCGGCTGGGGACACATGAACACGCCGGTCCTGCACCCCATTGGCGACAACCGGCCCGCCGACGCAGAGGACTGCACGGACGGTCTTTGCAAATTGTAGATGAGGAGGGCTGAAATGCTGAACACCCCGGATCAAAGAGGCTTCGAGATATTCGATCCCCGTGGCGTCGTCGCCATCGAATCACGTCCCCTGGCGAACCGAAAGAACACCCTGGACGGCTTGCGCCTCGGCATCCTCGACAATTCCAAGTGGAACGCCAACAAGCTTCTGCGGGGCGCCGCCGACGCCTTGTCGGAAAATATCAGCTTCTCAGCCATCAACTACTACGTCAAGACCCAGGGTTTTTCCAGTGATGCGCCGGCGGAACTGATCGAACGGATCGCCCGGGAAAACGACATCGTGCTCACGGCCATCGGCGACTGCGGGTCCTGCTGTTCGTGCTGCATTCGCGATTCCGTCGCCCTGGAGGACCGGGGCATCCCCGCGGCCCCGATCATCACCACCGAATTCGTCAGTGAAACCCGCCTGACCCGTGTCGCCATCGGCATGCCGGACCTGCGGCCCGTTGTCATCGACCACCCGGTTAGTTCCATCACCGACGAGGAAGTCCGCCAGCGGGTCACCGTGATCAAGAGGCAGGCAGAAGAAGTCTGGCTCGGTCAGAGGGCCGACATAGAATAGAGACCGTCACGCCTGCCCGGCAGTCCCCTCGAAGCAGAAAAACGGGCTTTCCGACAGGGGCTCGAACTGGAAGTCGTCGTCCTCGAACACCTTGACGCAGGCCTCGACGTAATCCGGGTTGAAGCGGATGCCGGCTTCTTCCTTGATGATGTCCAGCGCCTTGTCGATGCCCCGGCCGGGCCTATAGGGACGGTGTGACAGGATGGCCTCGACCGTGTCGGCGATGGCGACGATCTGCGCCTCGCGGCAGATGTCGTCGCCCTTCAGCCGGTTGGGATAGCCGGAGCCGTCGATGCGTTCGTGATGCTGCAAAATGATATCCGCCACCGGCCAGGGAAAGGGGGTGTCCTTGATGATGCCGTGGCCGATCTCGCAATGGGTTCGGATCAGGGACATGGACACCGGGTCCAGTGTGCCGGGCCGGGTGAGGATTTCCCCGGGCACGGCGATCTTGCCGATGTCGTGGATCAGGGCGCCGATGCGGATTCCCTTGATCATGTGTTCCGAACAGTCCAGCTTGCGGGCGATCCTGACGCTGAGTTGGGCCACCTGCTGTTGATGGCCGAAGGTATAGGGGTCGCGCATTTCGATGGTTCGGGACACGGAGGAAACGGTTTGCTCCAGCAGGCGGCTGATTTCCCGCTCATGTTCCTGCTGAATGTTTTCGACGATCTTCCGCTCGGAAATGTCCCTCAGATCGGCGGTGAAATAGGTCTTCCCGTCATGGGTAAACGGGACGATCGCCAACTCGATGGGGAATTCCGTGCCGTCGGCCCGGACGGCGGAAATTTCAATGCGCCTGCCCGCCACCTGGGCGACGCCGGTCTCCCGGTAACGCTCGATGCCGTCCATATGCGCCTGCTTGAACCGTTCCGGGATGATCAGGTCGACCAGCGGCCGGCCGATGCACTGGTTGCGGTGATAGCCGAAGGTCTTTTCCGCCGCCGGGTTGAATTCCACGATCAGGCCCTGTTCGTCGATGGCGATGATGCAGTCCAGCGCGGACGTAATGATGGCCTTCAGCCATTCATTGTCTTCCGTTTCCCTGCGGCTCATGTCCCCTCCCCTTCAGCCGCGCCCAACAAGGGCGCAGCCTGTTTCTCCCATGGATCGGCGAGAAAGAAATTGTCTGAGGTCAAACCTTGGGCAGGTATTTGATCGGATTGATCGCCTTCTTCCCCTTGCGCAATTCGAAATGCAGTTGCGGCTTTTGCACGCTGCCGGTGGAACCGACGCGGGCGATGACCTGCCCCTTCCTGATCTTGTCCCCGCGCTTGACCAGCAGCGCCTCGTTATGGGCGTAGGCGGTGATCCAGCCGCCGGAATGTTTCAGCAGCAAAAGGTTCCCGAACCCCCTCAACTCGTTTCCGGCATAGGCGACGACCCCGTTTTCCGCCGCCATGACGGCGGCCCCCCGAGGCGCGGCGATGTTGATGCCGTCGTTTTGCAGCCCCTCCTTCTTGCCGCCGTAGGACGACACCACCCGCCCCTTGACCGGCCAGACAAAGCCCTTTCCGGTCTGAACCGGGGGCGGCGGAACCGGCTTGGGTTTTGCCGCGGGGGTTTTTTTGACGGCGAGCGACTTGCGCGCAGGTTTCGCCACAGGCGCGGCGGCTTGCGGGGCCGGCGCGGCGGAAGCCACGGGCGGCGGACTCTCCCCGTCGGGAAGGACCAGCCGCTGGCCGGGATAGATCGTATAAGGCGGCTTCAGGCCGTTCAGCCGCGCCATGGCGTACATATCCACGTTACGCTTTTTGGCGATCAGACTCAGATAGTCGCCGGGCTCGACCTTGTGTTCCCGGGCCCTCGGCAACACCAGCCGCTGCCCCGGGGTCAGCACGTAAGGGGCGTTCAGGGCGTTGGCCTGGATGATCGCCCGGGCCGACACCCGATGCCGTCTCGACAGGCCGTAGACCGTGTCCCCCTTGCCGACAATCACCGCATCGGCATTGATGAAGGCGGCCGGGGAAGCCTGCTTCGTTTGCGGACGATTATATGTTCTGGGCCCGTCGTCGGGAGGCGGCCATTCGGCCCAGCCACAGGCGGACAGCACCGACAGGGCGGCGAACAGAACAAAGGCCCGTCTCACTTCTGGCATGCGAATCATGGCCAATTATCGCCAAGGCGGAGGTTTTCTTCAATCGCCATGGAACGAGGACGATTTCAGGGTTCGTCGCCCTCGACCAGGGGAACGAAACGGGTCGAGCCCAGTTCCTCGGTCTCGATGCCGTCCTCGCGGCGCACCACCCGCAGCAGACGCTGGTCGTGCTCGTCCCGCCCGTCGTTGACCGGCACCACCATGACGCCGCCGACGGCGAGTTGATCGACCAGAACCGGGGGGATGTCGTGGGCGGCGGCGGTGACGATGATGCGCTCGAACGGGGCCTGTTCCTTCCAGCCGAGGGAACCGTCGCCGACCCGGGTGGTGATGTTGGTCAGGCGCAATTGCTCGAAACGCTCTTCCGCGCCGCGCATCAGCTCCCGGTAACGCTCGATGGTGTAAAGGCGTCGGCACAGGGGCGACAGGACCGCCGACTGATAGCCCGAGCCGGTGCCGATTTCCAGAACCTTCATGCGGTCGGTCAGGTCCAGCGCCTGGGTCATCAGGCCGACGGTCAGGGGCTGGCTGACCGTTTGATGATGGCCGATGGGCAGGGCGATGTTTTCATAGGCCTGCTCGCGTAGCGCGCTGGGCACGAACATTTCCCTGGGCAGGCGTTCCATGGCGTCGATGACCCTGCGGTCGCTGACCCCGCCCTGGCGCAGCTCCAGGATCAACAGGGCCTTGCCGTCATCCTCGAACACCTAAAACAATCCTTTCAGGGTCTTCAGCGCACCGGCGTGGGTCAGGTCGGCGCTCAGGGCGGTGACCGCCACCGCGCCCCGGTTGACGGCCTCCAGGTCCGTGCCCTTGCGGAAGCTGTCCTCGGTCCGCTGCGGGCCGATCCAGTAGTAGGTTTCGCCCCGGGGATCGACGCCGGACTGCAGGTCGCTGCCGATCTTCCGCCGCCCCTGCCGGGTCACTTCGATGCCGCTGACCTTATCGGCGGGAACATCGGGAAAATTCACGTTAACCAGAACCGAAGGTGGAAAGGACATCCCGATCAGGCCGTCGAGAACCTTGGGGATCCAGGCTTCCGCCGTCGACCAGCGCACCGGCTTGCGGTCCTGGAAGACCTGGGACAGGGCGACGGCGGGCAGATCCATCAACGTGCCCTCCATGGCCGCGGCGACGGTGCCGGAATAGATCACGTCGTCGCCCAGGTTGCCGCCCCGGTTGACGCCCGAGAGCACCAGGTCCGGCGGGCTGTCGCGCATCACCCGGTTGATGCCGAGCAGAACACTGTCCGTCGGCGTGCCATTAACCGCATAGCGATGTTTCGACACCTTGCGGATGCGCAGGGGCTGGCGCAGGGTCAGGGAATGGCTGGCGGCGCTTTGCTCCGTTTCCGGGGCGACGACCCAGACTTCGCGGGCCAGCTTGCGCACCACCTTTTCCAGCAGCTTCAGTCCCGGCGCGTCGATGCCGTCATCGTTGGAGATCAGCACCCGGGCCGATTTCAGATTTTTCACCCGCTCACGCATGGCGGGCGATGACCTCGAGCCCGCCCATGTAGGGCCTCAAGGCCTCGGGCACAACGATGGAGCCGTCCGCCTGCTGGTAGTTCTCCAGGACCGCCACCAGGGTGCGGCCGACGGCGAGGCCGGACCCGTTCAGGGTGTGCAGGAAGCGGGTCCCCTTCTCGCCCTCCGGACGATAGCGGGCCTTCATGCGCCGGGCCTGGAAGTCGCCGCAGTTGGAACAACTGGAAATCTCCCGGTAGCGATCCTGACCGGGCAACCAGACCTCGATGTCGTAGGTGCGCCGGGCCCCGAAGCCCAGGTCCCCCGTGCACAGGGTGACGACCCGGTAAGGCAGGCCGAGGCGCTTCAGCACCTCTTCGGCGCAACCGGTCATGCGTTCCAGTTCCTCGTTCGAGTCCTCGGGCCCGACGACGGAAACCATCTCCACCTTGGTGAATTGGTGCTGGCGGATCATGCCCCGGGTGTCCTTGCCCGAGGAACCGGCCTCGGACCGGAAACACCAGGTCATGGCGGTATAGCGGCGCGGCAGGCTACCTTCCTCGACGATGCTGTCGGCGACCATGTTGGTCAGCGGCACTTCCGCCGTCGGGATCATCCACAGCCCGTCTTCCGTCTTGAACAGGTCTTCGCCGAATTTCGGCAACTGGCCGGTGCCGTAAAGGGCGCTATCGCGGACCAGGGCCGGCGGGTTGACCTCCGTCAGGCCGTGCTCGCCCGTATGCAGGTCGAGCATGAAGGCGGCGAGGGCCCGCTCCATGCGGGCGAGCGCACCGCTGAGGACGACGAAGCGCGCGCCGGACATTTTCGCCGCCGTGTCGAAATCCATCATGGCGAGCGCCTCGCCCAACTCGAAATGTTCCCGGGGGGTGAAGTCGAATTGCGGAACATCCCCCCAACGGCGTTCCTCCCGGTTGTCGTCTTCGTCCTCGCCGTCGGGAACCGCATCCAGGGGCAGATTGGGAATGGACGAGAGGGCGGCTGTCAATTCCTCGGTCTTGCGCCGGGCCTGCTCCTCGGCTTCCGCCTGCGCTTCCTTGGAGCGGGACACTTCGGCGATGATCCCCGCCGCGTCCTCGCCACGGGCCTTGGCAGCGCCGATTTCCTTGGCCAGCTTGTTGCGGCGGGCCTGAATGTCCTGGGCCCGGGTTTCCGCGTCCCGGCGTTCCTTGTCGAGCGCGATCAGGACCGCCGATTGGGGCTCCAGGCTCCGGCGTCCCAGCCCCCTGTCGAATTCTTCCGGGTTTTCGCGGATCCATTTTATGTCGAACATGTCGGCTCTCGTCGGTTAGATCAAACTGCATTTAATCGGTATCGATTAAAGGCAGATAATTTGATCGTTATATAGTTGCTCTAGGGGACAAACTCTTCCGGATTGGGCTTGGCGTCGCCTTTGCCCGCGGACTCCTCGTCGTCGTCATCCTCGTCATCCTCGTCTTCTTCTTCGTCCGGTTGCGGCCCCTGCACCATGCTGACGGAAAGGATGGAGATTTCGTAGAGCAGGATGGTCGGCAGGGCTAGGCCGATTTGCGAGATCACGTCCGGCGGCGTCAGGATGGCGGCGGCGACGAAGGCGAGGACGATGGCGTAGCGGCGCTTCTTGCGCAGGCCGTCCGCCGTGACCATGCCGACGCGGCCCAGCAGGGTCAACAGCACCGGCAGTTCGAAACACAGGCCGAAGGCGAAAATCAGCCGCATCACCAGGGACAGATACTGATCGACCTTGGCTTCAAGCTGAATGGGAAGCGCCCCCGCCCCGCCGACGGATTCGAAGCTGAGGAAGAACTTCCAGGCCAGCGGGAAGATGAAATAATAGACCAGCGACCCGCCGAGGAAGAACAGGATGGGCGTGGCGATAAGGAACGGCAGCAGGGTCCGCTTCTCGTTCTTGTAAAGCCCCGGCGCGATGAACAGCCACAGTTGCATGGCGATGAACGGAAAGGCCAGGAACAGGGCGGCGAAGAAGGCCACCTTGATGTAGGTGAAGAAGGCCTCGTGCAGGGCGGTGAAGATGAGCCGCCGGTTGCCGCCCAGTTCCTCCAGCACGTCGGCCAGGGGGCGGACGAGGAAATCGTAGAGGGTCGGCGCGAAATAATAGCAGACGAAAAACAGCACGATGACCGACGCGAAGGCGTAGATCATGCGCTGGCGCAGTTCGATCAGGTGCGACAGCAGCGGCGCCTTGCTTTCCTCGATTTCGTCTTCTTGCTCGGCCACGGTGTCAGGCGTCCTTGTCGGCTTTGGTGTCGGCGGCTATTGACTGTTCCCCGTCGTCCTTGCCGGTCTCTTTTTCGATTTTGATGCTGTCCTTGGCCGAGGCGTCCAGGTCGTCCTGGATTTCCTTCATGTCGAAATCGCTGGCGATGTTGCCGTCCGGATCGATGGCCTTTTGGATTTTCTCCGAGATGTCGCTGTCCGACATGTTCTGGAACTTGCTCTTGACGTCGTCCAGGTCGGCCTCGCGCACCACTTCGTCGATGCCGTCCTGAAAATCACGGGCCATCATGCGGGCCTTGCGGATCAGGCCCATGACGGTTTTCAGGACGCGCGGCAAGTCCTTCGGCCCGACAACGATCAGGGCCAAAACGCCGACAATAAACAGTTCCTGCCAGCCAATATCGAACATGGCGCGTGGGTGCCCCCGGGAGTAATGGAGAAGAAGTCGGGGCCGGAAGCCGGCCCCGGTTCACGGTGGCTCCTAGGAGCTTTTCTTGTCCTCGGAGGACTGATCGACGGTTTCCGTCTTGTCCTCGGACAGTTTCGGCGTCTCGGCGGCGTCGCCTTCCCCTTCTTCGTCCTTCATGCCTTTTTTAAAGGACTTCAGGCCCTTGCCAAAATCACCCATCAGGGCCGAGATCTTGCCCTTGCCGCCAAACAGGACAAGCACAACGACCAGAACGATCACCCAATGCCAAATGCTAAATGCACCCATAATCCAATTCTCACTCGTCTTTAAAAGTCAGGGGCGGTGAGGCCCCATGGTCATTCGGAGGGCGGATAATGGCAGAAACCCCGGAACAGGGCAACGCCGCAAACGCCTTTCCGGTTAAGAAGTTATCCTACCGCCATCAACATGAACGGGGCCTGAAAACACCGGCCCGTCACGGTTGCCCGGACGCCCCCTCTTCCTCGTCCTCCATTTCCGCCGCCAGGGGGAGTTCCGCCTCTTCGTCTTCCTGTTGTTGCCCGGCCCCGTCGATATGGGCGACCTCGGCGGCGGAGGCGGCGACGTCGCCGCTGATCCGATAGGCGTCAATGGCCGGACGCTTGTCCAGAAGGCCGGCGGATTTGAGCTCGTCGAGCCCGGGCAGGTCCTTCAGGCTTTCCAGGCCGAAATGGTCGAGAAAGCCGTCGGTGGTTCCCCACGCCGTCGGGCGGCCCGGCGTCTGCCGCCGTCCCCGGGGCCTGATCCAGCCTTGCTCGAACAAGGCGTCGAAGGTCCCCTTGCTCAGGGAAACGCCCCGGATTTCCTCGATTTCGCCACGGGTGATCGGCTGATGGTAGGCGATGATGGCGAGGGTTTCGATGGTCGCCCGCCCCAGTTTCCGGGCCACCTCGATTTCCCGGTTCAGCAGCGGGCCCAGATCGTCGGCGGAGCGGAAGGCCCAGGAACCACCCACATGCACCAGATTGACCCCCCGTCCGGCATAGTCCGACTGCAGTTGTTCCAGCAACGGACGCGCCTCGACCCCCTCGGGCAGCCTGTGGGCCAGGGACTTTTCCGTCACCGGATCGGTCGAGGCGAACAGCACCGCTTCCAGCAGGCGGAGGTTCTGATCCATGGGCTCGTTCATTCTTCGTTATCCTGTATCGACGCGGGCGACGGGGCCGCTTCGATAGGCCCTGACGGCCTTTCGGTCAAGTCCCGCGAGCCGCTGCGCAGATAGATGGGCCCGAAGACGCCGTTTTGGCGGATCTTCAACTTGCCTTCCTTGGCCATTTCCAGCGAGGCGGCGAAGGTGGAGGCGACGGCGGAACGGAAGGTCAGTCCCTGCTTCAAACCGGCGGGCAGGAATTTCGCCAGGGTTTTCCAGTCCGGCAACCTGCCGACCACCTGGTGAAGGCGCTCCAGGGCGTCGTCGACGCTGTGCAGGTCCCAGGCCTCGATGTGCAGGGTGCCGTCGGACTTGCGGCTTTTCCCCGTGCCGTAGGCCTTCAACAGATCGAACAGGGTGACGTCGAACACCGTCAGATGCGAGGTCCGGAACTTTTCCGGCACGCCCCGGCCGAAAAAGTCCCGCCCCAGGTAATTCCTCGCCATCAGCCGCGCGCCCGCCTCCTGCATGGATTCCAGCCGCTTCAACTGGAACGCCAGGGCCAGGGCCATTTCCTCGCCGCTGGGCTCTTCCTCGCTGTCCATGTCGGGCAGCAGCAGGCGCGACTTCAAATAGGCCAGCCACGCCGCCATGACCAGATAATCGGCGGCCAGCTCCAGGTTCTGGCTCCGGGCGATAGCGACGAATTCCAGATACTGATCGGCCAGTTGAACGATGGAAATCTGGGTGATGTCGACCTTCTGCTCCCGGGCCAGGGTCAGCAGCACGTCGATGGGGCCCTCGAAGCCGTCGATATCGACGACAAAGGTCGCCTCTCCGCCTTCCCGGGCGGCATCCTCGCCTTCAAATTCCTCGACGGTTTCCATCATATCACACCCGTTATGGTGAAGATCCATTGCGACAGGTAGGCGGCGGGGTTGGCAACCAGCCACCAGAACACATTCAAATCAAGCCCCACCTTCTCCCCCAGCCAGGGCAGCAGGAAGACGCCGCCCAGAATAATCAAAAACCCGGCCCGTTCCAAGCGCGCCAAAGGGGCGGCCAGGGGCGGCGGCAGAATGCCGACGGCGACCCGCCCGCCGTCCAGCGGCGGCAGGGGCAGCATGTTGAAGACGGCCAAAATCAGGTTGAGAAAGACGGAATTCAACAGGTTCCGCATGACCCATTCGCCCACATCGGACGGCATCAGGGCGACGGTATGCAGCAACAGGGCCGAGGCGATGGCCAGAGCCACATTGGTCCCGGGGCCGGCGAGGGCCACCAGCACCATGTCGCGCCGGGGATTGCGCAGGCGGTGAAAGGCCACCGGAACCGGCTTGGCGAAGCCGAACATCATCTTGCCGCCGCTCATGAACAGCAGCAGGGCCGGCATGATGACGGTTCCGAACGGGTCCACGTGACGGAAGGGATTGAAGCTGACCCGGCCCATGCGGTAGGCGGTGTCGTCGCCGAGACGCCAGGCGACGAAGCCGTGCGCCGCCTCGTGGAAGGTAATGGCGGTCAACAGCGGCAGGGCCCAGACCGAGACCGTGAACATCAATTCGTTTACATCCATCAGCCCATCATCTCCCGCAACCGTGCCACCCCGTCCGTGAAGCCTTCTTCCAAGGGCCGCCGCCCGCCGAGCCGCATGGCCTCGCCATGCTCGGTGCGCATCAGGGCCGCTTCGTCGAGGGGACGGCAGCCAGCAGCCACATCCTCCATTTCTGCCCGCTCGCCGTTGCAATGAAGCGCCACGTCGCAGCCCGCCGCCAGGGCCCCCGCCGCCCGCTCCCGCAGGGTTCCGTCCAGCGCCTGCATGGACAGATCATCGGAAACCAGCAGGCCACCAAAGCCGATGTCCTCCCGGATCAATCCGATCACCCGTTGCGACAGGGTCGCCGGGTGGGCGGGGTCGAGGGCAGCATAGAGGACATGGGCGGTCATCGCCCAGGGCATGGCGGAAAGGGCCCGGAAAGGGGCGAAATCCACCTCGGACAGGGTCTTCCCGTCGGCCTCGACCCGAGGCAAGGCCTTGTGGCTGTCCACCCCGGCCCGGCCGTGGCCGGGAATGTGTTTGATCACCGGCAGCACGCCCCCTTCCAGGAAGCCACGGCAGACGGCGTCCGCCAACGCCGTGATCTGTTCTACCGACCGGCCATGGGCCCTGTCGCCGATAATGCCGTCGGCGCCGGGCTGGGGAACGTCGAGAACCGGGGCGCAATCGACGGTGATCCCCAGGTCCGCCAGTTCCTGGGCGATCAGACGGGCGTTGAGGCGCACCGCATCCAGAGCCGCCGCCGGATCAGTTTCATAAAGCGCCGCGAAGCGGGCCGCCGCGGGAGCATCCCGCCAGTGGGGCGGCTTCAGACGTTGCACCCGTCCCCCTTCCTGATCGATCAGCACCGGCGCGTCGGCCCGCCCGACACAGTCCCTGAAAGAGGCGACCAGCGCCCGCACCTGATCGGGCGTTTCGCAATTCCGTTGAAAGAGGATCAACCCGAGGGGATCGGCCTCGCGAAAGAAAGACCGCTCCCAGGGCCCGAGAACCGGTCCGGCGCAGCCAAAGATCGCCGCCAGAGGCGTTCCCTGCCCCACGTCAGCCGCCGGGCCGGACGATCAGGCAGCCGACCTTGCGCTTGCTCAGGTTTTCGCACAGGGCCTTGGCAGCGCTTTCATCGGCGATGGGCCCGGCGCGAAGGCGGAAGAAAATCCCCTTATTGGCCCCAAGATCGACACGCACCACGTTAAGACTGTACCGACCCAGCAGGTCACGATGTTTTTTCTGCAGGCGCTTCCATTCCGCCTGCGCCGTTTCCCGGGAACGGACGGCGGCGATCTGAATTTGATAGGACGCTTTTTTGACCGGTTCCGGCGCCGCCTTCTTGACGGGCTTGGCGGTTTCGGCGGGGGCTACGGGTTCCGGCTTCTTCACCTCTTTCTTCACCGGCGGCTTGATCTGTTCGACCTTGCCCGGCTCCAGCTTGCGCGGCTTGGCGGGCTCTTGCGGCGTTTCCTCGGCGACCAGGGTTTCCGGTTGCGGTTCCGCTTCCGCCACGGGTTCCGGCTCCGGCTCGGCGACGGGGGCCGGCGGAGTCTTCGGCAGTTCCGGCGGTGGCAGCAGGCGTTCGACGCGGGGTTCCTCGACGCCCCCTTTCATGCGGTCGTAGACCAATTTGTCCCGGTCCGGGATGTTCATGCCGCCGGGGGTTTCCGGGCGCACCTTGACCGGCCCTTCCGGCGCGTGAATGACCGGCACGTCGGCATGCTCGCCGCCGGTCAGCTTGTCGCCATACAGCCACCAGCCCGCGCCCGCCGCCGCAACGACGAAGACGGCGGCGACGCCCAGCCACAGGCCCTGCCGCCGGGGTTTGGCCCGGCTGACCGCCTCGAATTCCAGCGCCTCGGAAGGATCGGGAACGATTTCGTCTCGCGATTGTTCCGGGGGAACCATCAGCGCATCTCCTCTACGGGTACGACTCCGATAACCTGCAGTCCCGATGCGATCACGAACGCGACCCCTTTGACAAGGGCTAATCGGGCCAGGGTCAGGTCCCGGTCCCCGTCCAGGATGAAGCGCAGCGAGGCGTCGTCCTTGCCCTTGTTCCACAGGGCGTGGAACTCCGTCGCCAGGTCGCCCAGGTAGAAGGCGATGCGGTGGGGCTCATGGGCCAGGGCCGCGCCTTCGACCATGCGCGGCCAGCCGGCCATCAGTTTGATCAGCGACAGTTCCGACGGGTCTCGCAAGCGCTCGAAAGGCGCTTCGGCCAGGGCCTCGGCGGACAGTTCCGCCGCCGTGAACAGGTCCGCCGCATGGCGCAGCACGGAATGACTGCGGGCATGGGCGTATTGCACGTAGAACACCGGGTTGTCCCGGGACTGCTCGGTCACTTTCGTCAGATCGAAATCGAGCTGGGCGTCGTTCTTGCGGGTCAGCATGATGAAGCGGACCACGTCCCGGCCGACGCTTTCGGTGACATCGCGAATGGTGACGAAGGTCCCCGCCCGCTTCGACATTTTCGCCGGCTGGCCGTTGTCGAGCAGATTGACCATCTGGCACAGCTTGACGTCCAGGTCCCCCTCCCCTTCCGTCAACGCCTTGACCGCCGAGGTCATGCGCTTGACGTAACCGCCGTGGTCGGCGCCCCAGACGTCGATCATGGTGTTGAAGCCACGCCGGTGCTTGTCTTCGTGATAGGCCATGTCGGTGGCGAAATAGGTCCACGAGCCGTCGGACTTTTTCACCGGCCGGTCCGTGTCGTCGCCGAATTCAGAGGATTTGAACAGGGTCTGGCGGCGCGGTTCCCAGTCGTCGGGCTTGCGTCCCTTGGGCGGTTCCAGGATTCCCTCGTAGATCAGCCCCCGCCCCTCGAGGGCGTCCAGGGCTTTTTCTACGCCGCCCGCCTCGACCAGTTTCCGTTCCGAGGAAAACAGGTCCATGCGGATGCCGAGACCCTCAAGATCGATACGAATGATATCCATCATGGCGTCGATGGCGAAGTCCCTGACCGGTTGCAGCCACTGCTCTTCCGGCGCGTCCCGCCACTTGTCGCCTTCGATTTCGGCCAGCCGCTGTCCGGCGGCAATCAGGTATTCGCCGGGATAGAGGCCTTCCGGAATTTCCCCGATTTCGTCCCCCAAGGCTTCGCGGTAGCGCAGGTGCAGGGAACGGGCCAGGGTGTCGACCTGGGCCCCGGCGTCGTTGATGTAGTATTCCCGGGTCACCGCGAAGCCGGCCTTTTCCAGCAGCGAGGCGAGCGCGTCGCCGAACACGGCACCCCGGCCATGGCCCACATGCAGCGGGCCGGTCGGATTGGCGGAGACATATTCCACGTTCACCGGCTCTCCCGCGCCGATGGATGAATCACCGTAGGAAATCCCCGCCCGCAGCACCTCGCCCAGACGCTCGGCCCAGAAGGCGGGCTCGAGGCTAAGATTGATAAAACCCGGTCCGGCGATGTCGACGGCGGCGACGAAACTTCCCGCCCGTAACTTCTCCGCCAATGGCTCGGCGATGTCGCGGGGCTTTTTCCCGGCCGGTTTCGCCAGCAGCATGGCGGCGTTGGTGGTGACGTCGCCGTGCGCCGCCTCCCTCGGCGGTTCGACGCTGATGCGCCCGGTGTCGATGCCTTCGGGCAGCACGCCGTCATCGACAAGGCCGTCGATGGCGTCCATCACGAGGGTGTGGAAATGGTCAAATAAATTCATGAATTTCTAGCCTGAACATCAAACAGGTTTTGGTATTCGTCGAGGGCGAAGCGGTCGGTCATGCCGGCGATGTAATCGGCCACCGTGCGCGCCGTGTCCGGGCTGTTGGCCCGGCCGCAGGGATTGGGCATGTCGTGGGGCAGGCATTCCGGTTCCGCCAGCAGCAGCTTGAACAATTCCCTGACCACCCGTTTCGCCTTCGAGGTCATCCGGTTCAACTTGTAATGCCGGTACATATTCTCGAACAGGAATTTTTTCAATGCCGCATCATTGGCCCGCATGGTTTCGGAAAAACCGGCGACGGGAAAACCGGCGGCGCGCACGTCGTCCGGGGTTTTCGGGTCCAGATCCCCGAGGCGGCGGCCCGTCTCCTGCAGCAGGTCGCTGACCATGTCCCCGATCATCCGGCGCACCGCCTCGTGAATGGTGCGCGACGGTTCCAGGTCCGGATAGATTTTCCTCACCTCCGCGAACACCGGACCGGCCAGGGGCACGTCGGCCAGGTCTTCGATGGTGAACAGTCCCGCCCGCAGCCCGTCGTCCAGGTCGTGGTTGTTGTAGGCGACGTCGTCGGAGATGGCGGCGATCTGCGCCTCGGCGCTGGCGTAAGTGTGCAGTTCCAGGTCGTGGTCCCGGTTGTAGTCGGCGAAAGCCTGGGGCAGGTCTTCCTCGTTCCTGCCGGCGTTGATCAGCGGCCCATTGTGCTTGACCACCCCTTCCAGGGTCTCCCAGGTCAGGTTCAAGCCGTCGAAATCCGCATAACGGGATTCCAGCAGGGTCACCACCCTGAGGGACTGGGCGTTGTGGTCAAAGCCGCCGTGGGGCTTCATCATTTCCTGCAGGGCGTCCTCTCCGGCGTGACCGAAAGGCGGGTGGCCCAGGTCATGGGCCAGGGCCAGGGCCTCGCCCAGGTCTTCGTTGAGGCCGAGGGACCGGCAAACCGAGCGAGCGATCTGGGAGACCTCCAGGCTATGGGTCAGGCGGGTGCGGAAAAAGTCGCCCTCGTGATTGACGAAGACCTGCGTCTTGTATTCGAGACGGCGGAAGGCGGCGGAATGGATAATCCGGTCCCGGTCTCGCTGAAAACAGGTCCGGGTCGCGCTGTCCGCCTCTTGGAACAGCCGTCCTCGGCTTTCTTCCGGCCGGCAGGCATAGGGTGCAGATGTCATGGACGGGAAACTACAGGGGCGAAGCCCCGGAGGCAACGAAGAACAGGCCCTTTGACAAACGGAAAATCCTTACTAAATTAGTCAGACATGATATACTGTTTGCCGGAAACACTGAAAGACCCGAAAAATGCCTGATAGCAACACCACCGCCGCCACCGACGGCCTGCAGATTTCAGACAACGCGGCGAAACGCATCGCCACCCTTGTCGAGATGGAGGAAACCGAGGGCATGCGCCTGCGCGTGGCGGTTTCCGGCGGCGGCTGTTCCGGCTTCCAGTACGGCTTCAGCCTGGACAACGAACGCAACGACGACGACCTGTTGTTCGAAAAGAACGGCATCGAGGTGGTGATCGACGAAACCTCGCTGGAATTCCTCAAGGGGTCGGAACTGGATTACGTGGAAGACCTCATCGGTTCCTATTTCTCCATGACCAACCCGAACGCCACGTCGACCTGTGGCTGCGGTACGTCGTTCGCCGTCTGATGGTCCGGGTCGCAAGCTGGAACGTCAATTCCGTCAAGGCCCGCCTTGAACATCTTCGCCGCTGGCTGAAGGAATCGGGGCCGGACATCGTCCTGCTGCAGGAACTGAAATGCGTGGACGAGGCCTTCCCCCGCCTGGAAATCGAGGAACTGGGATACAACGTCGAAACCGTCGGCCAGAAGACCTACAACGGCGTCGCCATCCTGTCGAAATTCCCCATTGAGGTCGATTTGCGCGCCCTGCCCGGCGACGAAGCCGACGAACAGGCCCGTTACATCGAAGCCTTTACGGGCTCGCTTCGCGTCGCCTCCATCTACCTGCCCAACGGCAACCCGGTGCCGGGGGAAAAATTCGATTACAAACTGCGCTGGATGGAGCGCCTGTATGAACACGCCCGAGGCCTGCTCAAAGGCGAAGAGGCGTTCATCCTGGGCGGCGATTACAACGTCATCCCCGAGGAAGGGGATGTCTACAGCCCCGCCGCCTTCAAGGACGACGCCCTGTTCCAGCCGCAATCCCGCGCCGCCCTTCGCAAGATCATCAACCTGGGCCTGACCGAAGCCTTCCGGGCGAGCACATCGGAGACCGGCCGCTACACCTGGTGGGGCTATATGGCCGGCGGCTGGCAGAAGGACCACGGGGTTCGTATCGACCACCTGTTGCTAAGCCCCCAGGCGGCGGACCGTCTGGAGACTTGCGACATCGACCGCACCCCCAGGGGCTGGGAAAAACCGTCCGACCATACCCCCATCTGGTGTGAATTGAGGGATTGACCATGAGCGAGAAACACCACGGAAGCTGCCTGTGCGGCGACATTTCTTTCGAAACCTCCGCAAAGCCCGTCCGTTCCGTCACCTGCCATTGCATCATGTGCCAAAAGGCGGCGGGAGCGCCGTTCATGACTTTGGTCGACTTCCCCGGCAAGGCCGTGACCTGGACCGCCGAGCCCGCCTACTACGCCTCGTCCGACATCGCCGACCGGGGCTTCTGCTCCCGCTGCGGCACGGCCCTGACGTTCCGCTTCAAGGAGAGCGACAACATCCACATTTCCGTCGCCGCCTTCGAAGACCCGGACGCCTTCCCCCCCGAGGAACACCTGTGGACGGACAGCAAGGTCGCCTGGATCGAAATCACCGACGACGTGCCCCTCTATCGGCGCGGAAGGAACGACTGAGGACATTGCAGCTTCAGGTTTCGAACAGAAGCGCCTTCAATTTCGCCCGGACCTCATCCATGACGCTTTCTGGAACCTGTCCGGCGACCTCGATCTTGCGGGCATGGCGGTCGAGGCTTTTCACTTGGTCCGATAACACGGCGCCGGCGATGGGCAGGCCGTCTGGCAAGACTACCTCGAATGGATAACCCTTGACGCTCGAGGTGATCGGGCAGGCAATGATGAAAGCGGTCTTCCGGTGGTATTCCCGGGGCGAGAGCACCAACGCCGGTCGGCGCCCGGCCTGTTCATGTCCGGTATGGGGCGTAAAATCGATCCACACCAAATCCCCGCGCCTCGGCGCCGCCATCAGAGCAACTCATCGCCAACGGGGTCGGTGTCGAAAGATTCCGGTTGGTTTTCTTTCGTGATGCCGTTCAGGAGATCTTCCAGCCGGTACGCTGGCTTGGCATGACGCAGCACCAACTCGCCGTCATGCACATCGATGGAAATTTCATCGCCTTCCTTGAATCCCGCCTGAACGGCAACCATTTTCGGCAACCGAACCGCCAACCCGTTTCCCCATGTCTTGATTGTCTGCAACAGCATGAGTCGAGGTCCCTGGCTCCATAAAATCTGACTGGACCAACAGTATCACACCAATCGCATAGTGTAAACAATGTTGATACAAAGCCAGCTATTCTTCTTCGCCCTCGGGCATGGAGGAAGGCCGGACCGGCAGTTCGACCAGCACCGTCGTGCCAACGCCGGAACGGCTGTCGAGGGTCAGGGCGCCGCCGTGCAGTTCGACCAGGCGCTTCGACAAGGGCAGGCCAAGCCCCGCCCCCTCGTGTTTGCCGAGCTTGCCCCGGTGGACCTGTTCGAAGGAAATCAGGGCCTTCCTGATTTCCGCTTCGGACATGCCGATGCCCGTATCGGAGACGGTGAACAGGACATTCCCCGACGCTTCGTCGACTCGCACGGCGAAGCATACCCGTCCCCCATCCGGAGTGAATTTGACGGCATTGGTGCCGAGGTTGAGCAATACCTGACGCAGGCGACGCGCGTCGCCCATCAGCGACGGGCCGTCCCCGTCCACGTCGATATCGACGGACATGTCTCTTTCCTTCGCCCGGGGAAGGACGAGTTCGACACACTCCTTGATCAAGGCCTTGGCATTGATGGTTTCGTAATTCAGTTTGACTTTTCCGATCTCGACGGCGCTCAGGTCGAGAATATCGTTCACCAGGCTCAACAGCAGCGAGCCGGAACGATTGATCATTTCAATGTATTCCGTATGCCTGGCGTCCTGAATTTTGCCGAACACGCCGCTGATCAATGAATCCGAAAAACCGATGATGGCGTTCAGCGGCGTTCGCAATTCGTGACTCATGTTGGCGAGAAAGAGAGACTTGGCCGTGTTCGCTTCATCGGCCACCTTTCGGGCGTGGACAAGTTCCTTGATCAGTTTCCCTTCGCGCCGGACCACGACCACGGCGATCAGCGCCGACACGAAGAGAATGATGGCCGTCGCGAACGACAGGGCCGGAATGATTCGCGCCTTTTCCCCGGCAATTTTGAGCTGGCTCTGGTGGCGCAGGGCCTCTTGCGTTTCGACCAAGGTGTCGAGGAGAGACAGGACACGGACCTGTTCCGTATACCCGTCGTTCATCAGTTTCGTGGCGCTGTCGCCCCCCGGACCGTTTTCGACAATGTACTCAACGGTCCTTTCGAAAACGGGTTGAACCTCGGCAATGGTTTCCGTCACCCTGCCGAGCAACTGCATTTCCTCCTCGGTGTTGCCCAATTCCAGCAGCCGGGTCCGGGCCATGATGAAATCACGGGCATAGCCGTTGAACTTCTGCCGTTCCTCGTCCCTGTCGAAAAAATCACTCAGATTGGCCAGGTGGGACAGGGAAAACGACCGTTTCCGGATGGCTTCGCGCATTTGATAGACGATGCGGGTTTTCTGTTCGAGGACGGCATGCTGGCGGTGATAGGACTCGACCCGCTGGAAACCCTGCAGGGCCACGTAGAAAACCAGCGCCATCAGGAAAATGACGCTGACGAAACCGCCGACGATCAGGTTCTTTTTTTGAGCAGCCCTGCGCCATCCCGTCATCGATCGCTTTCCTCCAAAACTCCCAGCCACCCCCTGAAAAGGAGTATACCGAAATCAGGATTTCCCCGCACCCAGGGCGAACCAGGCGAAGATGGAGCCGAGGCCGCTGATGGCGACCGCTTCCAGGTAGCGCCCCTCGTAGACGGAAACGGCGACAAGTCCGAGGACGGCGACGAGGCCGACGGCGACAAAGGCCCTGAGGATTGTATCCTTCGACACTACTCCACCTGCGAGACGTCCCTGACCGCGCCCTTGTCGGCGGAGGTGGCCAGGGCGGCGTAGGCCCGCAAGGCCTGGGAGACGACGCGGGTCCGGTTGGGCTTCCAGCCCGCCTTGCCCTTGGCGTCCATGGCGGCGCGGCGGGCCGCCAGCTCCTCGTCGGTGAGCCTGACGTTGACCGTGCGGCCCGGGATGTCGAATTCGATGATGTCGCCGTCTTCTATCAGGCCGATGGCGCCGCCGGATGCGGCTTCCGGCGAAACATGGCCGACGCTGAGGCCCGATGTGGCGCCCGAGAAGCGGCCGTCGGTGATCAGGGCGCAGGCCTTGCCGAGGCCCATGGATTTCAGGTAGCTGGTCGGATACAGCATCTCCTGCATGCCGGGGCCGCCCTTGGGGCCCTCGTAGCGGATCACCACCACATGGCCCTCCTTAACCTCGCCGCCGAGAATTTTGGCGATGGCGTCGTCCTGACTGTCGACCACGAAAGCCGTGCCCGAAAACGTGTAGCAGCTTTCATCCACGCCGGCGGTTTTCACCACGCAGCCGTCCTCGGCGATGTTGCCGTAGAGCACGGCGAGGCCGCCCTCGGAACTGTAGGGATGGTCCATGTCGCGGATGCAACCGCCCTGCCGGTCCAGGTCCAGGGCGTCATACTGGTTGGACTGGCTGAAGGCCTCGATGGTCGGAACCCCGCCGGGGGCCGCCTTGTAGAAAGCCTGGACATTGTCACCGGCGCGGCGCACGTCCCATTTTTCGATGGCCTCGCCGATGGTCGCCTCGTGCACCGTCGGCACACCGGTGTGGATCAGCCCGGCCCGTTCCAGCTCGCCCATGATGGCGAGAATGCCGCCGGCCCGATGGACGTCCTCCATGTGATAATCGGGATGGGACGGGGCCACTTTGCACAGGTTCGGCACCTTGCGCGACAGGCGGTCCATGTCCTTCATGGTGAAGTCGCATTCCGCCTCGCGGGCGATGGCCAGCAGATGAAGCACCGTGTTGGTCGAACCGCCCATGGCGATATCGACGCTCATGGCGTTCTCGAAGCCCTCGAGGCCACCCATGGCGCGGGGCAAGACCGAGGCATCGTCCTGTTCGTAATAGCGCTTGCACAGGTCCATGATGCGCTGGCCGGCCTCGACAAACAGGCCCCGGCGGGCGCCGTGGGTCGCCAACACCGAGCCGTTGCCGGGCAGGGCCAGGCCCAGGGCCTCGGCCAGGCAATTCATGGAATTGGCGGTGAACATGCCGGAACAGGAACCGCAGGTCGGACACGACGAACGCTCATAATCCATCACCGTTTCGTCGCTGACGTCCGGGTTGGCGCCCTGGATCATGGCGTCGACCAGGTCGATGGATTTCTCCTTGCCGTCGATCTTGATCTTGCCCGCCTCCATGGGACCGCCGGAGACCATGATGGTGGGGATGTTCAAACGCATGGCCGCCATCAGCATGCCCGGGGTGATCTTGTCGCAATTGGAAATGCAGACCATGGCGTCGGCGCAGTGGGCGTTGACCATGTATTCGGCGGAATCGGCGATGATTTCCCGGCTCGGCAGGGAATACAGCATGCCGTCGTGGCCCATGGCGATGCCGTCGTCGACGGCGATGGTGTTGAATTCCTTGGCGACGCCACCGGCGGCCTCGATCTCGCGGGCCACCATCTGGCCCAGGTCCTTCAGATGGACATGGCCGGGCACAAACTGGGTGAAGGAGTTGACCACGGCGACGATGGGCTTGCCGAAGTCCTCGTCGGTCATGCCCGTGGCCCGCCACAATCCGCGGGCGCCGGCCATGTTGCGGCCATGGGTCGAGGTTCGGGAACGGTATTCGGGCATGATCGGTATCCTTGAGACAGCTTCGCTTTCCGGCAACATAATCTCCGCCACCGGGACTTGGAAGGGTTTTAGGGGGCCTCCCCCTTGATTTTTTTCTCCAGGGCGTCGTGCTTGTCTTCCAGTTCCCGTTCCATTTTACGGATGCGGCGGGTCAGGTCTTCGACCCGGTGTAGTGAGCGCCTGCGGCGGTGGGCCTGGCGGCGGCGGATGAAGGCCATGATCCGCCACTCGCCGAGCACGCCCAGCAGGACGAGGCCGGTGACGCCGACGATCAGGGCGACGGCGAGGAATTCGACCTTGTCATAGGCATACAAGGCGCCCCAAAAACCGACGGTGACGAAGGCGGCGGCGACCGTGAACAGCAGGCGCCGGGTCACGGCGTCGCCCCGCTGGTTGACGTTTTCCGCCGCCTTCAGCGCCTCGGCGATTTCGCCGCGGGCCATGTCCTGCCATTGCCTGAAGGACATGCCCTCGGCCACGGTGCGCCCGTCGCGGATAAACTGCTCGAGACGCCTGACGACGAAGTCGGCCCGCTGTTCCGGTGTCGGGTCCGGCGGCAGGCCGCCCCCCTCCTCGTCCTCGGCCCCGGGAGGCACGCCTACAGCCCGTTGATGACGTCCTGCAGCATGGTGCGGACTTCACCCGCGATGCCGCCCAGGGACGGGTTGTCGATGGCCGCCATGGAGGCCATGGGATCGACGGCGGAAACCTCGATGCTGCCGTCGTCGAGCTGCTGAACGACGACGTTGCAGGGCAGCATGGTGCCGATCTTGTTTTCCGCCTGCAGGGCCTTGTAGGCATAACTGGGATTGCACGAACCGAGAATGGTGTAGGGATTGATGTCCTTGTCGATCTTTTCCTTCATCGCCTGCTTGACGTTGATGGTGGTCAGCACGCCGAAGCCCTTTTCCTTCAGGGCGGCGGTCACCGTTTCAATGGCGCCGTCGAAGGAACCGGAAAGAGTGGTGGTGAAATGGTAGCTCATTGTCTTATTACCTTGTCGCTTTGAAAAATTATGATTCGGTAATATAATGTAGGCCGAGACTTGCGAAAAGAAAGGGTTGAACCCAAATTAGCTTTTCCTTTAATTCGGCTTGAACCTTCAGACTGTCAGCACCATGAACCATAACGAAATTCCGGTCAGGACCGCCCGCTACCGCATCGGCGAACTGGTGCGTCACCGCATCTACCCGTTCCGGGGCGCCATCTTCGACGTGGACCCGGAATTCGACAACGACGAGGAATGGTGGCTGTCCATCCCCGAGGATGTCCGCCCGCGCAAGGACCAGCCCTTCTACCACCTGCTGGCGGAAAACGACGAAGGCCCCTATATCGCCTACGTCTCCGAACAGAACCTGCTGCCCGACGAGTCCGGAGAGCCGGTCTCCCACCCCAACGCCGACGAAGTCTTCGACGGCTTTACCGACGGCCATTACGTGGTCGCCCGCGATCTGGCTCATTAGGCGATAAAGACACGCACACGCCACCCTGGCGCCAATAGGGCTTTTTTGCCCTATTTTTCTTGGCGATAGGGCAGTTATGCCCTATATGTTTCACATGATCAATCGCCGCGACCTTCTGAAGGAGATTCGCCGCCGGGCCAAACTCCGTGGCCTCGCCGTCCATGTCGACGAGAAGTCCGGCAAGGGCTCCCACGGCAAGGTATATGTGGGAAACCGCCGCACCGTCCTGCCGAAAAAGGCCTCCCCCGCGCTGGCCAAGGCGATCATGAAACAACTGGATCTAGAGGACTAAATCATGCGCAAGCTCGAATACCCCTGCCAACTGACGCCCGACGGCGATGGTTTTCTCGTCACCTTTCCCGACGTGCCGGAGGCCCTTACCGGCGGGGGGGACCGGGCGGAAGCCCTGGACATGGCCGCCGACGCCTTGTCAGTGGCCCTGACGTTTTACCTTGAATCCGGCGAAGTCGTTCCTCCCCCCTCGCGCCCGACCGCCGGCCAGGTCGGCATTTCTCCCAGCCTATTGATCTCCCTGAAGGCCGCCCTCGCCGACGCACTTCGGGAATCCGGCCGCCGCCCGGCCGATCTGGCCCGCCTGCTGGACACAGACTTCAAATCCGCCAAGCGACTGCTCGACCCCAACCACGCCTCGCGCATTCCGGCCCTTGAACAGGCCCTGGCCGTTCTTGGCAAGCGGGTCACCATCGCCACCGAGGACGCAGCCGCCTGACCATGCCGCCGCCAATGGCCGTCAGCGCACGAAGTGCAAGTCCCGATAGGGGCGGCGGAAGTCGATGACCTCCTTGCGCACCGCGTCCGCGTCCTCGCCGCGCAGCCAGACGCGGGCCATCAGGCGGGCGATTTCCGCCATGGCGTCGCCGCCCATGCCCTGACGGGTAATTTCCTGGGTGCCGATGCGGATGCCGTTCATGTCTCCTTCGACGGGGGCGATGGGAAGGCCGATGCCGCAGAGCAGGATGTTGGCCTTCGCCAGTCGTTTCGAGGCCGCCTGCCCGCCGCCCAACGGCGCCGCGTGCAGGGCCAGGTGATGGCTCTCCGTGTGCCCCTCACCCGCAACCCCGTACACCGCGAAGCCTTCCGCCTCCAGGGCCTCGGCCAGGGCCTGGGCGTTGGCGATGCAGGTGTCAGCGTAGGCCTCACCGTATTCCAGCAGGTCGAGTACGCTCATCAGCAGGGAGGCGGTCTTTCCCAGGTCGAAATTGGCGGTCATGCCGGGGAAGGCGATGGCGTCCAGGCGGCGGGCCAGTTCTTCGTCGGCGCAAAGCACCAGGCCCGAGGGCGGGCCGCCGAAGGCCTTGTAGGTGGACATGGTCATCAGGTGCGCCCCCTCCTTCAACGGGTCCTGAAAACGCTTGCCGGCGATCATGCCGCCCATGTGGGCGGCGTCGTAGAGGACATAGGCCCCGACCTCGTCGGCGATGGCGCGGATGTCGGCCACGGGATAGGGGAACAGGCACAGGGAGCCGGCGACGGTAATCAGCTTCGGGCGGATGCGAAGGGCGTCTTCCCGCAAGCGGTCCAGATCGACGTTCATGCCCGCGGCATCATAAGGAACGGGATGAACGTCCAGGCCGTACAGCCCGGCGCAACCAGCGCCGTGGTGGGTGACATGGCCGCCCATTTCGCCGGGAAAGGCCATGATCGCGTCCCCCGCCTTGCACGTCGCCATGAAGGTGTAGAGATTTGCGATGGCCCCGGACGGCACCCGGATTTCCGCATAGGGCGCATCGAACAGCCGCTTGACCAGGGACTCGCAGGCGACCTCGAGCTGTTCGGCGTATTGCATGCCCATCTCGTACTTGTCGCCGGGAAAGCCCAGACTGGGCCGGTTGCCGAGCGAGCGTCCCAGCAAGGCGGCGGCGCGGGGGTTCATCACGTTGGTGCCGGCGTTGAGGCCGATGGTCTCGTCGTCCATGTGGCGTTCATGCTCGTCGATCACCGCCATCACCCGGGCCTCGATATCATCGAACGACCCTTCGGTGAGCGGCCCTTCGAGGGCGGCGATAACGTCGCGGCAATCCTCGGGCAGCCAGGGTTTGTCGGCAATGGGGCGGGGTGTCATGGCGGCGGTTTCCCTTTCGGCGTGAAGGTGGAGTCGATGTTGATCCATATCAATGTCCCGCCGGAAAGGGAATGCTAGATTTCCAGAGGTTGGCGTTGAGGAAGGAGGCTGGTCATTTTCCAAATCCGCATCCACGGCAGAGGCGGCCAGGGGGTGGTCACCGCCGCCGAGTTGCTGTCCGTCGCCGCCTTTATCGAGGGCAAGCACGCCCAGGCTTTTCCCAGCTTCGGCTCGGAGCGCATGGGTGCGCCGGTGATATCCTTCTGCCGCCTGGATGAGCGGGAAATCCGCCTGCGCGAACCGATCCGCAACCCCGACGCCCTGATCATTCAGGACACCACCCTGCTGCATTCCGTCGATGTCTTTCAGGGTCTCAAACCCGACGGCTACATTCTGATCAACTCGACCCGCAATTTCGAGGAGCTGGGGATCGCCGACTTCGTCGCCGGATTCCCGCCCCATCACGTGTGCGACGTGGGGGCGACGGAACTGGCGCTGAAACACGTGGGACGGCCCGTCCCCAACGCCGCCCTGCTGGGCGGGTTCGCCGCCGTTTCGGGGCAACTGCACATGGAGTCCGTGGCCCGGGCCATCGGGGAAAAATTTCCGGGAGACATCGGCCGGGCCAACATCGCCGCCGCCCGGGAAGCGTTCGCCATCGCCGGGGAGGCCCGAGGATCATGCTGAAGCAGATAGAAGGATCGGAAGCCGTCGCACGGGCCGTGGCGCTGTGTCGCCCGGAGGTGGTCTGCGCCTACCCGATCACGCCGCAGACCCACATCGTCGAGGGCGTCGGCGCCCTGGTCAAGGACGGTTCCCTGGAAAGCTGCGAATTCATCAACGTGGAGTCCGAATTCGCCGCCTTGTCCGTCGCCATCGGCGCTTCCGCCGCCGGGGCCCGCACCTATACGGCGACGGCCAGCCAGGGACTGCTGTTCATGGCCGAGGCCGTCTATAACGCCGCCGGGCTCGGCCTGCCCATCGTCATGACCATCGGCAACCGGGCCATCGGCGCGCCCATCAACATCTGGAACGATCATTCAGACAGCATGGCCATGCGCGACGCGGGCTGGATTCAACTACACGCGGAAACCAATCAGGAAGCCCTGGACCTGCACATCCAGGCTTTCCGCCTGGCCGAGGAACTGAGCTGCCCGGTGATGGTCTGCATGGACGGCTTCATCCTTACCCACGCCTATGAACGCCTGGACATTCCCGCCCAGGAAGAGGTCGACGCCTTCCTGCCGCCCTTCGAGCCGGTGCAGGTCCTCGACCCGGACGCCCCCTACTCCATCGGCGCCATGGTCGGCCCCGAGGCTTTTACCGAGGTCCGCTACCTGGCCAACGACACCCAGTTGCAGGCCCTGACCCTGATCCCGGAAATCGGCGCCGTCTTCCAAGAGGTCTTCGGCCGCGAGTCCGGCGGCCTGATCCACGAATACCGGACGGAGGGGGCGGAGACCGTCGTCGTCGCGCTCGGCTCCGTCAACGGCACCATCAAGGAAGTGGTCGATGAACAGCGGGACGCCGGAATGTCCATCGGCTCAATCAGCATCTGTTCCTTCCGCCCCTTCCCCCTGGACCCGTTGCACGACGCCCTGGCCGAGGCCAAGCGGGTGGTGGTGGTGGAAAAGAGCCTGGCCCCGGGCCTGGGCGGCGTCGTCGCCTCGAACGTGCGCATGGCCCTGCGCGGCCACAACCTGCCGGTCTACACGATAATCGCCGGACTCGGCGGCCGCCCCGTGACCATGGAAACCCTGCGGGACGTTTTCGCCGCCGCCGCCCTGGACCGCCTGCCCGACCTGCAATTTCTCGATCTCGACCACGCGGCGGTGGAACATGAAATCATCCGCGCGCGGCAAACCCGGCGTTCGGGCCCGACGGCGGAACACATCTTGCGGCACAAGGCGGAGGGACGGCCCGGATGAGCGGACAACCCGTGAAATTCTACCAGACGGGCACGCACACGGTCGGCAATCGCCTGCTCGACGAGGCGAAGCGGACCGTGCAGGCGGCCATGGACCGCTCCAACGCCATCACCTCGGGCCATCGTGCCTGTCAGGGCTGCGGCGAGGCCCTGGGGGCGCGTTACGCCCTCGACGCGGCCATGCGCGCCAGCGGCGGCAAGCTGGTCGCGGTCAACGCCACCGGCTGCCTGGAGGTGTTCACCACACCTTATCCGGAAACTTCCTGGCAGATGCCCTGGCTGCATTCCCTGTTCGGCAACGCGCCTGCGGTGGCGACGGGGGTGGCCGCCGCCCTGCGGGTCAAGGGCCGCAAGGACGTCAAGGTGGTCGCCCAGGGCGGCGACGGCGGCACCACGGACATCGGCTTCGGCTGCCTGTCGGGCATGTTCGAACGCAACGACGACGTGCTCTACATCTGCTACGACAACGAAGCCTACATGAACACCGGCGTGCAGCGCTCCAGCGCGACGCCGCCCGCCGCCCGCACGGCGACCACCCAGGCCATCGGCGAGGCCCCCGGCAACGTCTTCGGCACCGGCAAGAACCTGCCGCTGATCGCCATGGCCCACAACATCCCCTATGTCGCCACCGCGTCGGTCGCCAACCTACACGACCTGGAGGCCAAGGTAACAAAGGCCATGAGCCTTTCCGGGGCGCGCTACATTCACATCATGGTGCCCTGCCCGCTGGGCTGGGGGACCGGCTCCGACGCCACCATCCAGGTAGCGCGGCTGGCCGTTCAATGCGGCCTGTTCCCCCTGTTCGAGGCGGAGCATGGCGAGATCACCAAGGTCGAGAAAATTCGCCGCCGGGCCAAGGTGGAGGATTACCTGCGAATTCAGAAACGCTTCGCCCACCTGTTCGGCAAGGACGGGGACGGCGGCGACCGCGAGCGCATCGAGGCCATCCAGCGCATGGCGGACGCCAACATCCAACGCTTCGGACTGCTTGGCGAAGGGGAGGAAGCATGACCGGCAAACCGCCCCTGCCCTTCGCCATTACCCTGGACCCTGGGACCAGCCTGGCCAATCACACCGGCTCCTGGCGCACCCTGAAGCCGGTCTACCGGGACGCCCTGCCCCCCTGCAACGAGGCCTGTCCGGCGGGGGAGAACATCCAGGGCTGGCTCTACCACGCCGAGGAAGGGGATTACCTGACCGCCTGGCGCCTGCTGATGGAAGACAACCCCATGCCAGCGGTGATGGGGCGCGTCTGCTATCACCCCTGTGAAAACGCCTGCAACCGGGGCAGCCTGGACGAGGCGGTTTCCATCCACGCGGTGGAACGATTCCTCGGCGGTCAGGCCCTGAAACACGGCTGGCGGCCGCAACGCCCGGAGAAAAACACGGGCAAGCGGGTGCTGGTCGTCGGGGCCGGTCCCAGTGGCCTGGCGGCGGCCTATCACCTGCGCCGCATGGGGCACGCGGTCACCATACGCGAAGCCGGGCCCATGGCCGGCGGCATGATGCGTTTCGGCATCCCCCAATACCGCCTGCCCCGGCAAGTCCTGGACGGAGAAATCCAGCGCATCCTCGACCTTGGGGTGGAACTGGAACTGAACCGAAAGGTCGAGGACATCCCCGCCGCCTTCGAGGCCGAGGGGTTCGATGCGGTGTTCGCCGCCGTCGGCGCCCACCTGGCCAAGCGGGTGGACATTCCCGCCCACGCGGCGGGAAAGATCCTCGACGCGGCCAGCGTTCTCAGGGATATGGAAGCCGGAGCCGAGCCGCCGCGACTGGGCCGCCGGGTGATCGTCTACGGCGGCGGCAACACGGCCATGGACGCCGCCCGCACGGCCAAGCGCCTGGGGGCGGACGAGGCGATGATCGTCTACCGGCGTTCCCGCAAGGAAATGCCCGCCCATGACTTCGAGGCCACGGAAGCGGAACAGGAAGGCGTCCTGATCCATTGGCTGCGCACCATCAAGCAGATTGACGAGACCACGTTTACCGTGGAGAAAATGGAAATCGGCGACGACGGGCGCCCCCGGCCGACGGGAGAATTCGACACCCTGGAGGCGGACACCCTGATCCTCGCCCTGGGGCAGGATGTGGACACCTCGTTCCTGGAATCGGCTGCGGGCGTCACCATCGCATCCGATGGGGTCGTCGATGTGGACGAAACCATGATGACCGGCTATCCGGGCCTGTTCGCCGGTGGCGACATGGTGCCTTCGGAACGGACCGTGACCGTCGCCGCGGGCCACGGCAAGAAGGCGGCCCGGCACATTGACGCCTGGCTTCGCGGCGAGACCCATGAAAGACCGGAAAAGAACCCACCGGCGACCTATCAAGGGCTCAACACCTGGTACTATGACGATGCGCCGCAATCCGTGCAGCCGGAACTGGATCTGGTGCGCCGCCAAAGCGGCTTTGAGGAGGTGATCGGCGACCTGGACGCGGACAACGCCCTGTTCGAAGCCCGCCGTTGCCTGTCCTGCGGCAACTGCTTCGAATGCGACAACTGCTACGGCGTCTGCCCCGACAACGCGGTCAGGAAGCTGGGGCCCGGCAAGGGCTTCGAATTCCTCTACGACTTCTGCAAGGGCTGCGGCCTGTGCGCCGCCGAATGTCCCTGCGGGGCCATCGGGATGGTCCCGGAAAGCCTCTGATCCCCCCGTCAGCCCCTCCCACCGGGAGCGAAGGGAGGGCGAAAAGGCTTGACACTTAATTGCGAATGATTATCATTTGCAGCATCAAACTCGGACAGAATGCCTCTATAATCCCTTGCCATGAGACACCCTTGACCATGTTATGGAACGCCATCGGTCGCATGACCACCCTGATCTCCCTCGCCAACGTCGCCTTTCAGTTCCACGGCTATCTGTCGAGGGACGTGAAACCCCACCAAATCTATTCCTCCACCCAGGCGGCCCGCCTGATCGGCGTCGACCGGGCCACCGTGGTCCGGCTGGCCGCCAGCGGCGCCCTGCGCGGAAGGCTGGTCGAGCGGAATTACCGCATCCCCGGCGACAGTATTCTCGATTACCTCTACGGCGAACAGGAAACGGAACAGGCGGCATGACCTACATCGATCCCAACGCCTCTCCCGGGCGGGCGAAGGCGAGGCGCGCCGAAAGCGAGAGAAGGCAACACCGCCGCCGCCGCAACCGGGAATTCGTCAAGACCGGCATGGCCGTCTCCATGACCACCCTGGCCCTGACCGGCTTCAAGATCGTCAAGCCGATGAATCCCCTGCACAAATGGTCGGCCATCGCCCTGCTGGCTTTTTCCGGCTGGCACGTCTATCAGAACGAACGCTCCGCCCGGCGTTAAGCTGAAGGTCTATAGGGCCTTGACCCGCTGCAGGGCCTCGGTGACCTTGGCCAGGGCCGCCGCCGCCTCGTCTCGGCGTTGACGCTCCGTTTCGACGACCTCCGCCGGGGCCTTGTCGGTGAAGCCCTTGTTGGCCAGCTTCTTGTCGTGCTTGGCGATGTCCCCTTGCAGCTTGGCCGCCTCCTTTTCCAGGCGGGCCTGCTCGGCGGCGATGTCGATGACGCCGGCAAGCGGGAGCACGATGGTCGCCTCGTCGAGAACGTCCTGAACCGCCCCCTTGGGAACCTCACCGTCGAGAACATCCAGAGACTCCAGGCGGGCCAGGGTGGACAGGATGTCCCGATGGGTCTGCAGACGTTGCCGGGCGGCCTCGCCGCCGTCTTTCAGCAACATGGGAATTTTCGCCCCAGGCGCGATGTTCATTTCGGCGCGAACCGCCCTGATTTGCGAAATCAGCCGCACCACCCAGTCCATTTCCTCGGCGGCGGCGGCGTCGATCAGTCCGTCCGGCAGGTCCGGCCAGGGGGCGTCGATGAGGCTGCTCTCCGGGTCGAACTGGGACTTCCACAGTTCCTCGGTAATGAACGGCATGATCGGGTGCAGCATATGCAGCAAGCGGCCCAGGACCCAGGCGGTGGCGGCGCGGGTTTCCGCCTTGGCCGCCTCGTCGTCGCCCTGGAAGACGGGCTTGGCGAATTCCAGATGCCAGTCGCAGAAACTGCCCCAGGTGAACTGATACAAGGCGCTGGCGGCGTCGTTGAAGCGGTAGGCGTCGATGGCCCGGGCCGTGTCGCGGGCTGCCTCCGCCGTCTTGCCGATGATCCAGCGGTTGAGGGTCAGCTTGCACGACGCCGGATCGAAATCCGGGTCAGGGCGGCATTCGTTCATTTCGGCGAAGCGGGCCGCGTTCCACAGCTTGGTGCAGAAGTTGCGGTAGCCCTCGACCCGGCTTTCGCTCATCTTGACGTCGCGGCCCTGGGCGGCGAAGGCGGTCAGGGTGAAGCGCAGCGCATCGGCGCCGAATTTGTCGACCAGGTCCAGCGGATCCATGACGTTGCCCTTGGACTTGGACATTTTCTGGCCCTTCTCGTCGCGTACCAGGGCATGGATGTAGACCGTGTGAAACGGCGCTTCGCCCATGAAATGCATGCCGAACATCATCATCCGGGCGACCCAGAAGAAGATGATATCGAAGCCGGTGACCAGAACGTCGGTAGGATAATAGCGGCCGACCTCGGGCGCTTCGTCGGGCCAGCCGAGGGTCGAGAACGGCCACAGGGCGGACGAGAACCAGGTGTCGAGGACATCCTCGTCGCGGGTCAGTTCCACGGTCTCGCCATAGTGTTTGTCGGCGGCGGCCTGGGCGGCGTCTTCGGTGAGTTCGACGAAAATTTCCCCGTCCGGGCCGTACCAGGCCGGGATCTGATGGCCCCACCAGATTTGCCGGGACACGCACCAGGGCTGGATATTGCGCATCCATTCGAAGTAGGTCTTCTCCCACTGGACCGGGACGAATTTGGTCCTGCCCTGCTCGACCGCCTCGATGGCCGGCTTGGCCAGGGTGGCGGCGTCGACGAACCATTGGTCGGTGAGCCAGGGTTCGATGACGACGCCGGAGCGGTCGCCGTAGGGCACCGTCATCAGGTTGTCTTCGATCTTCTCCAGCAGGCCGAGGCCTTCGATCTCCTTGACGATGGCGTCCCGGGCCTCGAAGCGGTCCAGCCCCTTGAGGTGATCGGGGGCGTTTTCATTGATACGGGCGTCCCGGTCGAGAATGTTGATCACATCCAGGTCCTGGCGGCGGCCGACCTCGAAGTCGTTGAAGTCGTGGGCGGGAGTGATTTTCACCGCGCCGGAACCCTTTTCCGGGTCGGCGTATTCGTCGGCGACGATGGGAATCCGCCGCCCGACGATGGGCAGGATGCAGAACTTGCCGATCAGGTCCCGATAGCGTTCGTCGTCGGGATGCACGGCGACGCCGGTGTCGCCCAGCATGGTCTCCGGGCGAGTGGTGCCGACGGTGATGTATTCCCCGTCCCGGTCCTCGACCGGATACTTGAAATACCACATGTTGCCGTTGATTTCCCTCTGCTCGACCTCCAGGTCGGAAATCGCCGTGTGCAGCAGCGGGTCCCAGTTGACGAGACGCTGATCGCGGTAGATCAGCCCCTGCCTGTGCAATTCGACGAAGACCTTGCGCACCGCCGCCGACAGGCCGTCGTCCATGGTGAAGCGTTCGCGGCCCCAGTCACACGATGCGCCCAGGCGGCGCAGTTGTTCGGTGATGGACCCGCCGGATTCCGCCTTCCACTTCCAGACCCGCTCGATGAATTTGTCGCGGCCCAGGTCGTGGCGCGTCAGGCCCTCTTTCTCCATCTGGCGCTCGACGACCATTTGCGTCGCGATGCCCGCATGATCGGTGCCCGGCTGCCACAACACGTCGAGCCCCTTCATGCGCTGATAGCGGATCATGATGTCCTGCAGGGTGTTGTTCAGGGCATGGCCCATGTGCAGGTTGCCGGTGACGTTGGGAGGCGGAATGACAATGGTGTAGGGATCGGCGTCGGGGCGCTGGCCGCAAGCGAAAGCGCCACCCTCTTCCCAGGCTTGATAGTGTTTCTTCTCGACCCCTTGCGGGTTATAGGATTTGTCCAGCATCGTCCGAGCCCATTGTTTCAAGACGACAGGTCAATACCACCGCCAGCGCCGTCGATAAACAAAAAACCGGGCAGCGGCGGGCTGCCCGGCTTAATTTCCTTCGGAAAGAACGGCTACAGGTCCTCGTAGTGCTCGGCCCGGTTGACCATCTTGTCGATCTCTTTCTTGACCAGGCGCTCGATCAGGTAAGGCAGGTTGCGGTCCAGCCATTCACGCAGCAGCGGGCGCAGCATCTCGCGGACGATCCCTTCCAGGGTGACGTCCTTGTCGCCCATGTCCAGTTCCCTGCGGTCCATGATGGCCCGCGCCAGCTCGCCAAGGACATCGGTCGAGGCCTGCGCCGTTTGCCCGGAAACCAGGGCCTCCGTCGGGGCGATCATGGCCTCGGTCAACTCCAGGACATCCTCTTCCATCGGCTCCGGTGCGGGCGGAGGTGGTGGAGGCGGCGGCGGAGGAGGAGGTGGTGGAGGCGGAGGCTCCGGCAACGGTTCGGGTTCGGGCTCTGGCTCGGGTTCCGGCTCGGGCTCCGGTTCCATCATTTCGATTACGGGCGCGGGTTCCGGCTCTGGTTCAGGTTCAGGTTCCGGTTCGGGCTCAGGCTCTGGTTCGGGTTCCGGCTCCGGCTCAGGTTCGGGTTCAGGCTCTGGTTCCGGTTCGGGCTCTGGCTCCGGTGCGGGCTCGGGTTCGGGTTCAGGCTCCGGTTCAGGCTGGGCTTCGAGGGCGGCTTCCTTGGCCGCCTCCTCTTCTTCCTCCTCGGACAGAATCCGGCGAATGGAAGCCAGAATATCTTCCATCGAAGGCTCTTGGCCTACCTCTTCCTCACCTTCTTCGCTCATCTCTTCATCACCCGACTGAAGACCCCTTTTCCCCCTGCGCTGTCGAACGGGAATCGACCGGCGAGGATTCGCATAAGACTAATTCAGAAGCCCCATGAACGCCACCCGCAAAGAAACGCTGCATCACGCCCATCTGTATACGGATAATATCTTTATTTTTCCTTACCTTACGAAAGGTTTAGTTGTTTTGGCCGGATTCCGGACCGGCGCCGAAGAGTTGGTCGCGGACCTGATTGTAGTGTTCCTTCGAATCGTACGTCGCGACGGGCAAGGTCAGATGAGAGGCCGTCAACTCGCCAATGGCGCTTTTCAATTCGAAAACGGCCACGGTCTCGTCCCTCTGGGCGGTGATGATATTGACCTTGGCATCAAGCAATTCCTGTTCGGCGTCGAGAACGTCGAGCACTGTCCGGGATCCGACGACGGCTTCCCGCTGCACCCCTTCCAGGGCGATTTCACTGGCCTTGATCTGGGCCTTGAAGGATTCGATGCGGGCCCGGGTGGTGGCCAGGGTCTGCCAGGCGCGGGCGGCGGTTTCCGTCGCCGAACGGCGCGCGGAATCGATGTCCCGGCGTTTTTTCGTCGCCGTCTGGCGGGCCGCGCGCAGTTGCGAGTAGACCGCGCCGGTTTGATAAAGCGGCACGGTCAGGGTCAGCTTCGCCGTATAGCTGTCGGAACGGGTGCTTTCGATCGAGGCGTTGAGAGTACGGGAAGCCGTTCCCGACAGGTCAAGGGACGGCAGCAGGGAACCCCTGATTTCCTCGATGTCGTCGCGGGACGCCCGCTCGCCGAATTCGGCGCTGAGGACGCTCGGGTTTTGCGCCACCGCCAACTGGATGGTGTGCTCGGCGCTTTGCGGCAAGTTGAGCTTGACCGGGGAGAGAACCAGCTTCCCCGCTTCCTCGCCAATGACGTTGAGATAGGTCGCCCGGCTCGAGGTCAGGTCCCCTTCCGCCTGGATCCGGTCCGCCGTCGCCTTGGCCAGGCGGGCTTCCGCCTGATGGACGTCCGTGCGGGTGATTTCGCCGACCTCGAAGCGGTCCGCCGTCGCCTCGAGTTGGCGCTTCAACACCTGTTCGTTGTTCAGGCGAAGCTCAAGCACCGCCTGCTCCCGGTGGACGTTGACGAACGCCTTCACCGCATCCAACAGCACGCTTTGCTCGACACGGGTCAAATCCGCCCGGGCGGCGAGAACGGAATTTTCCGCCGATGAGATCGCCGCCACCGTCTGACCGCCGCTGTAGAGGGGCTGGGAAATGGTCAGGGAGGCCGTATGCGGGCTCGGCTCCTGATGGTTGTTGCTGGTCGCGGAACTGGAATAATTGCTCGATTGGCCGGTCGAGGCGGAAGCGGAAATACTCGGACGCCAACCGGCAAGGGCTTGCGGCACTCCTTCGTCCGCAGCCCGCAATTCGGCCCGCTTCGCCAGCAGCGTCGGGTTGGCCGCGTAGGCCGCCGCCAGGGCGTCTTCCAGAGTCTGCCCGGCAGCCGGTCCGGCCGGGGCCGCGATGGCCAGGCCGAGGGACATCAGCCCACCCAGAACAACAGTAAATCGCTGGCTCATTTTATAACTCCCGCAAGAACCGAAAACCGACCGTCGGCCGACACCGCACAAAGACGACTTAAGCCAATATCACCCTATGGTTAACGTCCCCTTAAACCCTTGGGGCCGTCAGAACGAAAATTCCGCCTCTTTCTCGAAGCCCGGCAGGGACGGGGTTCCGGCGTCGAACACATGGCGGCTGGTCAGGGCGCCGCCGTACCGGGTGACCAGGGTTCCCTTGCCGTAGGCGCCTTCACCGACGATGGCGACAAGACGCCCCCCTTCCGCCAGTTGACGGGTCAGGCGCTCGGGGACCTCCGGCACGGCGCCGTTGATCAAGATCACGTCATAGGGGGCCTGCCGGGCATAGCCTCGCGCCAGGGCGCCGTCAATCACGGCAACCGTGTCGATGGACAGGTCGGCCAGGATTTCGTTCGCCTGACCGGCGAGGTCGGGATCTGATTCGAGGGCGAAAACCGTACTCGCCACCGCGGACGTCACCGCCGCCTCGTAACCGCTGGCGCAGCCGACGACAAGGGCCACGTCGTCGGCGCCGACTTCCGCCGCCTGCAAAAGGCGGGCAAGCACCCAGGCTTCCATCAGGTGACGGCCGGGGGCGATTTCCACCGCCTCATCGACGTAGGCGATCCCCTGATAGGCCTTCGGAACGAAGCGTTCCCGGGGCAGTTCGGCAAGGGCGCTCATGACCAAGGTATCGGTCACCCGGTTGGGTTTGATCTGACTTTCCACCATGTTATGGCGGGCGGCTGCGAAATCCATGCTGGCACCGTTTCACTGTTTTGATTCTGTCCGGTTATATAATCCCAACGGGCCCCGGAACACAATGACCAAGGGGCGGTAAAAAAATAGCAATGAACTTCTCTTGACCGGCCTTGGCGATGAGTCTAAGTTCCCCATCCTTCGCTATTGGAGCATTGCTCCGGTCGCGAGGGCGCCCGTGAATTCATGCCACTGTCTTCGCGGTTGAGGCGAGAATGAATCGGCGCGGTGGCGGAGTGGCTACGCAGCGGCCTGCAAAGCCGTGTACACCGGTTCGATTCCGGTCCGCGCCTCCACAGGTCCGGCATAGTTCAGTTGGTAGAACGGTGGACTGTTAATCCATATGTCGCAGGTTCGAGTCCTGCTGCCGGAGCCATTTTTCGAGAAAGGGACGCCCCCACAAGCGTCCCTTTTTCTTTTGTTTTCAAAGGCATTCCGACCGGGCCCGGGGGCGTCGCTGTCTCCTCGCATCTTTTTCCTTGTCGGGCCCCCCGCCCTTCCCATCTGTAGAAAGGATCTTCGGTCTCGATTATCAGGTTAAGGAGGCGCCGGCATGGCTCGGAACATCGTTGATTATCGGATGGACAAGGACGGCGGCGTCTTCGCCAGATGCCATTGCGGCAACGAATACCGGCTGACGGCGCGGGAAATCCGCAGCTTGATCCAGTCCCGCCCGGACCTCGTCCTACGCAACGGGACCGCTTGATCGTGATTGAATCCCCCTGCGTCTCCATCTGCGAAATCAACCCCGAGACGGGATTCTGCCGCGGCTGCTGGCGGACACGGGATGAAATCAAGGACTGGCGGGTGGCGGATGAGGAACGCCGCATGGACATCCTCGAACACCTGCACCGGCGCCGGGAAGACGCCGGGGGAAGACGCCGCCGCCGCACCGGGCGGCGGCGCGGCGGGCTGTAAGAAAATCTTTAGAATTCCCTTTTAAACATAACCTTGGTTTTCGTTTGCCGGGTTAAAGGGTCATGGAAAAAAAGTCATTTAGCACCGATGACATCATCTTCCGGGAAGGAGACGAGGGGGATGTCGCCTACCTTGTCGAGAGTGGGGAGATCGAGATTTCGGTTCAAGACGGAGACGCCAGCAAGGCGATCGGAACCGTCCAGGAGACCGGACTGTTCGGGGAAATGGCCCTGATCAGCAACATGCCCCGCATGGCGACGGCGACGGCGAAGGGCGATGCGACCTGCGTGATTATCCCGAGAAAGGTCTTGAGCGTGCTGTTCCGCGATTCCGATCCTCTGCTCAACGCCCTCACCTTCAACCTGATCGGCCATATCCGCTCCCTCAACGAACAGCTCAACCCGAAAATTTTCGAGGAACGGGAAGTGGAATTCTTCTTCATGGCCAATGACGGGGCTTACAAGCGGGAAGATTAAAGAAGGGAAAACTCCGCCACCACCGGGGCGTGGTAGGACTCCGGTGATCCCTTCAGCACCGCCGGCGAGGACAATTCGTCGCCGACCGCCTCGTTATGGATTTCCGCCCCAACGTAGTGGGCCATCAGCCCCCGCGAAGCGAGCAGATGGTCGAGCATACGGGGGCGTCCCCCGTGAATGACCGAATAGCGGCGGGTCTCGTCGACGGACCGCTCCAGGGGCACCAGCACCCGAGGCGACAGGGACGGGTTGCCCAGGTCTTCCTCGTCGCCGCGAATGGTGCGGACCGGGGTCTCCCCCTCATCGGCGTTGAAGTCCCCGGCGGCGACGATGAGCGCGTCTTCGTCGCCGTCGAACACCCGGTCGATGCAAAGGCGGACCTCGAAGGCCTGTCCGGCCCGCTTGAGGGCGGCGAGGAAAAACCCCTCGGCCCAGGCCGGAACGGATTTCCAGGTTCTTCGGTCGGCTTTTCGCCCCGGCACGAACGCGGCGCGGGGCGCGCGCAGATGCACGTTGACCACATGCAGGATTTTCCCCCCGCCCACATCGAGGGCGGCGTGCAGGAAGGGCCGGTCCCATTCCACCGCCTCGGCGGCCTCGGGCCTCGGGTCCGCCGTCACCGACCGGTAGAGGGGCGGCGGAACCAGATCATGGCGAATTTGGTGTCGTTCAACGACGGGAAACCGGCTCAGGATGACCAGATTATGCCTGTCCCGAACGCCGCCACGGCTTTTCCGGATACTGGCGACGCGGTGGAAGTCCTCGAATGGTGTGCCTTGCAAAAGATCGTCCAAGGCCTTCAGGCGCCGCTGGCCACTGCCGTCGGCCTGTCCGTTGACTTCCTGCAGGCACAGGATATCGGCGCGGGTCCGCAGCAGTTGCGGACGAAGAACGCGAATGCGGTCTGCCAGTTCCGGATCACGCCCGGGCCGGTCGTCCAGATTTTCCACATTGAAACTGGCGATGCGGGTCATGGCGCCGGGCCGTTAAAAAAACAGCCGGTCGAGCCAGCTTTTCGCCTCTCCGAAAACGGCCTCAGCCACCTTCGTCAACCGGTCGTAAGGACCGGGGGCAGGCTCTTCTCCTCCCCTGGTCTCTTCGGTCTCCCCCAAGGGCCGGGCCGTCAGTTCATAGGTCGAACCGTCCTTGGTCTTTTCCTGAAACCAGACCACGGACCAGTCCGGCTTGCCGCCGTAAATCTGGTGAACCGGGGACCAGACCCGACTGTTGTCGGCCCCCTCGGGCACGGCCCGCAAGCCGAAAACCATATCGTAGGCCTTCAACCCGTTACTGGACGAAGGCGGCAAACCGCCGGCGCACGCCGACAACGTCAACACCAGACCCAAACTCAGGATAACCCTGTTCATCGTTCATAGACTCTTAACCACATCCCGCGTTCATCATTACGCTACATCTGGTTAACAACCTATAAACAGGGGGCATAATTTGTGGGCTTGCAAAATATCCGCGGCCATGTGACGGCCGTCACAGCCGCTCCAAAGGGACTGTGCTTTTATAGAGTCGTCGGAGGAATTCCCCCTCTCTCTCAAGTCCACATCGACCCCTTGAGCTCCCTCCGACAACCTCCCTGTGAAACTCGCCGGACCTTTTCAGGTCCGGCTTTTTTTCGGGATGATTATTGCCTACCCTCATGATGGTTCGGCCCGTCTTGCCTGAAAAACGCCGAGCCGGTACGGTGGGCTATGGCGTCGGAAATAATCAAGCCGCCTTTTTGCAAGCCCGTTACAGGGTCGGAATAGCGGTACTGTATCTTTTTGATGTCGTTGACATACCGGCTTTTGATCCGGGTGTAACCCTGCCTTACATGCAAATTATCGACATGGCCCGTGCAATAGGTTTTCACTGCAATTGGCGCAATAAAGGCGGAGTTGATCAGATCCGCTAGCTGTACCATGGCGTGATTGTCACTGTGCCCGAACACCGGCATTTCGGCGATTCTTGAATAAGGATCGCCGGCAAAGCGGTATTTCTGGGTAAAGATCGAGTGTGAAACCTTGGCGTTTTTCGGTTTGTTACGACTGTCGGCGATGACGAGACCGGCGTCTCCCCGTTCCTCCAGGAAATGCTGGAAATGCCTGAGGATATCCTGGACGGAAAATGTGTACACGGAATTGCCATCGAAGGGAACGCCGATGCCCTTGATCCATACCCTGCCGACGAGACGGGCATCATAGCGATTGAGAGTGTCTCTCACCTTGTCCATATACCCAACCACGTGAGAACGTGTACGACGGCTGCCTGCGGCAACTTTTTTCCGAAGGTCAGCCCCTTTGACCTCGGGCAAAATCCAATCCAGACGGTCCCTCTCCTGAGCGAGCAGGCCGGGATAAAAGCACCTTTTAATGTGAAGATAGTCACGCGTAAGATTTTGCACATGATCAGCGTGAACGATTAAGCCCGAAAGAATAAACACGGGCTGTATCGGGGATGTGGAACTCGGCAGTGCGCCTGTACAACCGGCCTCGTCCACGTAGCACAAGTACATGAAAGCACTCTCCGCAAATAACTACGGCTGCCCGAAAGCAGCCGTAGAACGTGTCGCCTGGCCCCGAAAAGCCAGTTCGACGATCAGGATAATTCCTGTCCCTACATATACTCTTTTATGAGCTTGAGGTCAATGAATACAACCCGCCATCACCCTTGCAACTCACCGGCATGGCGTAGGACCATGTCGCGCAGGGTGACGATGCCCTTCAGGTTGCGGTTTTCGTCGGTGACCAGGGCCCGGCTCAGGTCGAACTGGCCGAGCAGCCTGACCGCGTAGCGGATGTCCATGTCTTCCGAGACCGTCAGCACAGGCTTGGTCATGATTTCATAGATGCCGACCCGTTCCGGCGCCTTGTTGGGGCCGATCACCCGGGTGGCGATGTCGGAGACCACGACCATGCCGTATTCGTCATCCCCGTGGCGCTTGTCGACGACCAGGGAACTGACCCCGGAATGGCGCATCAGGTCGATGGCCTTGTCGACACTGGCGGTTCCGTCGATGGTTTTCACCTCCGGCGTCATGACTTCGCCGACCTTGATGATTTTTTTCTCGCTCATAACGAATCCTCGATTTCCTGAAGAATGGTTCCGGCCTGGGTGCCCAGTCCAACGGCGTCCTCGATGCCGACCTGAAAGGCGATGCCGCTGCCGGGTTCCTCGTCGAAGCGCCCGGCGCCCGCGATGGTTTCCAGAATTTCCCGGGCCCGGGGGGCGGCGACGAGGAACAACAGCACGTCCCGCTGGCTGGCCACGTCCAGGCCGAGGAAGGTTTTCACCGGCATCAGGCCCTCTCCCCTGACGTTGGTGATGACCGTCGCCCCGGTTGCCCCCGCTTCCCGCGCGGCTTCCAAGACCGTATCGGTTTTTTCATCGGCCACCAGGGCCATGATCATTTTCAAATCCACGATTACACCTCTCATTCCGCCTTTTGAGATTGAAGTTTTTGTCGGCGCCGGAACCAGGATGAGACAATGTCATAGCCCAGCACCGAGATAATGGGAAACACGCTTGCAAACGCGATCAGCCCGAACCCGTCGAGCAACGGGCTGCGCCCGGGAACCGCCACGGCCAGTCCGATGCCGAGGGCCGCGAGAACCGGCACGGTCACGGTCGAGGTCGTCACGCCGCCGGAATCGTAGGCCAGCGGGACAATGCTTTTCGAAGCGAACACCGTTTGTCCGATAACGATGATATAGCCGACCATGATGTATAGCCCCAACGAGTCGCCGGAAACGATCCGGTACACCCCGAGGGTGACGCCGAAGGCAACGCCGAGGGCCACGGCCAGGCGCAGTCCGAGTGCGCTGAGGGTCCCGCCTGCGATCTTCTCCGCCTTAAGGGACACCGCGATCAACGACGGTTCGGCGATGGTGGTGGCGAACCCGATCATCCAGGCGAAGGCGTAAACCCAGAGATATTTCATCCAGTCGACCACGGCCGCGTCCGCCGGCTGACCGGTAAAGGCCGGGTCCGTCAATTGCGCGGCCATGGACCGGCCGACCGGGAACAGGGCCCTTTCCAGACCGACCAGGAAGAAGGTCAGCCCCAGCAGAACGTAAACCAGGCCGATCAGAATGCGCGACAGATGCCGCGGCTTGCGGCGCAGGACAAAAATCTGAAAGCCCAGCAGGACGGCGGCGATGGGCAGGATGTCGATCAGGGTGGCGTAGGCCGTCAGCGCGATGTCGGCGAGCATGTCCATCACACCAGCATCCCGAACAGCATGACGAAAATCATCGGCGTCAGGCTGGCGAAGGCGATCAGGCCGAACCCGTCTGACATGGGGTTTCGCCCCCGGATGGTCTGGGCCAGGCCGACACCGAGGGCCGTCACCAGGGGCACGGTAATGGTCGACGTGGTGACGCCGCCGGCGTCATAGGCGATGCCGACGATTTCCGCCGGGGCCAGGGGGGTGATGGCGATGACCAGAAGATAACCGCCGATGATGAAATAATAGATCGGCCAGCCCTTCAGAATGCGGAACACCCCCAGCACCAGGGCGAAGCCCACGGACAGGGCGACGACGATGCGGAGGTTGTCCGCATAGCCCGACCGGGATTCCTCGCTGGCGGCGATGGCGCCCGCCTGCGCCGCCACCTTGGCCGCCTCGGCGGAAACGGCGATCAGCGCCGGCTCGGCGACGGTGGTGCCGAAGCCCAGGCAAAAGGCGAAGGACAGCAAGGCCGTCAGGCTGCCCTTGCGGGCGAAGGCCTCGGCCATGTCGTCGCCCAGGGGGAACAGGCCCATTTCCAGCCCCTGAATGAACAGGGTCAGGCCGACGACGACGAAGACGAGTCCGACCAGCACTTGGTCAAGATCGGGAAACGGCTGCCTGAGGACGAAGACCTGAAAAAAGGCGACGGTCAGGACAATCGGCAGGAGATCGCGCAAGGACCCGACAAGCAGTTTGAAAAAGCCACTGATCGCGCTGGTCATGTCCGCTTATTCCAACGTGTGAACCCGACCCCGAATTTGGCCACAGCGGCGGCCGGGAAACAAGCCGATTTCAGGAGAACTCAGTCGCCAGCGACAATGTTCTCGGCGCAGAACTTGCCGTTCTGGGACGGCGTCAGTTCGTATTCAACCTTCTGCCCCTCGCGCAGAGTCGTCAGCCCGGCCCGTTCGACTGCGGAGATATGGACGAAGGCGTCCTTCGAACCGTCTTCCGGCTCGATGAAGCCATAGCCCTTGGTCGGGTTGAACCATTTCACTGTTCCGCTGGTCATGTTTTTCCATTCCTTTGTATTTTTCTCGTAGCTTATGCCGGGAAACGTGTCGGCAGAGAATGCACAATCGGCGAAAGCGCTTGAAAGTGCAAGAAAAACATGGGCTTCGAGGCGATTTCGGGCGGGCGTGTGCGGAATATATCAGCGCAACCTTGACGCCATACCAAATGATGGCAACACTGCCTGTGTTGACACCCTTCGCACCAGTATCAAATCGAGAGCCTCGTGACCGAGAATTCGCCTTCCGAAGACCACAAAGACGCCGCCCTGCTGGAAGCCCAGGCGGATATCCGTCATCTGAGGAACACTGTCTCCACCCTACGCGAAGAGATGGAAACCATCAGCTACCAGAAGGACGGCGCCGTTCAGGAGGCGGTGGCCCTTTCCAACAATGAACTGGTGCAACTGCGCCAGACCATCGGCGCCCTGCGCGAGGAGTTGGAGAACGAGCGCTTCAAGGGAGAGGAAAACGTACAGAGGGCGGTCGCCAACGCCAGCGACGAAATCATTCAGTTGAAGAACACGGCCAAGGCGCTGCGGGAAGAACTGGAAAACATGCGTTTCCAAAAAGACGAAGAGGTGCAAAGCGCCGTCGCCGCGGCCAACGACGAGATTCGGCAATTGAAGGCCACCGCCCAGGCGCTGCGCGAGGAATTGGAGAACATGCGCTTTCAGAAGGACGAGGAGGTGCAGAACGCGGTCGCCGCGGCCAGCGATGAAATCCGGCAATTGAAAGCCACCACGTCGGCGCTTCGCGACGAGTTGGAACACATGCGATTCGAAAAGGACGAGGCGGTGCAGAGCGTCATCAGCAGTTCAAGCGATGAAATCCGGCAACTGAAATCCACCACCTCGGCGCTGCGCGACGAACTGGAACACATGCGCTTCGAAAAGGACGAGGCGGTGCAGAGCGTGGTCACCAGTTCTGCCGATGAAATCAGCCAACTGAAGGGGGCGTTACAGGCCATCCGCGACCAGGTGGACAAGACCACCATCGATTACGAGGAAAAGATCCAGACCCTGGAAAGGGACGCCCGCGACGAATCCCGGCAACTTCACGACACCATCAACGAACTGCGCGACAGAATGGTGGAACAAGTCCAAGCGACCAACAAAGGCAAATAAAATGGCAAAGAAAACCGCTCCGGCCCCGAAAACGAAACGTTCCATGAGCGCCGAGGAAAAGCGCAATCTACAGGCGGAAATGCTGCTCGACATTTCGCGCAAGGTGGCGGCCATCGAATCTCTCGACGAGGTGCTGGCGGCACTGATGGAAATGACCACCTGGGAACTGGGGGCGGAACGCAGTTCGCTGTTCCTCAACGACCCGCAAACGGGGGAGCTCTATTCCCGCTTCGCGCAGGGCAATTTCCAGCGGGAAATCCGCATCCTCAACGACAGCGGCATCGCCGGAGAGGTCTACACGTCCGGCAAGGGCTTGATCATCCACGACGTCTACAAGCACCCGTCGTTCAACCGTTCCGTCGACGAACAGACCGGATTCGTCACCCGCAACATGATGTGCGTGCCGATCAAGACCGTGCGCGGCGAGATCATCGGCGTCGCCCAGACCCTGAACAAGAAAAAGGGACGGTTCACCAAGGACGACCTGTCGCTGCTCGAAGCGATGACGACCCAGGCCTCCATTTCCCTGCAAAGCACCCAGTTCGTCGAACGCATGAAGAAGACCCGGGAAAAGGAAATGGAGTTCCTCGACATCGTTTCCGACGTCACCTCGGAAATCGACCTGGGGGCCATGCTGGCCAAGGTCATGGTCGAGGCGACCCGAATGCTGCAGGCCGACCGCTCCACCCTGTTCCTCAACGATGAAAAGACCAACGAGCTGTTTTCCCGCGTCGCCATGGGCGATTCCATCGGTGAAATCCGCTTGCCCAACCACGTCGGCATCGCCGGCACCGTGTTCACCAGCGGCAAGACCGTCAACATCCCCTACGCCTACGCCGACCTGCGTTTCAACCCGGCCTTCGACAAGCAGACCGGCTATTTCACCCGCTCCATCCTGTGCGTGCCGATCATCAACAAGGACGGCAAGACCATCGGCGTCACCCAGACCCTGAACAAGCGCGGCGGCCCGTTCACGGACGAAGACGAACAACGCCTGAAGGCGTTCACCGCCCAGGTTGCCATCGGCCTGGAAAACGCCAAGCTGTTCGACGACGTCCAGAACATGAAGAACTACAACGAAAGCATGCTGGAAAGCATGACCAACGCCGTCATCACCACCGACGAGGACGGCAAGATCATCACCTGCAACGCCGCCGGCCTGAAAATCTTCAAGGTCGAGCCCGGCGGAATTTTCGGACGCAAGGTGGACGAATTCTTCGTCGGCCCCAACGCCTGGATCATGGACAAGATCCGCAAGGTCGACGAGACCCAGGAATCGGACATGGCCATGGATGCGGAAATCGAGGTCGGCAACGACGAAGAGGAAACGAAGGAGAAGCTATCGGCCAACGTCACCTTCCTGCCCCTGATCGACGCCGAGCAGAAGAAGCTGGGGTCCCTGGTCATGGTCGAGGACATCAGTTCGGAAAAGCGCATGAAGTCGACCATGTCACGCTACATGGACCCGGCCCTGGCCGACCAGATGATGGAAGGCGGCGAGGCCAACATGATGGGCGGCCAGGACACCATCGCCACCGTGCTGTTCTCCGACGTGCGTTCCTTCACCACCATCACCGAGGCCCTGGGCGCACAGGGAACGGTGCAGTTGCTGAACGAATACTTCGAGATCATGGTCGACTGCATCACGTCCGAAGGCGGCATGCTGGACAAGTTCATCGGCGACGCCATCATGGCCGCCTTCGGCATCCCCATGGCCCATGACGACGACGAGGACCGGGGCGTGCGCGCCGCCATCGCCATGATGACCCGCCTGCACGAATACAACCAGACCCGCCTGGACAAGGGGCTGATGGCCATCGATCACGGCATGGGCCTGAACACGGACAAGATCGTCGCCGGCAACATCGGCAGCCAGAAGCGCATGGACTACACCATGATCGGCGACGGCGTTAATTTGGCGGCCCGCCTGGAAAGTGCCTGCAAGCAGTATTCCGCCCACATCCTGATCAGCGAATACACCATGTCCAAGCTGAAGGGCACCTACCGCACCCGCTACATCGACGACGTGGTGGTGAAAGGCAAGACGGAACCGGTGGGGGTCTACGAGGTTCTCGACTACCACACCGAGGACAGCTTCCCGAACCTGATGGACAACGTCAATTACTTCAACGAAGGCCGCCGCCATTACCGGGAGGGCAACTGGGACAAGTCCATCAAGGCCTTCCAGGAGGCCCTGAAGGCCAACCCGAACGACAAGCTGGCCAACACCTACATCGAAGACCGCTGCAAGGTCCTGAAGAAACAGAATCCGAAGGACTGGAAAGGCGTCTGGGTGATGACGTCCAAGTAGCCGCCCGCCCGGCTCTCCTCAGCCCGAGCGCACTTCTTGCAGGAAGGTGTTGACGGCCTGTTTCAGCATGTCCGACTGACGGGTCAGTTCGATGGAGGCGCTCCGAATCTGCTCCGCCCCCGCCCCGGTCTCCCCGGCGGCCCGGGTGACGTCCTGAATGTTGGAGGAAACCTGATTGGTGCCCGTGGAGGCCTGCTCCACATTGCGGGCGATTTCCGATGTCGCCGCCCCCTGCTCCTCCACCGCCGAGGCGATGGTCGAGGATATCTGATCGATTTCCGAAACCGTCCGGCTGATCTGCTGAATGGCTTCAACGGATTCCACGGTGGCTGCCTGAATGTCGGAAATCTGGCTGCCGATCTCCTCCGTCGCCTTGGCCGTCTGGTTGGCCAGGTTCTTGACCTCGGAGGCAACGACGGCGAAGCCCTTGCCGGCGTCCCCGGCCCTCGCCGCCTCGATGGTGGCGTTGAGGGCCAGCAGGTTGGTCTGTTCGGCAATGTCGGTAATCAATTCGACGACCTCGCCGATCTTGTTGGCCGCATGGTCCAGGTGCTGCACCGTTTCATAGGTCCTGTTCGCCTGCTCGACGGCCTCGGCGTTGACTTTCGAGGACTGGGCCACCTGCCGGCCGATCTCGGTGATGGAACTGGACAACTGTTCAGCGGCGGCGGCGACCGTCTGCACGTTGGCCGACGCCTGTTCGGAAGCGGCGGCGACGTTTTCCGACTGCATCTTGGTCTTGTCCGCCGTTCCGGCCATGGTCTGCGAGGATGACTGCAACTGGCCGGCCATGGACGAGACGGACTGCACCACGCTGCCGACGCTGGCGTTGAAGTCGTTGGCCATCTTGTCCAGGGTTTGCCGTTTTTCCTCCGCCGCCCTGACCTCGGCTTCCTTCTGTTCGCGCTCCATCTGCCGCATTTTCTGGGCGTTTTCCTTGAACACCTGAAGGGCCTCGGCCATCTCGCCGATCTCGTTATGGCGGTCGCGGGCCGGAACAGTGGTGTCCAGATCCCCCTGGGCCAATTGGGACATGGTTCCCGTCATCGCCACCACGGGCCGGCTGACCCCCCTGCCGATCAGCAGGGCGAGGGAAACCACGATCACCGTCACCGCCAGCATGGAGGCGATCATGAAATTCAGGGTGCTCTCGGCATTGGCCTTCAGGTTGGCCGTCGCCGTGGCGGCGGCCTCCATCCCCTTCTCGTCCAGGGACTGCAAAATCGGCTGGACTTCCGCATAGAGCTTGCTCAACACCGTGCGGTTTTCCTTTTCCGCCAGCATCAAATCCGACAGGGCCTGAAAATCAGCGAGATATTTTTCCAGAATGGCCTCGATCTTGTCCTTTTCCTCGTCGATGATTTCCGCATAGGCGAAGCCCATGTCCAGCTTGGCGTGGGCACGCTCCAGCCGTTTCGCGTACTTGCCCTCGACGCTTAGGAAGAAATCCTTTTCGTAACCGCGCATGCGCTGCAGGATGATGGTCAGGTTCTGGATTCCGTCGATGGTGCTGTTTTTCTTCAACTCGGCCTCGATAGCCAACGCCCCTTTCCGCAGTTCTCCCCTGAGGCCCTGTTCCCGGGTCAGGCCGATGCGCTCCCACATGTCGACCTCGACGGCGAACTGCTCCACATAGACCGCGAAACGGGCCCACATTTCATCAATCAGCGCCTGCTCGTCGATGCCCGGATAGATGCCTTTCAAGCGGTCGAAATAGGGCATCAATTCTTCCGCCGTGGCCTTGTGGCGCTCGACGTATTTCATGTCCTTGCGAAGCAGGAAATCCTTCTCGTTGCGGCGTTCCTGCAGAAAGCCCATCTTGATGGCGTTGACCAGATTCAGCCCCTCGCTCTCGTGAAGCTGAGTGCGCAAAAATTCATCCTGTTTGGCGGCGCTGTTGATGTAGATCAGCCCGACGGCGAGAAAACCGACCAGGGCAATCAGCCCGATCAACATGATCTGGACACTTATCTGGACGTTTGCAAGCAAGACCATAAAACCACCTAATGGGAAGTATACACGTTTCGGCGCATAGCCGCCATGAACGGATACTATGCCCGGAGTCCCTCCCCCGCATTGACGCCCATCAATGCCAAATCACGGTTTATTTCGTCGTCGCGATGAAGACGCCGTCCCAATCGGCGGGCGGCGGATTGACCTTGTATTCGGCGATGCGTTCGTCATACAGGTCGCAGAGGACGTCCAGGTTGGCCTCGAGGCTCCAAGGCTTGTGCTCGTCATCTCCCAGCACCCGGATTTCGCCGAACATGTCCGCCGCCTTGTCGAAGTCCTGGCCGCGGTACGTCTCCATGGCGTCGTAGATCATCTTCTGCAGTTTGACGAAGGCGGGGTCGGCGAGGACCTCGGCGTCGCCCATCAGGCCGTAGATGTAGGTGCCTTCGGTTTTGCCCTTCACCTGGATGAAATCCAGATCGATGGTGGCCAGGCGGTCCTCGACGGCGGCCCGGGTGGTCGGCCCCAGCACCACGTTCATGCCGTAGCTCTTGGACTGGCCCTCCAGGCGGGCGGCGAGATTCACCGTATCGCCCAGCACCGAGTAATCGAACCGCTGGTCCGATCCCATGTTGCCGACCACGCATTCGCCCGAGTTGAGCCCCAGGCCGACCTTGAGCGGTATGTGTTTGCGCCCCTCTTCCTTGGCTTCGATTTCAAGGCGGTCGTTCAGGGGCTGCATTTCCGCCAGCATGGCGAGGGCCGAGGTGCAGCCGTTGTATTCATGGTCGTCGTCGTCAAGCGGCGCGTTCCAGAAGGCCATGATGCAGTCGCCCATGTATTTGTCGACGGTTCCCCTGCGCCCGAGAATGGCGTTGGTCAGGGGCGTCAACAGCTTGTTGATCAGCGACGTCAGGCCGACGGCGTCGAACTGCTCGGAAATGGTGGTAAACCCGCGCACATCGCAAAACAACAGGGTCAGGTTGCGCTTGTCCCCGCCCAGTTTCAGGCTCGACGGGTCCCCCGCCACCCGCTCGACCATGTCCGGCGACAGGTATTTCGAGAAGGCGTCCCGGGTCTGCCGGCGCTGCGCCTCTTCCTTGGCATAGCCGCTGTAGGTCAGGGTGGTGTAGAGCAGCAGCAGGGAGGCGGCGGCGAAGGCGGCGTCGAACAGCAGTCCCCCTTCCGACTGCAGTGCCAAGGACGGCAGCATCTCCGGGAACGGCTGGAAGTCGATGCCGGCGAACAGGAACCACGAGGTCGCGCCGGCCCCGCCGGTGACCAGGACGAACAGCACCATGGTCCACTTGGCCCCGACCCAGGGCACCAAAATCACCATCAGCAGGCCGCCGACGATGATCAGGAACATCTCGGCGACATGGAAATAGTTGGGACGGGACAGGTACTCGCCATGCAGGGCGGCCTCGATCACCTGGGCATGCACCTCGACCCCCGGAATCACCGGGTCGATGGGCGTCGCCCGGATATCCATCAACCCGGCGGCCGACGTGCCGACCATGATCAATTTTCCGCGCACCAGGTTCGGATCGACCTTGCCCTTCAACACATCACGGGCGGAAATGTACTTGGACGGGTCGCTTTTTGAGAAATAGGGCCAGATGCGGCCGTTGGCGTCGGTTGGCAGAATCAGCCCTTTGGGCGGGAACATCCGCTTCGAGGCGATACCGATGCTCCTCATGCCGGCGGCGTCCGACGTCGCAAGGATGGTCGGCCGCTGGAAGGCGACGCGCATCATCTCCACGGACAGGGCGGTGTAAAGGTCCCCCTTGTAGGCGAACAGGGTCGGCACCCGGCGGACGATGCCGTCCTGTTCGGGCACGATGGTGAAGACGCCGTGCCCGGCGGCATGTTTCTCGATGGCCGGAATATTGCGGACCAAAGACGGGAAATTGGGGATGAAGTCATGCGGCTTGGTCCCCCGAATGGCGACGGACTTCTTGATCGGCGGCGGCGCGGTCAGGTCCGCCTCCCGCTCCTCCCAGTAACCGGCCTGTCCCAGAATGACGCGGGATTTCCGCATCACCCTGGCCAGGGTGTCGTCGTTATCGGGCAACTGCCGCAGTTTGCCTTTCATATCCTCGTCAAGCCCGCGAAGACTGTCGGCGATGAGAGACGGATTCATCGGGTCGGGCTCGGCGAAGACCACGTCGAAGGCGACCATGGCGGCGCCCATCTTGGTCAGGTTGTGGACCATCTTGGCGACGATATCGCGCGACCAGGGCCACTGGCCGATCTCCGACAGGCTGTTTTCGTCGAGATCGACAATGGTGACCGGCTTGCCCTGGGGCGGCGGAATCTGCCTCGGCTTCTGTTGCTGATAGAAGTCGAAAATCTTGGTGCGGACGAATTGAACCGGATAAGGATCGCTGTAATAGACGGCGACAAAGCCGACGATCATGGCCATGCCGATCAATCGCTCCATTGAAAAGGCACGCCTGATACGAGCAAACATGATACCCAATTCCCTGTTCCGGCCCTACGGGGCACATATTGATATTATTCGATTATTCATCGGTACTACAGCAGGCCGAGTCTGTCCATTTAGAATTAATTAATTGATTCCACAGTAGTTTAATTTGCTTGGATTCTCACGCTGGTGAGAAGGCCTGTGTGTAGCCGGTTTTGAGTATGTTCAGGGGAAAATCATGTCGATAGCGACGATCATCGCAATGTTCAGCGCGTACGCTCTGTTTTTCGGCTCGGTCCTGATCAGCACCGACAATTACACCGTGTTCCTCAGCCTCTCCAGTTTCATCATGGTCTTCGGCGGCACCATGTCGGCGATGTTCATTTCCTATGAGCCTCGCTACGTGCTGATCGCGCTGAAGATGATCCCCAAGATCGTCTTCGCGCCGACCGCCGGCCGGGACCTGATGAAGGCGGAGGTCGGCCGGGTCATCAAATGGGCCTATGCGGTGCAGAAAGACGGCACCCCGGTTCTTGAAAAGGAAGCCAAGAAGGCCGGCAAGGGCGACCGCTTCCTGAAATTCGGCATGGATATGGTGGTCAGCGGCTACAACGGCGATGAAGTCCGGGAAATTCTCACCAACATGATCGAGTCCACCTTCGGGCGGAATACCGTTCCCGTCAACATCCTCAAGGACATGGGCGCGGGCGCCCCTGCCTTCGGCATGGTCGGCACCCTGATCGGCCTGGTCATCATGCTCAACAGCATGGGCGGCGACCCGTCCGCCCTGGGCGCCGGCCTCGCCGTCGCCATGATCACCACCCTCTACGGCGTCTTTTTCGCCAGGGTCGTCTTCATTCCCGCCGCCTCCAAGGTGATGCAGCGTGAACAGATCCTGAAGTTCCGCAATTATCTGGTCATGGAAGGGCTGGTCCTGCTGGCCGACCGCAAGAGCCCCCGCTACATCCAGGACAAGATGAACAGCTACCTCGACCCGGCCATTCACTTCAACATCGACAAAATGAAGAAGTAGCGGCCATGCCCCCTCCTCCGCCCCCGCCGGAAGAACAGCCCGACGAATCATGGATGGCCACCTTCGCCGACATGGTGACCCTGCTGATGGCCTTTTTCGTCATGCTGCTGAACTTCTCGAAAATCGATATCCCCATGTTCAACGAGGTCGCCGCCGGAATCGCCAACGAAATCGGCATGGGCGCCGACGAGGTCAACCCGGTCGCCATGCTGCAGCAGGCCTTCGAGGACGTGGTCGCGGAAATGCAGGCCGATGAAGTGGTCGACGTGGAAACCGACAGCGACGGCAACATCGTCATCGAGCTGGCCAGCGGCGCCTTCTACAAATCCGGTTCGGCGGAATTCCGCCCCCAGGCCATACCGGTCTTGCAAAAGGTCGGCGAGCTTCTCGGCGCGCCCCGTTTCATGGCCTATCAGGTGGAAATCGCCGGCCATACGGACGACGATCCCATCAGCACACCTCAGTTCCCCTCCAACTGGGAACTTTCCACCGCCCGGGCGACCAGCATCGTCCGCTATTTCATCTCCCAGGGCCTGGACTACCGCCGCTTCAAGGCGGCCGGTTTCGCCCATACCCGCCCGAAATTTCCCAACCGGGACAAGGACGGCAATCCGATCCCGGAAAACCAGTTGGAAAACCGCCGCATCGTGCTGACGGCGACGGCCATGTCCCTACAGGAACGGGCGCAGTTGTTCGGCGACGCCACCTACGGGCTTGTCGAGCAGAAAATGGGCCAGGAAGAGGCGGACCGCCAGGCGGAAGAAGAGGAGAAACGGGAGAAAAGCTCCATCACCCTGCCCGCTCCGGGGCAGTCGGATTAATCCAGGCCGACGGTCAGGCCGTCCCGGGCGGCGAAGCAATCTTTCCAGACGGCCCGGGCCTCGCCCTCGATCCTTTCCATTTCCACGTCGTCATGGGCGGGGTCGTGGTGGAAAATCGCCATTCTTTTGACATTGGCCGCCCGGCACAGGGCCACACCCTCGTTCCAGGTGGAATGGCCCCAGCCGACCTTGCTGGGGAATTCCTCTTCCGTATAGGTGGAATCGTAGATCACCAGATCGGAGCCTTCGATCAGGCCGAGGACGGTCTGGTCGGGCTGGCCGGGGACATGTTCCGTATCCGTGATATAACACACCGACTTGCCGTCGTATTCGATCCGGTAGCCCGTCGCCCCGTTGGGATGGTTGAGGGGCGCCGTGCGGACGGTGACATCCGAGTACAGGTTGAAGTGGTCGCCAGCCTCGAAGTCGTCGAAGCGCATCTTCGCCTGCATGGCTTCCAGGGGAACGGGAAACATGGGCGTGTCCATCTGCGCCGACAGGGCGCCGTGGATGCCGCCGTCCTTCTTGCCCAGGTGCCCGGCCATGATGTGAATGGACCGGTTGGGATCGTAGGCCGGGGTGAAGAAGGGAAACCCGTTGATGTGGTCCCAGTGGGTATGGGTCAGCAGGAGATGGGCCTCGCGCACGTCCCGTTCGAGGAATTCCGACCCGAGATCGCGAATGCCCGTCCCCGCGTCGAGAACGAAAATCCGCTCGCCGACGATGACCTCGATACAACTGGTATTACCGCCGTACTTGATATGCTTGATGGACGGGCAGGCGATGGAGCCGCGCACCCCCCAAAACCGGATATCGAAGGCCATTGATTGCTCCCGGACGTGTCTTCGCTGTTTTGTTCTCTACCGCGCGTACGGTCTGTCCGTATTCATAATGACGATACGGCCCGGCAACACAACAGTTTTATTGTCCCCGGCCTATTCCGCCGCTTCGGCGGCGGCGGTGACGGCGGCGGTGATTTTCTCGAAGGCGCGGACCTCCAACTGACGCACCCGTTCCCGGCTGATGCCGTAGCGCTCCCCAAGCTCCTCCAGGGTCATCGGCGTATCGCTCAGGCGGCGTTCGCTGATGATGTCACGCTCGCGCTCGTTCAGGTCCTGCATGGCCCGGGCCAGCAGCTCGCGGCGGAAAGACAATTCCTGACTCTCGGCCGCGTGGATTTCCGGCGACACTCCTTCATCGACCAAGGTATCCTGAAACTCCGCCCCTTCGTCCTCATGGGACAGGGGGGCGTTGAGGGACGCGTCCCGGGCCATCAGGCGGCGGTTCATGGAATTGATTTCGTCTTCCGACACGTTCATGGCGTCGGCCAGTTGCGAAAGCTGTTCCGGGGTCAGGTCGCCGCTGTCGATGATGTTAAGGCGGCTCTTCATCTTGCGCAGGCTGAAGAACAGCTTCTTTTGCGCCGCCATGGTCCCCAATTTGACCATGGACCAGGAGCGCAGGACATATTCCGTGATCGAGGCCTTGATCCACCACATGGCGTAGGTCGACAGGCGGAAGCCCCGCTCGGGATCGAATTTCTTCACGGCCTTCATCAGGCCGATGTTCCCTTCCGACACCAGATCGGCGACGGGCAGGCCGTAGCCCCGGTATCCCATGGCGATTTTCGCGACCAGACGCAGGTGACTGGTGACCAGCTTGTGGGCGGCCTCGTTGTCGCCGCTTTCGCTGAAGCGTTTGGCCAGCATGTATTCCTCTTCCTTTTCAAGAATCGGAAAAGTCCAGACTTCCTGGAAATACTTGGAAAGTCCGCCATCGACGGGAATGGTCGGTAAAGCCGTAACGTTCGACATGTCTTCATATCCTCCTTCAAGAAGCAATATGGTTGAACGACGCATCCTGGCGGGACAACGTCGCCATCCTGGGCCTTCGCATCCCACCCGAAGGTCTGGACAAGGCCTATTAACGGCCCCATTGGGCACCGTTGACCTTATATTAGCAAATACCCGAGGGTTGTCAATGGTTTTACGACCGGCCTGTTTTACGACCGGACAACGCCTTCACTCTTCGCTTTTCCCGGCGGACAATCGGGCCTATGTATGGGGAATGATCATCGCCCCCGGCAACGGGACGGAGCCCCTTGATGGAAAAACATTTCAAAATTCTGCTCGCCCGCCCGCGCGGTTTCTGCGCCGGCGTCGTCCGCGCCATCGACATCGTCAACAAGGCCATCGACCGGTTCGGCGCGCCGGTCTACGTGCGCCATGAAATCGTCCACAACAAGCGGGTGGTCGAGACCCTGCGCGCCCGAGGCGCCGTGTTCGTTCAGGAACTGGAGGAAATCCCGGACGGGGCGACGACCATCTTCAGCGCCCATGGGGTTTCCGAAGCGGTGGAGAACGATGCCGACCGGCGCGGCCTGCCCGTCATCGACGCCACCTGCCCGCTGGTCTCGAAGGTGCACGCGGAAGGTCGCCGCCACTGGGAACAGGGCAGTCAGGTGATCATGATCGGCCACGACGGCCACCCGGAGGTGGAAGGCACCCGGGGCCGGGTCCCCGGCGGCGTCCAGGTGGTCTCCTCCGCCGAGGATGTCTCGAACCTTGTGGTCGAGGACCCGGAAAAGCTCGCCTACGTCACCCAGACCACCCTCAGCGTCGACGACACCCGGGACATCATCGACGGCCTGCGCCGACGTTTTCCGAACATTCAGGGGCCGGACCTGAAGGACATCTGTTATGCGACGCAGAACCGGCAGCGTTCCGTCCGCGAGCTCAGCGACGCGGTGGACCTGCTGCTGGTGGTTGGGGCGAAAAACAGCTCCAACTCAAACCGCCTGAAGGAAATCGGCGACGAAACGGGAGTCCCGAGCCGCCTCATTGACGATGCCGGGGACCTGCGCGGGGAATGGCTCGAAGGGGTGGAAACCATCGGCATCACCGCCGGCGCCTCGGCGCCGGAGGAATTGATCCGGGAACTGCTTGAACGGATCGCCCAATTCGGCGCCGTCAGCACCGAGGAGACCTCGGACATGGTCGAGAACATCCAGTTCAAACTGCCCCGGGCGCTTACCGCCTGAGAGCCGCCCGCGCCGCCCGCCTGCCCGACAGCACCGCCCCCTCGATGGTCGCCGGCAGGCCGGTCGCCGTCCAGTCCCCCGCCAGCAGGACATTGCGCCAGCAGGTCCGGGGGCCCGGCCTGAGGCCGAGTTGCTCCGGTGTCTGGGCGAAGGTCGCCCGCCTTTCCTTGATGATCCGGCAAGGACCCGGCTCCCTCGGCGGCAGATCGAGCGCCTGAAGGATTTCCCGCCACAGCATGGCCGCGATTTCGCCGGAAGGCAGGCGGCACAGACCGTCGTCGGCGCTGACCGTGACCGAAACCACGTCGGCCCGGGCGAACAGCCATTGGGCGGTCCCGCCCACGAGGCCGAGAATGCCGCCGTCGAGGGCATGGCCGGGAAGCAGGAAATGGCCGTTGACGATGGCGTTGAAGCGACTCGGAACGACCAGTCCCGGCAGCAGCTTGGCGGCGACCTCGGGCGCTGTCGCGACGATCACGGAATCACCCCGGGAAAGAGGTAGTTCCTCCCCCTGAAAAAGCAGGGCGGCGGCCCTGTCGCCGTCCCATGTCAGACCCCGCAGCCGCCTGTTGCAGTGGATTTCCGCCCCCCTGCCTCGCAGATAGTCCAGGGCCGGGTCGATGAAGCTCTCGCTCAGGCCCTCCCTGGCCACCAGGGGGCGGGACGCGGCGCGGCCCCGGCCGACGGTTTGTTTCAGCACCGGCCACAGCAACCGCGCCGCCGCGTCGTCCGGATGACCGTTGAGGACGGAGACGCACAGAGGCTCCCAGAGATTGCGGAAGGCGGGCCGGGTGGTGTCGAAGGCCCGGGCGACCGTCGTTCCCGGTCCCGCCACGGCCAGTTTCAGCCCGGCCAGGACATCGAGCAGAGTCACCCCGGGAATGTCCCTCAGTGCGCCCGCCTTGACCGTCCAGCGGCGGCCATGCTCCAGGTCGAGGAAGGGAAAACCCTCCCCCGGCGGGGCGGTCAGGGTCTCCAGGGAACCGATGGTCCGCAGGTAGTCCATGGCGTGGACGTTGCCGGACAGCAGCAGGTGATTGCCGTTGTCGATGCGCCGCCCGAGAGCCGGGTCGTGAAAGGACCGGCAGCGCCCGCCGGGTTGGGCTGCGCCTTCATGAACGGCGACCCGCCGCCTCTTCCCGGACAGATGCACGGCGGCGGACAGTCCGGCCAGGCCGGCGCCGATGACATGAACCGTCACCGGCCCGGCAATCCGGACCGCAGGACGATCCAAAGGCGGCGCAGGCGGGACGGGCCGACGGGCCTGTCCAAATCGCGCCAGCCCCGGCGGACAAGCGCGGCCAGCAGGTGCCTGTAGATGTCCTTCATGATAATGACCGGGCGCAGGCGGGATCGGTTCAGTCCGGCGATGAGGCTTTCCGCGTGTTCGAAGTCTTTCTCGGCCAGGGCGGCGATTTCGCCGCAAACCCGCCCCAGGGCCGGAGACGCCAGAACGGCCTCGGGGTCGTCGCCGCCGATGCCGTGCCGCCGCAGCAAATCCCCGGGCAGGTAAAGGCGGTTCATGGCCGCGTCCTCCCGCAAATCGCGCAGGATATTGGTCAGTTGCAGGGCCCGTCCCAGGGACCGGGCCAGGTCGTCCCCGGCGGCGGCATCAATGCCGAAGACCCGGTTGGCCAACCGCCCGACCGCGCCCGCGACCCGGTCGCAATAAAGGGACAACTGATCCAGGTCGGCCATGCGGACGCCCCCGCCCGTTGCGGCGGCTCCCACATCCATGTCCATGCCGTCGATAACGGCGAGGAAGTCGGCGCGCTCCAGGCCGAAATCCCGCCGCGCCGGGATCAGGGCCCGGCCGATGGGGCCGCCCGCCCTGTCTTCGTAGACATCGGCGATTTCCCGCCGCCAGAAGCCCAGCCGAAATCGCTTGGTTTCCTCGTTGTCGGGACCATCGGCGATGTCGTCCACGACCCTGCAGAAGGCATAGATCGCATACATGGCGTTTCGCTTGCGTTTCGGCAGCAGGCGCATGGCCCAGTAAAACGAGGTATGGGCGCGGCTGACCTCTGCCCGCGCGCAGGCTTCGGCTTCCCGTTTTTCCGCTGTGTTCATCGCCGCATCATTCCAAGCGCCACCCCCTTGGCCGCACACACCGCCAGGGAGAATTTTGACAAAACCACGGGCCCGGACAAAGGGTCTTTTTTCGCCAGCCGCCGGGTCAGGCCCTTCGCCATCTGCAAAATCACCGAGGCTTCGAAAGCGAGCCGCCGCGAGCGCAGTAGAACCGGCAGGGCCTGGGCCTCCACGAGCAGGCCCTCGATAGCCCGCAGCATCCGGTCCATGACCCGGCGCAGGGCGGCGCCCGTCCTCTCTTCCGCCAGGTCTTCCACCGCCGCCCCCTCTTCCGACAACCAGTCGAGGGGCAGATAGACCCGGTTCAGGGCCCGGTAATCGTCGCCGCAATCCTGTAGGTGGTTGATCAGTTGCAAGGCCGCGCACAGGGCGTCGGAGGCCCCGTAGGCCTGCCTGCCCGCTTCGTGCAGATCAATGAGATAGCGCCCCACGGGGGCGGCGGAGAGGCGGCAATAAGCGGTCAGTTCGGACCAGTTTGCGTAACGGGACTGAACGGCGTCCTGCCGGAAGGCCCGCAGCAGTTCCCTGCAATGGACTGGAGAGACTCCGGTTTCGGCCAGGCTGGCGGCCATGGCCCGCGCCTCGGCATTGGCCGGACCCGCAGCGCCGCCGCCGAGGGCCTGCTCGACTCCATCGAGGCGGCGGATTTTTTCCTCGGCGTCGAGGGTAGGATTGTCGGCGATATCGTCGGCGGCGCGGGCGAAGTCGTAAAAACGGAGGACATGGGGACGAAGCGACCGGCGCAGCAATAGGGAGGCAACGGGGAAATTTTCGTCACCGGCCCCCTTGCCGGACGGTGTTTCGGCGATTGTGGACAGCGCTAGCTCACCAGTTCCCGCAATTTGCGGAGCAGGCCCTCGACCTTGCCGCCGTTTGTGCGGATGACGGAGGCGAAATCCGAACGCTGTGTCTGGCCCATGCTCATTCCCTCGACCATCACATCGACGATCTTGAACGTTTCGCTGTCCCGGGTCCGCACCAGCCAATCGACTTTCAACGGCGGCGTGCCGTCAGTGACGATTTCCGAAAAGACCCGCGCGTCTTTCGGGTTGCTGACGAGACTTTTGACCACCCTCAAATTCTCGCCCGAGTATTTCGAGAACCTGTCCACATAGGTGACCACCAGCAGTTTCTCGAACAGATTCAGGTATTCCGCCCGCTCCGCCTCGGAGGCTCTTTTCCAGTACCGGCCCAGCACCCAGCGGCCGATGGTCCTGACGTCGAAGTTGTCGTTCAACATGACGCGGAAGCGCCGTTTCCGTTCGTCCTGGCTGATGTCGGGAATGGTCAGGGCCTTGATGGCCTGATCGGCCAGCCCGGAGATAAAGGCCTCGGCCTTCTTGCCCGTCGGGTTTTCCGCCATGGCCGGCGACAGCCCGAGGACGAGACACAAAACCGAACCGGCAAGACCGCTGATAAGATGACGTCGAGCAATCATCGTCCGCCTGAACTCCCTTTATCCATACATATGGCGTCCATGTTTACCATCTTACGAAACATCCTGAAAACCTAATTATTGTCCGTCTTTTTTCCGGCGTTGATGGCATAGCCCCGGCCACCGGTCCTGAACGGCTGCAGCAGCATTTTGTCGAGACGCTGTTCCGAAGACTCGCGGAAAGCATCGATGCCGATGTCCATGGCTTCATGGCCCGCATCGGGTTGCGCCTTGTAGGTTCCGAACAGGCGGTCCCACCAGGGCAGGTTGAAGCCGAAATTGCTGTTGGCCTCGGCGGGAATGACGGAATGATGCACCCGGTGCATGTCCGGCGTCACCACGAACAGGCGCAGCACCCGGTCGAGGGAGGGGGCCAGGCGGATGTTGCCGTGATTGAACATGGCGGTGGCGTTGAGCAGGACCTCGAAAACGATCACCGCCACCGGCGCCGCCCCGAGACTGGCGACCACCGCCAGCTTGATCAGCATGGACAGGATGATTTCGATGGGATGAAAACGGGCCCCGGTGGTGACGTCGTAATCCAGATCCGCATGGTGCATGCGGTGCAGTCGCCATAACGCCGGGACGGCGTGGAACATCACATGCTGCAGGTATATGGCGGCGTCGAGCAGGGCCACGGCGAGGATCAGTTCAAGCCACAAGGGCAAGCCGAGGACGTTGAACAGCCCCCAGCCCGTGGCCTCGGCGGCGACCGCCATGCCGACGGCGGCGATAGGGAAGAGCAGCCGCAGGACCACCGTATTCAGGGCGACGATCCCCAGATTGGAGGGCCAGCGCCGCCAGCGGCTTAAAAGCCGCCGCCGCCTCGGGGCCACGGTTTCCCACAGGGCCACGGCGGAGAAGACGCCGAGGAAAAAACCGAGGCGGATAACCGGTTCGTTAGCGAGAATCTGATCGAGCATGGGGCAGACTACCGCCCCTGGCCGACCCCGGCCAGTTGTTTGACCACATCCTTGTCGACCATCCCCGGGAACAGCCGCTGGACGAGGACGAACAGCCGCTCGGGGCCCTTGGGGTAGACGCTGCGGGCATCCTTTTCCACCGCCGCGACGATCTGCCGGGCGACGGTTTCAGGCGCGTCCAGGGTCATCTTCATGGGCTCCACCAGATGATCGAAGGCGGCGCTGGCCCCGGTGCGGGTGGCCCGGGGGGCGGCGTAGGTGACGCCGATCCCGTCGGCCTTCAGTTCCCGCCTGAGGGCGTCAGAAAAACCGCGCAGGCCGAACTTGGTCGCCGAATACCCGGCGAACAGGGGAAAGGCGATATCGCCGAACATGGAGCCGACGTTGACGATCCGGGCCGAACCAGCCTTTTTCAAAAGCGGCGTGAAATCCCGGCACAGGGCCATGGGGCCGATCAGGTTGGTCGCCGCCATGGCCGCCAGGGCTTCGTCCGAGGTTTCCGCCAACGGCCCGACTTCGACCACTCCGGCGTTGTTGATCAACATGTTGACGGAGCCGAACTCTTTTTCCGCCATGTCGACCAACGCCTTGCGGTCGGCAGCCTGTGTGACGTCCGCCCCAAAGGCAGTGACCCTTTCCGGATGCTCCGTCAGCGACCGGGTTTGCTCCAAGGTCTCCTGATTGCGTCCGGCCAACAGCAGCCGTCCACCCTTGGCGGCCAGCGCCTGGGCCAGGGCCCTGCCGATACCCGATCCCGCCCCGGTCAGGACGATGGTTGCTCCGTCGATGTTCATGGCGCCCTCTCCTATGCGTCCAGCCTGCGGCCCAGATCCCGGAAGATGTCGCCGTACAGCTTGTAGAAATCCTTGGCCGCGCCGATGATGATTCCCTGCGTCGCCTCGTCCTCGATGGTTCCGACAAGGCTCTCGAAGAAATCCACATGCTCGATATCGAGGGCCCCGTGGGAGGTCAGATAGGAAAAGGCGGCGGGCGGGTCATCGCCGAAACTGCCGGCGATCGCCTTCGCCGCCTTGTCCGCCAGCAAAACCGACATGCCCTCGAGAACATGCACCATGCCCAGCAGGGCGTAGGGGTTGACCTTGTCGATCAGATAGTAGGCATGGGAGACCATGACCCGGCAGGCCAGCCCGCCCTGGCCGTTGCGCACCGCCGTGTCATCGAATCCGAGGGCGCGGATGTCGTCCAAAATCCATTCGTCGTGGCCCTGCTCTTCCCTGACGTATTCCTCAAGGGCATTCTTGTATGCGCCGTCCGCCGCGCCGCAACGGTCGAGGGCGGCCTCCAGCAGCGGGCAGGTAAAGCGGACATGATGGTAGGCCTGCTCCAAAAAATCCCCGTAGAGTTCCTTGCTGACCCCGTTGGCGATGACGTGGGGAATCAACGGAATGGAAATAAAGTCGGCCCGCTCGGCGGCGGTTTGATCGACAAGGTCCTGAAAGAAAGACATGGCAACGTTCCTTAAGCGATGGAGTAATCAGGCGGGAGAGGCCGGTTCGACCAGCCGGTAACCGCCCGGCCTGGCGTAGGCCGGGGCTTCGCGGCAGAGGGACTCGATCAGGCCGCGTACCTCTTCCTCGCCCGCCCCCGCGAACCAGGCCTGTCCCAGGGGAGACGGCGTCAAATTGGCCCGAAGGTGACTCTCCCCATGGCCGTCAAGGACGCAGGAGGCGATTCTCGGATCGGCCAGAATCATCGCCTCGATCCATTCCGGGCTGACATTGCGTCCGTTGGCCAGCACGATCAGCTTGTCCTTGCGCCCATGGACGATCAGGTTGCCCCCTTCGTCGAAGGAACCGAGATCCCCCGTGGGCCAGCTTGAGCCGATGTCGTCGTGATGCAGGTATCCGTCCATGACCGACGGCCCGGAGACGACGATTTCCCCATCGACGATACGCACGTCGAGACCGTCGAGGGGCTTGCCCGTGGTGCCCGGCGCGCAATCGCCGGGCCGGTTGACGGAAACGACGGAACAGCATTCCGACAGTCCGTAGCCTTCGAGAACGGGAATGCCCAGCGCACGCCCCCCCTCGGCCAATGCCGGCGCGACGGGCGCGCCGCCGACGGCAACGGCGCGAAGGGACTCCGGCGCCCTCCCCCCTTGCGCCCGCAGCACGGCGACCCAGGCGGTGAGGAATTCGGGAACCAGGACGCTCACCGTTGGCCGCGCCTGCTCGACGGCGGCGACCAGGGTCTGCGGATTTCCGGCCATCAGGGACGCCGCCACGTGGCCGGCGACGGTGACCGGCGCCCCGGCCAGGATGGGGGCGCAAATGCCGCAAATCTGTTCCAGCAGCAGGGCGAAGGGTAGCACCGAGAGATAATGGTCGTCGGCGTTCGCCCCGACAGCCCGGTTGAGGGCGGCGGCGCTCCAGTCCACCTGCCGCGAGCCCAGGCGCACCCCTTTCGGCGCGCCGGTGGTGCCCGAGGTATAGACGATCTGGCACGCCTGGCGCACCCGTTCGGGGTCGTCCGGGTCTTCACCCCGTTCCCCGGCCGTTAACGGTGCGATGGCATGGCACGGCAGTCCCAGGGGCGCGGCCATCTTCTCCATGCCACCGGCGGTGAGAATCCGGGCCGCGCCCGAATCCTTGACGATATGCGCCAATTGCGCGCCGGAGAAAAACGGCGGCAGGGCGACCACGGTCCGGCCCGCCCTGGCCAGCCCCAGCCAGGCGGCGGCCCATTCTATTCCGTTGGGGGCGAGAATGGCGGTAACGCCCGGCCACTGGGCGGCGGCGGAGGCGACGGCGGCGGCCATGCCTTCCAACTCGGCGTAGGTAACCTGGTTTGCATCGTCACGTAAGGCGACGGCGTCCGGCCTGTCTTTCGCATGTCGGCGTAGCGCCGCCAGGACCTCAAACACCGGCGGCGACCCTGCGCATGATTAGGCTGTCGCTCACGCCCGGGGCGTCGATGCTCTGCATGCTGTCGTGCAGGGCCACGACCCGCGGATTGGCGTCGTAGTACCGGCCCCATTGCTCGGGATCATCGACCCGGCCGGGGTCGGCCGCTTCCAGGTCGAGAACCGGCACGCCGGAGCGGCGCAGGATCGCCCGCAACCGTTCCGTGGCGGTAAAAAAGACCCAGGAAACGTCATGCTCGCGCAACACGGCGGCCATCTGCTTGAACAGGATCAGGCTGGCCCCGGGCCGGGTTCCGGCGAGGGATGTGACCTCGGCGATCTGCCGGCGGCGAACCGGCCCCGTCCAGACGGGGTCCAGCATGCGGTCGATAGGGCGGGGCAGGTACCGTTCGGAGAAAAAACCGTCGGTGCTGAAACGAATCCCGGCGGCGCAGGTCAGTTCACCCTTGCCGTCGAACATGGCGACCAGAAGCTCGGGAAAACTACTCAAATCGGCGCCGTATTCACGGGCATAAACATCGTGGATATAGCTTTCAACCCGTTGGCGGAGAGGATGATTTCGCTTGATCTTCAAGAACCGCATGATTGCCTCCCGGTGTTAGCGCAGGACGTATTCGATCTTGGAGCCGTCTTCGCCTTTGAAGCGCACCTGAACCAGTGTGCCTTCGGCGTCGAACCACAGTTCGCGTTCCAGTTCGCCGGTAATCCGGTAGTGGCGGGCCGGGGTCATCTTGCCTTTCTGGATCTTGACCTCTTCCTCGCCCAGGTCCTCGGCCTGAACAGCCATCATCTTGCCGTGCATGGTGTTCAGCAGGGTGTTGCTCTTGACCGTATCGGGATGCCACAAACTGGCCGGAACGGCCCCGAGGCCGACCTGGCTTTGCTCGCCGTTACCGTCCACATTGAGCATGTCGCCGTCGGCCTCCACCTTCAGTTTGTGCTTGTCGCCGTCGTCGTTGGTGACGGACGTGGTGGCGACCAGCTTGCCGTCCCGCCACTCTTCCCGAGCCTCGTGCTCGAAGCGATAGGCGGTGATGAACGCGATCTTCACCTTGATGTCGGTGACGATGTCGACGGTCATCTTCTTTGCGTCGCCCTGGAAAGTATAGTTCTTGGTGCCGATCTTATGGCCGTTGCGGAGCACCATGAACGACAGATCCCCCGGCACGTTGGCCTGGGCGACGCCGGTCAGGGACGTCAACAAAATCACGAAAGAGGCGGCAAGAGCAATAAGGCGCATGGTACAGATTCCCTGGTTAATCCAACTTGGCGTGGACGATAGCCGGGGTAATCTGAACGCTACCTGAATGACCGTCGTTTAACCGTTTCGGGCCGCCATCAACAGGCCCAGAATCTGCGTCAGGATCAACTCCATGGCCAAGCCCATCTTGCCGCCCGGCACAACGATGGAATTGCGCCGCGACATCCAGGAATCAGTGATCTTGGAGAGCAGGAACGGGAAGTCGATGCCGAATCGCTCCGGATCGCAAAACCGGATGACAATAACGCACTCATCAACCGTCGGAACCTGGGTGGCGAAGAACGGGTCCGAGGTATCGACCACGGGTACGATCTGGAAATTGATATCGGTGGTATCGAACTGGGGTATCAGATAATGGACGTAGTCAGGCATGCGCCTGAGGATGGTGTCGATAACCGCGTCTTCGGAATAGCCCCGCTGGTTGGTATCCCGGTGAATCTTCTGAATCCATTCCATGTTGATGACCGGGACGATGCCCAGTTTAAGATCCACGTGGCGGGCGACATCCGCGTCATCACTGACGACGCAGCCGTGCAGGCCCTGATAGAACAACAGGTCGGAATGTTCCGGCAACGGCTCCCAAGGGGTGAAGTCGCCGGGCTCGAGCCCCGGGATGCCGGCCCGGTCGACGTCTTCCTGGCTGTGCAGGTAGTGGCGGCGCTGGCCGGTTCCGTGTTCCCCGTAGCAGCGGAACAGCTCTTCCAATTCGGCGAACAGATTGGCCTCCGGCCCGAAGTGGGAGAAATGAGGATTGCCGCCGGCGACCGCCTCCTCCATCTTCTGTTTCATGGCGGTGCGGCTGTAGCGGTGAAAGCTTTCGCCCTCGACCACGGCGGGATTGATGTTCAGGCGGCGGAAGACATGTTCGAAGGAATCCATGACCACCGGGGTCGCCGCGCCGGACGGACGCGCCAGGGCGACGACGGGATGTTTTCTGGACACGCCTAGCGCTCCATCATTTTCCGAAGTATCGGTCCCAGTATCAGTTCCATGGCCAGCCCCATCTTGCCCCCCGGCACGACGATGGAATTACGCCGCGACATCCAGGAATTCTGGATCATCTGCAGCAGATAGGGGAAGTCCACGTCGAAGTCGTCGGGCTGGCGGAAGCGGATCACCACCAGGCTTTCGTCGGGGGTCGGAATGTCGCGGGCGATGATCGGGTCGGAGGTATCGACCACCGGCACCCGCTGGAAGTTGATGTCGGAACTCTTGAATTGGGGCACGATGTAATGAACGTAGTCGTGCATGCGGCGCAGGATGGTGTCCATCACCGCTTCTTCCGAATAGCCGCGCTGGCTGGTGTCGCGGTGGATTTTTTGAATCCATTCCAGGTTGATGACCGGGACGACGCCGATTCTCAGGTCCACGTATTGCGCCATGTTGACCTCGTCGGTGACGACGCAGCCGTGCAGGCCCTCGTAAAACATCAGGTCGGTGTTTGCCGGGATATCCTCCCAGGGGGTGAACTCGCCCGGCCCGATGCCGTCATAGGGCTCCGCTTCCTCTTCGTTATGAAGATAAAGCCGGCGCTGGCCGCCGCCAGTCTCGCCGTAGGTCTTGAACAGCTTTTCGATTTCCGCGAACAGGTTGGCTTCCGGGCCGAAATGGGAAAAGTTGTCGTTGCCCTCCTCCGCCGCCTTGGCCATGGCCTGCTTCATCTCGGCCCGGTTATAGCGGTGGAAGCTGTCCCCCTCGATGACGGCGGGGTTGATGCCCTCGCGCCGGAACACGTGTTCGAAGGCGTCCTTGACGGTGCTTGTCCCGGCGCCCGAAGAGCCCGTCACGGCGATGATTGGGTGTTTTCTCGACACGGCTTGATCCCTCTCCTCCCAGAGTCTCACACAATACGATGATGAGAAAGGCCCCCCGCCCTCGCTCGTTTATCGGAATTGGCCGAGAGACTAGCCGTTTTCGCCCCCGGGTTCGCCACCCGGTAAGGTAGGGGCGGTGGATTTGCTCAGCCGAGCACGGAATTGCTGCTTTCCGTGTTGACCGCGCGGTTGCGCGAGAAGAAGCCGATGCTGATATCCAGGTCCAGATGATCCAGGTGGAAGGGCGCCGGATCGGCGTCGTGGTCCCGGCCCCCTTCGCAGGCTTCGATCAACTCCGCCACCAGGGCGCCCGCCACCGGGGCGGTCTTGAACTGGTTGCCGCTGGTGCCGATGGCCAGGTAATAGCCGCCCAGATCGGTCTTGTCGTAGATGGGAATCCAGTCCGGCGTCACGTCGTAGCAGGCGACGATTCCATTCAGATGGCCTGGAATGCCCAGGCTCGGCAAACGTTGCGCCATGCGCAGCAACTGCACCTGGGCCCGGTCGGTCAGGCTGTCTTCGAAGTCGTCCGCATCGACCCATTGCTTTTCGTCGCAGGGCGGGTTGAGCCCACCGACGATCAGATGATTGCCGAGATCGGGACGGACGTAGCTGCCGGTGTCGTCGTCGGTCATGATCGTGCCGTCGCACTGGAAATCGAAACCGGGAACGGACGGCACGTGGGCGACTTCTTCGCGCAGGGCCCGGGTGCTCAGGGCCATTTTCCCCTCGACCCCGGCCATGCGGTTGACCTTCGAGGACTGGGGACCGCCGACATTGACCACCACCGGCGCGTCCAGCCGTTCGCCGCCGGCCAGGGTGACGCCCCGGACCCGGCCGCCGTCGCGGCGGATTTCCACCACCTCGGCGTTGAAGCGGAAAGCCGCCCCGGCGTGTTGCGCCGCCATTTGAATGTTATGGGCCGCCAGTTGCGGATCGCTGACATAACCGGCGAGAGGAAAGAAGACGGCGTTTTCGATGTCGCCGCCGTTGCTCTCGCCGAACGCCGGGTCGTCGAGGGTTTTCGCCGGGGCGTAACTGGCCAGGTCGACAAAGGGCAATTTTCGCAAAATCTCTTCCCGGCTCCATTCCTGCCACGGAATGCCGAGCCTGTCGGAAAGGGCCGTCCAGGTCTTCACCTGCGGGTTCCGGCCCGCGTCCATGACCAGGCAGCCGGTCTGGCGGAATTGGGCCAGGCCCCGCTCGTCCTCGACGCCGATATAATCCTCCCAGTTGCGCCAGGCGAAAGAGCCTTCGTGGGCCATGGCGGTCCCTTCCAGGGTGGAATAATGGGTGCGGATAAGGGCGCTGGAAAAACTGGTCGAGCCGTAGCCCGCCGCCGGCAGCTTGTCGACGTTGAGGGTCTTCCAGCCGCGCCGGGCCAGCTCGCGGGCGATGGAACAGCCGATGATTCCGGCGCCGATGAGAATGGCGTCGTAGGTGGCGCTCATGAATCGGCCCCCTCCTTCTCCCCCTGGTTTTTCCTTGCCGCCACATGAGCGTCGACGACGGCGACGGCGCTCATGTTGACGATGCCCCGCACGGTGATCGAGGGGGTGACGATATGAACCGGCTTCGCCGCCCCGAGCAGGATGGGGCCGACGGAAATCCCCTTGCCCAGGGCCTTGGCCAGGTTGAAGGCGGTGTTGGCGGCGTCCAGGGTGGGGAAGATCAGAAGGTTGGCCTGACCGCTGAGCCGGGAATTGGGGAAAATACGCAGGCGCAGTTCCTCGTTCAGGGCGGTGTCGGCGTGCATCTCTCCGTCCACCTCCAACTCCGGCAGGCTTTCCCCCAGAAGGCGGGTCGCCTCGGCCATTTTCTCGGCGGTGGCGGACTTAACGGACCCGAAGTTGGAATAGGACAGCAGCGCCACCTTGGGCGTCACCCCGAAGCGCCGCACCGCATGGCAGGCCATCCCCGTCATCTCGACCAGTTCATGGACGCTGGGATCGGGGTTGATATGGGTATCGCAAAAGAAAAAGGTGCCCGACGGCAGGATCAGGGTGCTGAGAGCCGAGGCGTTGCCGACCCCTTCGGCCAGGCCGAGGACATCGACGATGTATTTCAAATGCCAGGTATACTGTCCGTATGTGCCGCAGATCATGGTGTCCGCCTCGCCGCGATAGACCATCAGGGCGGCGATCACCGTCGTGTTGGTGCGGACGATGGTGCGGGCCGCGTCCGGGGCAACCCCCTTGCGCTCCATGATTTTATGAAACGTCCGCCAGTAGGTTTCATAGCGCGGGTCTTCCTCCGGGTTACAGATATCATAATCCCGATCGACCTTCAGCCTCAGCCCCAGTTTTTCCACCCGGCTGTCGATGACCTCCGGCCGACCGATGAGGATGGGCCGGGCCAGCCCCTCGTCGACGACAACCTGAACCGCGCGCAGCACCCGGCGGCTTTCCCCTTCCGTATAGACCAGCCGTTTCGGATGGCGTTTCGCCCGCTCGAAGATCGGTTTCATGAGCATGCCGGAGCGGAACACGAAGCGGTTCAGCTCTTCCCCATAGGCGCTGAAATCCTCTATGGGCCGGGTCGCCACGCCGCTGTCCATGGCGGCGCGGGCCACGGCCGGGGCGATCTCGACGATCAACCGGGGGTCGAAGGGTTTCGGGATCAGGTATTCCGGGCCGAAGGTCAAATCCTGCCCCCGGTAGGCGCTGGCCACCACCTCGGACGATTCCGCCTTGGCCAGATCGGCGATCGCCTTGACGCAGGCGATCTTCATTTCCTCGTTGATGGTCGTCGCCCCCACGTCCAGGGCGCCGCGGAAAATAAACGGGAAACACAGGACGTTGTTGACCTGGTTCGGGTAGTCGGAACGCCCGGTGGCGATGACCGCGTCCGGGCGCACCGCCTTGACCTGGTCCGGCGAGATTTCCGGTTCCGGGTTGGCCAGGGCCATGATGATCGGCCTTTCGGCCATGCGCCCGACCATCTCCGGGGTCAGGACGCCCGGGGCGGAAAGGCCGAGGAAAATGTCGGCGCCGTCGATCACCTCGTCCAGGGTTCGTGCCCCGGTGTCGATGGCGTAGCGCGCCTTTTGCGGGTCCATTTCCTCGACCCGGCCCTTGAAGACCACGCCGATGCGGTCGATCAGGGTGATGTTTTCGGGCCGCAGCCCCATGGACACCAGCAGGTCCAGGCAGGCGATGCCCGCCGCGCCGCCGCCGGTGGAAACAAGCTTGACCCGGGACAGTTCCTTGCCGACCACCCTGAGCCCGTTGAAAATGGCGGCGCCGGAAACAATGGCGGTGCCGTGCTGATCGTCGTGGAAAACCGGGATGTTCATCCGTCGCCGCAGTTCCCTTTCCACCTGAAAGCATTCCGGGGCCTTGATGTCCTCCAGGTTGATGGCGCCGAAGGTGGGTTCCAGGCTGGCGATGATGTCGATCATTTTGTCCGGGTCGGTCTCGTCGATTTCGATGTCGAAGACGTTGATGCCGGCGAACTTCTTGAACAGCACCGCCTTGCCCTCCATCACCGGCTTGGAGGCCAGCGGCCCGATGGGCCCCAGGCCGAGGACGGCGGTGCCGTTGCTGACGACGCCGACCAGATTGCCCCGCGATGTATAGCGGGACGCCGCCGCCGGAGAGTCGACGATTTCCCGGCAGGCGGCGGCCACCCCCGGGGAATAGGCCAGGGCCAGGTCCCGCTGGGTCGCCAGCGGCTTGGTCGCCACCACCTCCAGTTTGCCGGGCTTCGGCTGTTCATGATAATTGAGGGCCGCCGTATCCTTGGAATCCGTCATCTTCTCGTCCAATCCATCGTGTTCAGTCTGGCCGTCACTTTCTGCAGCAGCGAGTCCCAGTCCTCGCCCGGTTGCTTGCGAAACAGGGTCAATGTCGGATACCACGGGCTGTCGTCCCGCGCCAGCATCCAGCGCCAGTCACAGGGATGGGACAGCAACAACCACGTGGGCACCCCCAGGGCCCCCGCCAGATGGGGCACCGAGGTGCAGGTGGAAATCACCAGATCCAGAGTCATCAGCGCCGCCGCCGTGTCGGAAAAGGTCTCGAAGTCCCGCCCCAGATCGACGAAATGCCCCGGCAACTCGGCCTCGAAGTCGGGCCGCTCCTTTTGCAGGGAGAAAAATTTGATACCGTCCTGGGTGAAATGGCGGGCGAAGGGCGCCAGGGAGGCGGAGCGGTTGCGGTCGTTGCGGAAGAACGTCCCGCCGCGCCAGACCAGGCCGACCCGGGGACCGGAAAATTCGGCCAGACGGCGGCCCCAGTCTTCAAGCCGGGGGCCGTCGGCGCACAGGTAGGGAACGGCGGCGGGGATGCTCTCCAGCGTCGTCCCCAACAGCCGGGGCAGGCTGAGCAGGGGCGCGTGGATCAGATCATAGGGCGGCGGCGGCGCGCCCTGGGGGAACACCACGAGCCGTTCGTCCATGGCCGAAATCAGTTCGACGAGGGGCGGCTGGCATTCGAACACCACCCGCCCGCCCCGCTCCAGCAGCAGGGGCAGATAACGGCAGAACTGGATGGTATCGCCCAGCCCCTGTTCGGCGTAGATCAGGATGGTCCGGCCGTTCAGGGGCTCGCCCCGCCAAGGCTGCCCGGGAAAATCCCGTTCGACGACCATGCCGCCGGCGTTCCAGCGCCATTCAAACCCCTGGAAACCCTCTTGCAACCGGCCCTGGGTCAGGTCGGCCATGGCCAGGTTGTAATGGGCGTGGGCGTTTTGCCCATCCATGGACAAGGCCCGGCGGTACCGGGCGCGGGCCTCGTCCAGGCGGCCCGAATCCTTCAGCACGTTGGCCAGATTGACAAGGATGTCCGCATCGTCCGGCTTCAGGGCGGCGGCCCGGCGAAGGTGGGTCTCCGCCTGCCCGTACTCCCCCCGGTCGGCCAGGACGTTGCCCAGGTTGGCGAGGGCTTCCGGGTAATCGGGGCTGATCTCAAGGGCGCGGCGGCAATGGGTTTCCGCCTCCTCCACCCGGCCCGCCTCCAGGAGCGCGCCGCCCAGGTTAGACAGGGCCTCGACAAAACCGCCGTCGAGAGAGACCGCCCGGGCGAAATGCTCTTCCGCCCCTTCCAGGCGCCCGGACCGCTTCAGCACATTGCCCAGATTGTTGTGAGCCCCGGCGTAATCCGGGTTCAACCGGGTCGCCTTGCGGTAGCTTTCCTCCGCTTCCTCCACCCGGCCCAGTTCCGCCTGGGCGTTGCCCAGGTTGTTCCAGGCGAGAAAATGCCCGGGCTCGCCCCGCACCGCCTCGCCGATCAGACGGCAGGCGGTTTCCGGGTCCCCCTGTTGATGGCTGACGACGCCCAGCAAATGCCGGGCGTCGGCGTTGTCCGGGGCCTGCTCGAGAACCCTGCCGTACAGTGCCGCCGCCGCCTCCAGGCGGCCCGCCTGATGATGTTCCAGCGCACGCCGCAGTGCTTGAGAGACATTCATTCCTTGCCGTCCCGGCGCATGGCTCAAGGGGTCCCTTTTCCGGCTTTGATTTCAGATTGTTTCATGTTTTCCCCTTTCCGCGCTTTTGACCACCCCTAATTTTTTTCATTATTCCAGTTTTATGGGCAAATTAACCCTATCAAGGACACTTTAAGGTGTTATAAATGACAGACGGGAACACCGGACTGCATATGTGGGGCGGCATTGGGCAACAGAAGCATTTCCAAAAAATTGCTGGGAATTTTCATCCCTCTTCTGTTGGGGGCGGGTCTGTTGCTGGCGGTTTCCACCTACATGCTGATGCGCGCCGAAGATCAGATTTCCCGGTTCGTCCAACGCTCCAACACCCTGCAAAACCTTCTTGGCGACCTACGCCACAGCGGCATTCTCGCGGTCGGCTCCGCCAACGAAATCGTCCTTGTCTCCCATCTCGCCGATAACATCCGCACGAAACCGGCAGAGGTCACCCATCTCGGGCAGGAAGTCAGCCGAATGAACGAGGCCATCAACGCCCTGGCCCTCAATCTGGACCAATACCGGATTTTCACCGAGACCGAATACCCGGAAGATAAAGAGAGCTATCCCGATGTCCGGGAGAGCAGCCTGCACCTGATCGACAAAATTCAGGCCTTCATCGGCTTCAATCAAAAATACCGGCATGACCTGGACCTGCTGAAGCACAAAGAGAAACTGGAGGAGGCGAAACGGCGCTTCCTGCAGATCATCAACGGCGTCGTCCTGCACGAACACGAAAGTTCCGTCGAACGGGGCAGCGAGGCAAAGGCGACGCTGGTCGCCATGACCGAGATGATCTGGACCGGGTTCGCCCTGCTGTTCGGCGGCGCGGTCCTGGCGGGGCTCAGCCTGTCGCGCAACATCGTCCAGCGCATCAACAGGCTGAAGCGGGTAACCGGGGAATTTTCCATCGACAAGCTGGATATCCGCGCCGACGACCGGGGCCGGGACGAGTTGAGCGAACTGGCCACCCGTTTCAACCGCATGGCGGAACGGATGCAGGACGAACAACTGCAGCGGAAACTGGCGGAAATATCCGTCCGGGAAAGCGAAACCCGTTTGGAAGAGGCCATCGAATCCCTCAATGACGCCTTCGTCCTGTTCGACCCGTCCGGCTGCCTGGTCCTGTGCAACGAGCACTACTTGAACTTCTACCCCACCATTGCCGACATTCTGGTTCCCGGGATTGAATTCGAAAAAATCCTCCGGATCAGCGTCAAGCGGGGTCAATACGACCTGGAAGAAGACCCCGAAGACTGGATACAAAGGCGGCTGAAACGCTTTTACGATCCGGCGGGACCGTTCGAACAAATCCTCGACGACGGCCGTTGCCTGCTGGTCAGCGAGCAGCGGACCCCGGCGGGGTATCTGGCCGGAACCCGAACCGACATCACCGGGCTGAAAAAAGCCGAACAAAACGCCATCGAGGCCAGCAACGCCAAATCCGAATACCTGGCCTCCATGAGTCATGAAATTCGGACCCCGCTTGCCGGGGCCATCGGCTTCGCCGACATGCTGCTGAGCGACGACCTGCCCGACGAAAGCCGGGAAAAGGCCCTTCGGGTCCGGGACTCCATGGATATCCTGCTGACCCAATTGAACGAAATTCTCGACCTGTCGAAAATCGAATCCGGCAAGATGGAGCTGGAACACATCGATTTTCACCTGCCGACCCTGATCGAGCAGGTGGGTACCCTGTTCGAAGGAGTACTGAAGGACAAAAAGCTGACCTACCGGGTGACCCTGGAGGACGGCTTGCCGGAGTTCGTCAAATCGGACCCGAACCGCATTCGTCAGATTCTCCTCAACCTGATCGGCAACGCGGTCAAGTTCACCAACCACGGTGGCGTTTCCGTCACCGCCTCCCTCAACCGCCCGTCGGCGGACGGCGGACCGGTCCTGCGTTTCCTGGTCAGCGACACGGGAATCGGCATGACAGCCGAGGCCCTTTCCACCCTGTTCGAAACCTACGCCCAAGCCGACGCCTCGATCAGCCGCAAATATCAGGGCACCGGGCTGGGGCTTTCCATCAGCAAGAAGCTGAGCGAACTGATGGGGGGCGAGATCAACGTCGAAAGCCAGGCCGGGTCGGGAACCACCTTTTGCGTGCTGCTGCCCTTTGTTCCCGCCGACGAACAGGTCCGCCGCCCGGCCAAGTCCCCCAAACGGGTCAAATTCTCCACCAGCAGGCCCCTGAAGATTCTCGTCGTCGACGACAATACGACCAATCAGCGGATTATCCGGGCGGTCATGGAATCCCACGGCCACAGGGTCAGCGTCGCCGAAGACGGCGCGCAGGCCATCAAGGCCCACGAGAACGGGCGCTTCGACCTGATCCTGATGGATGTCCGCATGCCGGAAATGAGCGGGCCCGAGGCGACCCGGATCATCCGCCGCATGCCCGGCGACAAGGCGAACATTCCCATCATCGCCCTGACCGCCGACGCGATGATGGAACACAGGCAGGATTTCTTCGACGCCGGCATGAACGAAGTGGCCAACAAACCCATCGACCGGCCCTTCCTGCTGCAGGCCATCAACACGGTCGTCGGAGAGGACATCCACGCCCCCATCGAACCATCGCCGGAAGAGGATACGTCAAAATAATCATAGCCATCCGATTGGGAATGATTATTATTATACTCGGGGATGAAAAAAAGGCGGGCCGATATGATGTTCCTGGACAATCTCGTGGAGTTGACTCTCGAAGCGGCGCCCTGGCTGCTGTTCGGCATGCTGATCGCCGGCCTGGTCAAGGCCTGGGCGCCCCAGGAGGGGCTGGCCCGGGTGCTGGGCGGACGGGGCCTCGGCTCGGTGGTCAACGGCGCCCTGATCGGCGCCCCCCTGCCCATCTGTTCCTGCGGCGTCCTGCCCGCCGCCATCGGCCTCAGGCGCGGCGGCGCGTCCCGGGAGGCGACGACCTCGTTTCTCGTCGCGACCCCGGAAACCGGGGTCGATTCCGTCGCCCTGTCCTTCGGCATGCTGGGCCCGTTCCTGGCCATCGCCCGCCCCATCGCCGCCGTATCCAGCGCCGTCGCCACCGGCCTGATGATGCGCTTCCTGCCTGAAGAACAGGTCGCCCCGGAACCGGAGCCGGCTCCGTCCTGCGGTTCGTGCTGTTCCGGTTCCGCCGCCAAGGCCGAGGAAGCGCCGCCACGGGTCACCACCCCCCCCCTGCAACGCACCCTGGAAGGATTGCGTTACGCCCTGGTCGACATCTTCGACGATATCGTCGTCTGGCTGTTCTTCGGCCTGCTGCTGGCCGCCGCCGCCATGACCTGGGTTCCGCCGCAGGCCCTGGGGGCCATGGGCAGCGGCCTGCCCGCCATGCTGGCCATGGTCGTCATCGGCATTCCCATGTACATCTGCGCCACCGCCTCCACCCCCGTCGCCGCCGGCATGCTGCTCGCCGGGGTCTCGCCGGGGGCGGCCATGGTCTTCATGCTCGCCGGCCCGGCCACCAACGTGGCGACCCTGGGCGTGGTGCGCAAGGAAATGGGCAACCGGGCCGTCGGCCTGTACCTGTTCGGCGTCATTTCCACCAGCCTGGTGGCCGGATTGCTGACCGACGTCGCCGCCGAGGCCCTCGCCATCGACATGGCGGTACAGATATCCGGTGATGCGGAGATGATCCCCCATTGGCTCGCCGCCGCTTCCGCCGTCGTCCTCGTCGCCCTGGCCGCGCGCCCCCTGCTGGCGCAGGCCCGCAAGCTGACCGCCCGTTTCGCCTGAGCATCGCGGAAAAAGCAATTAGCCACATTTTTTCTGTTGATTTTCCCGCCGACAGGGCGTTTAGTGAAAGTGATAAGCGTTCTTATACGCAACACCGCGTGCACTTAAGCTTGGGGGCAGGATAAAGTGACGACTACGACCAACGGCAGGACCCTTGCCGATCTGAAACCGGGTCAGGACGGCATCGTCGAGGCCATTTCCGGAGACTTGAACTTCAAACGCCGGCTTTCGGCACTAGGCATGGTGAACGGGACGAAGGTCTCCCTCTGCCATACCGCACCCATGGGCGACCCCAGGGTCTACGAAGTCTTCGACTACAACCTGAGCCTTCGCAACGAGGAAGCCAGCCAGATCGTGCTGCAGCCCTCGGACTAAAAATTCGAACCGGCTTTTCCCCTGGGAAAGCCGGTTTTTTTCATTGCGAATCAGAGCTAAATTCATTCTCAGACATAGAGAGGCCTCATGTCCGCTTCCGCCAACACAGACCGTACCCTGACCGTCGCCCTGGTCGGCAACCCCAACTGTGGCAAGACCACCCTTTCCAACAGCCTGACCGGCGCCCATGACGGGGTCGCCAACTACCCCCGGGTCACCGTCGCCAAGCGGACACGGGAACTGACCCACAAGGGCTGGACCATCACCCTGGTCGATATTCCCGGCATCTATTCCCTGACCTCGCAGTCGCCGGAGGAACGCATCGGCCGCGACTTCATTCAGGACGAGCGCCCGGACATCCTGCTCAACGTTCTCGACGCCGGCAACCTGGACCGCAGCCTGTTCCTGACCACCCAGTTGATCGAAATGGGCCTGCCCCGGGTCTATGCCCTGAACATGGTCGATGAAATGCGCCAGAAGGGTTACAGCGTCGACAGCAAGGCCATGGCGACCATGCTCGACGGCCCTGTGGTGGAAACGGTTTCAACCACGGGAGAAGGCCTCAACCAATTGCTGGACGCCCTGATCTCGGTTGCCGAGGGCCAGGCCGAGGCGAAGCCCCTAAGCATTCCTTACGACTCCCATTTGGAAGAGGCCATCGACCGGGTCCAGAACCTGGTCGCCGACCTGCACCCGGGCGGCTTCGAGGAAGAGCAAAGCCGCTGGATCGCCATCAAGCTGCTGGAAGGCGACGACGAAATGCTGCGCCGCGAGGGGGAACACGAGCTGCTGATCGAAAAACTGCGCCGCGAACGTTTCGACCTGGAGCATTCCCACCGCAATTCCGTCGAAATCATGTTCGCCGATTCCCGCTACGGCTTCATCCACGGCCTGCTTTCGGAAGTGCGGCAAATGCGCGAGGACCCGGAGGCCCGCCTCAGCCGGACCCGCATGCTGGACGGCATTCTCCTGCACCGCACCTTTGGCATGCCCCTGTTCCTGTTCCTGATGTGGCTGATGTTCGAGGCCACCTTCACGCTCGGCAACTACCCCATGGACTGGATCGACGCCGGTGTCGGCTGGGTTTCCGAGGCGGTTTCCGGAATGCTGCCCGAAGGCATGGTCAAGGACTTGTTGGTCGATGGCATCATTGCCGGTGTCGGCGGCACTATCATCTTCCTGCCCAACATCGTCATTCTATTCTTCTTCCTCGCCTTTTTCAGCGAGAGCGGCTACCTGTCCCGTTCCGCCTTCCTGCTCGACCGGTTGATGCACACCTTCGGCCTGCATGGCAAAGCCTTCATCCCCCTGGTCATGGGCTTCGGCTGCAACGTGCCAGCCATCATGGCCACCCGGACCATCGAAAGCGACCGGGTGCGGCTGATCACCATCCTGACCAGCCCGTTCATGGCCTGCACGGCGCGTCTGCCCGTGTTCATCCTGTTCGCCGGCGCCTTTTTCGCCCAGTGGGCGGGGACCATCGTCTTCATCATGTATATGTTGAGCATCGTCATCGCGCTGGGGGCCGCTGTGTTCCTTAACCGCTTCGTGGTCACCGGCGATCAGGAACCGTTCGTCATGGAACTGCCGCCCTACCGCATGCCGTCCATGAGCTCGATCTTCTATCACATGTGGGACAAGGCGTCCGAGTTCCTGAAGAAGGTGGCGGGTGTCATCCTGGTCGGCTCGATCGTGCTGTGGTTCCTGCAGGCGTTCCCGAAAGAGGTCGACTGGAGCATGGATTACGACAGCCGCATCGCCACCCTGGAAACCCAGGCGGAGAGCGATGAGCGGAACGCCGAAATCTCCGCCCTGAACCGCCAGAAAAACATGGAGCATCTGGAGAAGAGCTACCTCGGCCGGGCGTCCCTGTTCGTCGCCCCCCTGTTCGCTCCCCTCGAGTTCAACTGGAAGGACACCGTCGCCATTCTTACCGGCATCGTCGCCAAGGAAGTGGTGGTCGCCAGTTACGCGGTCATCTACGCCCAGGACGAGGAATCGACGGAGGAATCGGCAAGCCTGAGGGAGGCCATAGCGGGCACCATGAGCCCCATGGTCGCCTTCGCCTTCATGGTCTTCATCCTGATCTACGCCCCCTGTCTGGCGACCATCGCGGTGATCCGCCGCGAGGCCGGCGGCTGGCACTGGGTCGGCTTCTCGGTGGCGTTCTCCATGACCCTGGCCTGGACCCTGGCCTTCAGCATCATCACCGTCGGCGGGATTATCGCCTGATGGGGGAATGGATCGAATACGGGATCCTCGGGGCCGTCCTCGTCCTCTGCCTTGCGTTCGTCCTGCGCCGCGGACGCAAGCAGATGAGCGGCGATGGATGCGGCGGCTGCGGCTGCGGTGACGCCAAACCCGGCTGTGGAGATAAACCGGACAGGTTCAAATCAATCGCCGCAGAAGGTCCAGGCCCGTCCTGATTTCCGTCTCGTCGAAACCACAGAAGCCGAGAATGACCCCTTTTTCCGGCCTGCCCGCGGCATAGTACGCCGACAGGGCCTGGAGCCCCAGTCCCTGGTCCCCGGCGCGGCGGGCCAAGGCCCCATCGTCATAGTCCGGCGGCAGGGAGAGCACCACCTGCATTCCCGCCTGGTGGTCCTGAAAGGTCCCCAGGTGGGAGAAATCCCGCCGCAGCACATCCAGCATGACCCGCCGCCGTTCGGCGTAAATCCGCCGCATCCGCCGAAGGTGGCGGTAGAACTCCCCCTCCTCCATGAAGGCGGCGAGCGCCCGCTGCGGCGCGATGGAAGCCTTGATGCCGAACCGCCCCAGCATCCCCCGCAGGGGGTCGATCAGGGCCGCCGGCGCGACGATAAAGCCGATCCTGAGACTGGTGGAAAAGAGCTTGGAGAAACTACCCACATAAATGGTTCGCCCATGCTTGTCGAAACCGGCCAGGGCCGGGATCGGCTGTCCGGCATATCGGAATTCGCTATCGTAATCGTCCTCCAGCAGCCAGCCGTCGGTCGCCCTGGCCCAGTTGACGAAGGCCAGCCGCCGTTGCGGCGTCATGGCGCCGCCGAGGGGAAATTGATGGGACGGGGTCAGCACCGTCAGCCTGGGCGGGCGGGCCTTTTTCCCCAACCGGGGCAAGTCCGCCCCCTGCTCGCCGACGGGAAGCCACAGCGGTTCGATGCCCAGACTCTCGACGAACCTGAGCAGTGGCGGATATCCGGGATTTTCCAGCCCGACCGTCTCTCCCGGTCCGGCCAGGGTGCGGGCGCAGATCTCCAGCGCGTCGCCGGAACCCGCAGTGACGACGATTTGTTCCGGGGCCGCGGAAATGCCCCGCCACTCGCCGACATGGGACGCGATGGCCCGGCGCAGACGAAGGTCGCCGAAGGGGTCTTCATTGGCGATCAGGGCCTCCGGTTGCGCGCGGGCGACCCGGGCGACAGCCCGCGCCCATTGCCGGTAGGGAAACAGCCGCATGTCCGGGCTGCCGGGCCGCAAAAGTCCCACCGACGCCGCCTCGGTGGAGTCCGGAATCACGGCGGGGGCTTCCGGCTTGCGCCCGGGCGCCCGGTCCACCTCCCCCATGGGGCAGACGTAGAGGCCGGAGCCGTGCCGTCCCTGGGCATAGCCCTCGGCCACCAGTTGATCGTAGGCGGCCATCACCGTGGAGCGGGAAACCCCCAGCTCGGCGGCAAAGTTCCGCGATGCCGGAAGCCTGTCGCCATCGGCCAATTCCCCGGCGATGATGCGTCGCCGCAGGGACTCGTATATCTGCACAAAGACCGGGTCCGGCGAGGCGCGGTCGATGGCAAAGGCGATCCAGGATTTATCCTTCACGAAAGTGGCCTGATCAAATTTTCATAAAATGGCTATTTTTTATATTCCATTTTCATGGCAAATTCAAACTTCATCAGACAAGGATTCGCCGCCGCCATGACTCAGCACGAAAACAACCTCGGCCAACCCATCGGAGCCCCCGTCGAAAACTGGACGCCCCGGCCCAGGCCGCCGAAAACGGTCATGGAAGGTAGGTATTGCCGGGTTGAGCCGATTTCCGTCGATGCCCACGCCGCCGACCTGTTTCGAGCCTTCCGCACCGACGCGGAGGACCGCATCTGGACCTACCTGCCCTATGGGCCGTTCGACGACGAAGGCGCCTTCCGGCAATGGCTGACGGCCAGTTGCCTGGGCGACGACCCTCTGTTTCACGCCATCATCGACAAACAAACCGGGACCGCCGTCGGGGTCGCCAGCTACCTGCGCATCGACCCGGATTTCGGCGTCATCGAGGTCGGCCACATCAATTACTCGCCGTTGCTGCAACGGACCCCGGCGGCGACGGAAGCGATGTTCCTGCTCATGCGCCGGGTCTTTTCGGAATTGGGATACCGGCGCTACGAATGGAAATGCGACAACCTCAACGCCGGATCGAAAAAGGCCGCCGCGCGCCTCGGTTTCCGCTATGACGGACTTTTCGAACAGGCCACCCTGTACAAAAACCGCAACCGGGACACGGCCTGGTTTTCCATTCTCGACAAGAACTGGCCGTCCCTGGAGGAGGCCTTCACGGCCTGGCTCGACGCCGGCAACTTCGACGCCGACGGGCGGCAGAAACAGCCCCTGCGGACACCGAGGGAGGATTAATCCTTACCCTCGTGCCTGTCGGCGATATCCTGCATTTTGTTCAGCAGGTCTTCGATGTCCGTATCGGCGTCCCGGGCGTCGTCATCTTTTTCCGGCTGAATTGTTTCCGCCTTTGTTTCAAGGCCCGACACGTCGACGTCGATGGCGGTGTGGATCTCCTCGCCCATGACCTTGTTGATGGTTTCAAGCAGTTCGTTCCGGTCTATGGGCTTTGTCACGACGCCGTTCATGCCCGCATCGAAATACCCTTGCCGGTGTTCGGTCATGGCGTCGGCGGTCACGGCGATGATCGGAATTTCCGCCTTGTCGTCGCCTGAGCGGCGAATGGCCCGGGTTGCGTCGGGGCCGCTCATCTCGGGCATGCGGACATCCATCAGGATCAAGTCGTAATCGCCCCGACCGAACGCCTCGACGGCCTGCACCCCGTTTTCGGCGATCTCGACCCGGTGCCCGTATCTTTCCATGGTCGCCTTGATGATTTCCTGGTTCAATTCGTTGTCCTCGGCGACCAGGACATTGAGTTGACGCCTGGTTTCGAAGGTGGTGACGACCGTCTTTCGCGAAGCGTCCATGATTTCGGTCGTTGCGGGAGCATACGGCAGGGAGAACCAGAACGTACTGCCTTGTCCGAAGACGCTGCCGACGCCGATCTCTCCCCCTATCAGATCGACCAACCGCTTGCAGATCACCAGCCCCAGTCCCGTGCCCTCGAACTGCCGGCTGATCGAGGCGTCGGCCTGGGTGAACTCGGTAAACAACGTGGGAATGACTTCTTCCTTGATGCCGATCCCCGTATCGTGGATGGCGATCCTGAACATTTCCCGGCCATCCTCGGACAGGCAACGGGTCCCTTCCACGGTTACCCGCCCCTCGTGCGTGAACTTGAAGGCGTTGCCGATGAGGTTAACAAGGATTTGCCGAATGCGCGTCGGGTCGGAATGAACGGCTTTCGGAAAATCGTCCGCCAGGTCCATGAAGATGTCCACGGGCTTGTTTTCCTTGCGGGTCATGCGGAAAACCACGATCACTTCCTCCATCAGGGAGGGAAGCATGAAATCGATGTTATCGATCTCCATCTTTCCCGCATCCATCTTCGACATGTCGAGAATGTCGTTGATGATGCGCAGCAAGGCGTTCGCCGATTCCTTGATCTTGTAGACCTTTCTGCTGTCGGCCTCGTTCAGTCCCTGTTCCAGCAGCATGTCCGCATAGCCGACGACGCCGGCCATGGGGGTGCGGATTTCATGGCTCATGGCGGCAAGGAATTCAGACTTGGCCCTGTTCGCCTTTTCCGCCTCCTCTTTCGCCGCGACCAGAACCCCGGCCTGCTCCTCCAGGGCGTCGTAGGCATCCATCAAGGCTTTTTCGGCGATCATTTTTTCGATCGCGTTGACGCGGAAGACTTCCAGGGCATTGCCCATGTCACCCACTTCGTCGGAGCGCCCGTGAAAGGCGATGCGCTGGTTGGTGTCCCCCTCTGCCAGGCCGATCATGACCCGTGTCATGTTCCGCACCGGCCTGATGATTTTCGAGACGAAGAACAGGTAAATGCTGCTGACCACGGCGAAGACGAACAATACGGTGAAAATCACGGAATAGCGGATGGCCTGCTGCTTTTGATTCGCGAACTCGGTGTATTGGCTCGCCAGCAGGTCGCTCAAGCGCCACAGGTCCTCGGAATGGGACAGCACCGACTCAATCGCCTGGTAGCGGTCAAGCCCCGCATACTCCAGCAGGGCGGTGTCGCTGACCGCCTTGATGAAGGTGTTCAGGCTCTTCTCGATGGCCTCGAGAGTCGCCAGCATTCTGGGGTCCTTGAGGGCCGGCAGGACGCCGAAGGCGGCCATCTCCAGGTCCAGCGGATAGCGCCCCCCTTTCATGAGGGCATTCAAGGATTCGGCGAACACCTGTTTCGCCTTGTAGTATTCGCCGAGGGAAGGGGCCAGGGCTCTGCGGGCCACCTCCGCATTGTCGGAAAACAAAACCTCGTAACGGCGAATGCCGAGTTGATCGCCGATCTCGACCTCTTGACCGCTGAGCTGGATGTGACAGACCGCGCATTCCTCGACGGTGGCGACATCGGCCGTGTAGTAGCGGAGAAGCAATTTCCCGTCCACTTCCTGTGGGGAGAAATAGACGCCGTCGACATTGTCCCGCAAATAAGCCTGGGCCCGGAAATCGGAATCGTGGGTCAGGCCCTGCTTCGGGTTGATCGGCGCTTTCGCGATGATGTCGATCTTTGTCGCCGAGGTGGACGAGTAGTCCTCGTTGATCATGCGGGTCAGGGTCGCCGGAAAGGGGATCGACGGATGCGTATCCTCCAGGGGCGTCATGGACAGCCCCACATCCAGTTCCGCCGCGGTATTGGCGACCTGGGCCGTGTAGATTTTCCGCATGCTGGTGACGTACTTGTCGAAATCGAGAATATTGTTCTTGATTTCGCCCAGGTTGTTTTCCGCCATGGCATAGCCGAGAACCGATTTGCCCATGGCCTGTGACAACATCCGCTGACGCCCGAGAATGTTGATGATGTCGGCATCCTTGTCGGCGCCGTCGATCAGAAACAGCACGTAGCTTCCGGCCAGGGTCACGGCGACCAGGATAACCGCGAGCATGGAGACGATTTTGATCTTTATGGACATGAAAATTCGGGAGCCATTACACCAAAGGCAAGGATGGACGCCCGGCGCGCGCGCGGCATCGCATGCACCCGTAGTATATAGCCTGGAATACTATATGATTACACAAAAATCATATGGATATTAGCTCCCGGACCGTTCCTCATCAGGCCCTTTCCACATCGACGAAGGTCTCGTTATAGCAGGCGCCCCGAATCAGATCCGTGCGCAGGTCCGACGGGATCAGGGCGTTGACCGTAAGCCCGGTGTCACTGGTTCCCCGCCAGGTTCCCTTCGGGCTATAGAGCACCCCGGGGCGCACGGCGTCGGTGACGGCGGCTTTCAGGATGACCGTGGCCCCGCCGTTGCCGACGCTGACCGTGTCGCCGTCGGCGATGCCCCGGGCGGCGGCGTCTTCGGGATTGATTTCCAGGACCTCCGGGCCGCCAGAATCCTCGTGGCCGCCGAAGGTGGCGTTGGTGCGCTTGTTCGACGACGGGGTGATCAGCACAAACGGACGGGCGCGAGCGACCGGCTCGTAGCGGGGAACGCCGTAACCGAAACGAGTCTCCATGTCCTCGGAATAGAGTTCGATCTTCCCCGAAGGCGTCGCCGGACGCACCGTGTCGCACAGAATCGGCTCGGCCCCGTCCGGGGTGCCCATGGCCAGGGCCCGGTCCAGGGGCACCTCGCTGGGACGGTGGCCCTGAAGGCGCGGGTCGCCGCCGTCCATGGCCGCGTCCATCAGGTCCGCGTCGGTGTCACGGAACAGGGGCTCGTCGAAGCCGAAGCGGGCCGCCAGCCTGCGGAAAATTTCCGTATTCGGCAGGCTTTCGCCGACGCAGGGAATGGCCGGGGCCGCCCGCTGCACGTAGTTTTGCCCATAGGCGCCGTAGATGTCGTCGATCTCGAACTGGCTCGCCGCCGGCAGGATGACGTCGGCATAGGCCATGCTGTCGGTCATCACCACGTCGGAACCGGCGATGAACAGATCTTCGCGGCTGAGGGCCTCGATCACCCGTGCCTGGTCCGGGTGGGTGCAGACCGGATTGTGATTGTAGATCATGGTCGCCAGCACGGGAATATCGAGGGAATCGTCGAGGAGCTTCTCCGGCACATCCACCAGATTGAAGGTCCGCGTCCCTTCCGGAATCAGATCGGGGCGTTGCAGGGCCGCCGGGGTCTTCGGGGCGAGGCCGCCGGATTTGGCGATGACCCCGGCGCCGAGCCGCCCGTGCTGGCCGGTCAGGGCGTGCAGGGCCATGGCCGCGCGCAGGCCGGAACCGCCGCTGCGCCCCCTCTCGATGCCGTTGCCGAAGGAGGACGCCGCATTCCCGGCCGCCGTGAACAGATCGAGGAAGGCGTGGAACTCGGCGGCGGACAGGCGGCAGATTTCCTCCACGTCGCGAACGGAGTACTTGCGTGCCTGTTCCATGTAGGCGTCGAAGCCGACCGTCCAGCGGGCGATGAAATCCATGTCGAGGGCGCCGCGGCGTTCCAGTTCCGCCGCCGCCGCCATGGCCAGAACCACATCCGTTCCGGGATGGATCTGCAGGAACAGGTCGCTTTGCTCGGCGATCTTGATGCGCTTCGGGTCGATGACCACCAGCTTGGCCCCGTTCCTGCGGGCGTCGTTGATGACGCGGACCAGATGCAGGTTGGAAACGGTGACGTTGTTGCACCAGACGACGATCAGGTCGGCGTGCCGGGCCTGCTCCGGCGGCATGCCCGAGGCCCCACCGAACAGGCTGGCGTAGGCCGTCCCCCGGACGCCGCCGCAAAAGGGCCCCCGGTCCAACAGCGTCGCCCCCAGTTTGTGGAAGAACCGCCGGTCCATGGACCCCGCCGCCAGCTCCCCGTGGGGCCCGGCGTAGTTGAAGGGCATGACCGATTGCGGCCCGGCCTTGTCGATGGCCCGGGTGAAACCTTCATGGACCATGTCCAGGGCGTCGGCCCAGGAAATGGCCTCGAAGCGCCCCTCGCCCCGCTTGCCGGTCCGCTTGAGCGGGGTGGTCAGGCGGCCCTCGCCGTGGACGAAGTGCGGGAAATAGCGCGACACCTTGTTGCAGATCACCCCGTCCGTATAGGGGTTGGCCGAGGAGCCCCGCACGCCGACCAGGCGGTCGCCCTCGACGACGGCGGTGAGGCTGCAGGTGTCGGGGCAATCCAGGGTGCAGACACTGGGACGGGTTTCTTGCGCGGGCTGGTCGAGCATGACAAAGGTCCTTGATGTGGGCGTACCGGGGTCAATGTAGCGCCTCAGTGGCCGCCTTAAAATGTCCAATTTCGGCGATTCATTGCAGGCCACTTTTCCCGCCCCGGCGAATCAGCGCGGTACAGGCAAACAGCCCCGCTGGGGTGAACAAGTTGAGCAGGAAGGCGGTAAAGATCAGCACTGAAAAGACGGCGGCGTCGAACACGCCCACGCTCAGCCCGAGGGCGATCAGGACAAAGGCCATTTCCGCCCGGCCGCACATGCCGACGCCGACACTGAAGGATTCCAGCCACGACATCTTCAACAGCCGGGCCATTCCCCCGGCGCTGGCGATTTGCGCGACGATGAGCGCAGCGGTGAGGACGAGGACGAACCACAACCCCGGCCCGGCGATGGCGTCGAAGCTGACGTGAAAACCCATGGAGATGAAGAAAATCGGCCCGAGGAAGGAATAGGCGATGCCGTGCAGGCGGTCCTCCACCTTGTCGAAGACATCGGGGATGGCCACCTTTTTGGAGAAGAACAGACCGGCCATATAGGCCCCGACGATGATGTGCAGGCCGACGGCCTGGGCGATCAGCCCGAAGCCGAGGGCAAGAATCAGCAGGAAGGTGAAGACCTTGCCGTGGCGGTCCTGGAAGGGCTCGCGCAGCTTCGGATAGACCCAGTGGCCGATGGCGACGACCGCCCCCAGGAACACCACCGCCGTGCCCAGGGCGCCGGCCAGGCGCAGCGGGTCGGCGGCCTCGCCGTTGATCAGGCCCAGAACCAGCCCGAGGAAGACCAGGGTCAGCAGGTCGTCGATGACGCAGGCGGCGATGACCACCCGGGCGATCCGGCTTTCCAGCATGTTCAGGTCTTCCAGCACGGTGATGGTGATGACCACTGCCGTCGCCGTCATGGTCAGGCCGATGAAGATGGACTGGGGCACGGTCAGGCCGAACCACAGCGCCACCCCCATGGCGGTGGCGAACGGCACCACGGCCCCGACGATGGCGACGCCGAAGGCATGGCGAACGGCATCGAAAAACTTTCCGGCGTCGGTCTTCACCCCGGCGTGGAGCATGATGAAGAAGATTCCCATCTCGGCCAGAACCGAGATAATTTCCGACGGCGTCACCCAACCGAGAAGACTGGGCCCGAGGATGACGCCGATGACCAGTTCGCCCATGATGATGGGAATGCCGATCACGCGGAGCATCATCGCCGCCGTCCAGGCGACCATCATCAAGATCAGAAGATGAAGAAAGACCGGTTCCACCGATGCGTCCTCTGTCTCTTCCTCCGTCGTCATTCATGGGTACCATGGATAGGGTCTTGAACAACAGGGGGGAAATCCGTCAAACTTCCGGTTGATGGACTCCGCCTTCTGAAACTAATGGACCGGGAAATGACCATCCGCATCGACAAGGGCCTGGATATCCCCATCATGGGCGCGCCGGAGCAAACGATTCACGATGCCCGCCCCATGGACACCGTGGCCCTGCTTGGCCTCGACTACCCGGACCTGCGGCCGGCCCTGAAGGTCGCCGAAGGGGACAGGGTGAAAGCGGGCCAGACCCTGTTCGTCGACCGCCGCCATCCGGACATCGCCTTCACCGCGCCCGGCGGCGGCACGGTCAGCGAAATCAACCGGGCGGAAAAGCGCCGCCTGCAATCGGTGGTCATTACCCTGGATGCGGAAGAGCAGTGGCGGCAATTCCCCTCCTACCCCGCCAACGATCTTTCCGGGCTGGAGCGGCGGCAGGTGGTCGAGACCCTGTTGCAGACGGGATTGTGGACCGCCTTGCGCACCCGCCCCTTCGAAAAGACCCCGCGCCCCGACGCCGTCCCCCGTTCCCTGTTCGTCACCGCCATGGACAGCAACCCGCTCAGCGCCGACCCGCAGGTGGTGATCGGCGAGAACCCGCAAGCCTTCATAGACGGCCTTGCCGTCGTCTCCCGCCTCACAGAAGGCCCCGTGTTCGTCTGCAAGGACGTCAACGCCAGGCTGCCGAAAGCCGAAGCCGACAACATCCGAATCGCCAATTTCTGGGGCGTTCATCCCGTCGGCCTGCCCGGCACCCACATCCATTTTCTCGACCCGGTGGGTCCGCTCTATAGCGTCTGGCATGTGTCCTACCGGGACGTCATGGCCATCGGCGAGACCTTCACCACGGGGCGCTTGTCCACCGCACGGACAATCGCCCTCGGCGGCCCGGGGGTCGGGAAACCGCGGCTGTTGAAAAGCCGCCTCGGAACCGACATTGAAGGTTTGATCGAAAACGAACTGAAACCGCCCTCCTCTCCTCTCGGCCACCGCATCCTTTCTGGCTCTCCCCTGAACGGACGGGCGGTGTCGCGGCGGGAACGTCATTTGGGACTTTTCCACGGCCAGATTTCCGTCCTGCCGGAAGAACAGGGAGACAATCGTCTTCGGAAAAAGGACGTCTTTTCCGCCCACGGCATTGCAAAAAAACCGCCGCCCCACGGCTTCCCCCTGACCACGGCCAGGCATGGCGAGCCGTCGGCCATCGTTCCCTTTCACGGTTATGACAAGGTGATGCCCCTGGACATCCTGGCGACGCCGCTGCTGCGCGCGCTTGCCGTCGGCGACACCGACAAGGCCCAGGCCCTGGGCTGCCTGGAGCTGGCGGAAGAAGATCTGGCCCTGCTGTCCTTCGTCTGCCCGGGCAAGCTCGACTACGGCCCGCTGTTGCGCGACGCCCTCGGCAAGATCGAGAAGGAGGGCTGAGCATGGACCCGCACCGCACCGCCCTCTCGCCGCATATCCGCGACCGCTTCAGTTTTTCCGGCGCCATGGCCCTGCTGGTCTGGGCCCTGCTGCCGAGCCTGATCATCGGCGTCTGCAATGTCGGCTTCCAGGCCAATGTGAGACTCTCGGCGGCGGGCGGGGCGGAAAGCCCGGGCTGGCGGAGCGGCGTCGTCGACGGCCTGGGAATCGGTCACGACCCCTCCTCCTTCCTGTCCGCCCTGGTGCATGGCCTGCTTTACGTCGTCCCCGTGTTCCTCGCCGTCTATCTCGCCGCCTGGGGATGGTCGGCCCTGTTCGCCCGGGTTCGCGGCAGGCCCATGGCAGGCGACGTGTTCGTCACCGCCCTGCTGTTCACCATGGTGCTGCCGGCGACCATTCCACTGTGGCAGGCGGTGCTGGGCATGACCTTCGCTGTCGTCATCGGCCGCGAGATTTTCGGCGGCCCGGGGAAATACTTCCTCAATCCGCCGTTGACCGGTCTGGCCTTTCTCTACGTCACCTATCCGAAGGAAATGGCCATCGAAACCAACTGGGCCGCCGTCGACGCCTTCACCGCCCCCACCTACCTGCAACTGGCCGGACGGGCCGACCCGGGGGTCATTAGTTCCCTTGGCACGAGCTGGATGCAGTCCTTCATCGGGCTGGTGCCGGGCCCCATCGGGGCGACGTCGGCCATCGCCTGCCTCTTCGCCGCCGTGTTCCTGATCCGGCGCGGCGTGATTTCCGGGCGCATCGTCACCGCCGCCACCGTCGGCCTGATCGGCGCCTCCCTGCTGGCCAACCAGTTCAGCGGCGAGGGCAACGCCTACATCGGCATTTCCTGGCACTGGCATCTGGTCATGGGTAGCTTCGCCTTCGGCGTCGTCTTCCTGGCCACGGACCCGACCAGCGCCGCCATGACCGAACGGGGACGCTGGATCTACGGCCTGCTGGTCGGCGTCATGGTCATCGTCATCCGGGTCGGCAACGGCCATCACCCGGACGGGGTCATGTTCGCCATCCTGTTCGCCAACATCTTCGCGCCGCTGATCGATTCCCTGGTGGTCTGGGCCAACATCAGACGGAGGGCCCGGCGGGATGCCTGACAGCGCGGCCAGAACCATCGGCGTCACCCTCGCCGTCGCCTTCGTCGGGGCGGTTCTGGTTTCCGCCTCGGCGGTGCTGTTGAAACCCCGGCAAATCGCCAACAAGGAACTGGACCGCCGTCAGCATATCGAAGCCATGGCCCGGCACCTGCCCGGCGGCGGCGAAGGGATATCCCTCGAGCCACGCATCGTCGATCTGGCCAGCGGCGAATACGCCGACGGCATGGACCCGACCCTGTTCGATCAGCGGCTGGCCGCCCGCACCCAGGAAGACAGCATCGCTGTCTCTCCCGAAGCCGATCTCGCCGGCCTGTCGCGGCGGGCGAAACGGGCGGTGGTGTATCTGGCGACCCGCGACGGCAAGGCGGAGATGGTCATCCTGCCGATCCGGGGACAGGGTTTCGGCTCCATGCTCTACGGCTACCTGGGGCTGGCCGCCGACGCCGACACGGTGGTCGGCCTCAGCTTCTACGAGCACAGCGAAACCCCGGGGCTGGGGGCCCTGATCGACACCGCCGAATGGCGGCGGCAATGGCGCGGCAAGAAGGTGCGGGACGGGGTCGTCGTCCGCCTCGGCATCGGCGCCGGACGCATCGACCCGGAAAGCGAGGAAGCCGCTTATCAGGTCGACGCCCTGACCGGGGCGACCTGGACCGGCCTCGGCATCAACAACCTGCTGCATTACTGGTTGGGTCCGGACGGCTTCGGCCCCTTCCTGGAAAACTTCCGCAGGCGGAGGGGCTGACACCATGACCTGGCGCAAGACCCTTCTCAACCCTCTCGTCGGCGACAACCCGATCACCCTGCAGATGCTCGGCGTCTGTTCGGCCCTGGCGGTGACCAAGACCCTGGCGACGGCGCTGATCATGTCGGCGGCGGTGATTTGCGTCCTCACCCTGGCCAGCGCCTCCATCAGCCTGATCCGCAACCAGATGCCCCGCAACGTCCGGCTGATCATCCAGATCACCATCATCGCCTCGCTGGTGATCGTCGCCGATCAGGTGATGAAGGCCTACGCCTACGGCCTGTCGAAACAGCTTTCCGTCTTCGTCGGCCTGATCGTCACCAACTGCATCATCCTCGGGCGGGGCGAATCCTTCGCCATGAAAAACCCGGTTTCCCTGAGCATTCTCGACGGACTCGGCAACGGGCTGGGCTACACCTGGATTCTTCTCGCCGTCGGCGGCCTGCGGGAATTGCTGGGCACGGGCAAGCTGCTGGGCCAGACGGTGTTGAAGACCAGCGCCGACGGTGGATGGTTCGAACCGGCGGCGCTGATGCTGCTGCCGCCCAGCGCCTTTTTCATCATCGGGTTGCTGATCTGGCTGATCCGAACCTGGAAACCGGCCCAGGCGGAAGCGGGAGAGGATTGATGGACGCGTACCTGAACCTGTTCCTGAAAGCCGCCTTCGTGGAAAACCTTGCGCTGTCGTTTTTCCTCGGCATGTGCATGTTCCTGGCCGTCTCGAAACGGGTGGAAACGGCCCTGGGGCTGGGGCTGGCCGTGCTCGTGGTGCAGACCGTCTCGGTCCCCCTGAACAACCTGATCCACGGCCTGCTCTTAAAGCAGGGGGCCCTCGCCTGGGCCGGGCTGGGAGAGCTGGACCTGAGCTTCCTCAGCCTGATCAGCTTCATTGGTGTCATCGCCGCCATGGTGCAGATCGTCGAGATGACCCTGGAACGCCACTTCCCGGCCCTGCATCAGGGCCTCGGCATCTACCTGCCCCTGGTCACCGTCAACTGCGCCATCCTCGGCGGCTCCTTGTTCATGGTGGAGCGCCATTACGGCTTCGGCGAAAGCGTCGTCTTCGGCCTCGGCTCCGGCTTCGGCTGGCTGCTCGCCATCGTCGCCCTGGCCGGTATCCGCGAGAAGCTGCAATACAGCGACATCCCCCACGGCCTGAGAGGCATGGGCATGGCGTTCATCATCGTCGGCCTGATGTCGCTGGGCTTCCTCGGACTTTCGGGGGTGCACTTGTAATGCAAGAAATCCTCTTCGGCGTCGCCCTGTTCGTTGTTATTGTCCTGGCCCTGTCGCTGCTGATCCTGGCCGCCCGCGCCAGGCTGTCGCCCACCGGCGAGGTGACCCTTACCGTCAACGAAACCCGCGAGGCCCGTGCGCAAACGGGAAGCAAGCTGCTGGCCGCCCTGGACGACATGGACATCCACCTGCCGTCCGCCTGCGGCGGGCGCGGCACCTGCGGCCAGTGCCGGGTCGAGGTGTCGAAGGGCGGCGGCGGCGTGCTGCCGACGGAAAAGGCCCTGATCACCCGGCGCGAGGCGGCTTCGGGAATCCGCCTCGCCTGCCAGGTGACCATCCGCGACGACATGGACCTGGCCGTCGCCGACGACATCTTCGGCGTCCGGGAATGGCGCTGCCGGGTCCGCTCCAACGACAACATCTCGTCCTTCATCAAGGAACTGATCCTCGACCTGCCGGAAGGGGAAACCATCGATTTCAGGGCCGGCAGCTACGTGCTGCTGACCTGCCCGCCCTACCGGGCCGACTTCCGCTCGTTCGAGATCGGCGAGGAGTACAGGGACGAATGGGACCGCAACGACCTGTGGCGCTATAGCGCCGGCACGGAGGAAGCCACCGCGCGGGGCTATTCCATGGCCAACCATCCGGGGGAGAACACCATCATCCAACTGGACGTGCGCATCGCCACGCCGCCGCCGGGGGCCGACGACGACGTGCCGCCGGGGGTGGTCTCGTCCTATATCTTCGGGCTGAAACCCGGCGACGAGGTCACGGTGTCCGGGCCGTTCGGCAACTTCTTCGCCACCGGCGGCGAGCGGGAAATGATCTTCATCGGCGGCGGCGTCGGCATGGCCCCCATGCGCGCGCATATCCTGGATCAGCTTCTGCGGCTGAAATCGAAACGCAAGATCAGTTTCTGGTACGGGGCCAGGAACCAGCGGGAAATTCTCTACCGGGAACTCTTCCAGCGGCTCGACCGGGAACACGAAAACTTTCACTGGCGCGAGGCCCTGTCCGCCCCCGGCCCGGAAGACGGCTGGACGGGCATGACCGGCTTCATTCACGAGGCGCTCCATGAAAACTACCTGAAGGATCACCCGGCGCCCGAGGACTGCGACTACTTCCTGTGCGGACCGCCGATGATGGTGAGCGCCGTACGCAACATGCTGGACTCCCTGGGCGTGGACCCGGAGAGCATCTTCTTTGATGATTTCGGAGGATAGACCATGACCGACACTTTCTCCCGACGCGACATCATCCGTGGGGCCCGAGGGGTCATCCTCGCCGGGCCTTTCATCAGCCTCGCCGCCTGCGACGAACCCGAGGCCCGCAAGCCCCATGTTCTTCGCGGCGCCACCATGGGCACCACCTACAGCGTCACCATGCCCCGCCACGGGGCCCCGGTCGATCCGGCCACCCTGCAGGCGGACATCGACGCCCTGCTTGAAACGGTCAACGAGCAGATGTCCACCTACCGCCCGGATTCCGAACTGAGCCTGTTCAACGCCGCCGCCGAAACCGCCGGACCCGTTTCCGCCGAGACCCGCCGGGTCGTCCGCCACGCCCTCGGCATCGGCGACCTCACCGGCGGCGCCTTCGATCCAACCATCGGACCGCTGGTCAACCTGTGGGGCTTCGGCCCCGATGGAACGCGCAAGGAACCGCCCGGCAGGCGCGACATCGCCGACGCCTTCGCACAGGTGGGCTACCGCAACATTTCCGCCCCCGATGATGGCGCGGCCCTGGTCAAACAACGGCCCGGGGTGCGCCTCGACCTGTCGGGCATCGCCAAGGGCCACGGCGTCGATGCCGTCGCCGGGCTGCTGGAGGACGCCGGGGTCACCTATTATCTGGTTGAAATCGGCGGCGAGGTGCGGACCCGGGGCTATAGTCCCAGGGGCGACGTCTGGCGGGTCGGCATCGAACGGCCGGACGGGAACGCCCGGCGGCACATCGTCGGCCTCGGCGGCAAGGCGTTGGCGACCTCGGGCAACTACCGCAACTTCTTCGAAAGCGAAGGCCGCCGCTATCCCCACATCATCGACCCGCGCACCGGGCGGCCTGTCGAACACGGCCTCGCCTCGGTCACCGTCATCGCCGACACCGCCATGCAGGCGGATGCGCTTTCGACGGCGCTGATGGTGCTGGGACCGGAAGAGGGCTTCCGGCTCGCCCAGCAACACGGCATCGCCGCCTTCTTCCTCGACAAGGGAAAACGCGGGCTGCGGGAAAGCGCAACCCAACCATTCCTGCGCCACCTGCTGAGTTGACCGGAGAACCGCCATGATGCTTTTTTTGATCACCGTGCTTGCCGCCTTCGTCATCTCCGTCCTCGCCGCCTTCGGCATGGCGGCGGGAGTGCTGGCGGGACGCCGCCCCCTGGATGGAAGCTGCGGCGGCAAGGGCCTCGGCGGCGGGCTCACCTGCGGCCCCTGCGGCATTGAAGAGGAAGACCCCGGGAGGAAACCATGAACCCCCTGCCCACCATCGAAACCTACATGGCGACGGAGGTACTGTCCCTGTCGCCGGAGACGGACATCCACAAGGCCATCAAGATGCTGGTCGACAAGCGCATTTCCGGCGCGCCGGTACTGGACGGGAACGGAGACCTGATCGGCATCCTGTCCAAGAAGGACGGTCTCAGGGTGGCCTTTTCCGCCAGCTACCACCGAGAGCCCGGCGGACGGGTCAGGGACTACATGAGCACCGAGGTGGAAACCGTCGAGGCCGGAACCACCATCATCGACATGGCGGAACGGTTTCTCAAGGGGTCATACCGGCGCTTCCCGGTCATGCGGGACGACCGCCTCGTCGGCGTCATCAGCCGCCACGACATCATGAAAGCCATCGCCGACATGTGGTAGGCTTATTTGACGGTGATGCAGGTGCATTCTGACATTTGCGAAACCTTGTGGGAAACGCTGCCCACCAGCAGACCCTTCAGGTCACTGAGGCCGCGGCTGCCGAGGACGATCAAATCGGCTTTCCTGCTCGCGGCGACACGCAGGATCAGAGCCGCCGGATCACCTTCTTCGACAAACGTCTCGATATCGTCGATGCCGCAGACCTTGGCCCGAGCCCGGGCCTCGTTCATCAGTTGCTTGCCGACGGCCCGGCGCATCTTGCGTGCGGCGTCGGCGTACTGCACGACCATCATCCCGGCGACGGTGCGGGGATCGCCACGGACATCCATCAGGGACTCCGTGTCGAGGCCTTCGAGAATATCGGTGTGATATTCGACGGAGGCGAGCCGCAGTTCGTCGTCGCTGAGGGGCTCGTCGGTAAAAGCATTGACGGCGACCAGGCGGGCCTCGTATTTGCTCGCCAAATCGACGGCCAAATCCAGGGCCTTGTAGGAATGGTCGGAGCCGTCAAGGGCGATGACAATGGTTTGGACGGGGTGGGTGGTTAACATGACATCCTCCTGTTCCTGTTGGCGGGAAACCGTGTAAGCGGATATCAAACCTGGCGAATCTTGACCCTTCTGGTGTCTTCCCTGGCCTCCTGCTTGGCGATGCAGATGCTTAACAGGCCATTCCTGTAGGTGGCGTCGACCTTGTCCTGGTCCGCATCCTTGGGCAAGCGGAAGGACCGATGGAAGCGGCCGTAGCTCCGTTCGCTGAAGAAATACGTCTTGCCCTCTTCCTGCTTCTCGAAGTGCTTCTCGCCGCTGACCATCAAGACGTCGTGGTCAATGGAAACGTCGATATCCTCTTCGGCGACGCCCGGCAGTTCGATGTTGATTTCATAGGCATGTTCGACGCCCGCGGCCTCTGCCGTGGGGGCGAAGAAATCGGCGACCCGGGAAGCAAGGGAGCGCAGTGGGTCGGTGGCGGCGGACCACCAGTTATCGCCATGATGTGAAGGGGTGCGATCTGAAATGACGACCATGGAGAACCTCCTAACCGGCGCGAGGCGCCGTCAAGGTGAAAGTCCCTCCCTCATAATTAAGATATGCACCGGGCAAAGGCCGTGCAAGGCCCCCGCCATCCCGTGCTATAGTGCCAGCCATGATGGACAATCACATGGATGTGGGCATCGTTCTGGAACACCGGGAGATTGACAACCCGTGGGCCGATCACCAGTGGACTCTGGTCGGCGTCGTCCCCGGAAAGCGGGCCATGGAGACTTGGCGGGAACTGCGCCGGGGCGACGGCTGGGTCCACTATTATGCCGCCACATTGAGCCTGACCCTGTTTCGAAAGGAAACCGAAGGCTACAAGGTCAACCTGAGCCAGCCGACGCCACGGGTCTACGTGGTGCTGCGCCCGGAAGAAACGGGCGAGCATGATCATGAGGTGACCCCTTTTCACGCCACCGTCTGCCCCTTCGAGGCCGAAGGTTATGATGAAAGCGGCGACGAATGGGTGCAGGGGGTGGAAATGCCCGCCGCCGTCCGGGCCTGGGTGGAGGATTTCGTCGAGCGTCATCACGTCCATGTCCCGTTCATAAAACGCAAACGCCAGCCCCATGGGTCCGGCCATGGCCGATAAGGAATTCCTCAAACGCTGGTCGGAGGCCAAGCTGACCGACAAGGAGGCGACGCCCGAACAGCCCGTCGCCGAAGTCGAGCAACCCTCCCCGCCCCCCGACCTGCCGGACGTGGACGGCCTTGACGGGGAATCCGACTACACCCCCTTCCTCGCCGAGGGGGTGCCCGAGGAACTGGCGAACCGGGCGCTTCGAAAACTGTGGCGTTCCGACCCGGCCATTTCGGCCCTCGACGGGCTGAACGATTACGACGACGATTACACGAGCCTCGGCATCGTCGAGACCGTGGTCGAAACCGCCTACAAAATCGGCAAGGGACTGCTGGCCGAGACGGAAGCGGAGGAAGAAATTCCGGAGGAGGAAACCGAATCGGAGGAAGAGGACGCCACCCCGGAAAATTAGCGAAAACTGAAATGACCGGATTTATAAGGGGTTGTCGCGGTGCAGGCGGCCATGCAACCGTTTATATTTGACAACAGATGGCTAAACTATTCTAATTGAATGGAAAAATAATTATTTCCGTCTCCACAACACGGGTGCTTCAAGGGTTGTTATGATGGGCGAACAGGCAAGCGACGCGCCGGCCGGACTGGCCGAGGAGGAAATCCAGCGAGCCCGCTTCTACGCCCTGCTTTCAACCCTGCTGGCCCGCCCCCCGGACACCGAAACCCTCTCCCTGTTGCGCACCCTCGAAGGAGACGACAGCCCCTTCGGGCTGACCCTTTGCCGCCTTGCCGAACGGGCCCGGGCCCTGTCGGCGGAATCCGTGGAGGAAGAATTCGGCAAACTGTTTTTCGGCGTCGGCGCGGGCGGCGAACTGTTGCCCTACGCATCCCATTATCTGTCCGGGCTTCTCTACGACAGGCCCCTGGCCGACCTGCGGAGGGAATTGCGCGCCCTCGAGTTGAGCGCGGACCCGGAGACGACGGAACCGGAAGACCATATCGCCACGGTGCTGGAGGTCATGCACCTCCTGGTGCTGGGCCACCATGGCGGCGACGAGGCGGGTTGCCAGCAGACTTTTTTCAACACCCATCTGATGCCCTGGGCGCCGACGTTTTTCACCGATCTGGAACAGGCCGACAGCGCCTTTCTTTACGCCCCCGTCGGCACACTCGGCGGGTTACTGATGGAAATCGAACGGCAAGCGTTTGAAATGGCGGCCTGACCCCTATCGGGCCCCTTGGAAAGTGGGAGGACGTTATGAGTAAAAAGACCACCGAAGACCGAAACCGACCGCTGCCCCGGCGGGACTTCCTCAAGGGCGCGGCCTTCACCGCCGCCGCTGCCGCGACCGTCGCCGGGAACACGCCTTCCGAAGCCGCCGAGGACAAGACCGAGGAGTCGTCGGGATATCGGGAAACCGAGCACGTCCGCGCCTACTACGATCTGGCCCGGTTTTAGGGGAGGATAAACAGCATGTTGATGAAGAAATCCCAAGCCTCGTCCCGCCGCACCCGTCTCGACAAGGCGCTCGCCGGCCCCATCGGCGGAACCATCGACCGTCGGACCTTCCTGCGCAATTCCGGCCTGGCCGCAGGCGGCGCGGCGCTGGCTGGCGTCACCTCGCTGGGTCAGGTGAAACCGGCCCGGGCGGAAACCGGCGGCGGCGGCAAGGCCAAGCGCGTCGCCTCCGTCTGCACCCACTGTTCCGTCGGCTGCGGCGTCATCGCCGAAGTCGAGGATGGGGTCTGGACCGGACAGGAACCGGACTTCGACAGCCCCATCAACCTGGGCAGCCACTGCGCCAAGGGCGCCAGCGTGCGCGAACACGCCCACAACGAACGGCGGTTGAAGTATCCCATGAAGCTTGAAGGCGGCAAGTGGAAGCGGGTGTCCTGGGACGACGCCATCGACGCCATCGGCGACAAGATGCTGCAGATCCGCGAGACCTCGGGCCCGGACTCCGTCTACTGGCTGGGATCGGCCAAGTTCAACAACGAGCAGGCCTATCTGTTCCGCAAGTTCTATGCCTTCTGGGGCTCCAACAACGGCGACCATCAGGCCCGTATCTGCCACTCGACGACGGTGGCCGGGGTCGCCAACACCTGGGGCTACGGGGCGATGACAAATTCTTATAACGACATCCACAATTCCCGGGCCATCTTCCTGATCGGCTCCAATCCGGCGGAAGCCCACCCGGTCGCCCTGCAGCACATCCTCAAGGCCAAGGAGCAGAACAACGCGCCCCTGATCATCTGCGATCCGCGCTTCACCCGAACCGCCGCCCACGCCGACGAATTCGTCCGCTTCCGTCCCGGCACCGACGTGCCGCTGATCTGGGGCATTCTCTGGCATATTTTCGAGAACGGCTGGGAGGACAAGGAATTCATCCGCCAGCGGGTCTGGGGCCTGGACGAGGTGAAGAAGGAAGTCAAACGGTGGACGCCCGGGGAAACCGAACGGGTGACCGGCGTTCCCGGGTCACAGTTGAAGCGGGTCGCCCGGCTGATGGCCAACAACCGCCCCGGAACCTTCGTCTGGTGCATGGGCGGAACCCAGCATACCAACGGCAACAACAACACCCGCGCCTATTGCGCCATGCAGCTTGTCCTCGGCAACATGGGCAAGGCCGGTGGCGGGGCCAACATCTTCCGCGGCCACGACAACGTCCAGGGGGCGACGGACTTCTGCATCCTGTCCCATTCCCTGCCCGGATACTACGGCCTGAAAACCGGGTCCTGGAAACACTGGTGCCGGGTCTGGGACGTGGATTACGACTGGATGAAGGGCCGCTTCGCCAGCCAGAAGCTGATGGAAAGCAAGGGCATCCCGGTATCGCGCTGGATCGACGGGGTGCTCGAGAACAAGGACAACATTGACCAGCCCGACAATGTCCGCGCCATGGTGCTGTGGGGCCATGCGGTGAACTCGCAGACCCGCCTGCCGGAAATGAAAACAGCGATGGAAAAACTGGACCTGATGGTGATCATCGATCCGGTGCCCACCTTCGCCTCGGTGATCCCGGACCGCAGCGACGGGGTCTATGTCCTGCCCGCCTGTACCCAGTACGAGACCTACGGTTCCGTCACCGCGTCGAACCGTTCCCTGCAATGGCGCGACAAGGTGGTCGAGCCGATCTTCGAGTCGAAACCGGACCATGAGATCATGTACCGCCTGGCGAAGAAATTCGGCGTCGACAAGGAAATGTTCAAGCACATCGAGGTCGTCGGCAACGAGCCCGTGATCGAGGACATCACCCGGGAATTCAACAAGGGCATGTGGACCATCGGCTACACCGGCCAGTCGCCGGAGCGCATGAAAAGACAGATGGCCAACAAGGCGACCTTCGACAAGACTTCGCTACAGGCCCGCGGCGGCCCCTGCGACAGGGAATACTACGGCCTGCCCTGGCCCTGCTGGGGCACGGCGGACATGGGCCACCCCGGAACGCCGATCCTGTACGATCCCTCCAAGCCGGTGGCCGAGGGCGGCCTGACCTTCCGCGCCCGTTTCGGCGTCGAGAGGAACGGCGAGAACCTGCTCGCCGAAGGCTCGTATTCCGCCGGCTCGGAGTTGAAGGACGGCTATCCGGAATTCTCCATGGCGATGCTGAAGAAACTCGGCTGGGACAAGGACCTGACCGACGGGGAAAAAGCGATCATGGCGAAGGGAGCCGGGGACAAGAGCAACTGGAAGACGGACCTTTCCGGCGGCATCCAGCGGGTCGCCATCAAGCACGGCTGCGCCCCCTTCGGCAACGCCAAGGCCCGCACCGTGGTCTGGACCTTCCCCGACCCGGTGCCCATCCACCGCGAACCCCTGTACACCCCGAGAAGGGACCTGGTGGCCGACTATCCCACCTACAAGGACACCCGCAACTACCGCCTGCCGACCCTGTATGAGTCGATCCAGAAGCAGGATTTCTCGAAAGACTTCCCGATCATTCTGACCAGCGGCAGGCTGGTCGAATACGAGGGCGGCGGGGATGAAAGCCGGTCCAACAAATGGCTGGCCGAACTGCAGCAGGACATGTTCTGCGAGCTCAACCCCGTCGACGCCAACAACGCCGGCATCCGCGACGGCGCCGACATGTGGGTGGTCAGCCCGGAAGGCGGCAAGGTCCGGATCAAGGCCATGGTCACCGACCGGGTCGCCGCCGGGGTCGCCTTCATGCCCTTCCACTTCGGTGGCCACTGGCAGGGCAAGGACCTGCGGGACAAGTATCCCGACGGCGCCGACCCCTATGTCCTCGGCGAGGCCTCCAACATGTGCGGCACCTACGGCTACGACTCGGTGACGCAGATGCAGGAAACCAAGGTGACGCTGTGCCGCATCGAGGCGGCTTGAGGGGGGACGGAAAAATGGCACGCATGAAATTTCTCTGTGACGCGGAACGCTGCATCGAATGCAACGGGTGCGTCACCGCCTGCAAGAACGAAAACGAGGTGCCCTGGGGCATCAACCGCCGCCGGGTGGTCACCATCAACGACGGCAAGCCCGGGGAACGCTCGCTCTCGGTGGCCTGCATGCACTGTTCCGACGCGCCGTGCATCGCCGTCTGTCCGGTCGACTGCATCTACGACACGGAACAGGGCGTGGTCCTGCATTCCAAGGACCTGTGCATCGGCTGCGGCTACTGCTTCTACGCCTGTCCTTTCGGCGCGCCGCAGTATCCGCAATCGGGCAGTTTCGGCTCCCGGGGCAAGATGGACAAATGCACCTTCTGCCACGGCGGTCCGGAAGAGGACTTCTCCATCGCCGAAAAAACCAAGTACGGCTCCAACCGCCTGGCCGAGGGCAAGCTGCCCCTGTGCGCGGAAATGTGCGCCACCAAGGCCCTACTGGCGGGGGACGGCGATCAGGTTTCCAACATCTACCGGGAACGCATCGTCGCCCGCGGCTTCGGCTCCGGGGCCTGGGGCTGGGGCACCGCCTACGAGAAGAAGAGCGGCGCTTGAGACGTCCCATGGCCGCGTCCCAAAAGCACCTGATGACCCTGGGGCTGGCGGCCTTGACCCTTCTCGCCCTCGGCGCCTGCCGCGAGGAGGAACAGGGGCGGCAGCTCCACTATCAGCCGGGCACCTACCTCGGCGGCAATCCGGACCGGGCCCTGAGCGAGGAACAGGCGGCCCGCCTGCGGCTCAGGATTCGTCCGCAAGCGGGAAGCGCCCTGTGACGGCGGGCCTCAGATATCCGGCCCTGCTTCTCGCCCTCCTGTTGACCGCCGTCTTCTGGAACGGCGGGGCCGCCGCCGGGACGGGGGGCGCGGTTCCCGGCGAAAGCCTGGGCACGTCCAGCGACGCCGAACTGTGGCGACAAATGCGCCGGGCGCAGCCCTTCACCCTATCCGGCAGCACCTCCGGGACGCCGGTCCTGATCCAGGCCCCGGGCGAGCAATGGCGCGCGATCCGCAACGGACCGCTGTCCTATTGGGGCGGCGTGCTGATCGGCTTTTCCGTGCTTTGCGTCGCCCTCTTCTATCTGCTGCGGGGACAAATCAAGATCGCCGGTGGACGCAGGGGGAAAACCGTCCCCCGCTTTTCCCAGCCGGAACGCTGGATTCACTGGTTCGTCGCCAGCCTGTTCGTCCTGCTCAGCCTGAGCGGCCTGTTGATCATGTTCGGACGCTACGTGTTGTCGCCGGTCATCGGCAAGTCGGCCTGGGCCGCCGTCGCCAGCGCCTCGCTGCAGGCCCATAACCTGCTGGGTCCCATTTTCGCCGTCGCCCTGGTGATCCTGCTGGCGGTGTTCCTGAAAGACAACGTCTGGCAGAAAGGCGATCATGTCTGGGCTCTCAAGGGCGGCTTTATGTCCCGCGGCCACCCGCCGAGCTGGAAATACAATCTGGCGGAAAAGAGCTGGTACTGGCTGCTGTTTTTCGCCGGCCTGGCCATCGCCGGAACCGGCCTGCTGCTGGACTTCCCCTGGCTGGCGGAACGCATTCAGCAATTGCAACTGGCGCATCTGATCCACGGCGGCGCGGCGGTGATCCTGATCGCCGCCTCTCTCGGCCACATCTACCTGGGCACCATCGGCGTCGAGGGGGCGCTCGAAGGCATGACCCGGGGCACCGTCGACGAGCAATGGGCGGAAGAACATCACAAGTGGTGGGGCGAACAGGCGAAGCGGGAAGAGGACCGGTCCGATGACCTTTCTTGAACTGACCGAAGGACCGCTCTGGTATCTCTCCGCCGGCGTGTTCGTCATCGGCGCGCTCTGGCGCATCGTCGGCATCCTCCGCTTCGGGCGCAAGCCGGACCTCTCCATTCCCCGCGCCTCGTCCCTGCTCGGCGCCCTGAAGGGACAGTTCCTGCATTTCGTTCCCCACGGCGGCTTTTCCTTCCGCACCCGTTATCATCTGATCGCCGGTTACCTGTTCCACATCGGCCTGTTCGTCCTGTTGATCTACGCCACCCCGCACATGCTGTTCCTGCGCGACCATGTGGTCGGCTTCGAATGGGCCACCCTGCCCCGCTGGGGCTTTATCCTCAGCGCAGAGGTCGCCTTTACCGGCCTGATCCTGCTCTGGATCCGCCGCATTTCCGACCCGGTGATGATTCAGATTTCCGACACCGACGACCATGTGGGCTCGTGGCTGACGTTCCTGGCCATGCTGACCGGCTGCATGGCCCTGCAGGAAAGCCATGACAGCCTGCGCGCCCTGCACATGCTCACGGTGGAAATCTGGCTGATGTACTTTCCCTTCAGCCGCCTGATGCATGCGGTGACCTTCGTCTTCAGCCGGGGCTATCTGGGGGCCTTCTTCGGCCGCCGGGGGGTGGTGCCGTGAGCGTCCAGGCCGCCGTCGATACCTTCATCAACGCCATCGACGCCTCGGCGGCGGCCTATCTGGATGCCTGCGTCCATTGCGGTCAGTGCGCCCAGGCCTGTCACTTTTACGAAACCACCGGCGATCCCAGGCTGACCCCGGTATGGAAGCTGGAGCCCATGCGCCGGGTCTACAAACGCCACAAGGCGCCCCTGTCCGGAATCATGAAACGCCTCGGCCTGGCCCCGGATGAAATCACCCTGGATATGCTGAGCGACTGGGAAGACCTGCTCTACGATTCCTGCACGCTTTGCGGACGCTGTTCCATCGTCTGTCCCATGGGCATCGACATCGCCGGGCTGGTGCGTAAATCCCGCGAGGCCATGGTCGCCGCCGGACTGGTCCCCGACGGTCTGAAAGGCGCCGCCAAACGGGTCCTGGAAATCGGCAGCCCCCTCGGCATCACCCCGAAGACGCTGGCCAAGATCGTCGCCGAACAGGCGGAAGAGGTCGGCATCCCCATCGAGCTGGACAAGGTCGGCGCCGACTATCTGGTCATTCTGTCGGCCATGGAAATCCTCAATTTCTATGAAGTGATCGGCGCCCTGGCCCGAATCTTCAAACAGGCGGGGGTGAGCTGGACCATTTCCACCGAGGCTTACGAGGCCACCAACGTGGGCATCCAGATGGGCGACAAGACCGTCGCCGCGACCCTGGTTCAACGCATCGTCGACGCCGCCGAGAAACTGAAGGTGAAATACGTCATCAGCCCGGAATGCGGCCACGCCTATTCGGCCCTCAACTGGGAAGGCCCCAACCTTGTCGGCAAGCGCTACGGGTTCCAGGTGGTTCACATTCTCGAACTGCTCGACCAACTGGCCCGGGACGGGCGCATCAGGACCCGTCCCGGGCGGGACCGCCGCCGGTTGACCTTCCACGACCCGTGTCAGATCGTCCGCCGGGGCGGCGTCGTCCGGGAGCCACGCAATCTGATGAACCGGGTGTCGGAGAACTTCGTCGAAATGGAGCACGCCGGAACCGCCAACATCTGTTGCGGCGGCGGCGGCGGCGTCAGCTCCAACCCCCGGGCCGAAGAATTGCGCCTCGGCGCCTTCGCCGCCAAGAAAAGACAACTGGACGCCGTCCGCCCCGACGCCCTGGTCACCGCCTGCGGCAACTGCCGCAATGTCCTGGAAGAGGCCATCGACGCCTACGGCATGGACCTGCCCGTCCTCGGGGTGACGGAACTTCTCGCCGAATATTTGGATGACGCGGACGAAACGGCGGATTAAAAGACAGCCATGAAAATATTCGGCATTGTCGGCATGAGCGGCAGCGGCAAAACCGAGCTGCTGGTCAAACTGATCCCGGAACTGACGGTCCGGGGCATCGGTGTTTCGACCATCAAACACACCCACCATAATGTGGAACTGGACAGTCCCGGCAAGGACTCCTACCGGCACCGCAAGTCCGGGGCCAAGGAAGTGATGATCGCGTCCGCCGGGCGCTGGGCCATCGTCCGCGAACACCGGGACGTCCCCGAGCCCTCCCTGCCCGGCCTGATCGCCAGGATGGAGCCCGTGGACCTGCTGCTGGTGGAAGGCTTCAAGCGGGAGGGCCACGACAAGATGGAGGTCTTCCGCCCCGCCCATGAAAAGGAGCTGCTGGCTCCCGGCGACGACAGCATCCGCGCCGTCGCCAGCGACGGCCCCGTCGAGGGTGTCGCCGTCCCGGTGATCGACCTGAACGACGTCGCCGCCGTGGCCGACTTCATCCTCTCCTACACGGGTTTGGACGCCCAGGGGTGATCGTCGGCCTCGGTCATGTCGATGACCCGGCAGTCGTTGCACATGCGCAGCCTGTCCAGCGCCCCGGCATCCTGGAACATGCCGTGGGATTTCAGTTTCTCGATCATCCGCTCGATGCTTGAGGCGACGCCGAAGGGCGTTCCGCAACGGATACATTCGAACGGGGGTTCCTGTTTGAGGACGCGGGCGGGGCCGTTGAGATCGGCGAAATTGATCCGGGGCCGCAGTTCCATGGCCTTTTCCGGACAGGTGCGCCTGCACAGGCCGCATTGCAGGCAGTGATCTTCATGGAATTTCAATTCCGGGGCGTCCGGGTTGTCCCTGAGCGCGCCCGCCGGACAGGCGTTGACGCAGGAAAGGCACAGGGTACAGCTTTCCCCATCGACGACCACGTCCCCGAAAGGCGCGCCCGCTTGCAATTCCAGGACATCGACCCGTTGCGGCGCCTGGGCGTGCAGGCTTTGCAGGATTTGCCTCAGGCGTTGGCGCTTCCCGCCACCGGCGAGAAACGCGGCGGACCCGGCGGCGGCGGGCTTCGCCTCGTAAAGCAAGGCCTCGATCCGTTCGGGATCGGCCTCGTCGATCCGCTCAACGGGGGTTTCTCCGTAGCCGAGACCGGCCAGAATCTCGTTGGCGAGACGGACCTGCTCGACGAGCCCTTCCTGTTCGGCGGCGTGATGGGGCGGCGTCAACAGCAGGGTCCGGCAGGCGCCGTAGGCGGTGGCGGCGAGAAGGAAGTCCAAGCCCACCTGGCTCACCTGGTTGAGCTGGAACGGCAGGACATGGGCGGGCAGGCCCCGCCCGACCCGGGCCAACAGGGCGATCAATTCCTCGCCGAACTCCCGGTCGTGAACGAGCAGGACCGGGGTTTCTCCTCCCGCCCCGAGAAAAATTCCGAGCAGCACCCGCAGCCGGGCCAGCGCATCGACGCTTCCCGGCAGGGCGTAGGACGCGGCCCCGCTCGGGCAGGCCGCGCAGCAGTCGCCGCAACCGGCGCAGACGGCCGGATCAATTTCGACCCTGTCTCCGGCTGAAACAACGGCCCCCGTGGAACACGCATCCAGGCAGGCGCGGCAACCGCCGATGCCGTTGCGGCCATGGGCGCAAAGGGCCGGATCGTAATTGACATAGCGAGGCTTTTCGAATTCCCCGACCATGCCCGCCAGATTATTCAGGGTCCTTTCCAGGGACACCCGGTCACGGCGGTCCGGGCATTCGTAGCCGTCCCGCTTTTCCGGGGCGGGGAACAGAGAGGGACCGCCGCGCAGGTCGAGCAGCAGGTCCGCCTCGCGCACCGCCCCGGTCCCGGAAGAGGTGAAGACATAGGCCGCCCGCGAGGACGGTTCCGCCACGGCAAGGCTGGAAAAGACGACCCGGAAAGCGCCGAGGTGGCCCGAGGCGGCCTCGATGCGTCCCGAAAACACGGGGAATTCCGTCTGCGGCGGCGGCGTGACGTCTTCTCCCGGCGGTTCCTCGAAAACCAACGTCACATCCAGGCTTTGCGACAGCCGCCGGGCGGCGTCGAGGGCGGCGGCATCCCGCCCGAGGATCAGGAGGCGTCCTTCAGACTTGAGTCCAAGACTGTTGGCGGGTCTTACCGGAACCTGGGCCTCGGCGATCAGCGCCGCCATCTTCGCTAACGCCCCCTCCCCTTCCACGGACCAGCCCGCCCGTTCGCGGATATTAACGAAGGTCACCGGGGCCGGTTCCGCAACATCGTCCAGGGCGTCCAGAAAGACCAGGACTTCCTGGGTGCAGGCGACGGTCAGGGGGGCATCGCCGGCGGCGGCTTGAGAAAAAACGCCGATCTCGCTTCGGCAGAGATGGGAGCAGCGGCGGACATCGCTACCCTCCAGCATTTTCGAGAGACCCTTCGCGTCGGGTTGGAAACTCCCCTGGCAGTCGCAAACCAGAACCCGTGCCGTCATCGCCGCCGCTCCGGTTCGCTGGTTCTCTGGCTGCCGTCGGGATTTTCCGTCCCGTAGACCGGGGCGTTGGACGGCGCCAGGGGCGTCTTGCCCAGAATCAGGTCGGCGGCCTTCTCGCCGACCATGATCGTCGGCGCGTTCAGGTTGCCGTTGGTCACCGTCGGGAAAATGGAGGAATCGACCACCCGCAGGGCCTCGACGCCGTGAACCCGGGTTTCCGGGTCGACCACGGCCATGTGATCCGTGCCCATCTTGCAGGCGCAGGAAGGATGCAAGGCCGTTTCCGCCGTCTCGGCGACCCAGTGGTCGATTTCGTCGTCGCTGTCCACATCCGGGCCCGGCGCGATTTCCCGTCCCCGGTAGGGGTCCAGGGGCTGTTGGGCGAAAATCTCCCTTGTCAGGCGGACGCAGGCGCGGAAACCGGCCCGGTCCTCTTCCGCCGAAAGATAGTTGAAAAACAGCCTAGGCTTGTCCGCCGGATCGGCGGAAGTGAGGCTGATGCGCCCCCGGCTCTTCGGCTTGTTGTAACCGACGTGAACCTGAAAGCCATGCTCCGTTGCGCTGGAACTGCCGTCGTAGGCCATGGCGGCGGGCAGGAAGTGGAACTGGATGTCGGGATACGGCACCCCCGCCCGGCTGCGGATGAAGGCGCAGGATTCGAAATGATTGGTCGCGCCGAGTCCGTCCTTGAACAACAGCCAGCGTGCGCCGATCCACAGTTTCGACAGGGGGTTGAGGGCGGACTTCAGGGTGATCGGCCGGGTGCAGGCCTGTTGCACCCAGACCTCCAGATGGTCCTGCAAATTCTCGCCGACGCCGGGCAAGTCATGGACGACCTGGACGCCGTGCTCCTTCAGGTGCCCCGCCGGTCCGACCCCTGACAGCATCAGCAGATGCGGAGAGCCGACGGCGCCGGCCGAGAGAATCACCTCCCGCCCCGCCCGCGCCCGCCGGACCGTTCCGCCCTGGCTGTACTCGACGCCGACCGCCCGCTTGCCCTCGAACAGGACCCGATGGGTCAGGGCGTGGGTTTCCACTTTCAGGTTGGGCCGCCCCATGGCCGGTTTCAGATAGGCGTTGGCGGTCGACGCCCTGACGCCGCCACGGACGGTCATGTCCATGCGCCCGAAGCCTTCCTGCTGGTAACCGTTGTAGTCGTCGGTTCCCAGATAGCCCGCCTTCTTGCCCGCCTCGATAAAGGCCCGGTAGAGAGGATTTTTCATGTTGTTGCCGTTACAGGTGCCGAGCGGCCCGCTGTCGTTACGGTAGGCGTCGGTCGGATAGACGCTGCCCTCCGCCCGCTTGAAATAAGGCAAACAATTCCGATAGCCCCAGCCCGTGGCGCCTAGGGATTCCCACTCGTCGAAATCGCCCGCGTTGCCGCGCACATAGGCCATGCCGTTAATGGACGACGAGCCGCCCAGAACTTTGCCCCGGGCCTGATGGATACGCCGCCCGTTGAGGCCCGGTTCCGGTTCCGTATAAAAGCCCCAGTCATATTCCGGACTGTTCATGGGAATGGAAAGGGCCGTCGGCATCTGGATGAAAATCGAATTGTCCCTGCCGCCGTATTCCAGCACCAGGACCCTGTTCGCCCCATCGGCGCTCAGCCGGTCGGCCAGCACACAGCCGGCGGACCCGGCGCCGACAATGATATAATCGAAATGCCCGGCGTCATTCATCGGCGGTCTTCAACATTCCCGTTTCATCCACCATCGAGGAATATCACAATCGGCGGTGTCGGCGGGACTATTTTTCCCCCTCATCCTTAATGGACTGCATGGAAACATGGGTCGACGTGCTGCCCACGTAAGGCAAGGCCGAGATAGTTTCCCCCAGCACCCGCCGGTAGCTTTTCATGTCTTTCGTCCGCACCTTCAGCAGGTAATCGAAGGCCCCGGCGATCATGTGGCACTGCTCGATCTCGCGCACCCGTTGGACCGACTCGTTAAACGCCCCCAGGGCCTTCTCCGTGGTGTCCGTCAGCTTCACCTCGACGAAGGCGACGTGTTCCAGCCCCAGCTTGCCCGGATTGAGGACCGCCTTGAAATGACTGATGAAGCCATCCCGCTGCAGCCGTTTTAGCCTCACCTGACAGGGTGTTTTCGATAAGCCGACGATTTTCGCCAATTCCGTCACCGGGAGACGCCCCTGGGTACGGAGGACCTCGAGAATCCTGGAGTCGTATTGGTCTAACTGACTGTCCATAGATATATTTTCTAACAATAATTATGATTATGAGCAAAATAAAAGTTATATTGCCTTTTACTTTGCTCATATTAGTAACATGGACTTAAGGCAATATGCTAGTCTTCTGGGATTGCATCATGGGAGTGGCGTCATGTCTTCATTGCAGACCCTTCGCGGGGAAATCCGTCGGTATCATCTCAAGGACGAGGTGTCCGTTCTCGAGGAACTGGTTGAAACCTCTGCCCCCGCGCCCGAGGTCCGTTCTGCGGCGACGGCCCGGGCGGTCCAATTGGTCGACGCCATCCGCGCCGACGACAGGACCGGTCTGATGGAAGTGTTCCTGGCCGAATACGGCCTCTCCACGGAGGAAGGGGTCGCCCTGATGTGCCTCGCCGAGGCCCTGCTCAGGGTTCCCGACGCCGACACCATCGACGCCCTGATCGAGGACAAGATCGCGCCGTCTTCCTGGAGCGAGCACCTGGGCAAGTCCAGTTCCCCCCTGGTCAACGCCTCGACCTGGGCGCTGATGCTAACGGGCAAGGTCCTGCAGGAAGGCGAAGGCATCGGAAAGACCCTGAAGGCCATGGTGAAGCGTCTCGGTGAGCCCACCATTCGCGCCGCCGTCACTCGGGCGATGAAGGAAATGGGGGCCCAGTTCGTCCTCGGCGAAACCATCGACGAGGCCATCGGCCGCGGACAGCAGATGGAAAAGCAGGGCTACACCTATTCCTATGACATGCTGGGAGAAGCCGCCCTGACCGCCGCCGACGCGGATGCCTTCTTCAACGCCTACAAGGACGCCATCGTCCGCTTGGGGAAATCCGCCAACGGCCCGGACACCCGCCGCAACCCGGGTATTTCCATCAAGCTGTCGGCCCTGCACCCCCGCTATGAGGTGCCGCAGAGGAAACGGGTGATTGAGGAACTCGTGCCGCGCACGCTTGCCCTCGCCGTCATGGCCAAAGACGCGGGCATGGGCTTCAACATCGACGCCGAAGAGGCCGACCGGCTGGACCTGTCCCTGGATGTCATCGAAGCGGTTCTCGCCAGCCCCGACCTGGCCGGATGGGACGGCTTCGGCGTCGTCGTCCAGGCCTACGGCCAGCGCGCCGCCAAGGTGCTGGACTGGCTTCACGCCCTGGCGGAGAAGCTGGACAGGAAAATCATGATCAGGCTGGTCAAGGGCGCCTACTGGGATTCCGAAATCAAGCTGGCGCAGACGGAAGGCCTGGGCGGCTTTCCCGTTTTCACGCAAAAGGCGGCGACGGATATTTCCTACCTGTGTTGCGCGCGCAAGCTGCTCGGCATGACGGACCGCATCTACCCCCAGTTCGCCACCCACAACGCCCATACGGTGGCCTGCATCCTGGAGATGGCGGGGGCGGGGGCGGAAACGGACTACGAGTTTCAGCGCCTGCATGGCATGGGCGAGTCCCTTTACCGGAAAATTCTCGACGGACACGGCTCACGCTGCCGGATTTACGCACCCGTCGGGGCGCATCGGGACCTGCTCGCCTATCTGGTCCGACGCCTGCTGGAGAACGGCGCCAACAGCTCCTTCGTCAATCAGATCGTCGATACCTCCGTCCCCCCGGCGGCGGTGGCGGAAGACCCCTTCGCCGCCTACGACCCCCGTGTCGGCAACCGGGCCATCGTCAGGCCCGCCGATCTTTATCTTGGCGAGCGCCGCAATTCCAAGGGATGGGACCTGCGCAACGAAACCGATCTTGAGGCCATCGAACAGGCCCGGCGGCCTTTCAGGACCACGACCTGGCAGGCCGCGCCGCTGATTGCCGGAACCGCCACCGGCGGCGAGGTGCAACCCGTCTTCAACCCCGCCTCGCCCGCCGAATCGGTCGGCGCCGTGACCCTGGCCTCGGCCGAAGATGTCGCCCTGGCCCTCGGGATGGCGGCGGCCTGGGAGGCGGTGGCGGAAAGCCGGGCGCAGGTTCTCAACCGGGCGGCGGACCTTTATGAGGAAAACTTCGGCGAGCTGTTCGCCGTGCTCTGCCGCGAAGCAGGCAAGACGCCGCTGGACGCCATCGCCGAACTGCGCGAGGCCGTGGACTTCCTGCGCTACTACGCGGCCCGGGGCCGGGAACTGACGCAGCCGCCCCGGGGCGTCTTCACCTGCATTTCACCGTGGAACTTCCCGCTGGCGATTTTCACCGGCCAGATCGCCGCCGCCCTGGCGGCGGGCAACGGCGTGCTCGCCAAACCCGCCGAGGCGACGGCCCTGACCGCCCATCTGGCCGTCACCCTGATGCACCGGGCCGGGGTCCCCGTCACCGCCCTGCAACTGCTGCCCGGGCACGGCTCGGTCGTCGGCAAGGCGCTGACGTCCGACCCCCGCATCAAGGGGGTTTGCTTCACCGGCTCCACCGAAACGGCGCAGACCATCAACCGGGCCATGGCCGAAACCATGGCCCCGACGGCGCCGCTGATCGCCGAAACCGGCGGGCTGAACGCCATGATCGTCGACAGCACCGCCCTGCCCGAACAGGCAATCAAGGACATCATCACCTCGGCCTTTCAATCCGCCGGTCAGCGCTGCTCCGCCCTCAGGGTGCTCTACGTCCAGGAAGACATCGCCGAGTCCTTCGGCGAGATGCTGTACGGGGCCATGGACGAGTTGACCCTGGGAAATCCGTGGAGCACCGAGACCGACATCGGCCCGGTGATCAGCGAAGACGCCAAACGGGAAATCGAGGATCATGTCCGCCGGGCCCGGGACGAGGGCCGGTTGCTGAAACAACTGGCGACGCCGCCCGAGGGAACCTTCGTCGGCCCCGCCGTCATCCGCATCGGCGGCATCGCCGATCTGGAGCGTGAGATTTTCGGCCCGGTCATGCATCTCGCCACCTACAAGGCCTCGGAATTGCCCAATGTCATCGACGCCATCAACCAAACGGGATTCGGCCTCACCTTCGGCATGCACTCCCGTATCGACGACCGGGTCGAGCAGGTGGCGCGGCGGGTGAAGGCGGGCAACATCTACATCAACCGCAATCAGATCGGCGCCATCGTCGGCTCCCAACCCTTCGGCGGCGAGGGGTTATCGGGGACGGGACCCAAGGCGGGGGGACCGTCCTACGTCGGGCGTTTCACCGATCCCGGCCACATCGTCAGCGAACCGGACGAGCGCACCCCGGCCGACGGCGCGGCCCTGCAGGCGCTGCTCGTTGCCCTGCGCCCGGAGCGGGCGGTTCCGCTGAAGACCCTCCCCCTGCCCGGCCCGACGGGGGAATCCAACCGGCTTTCCCATTACGGGCGCGGCGTCGTTCTCTGCCTCGGCCCGACCCTGGCCGCCGCCCGCGCCCAGGCGGCGGCGGCGCGCAACAGCGGTTGTCCGGCCGTCATCGCCGTGCCCGGCGCGCTCGATGAAAACGGCATCGACGGGTTTGTCCACCGCCCGGACCTGGCCACCCTGACCGGCTTCGACGCCGTCGCCCTGTGGAGCAACCCGGAAGACCTGCGGCAGGCGCGCACAGCTCTGGCATCCCGGAACGGGCCCTTGATTCCCCTGCTGGCGGAAACGGACATTGAGGAAAGATGCATCCTGGAACGTCACGTCTGCATCGACACCACGGCGGCGGGCGGCAACGCCTCCCTGCTTGCCGCGGCCAGTTGAGGAGTGCGTGTTGTCAGTAAGACGCCTCCAACTGACCGATTCGTGATTCGTCCGGGTTCACGCCCAATCCCGGCCCGCTCGGCAAATCAAAAAATCCCTGATCAACCCTGATGCCGTTTTCCGGATCATAATGTTCTTCGATGTAATTGCCCGCCGTCCATACGGCGTCGAGAAGATGCGGTTGGACCGTTGATCCCATATGCAAGATGGCGGACGCCAAGATATCACCGCCCCAACTGTCTTCGCAGGTTTGCGGAATTGACCGCGCGGCACAAATGTCACGCACCGTCGACATGGCGAACAAGCCCCCCAAACGGGTGATCTTGAGGCCGAATTTATCACAGACACCCAGCGAAATCGCACGCAGAACATCATTCACGCTTTCCAGGTTTTCATCGACCTTCATCGGATGAATGATTTGGGAGCGCACGCTGAGCAGTTCTTCCAGGGTTTTACAGGGCTGTTCGAGAGTGAACGGAATATCCTGACACGCCAGGCTGAGCATTTTCGCCTCGGCCGCCGTCATACCCCGGTTGGGATCGACCGTCAGGGTCACCCCGCGCCCTTTGACGACGTCCCAAACCTTGTGAATGACTTCGATATCGATCGCCACATCCCTGCCGCCGGCCTTGACCTGAATGCCCGTATAGCCGAAATCGATTTTGTCTTTCACCAATTGGCGAATGTAATCCGGAGACCCGATCCCCGTGGCGTAATAAGCGGGCAGGCGTTCCGCCTGTGCGCCACCCAGCAAATCACAAACGCGGACGCCGTAATGCTTGGCCAGCAAATCAAACAAGGCGATCTCGAGCCCCGCCTTGGCGTAATTATGGGCCGCTAGAAGCTCATCCATTTTACGGCGCAGCACAAGCGGCTTCAGACAGTCTTCCCCGATCAATGATGGGGCCATGTGAGCAATGGCCGCACGCGCGCCCAAAGCATGTTGGGGTTGATAGACCGGACCAAGCGGCACGACTTCGCCCCACCCGACGAGTCCCGTATCCGTCACCATTTTTATGATGGTCGTATCCATCGAATACAGCGTCATTGTCGACATGGTGTAGGGGCCGTCCACGACAGGCAGGTCTTTCTGATAGACATGAATTTCGCTGATTTTCATCTTCCCATCCTCCCCTCTCGTCGGTTGTCGGTGTTTCGAATCCGTTTTTCGATGTTAGGACTCCCGGAACCGGGGACGCAAGACGGGAACCGCTCTCCCTTCATCTCCGGAGAGATCATGGTGCTGGCGCTACGCCGACCCCAGCACTTTCCCCATCAGCCAGTTGGCGTTTCTCAGGAGTCTGGCGTCGTCGCCGCGCGGTCCGATCACCTGAACCCCCAGGGGCAGCCCGCCCGGCCCCTCCATCAGGGGCAGCGACAACGACGGCGCGCCGCAATAGGTGGCCAGGCTGTTGAAGCAGGGGTCGCCGGTCGATTCAAGGCCGCGGGGCGCCTCGCCGGTGGCCGCCGGGGTAATGATGATGTCGTAATGATCGAACACCGCGTCCAGGCCCGAATTCAGCAGGTCCCGGCCTTCCAGGGCGGTGTTGTAATCGACGGCACTGATCTTGCCGCCCTCTTCGATCATGGCGCACAGGGTTTCCGACAGCCTCTCTTTTCCCCTCGCGTAATAAGGAGCAAAATTCTTCGCCAGATCGGCCAGCATCAGGGTGCGGTGCAGCTCGATCACGCGGTCGAAGGGTTCCGGCAACGGCAGGTCGCGGCAGTCCTCGCCGAGCAGGTCGGCCAATTCTTCGAAGGCTTCCCGGGTTTCTTCATCCGCCCGCTCCCAAAGCGATGTTTTCGCGAAGCCGACGGCGGGGGTGACCGGCGGCTCCTGGGCGAGCGTGGCCGAGAGTGGCGGCCTGGCCCGGGGACGGGTGTCCCGGTCCGCCGGGTCATGGGCGATCAGCGCTTCGGCCAACAGCGCCGCGTCCTCCAGGGTACGGGCGAACACGCCCACCGTGTCGAGAGGCGGCGACTGCCGCAAGACACCGGTTCTGGGAATCAGCCCATGGCTCGGCTTGAATCCGACGACGCCGCAATAGGACGCCGGGCGTATGACCGAGCCGTTGGTCTGGGTGCCGATGGCCAGGGGCGTCATATAGGCGGCGACGGCGGCGGCGGAACCGCTGGACGACCCCCCCGGGGTGTGTTCCGGGTGATGGGGGTTGGTGGTCGCCCCGGGGCCGTAGACGGCCAGTTCCGTGGTCACCGTCTTGCCCAGGATGACGGCGCCCGCCTGTTCGAGCAGGCCGACAAGGGTGCCGTCTTGGCGCGGGCGCCGCCCGGCGTCGAGAACCGTGCCGTTTTCCGTCGGCAGGGATTGGGTGTCGATGATATCCTTCAGGCCGACGGGAACGCCGTGCAGGGGGCCGAGCGCCCCTCCGCCCTGCCGGTGGGCGTCCCGGTCCCTGGCCTGAGCGAGGGCGAATTCGGGCCGTAAATGGGCCCAGGCCCTGACGCCGCCGTCGACCTGTTCGATCCTGTCCAGGCAGGCCCGGACCAGTTCTTCCGAGGTGAGCGCGCCGTCACGAATCCTCCCCGCCGCTTCGCAGGCCGACAACTCAATCAGGCTCATGGGGAAATCCTGTCCAATGCGGGCTCAATCGGAACCCTTTCCATTGCCGTTGCGGCGAAAGCAGGAGTCCCACAGGTCGTAGAAGGCCAGGCTCAACACGGCCAGGGAAATGACCCAGAAAGGCAACCCGCCCCAGAAACCGGCGAAGCCGGAGGTGATGCTCTCTGCCAGGCCGAGGACGAAGGCGGCGACCAGCAGGGAGCCCACCAGTCCGGAGATCTTTTCCAATAAATTCCTCGACATATCGGGCTCCTTATTGTCCGGTCACGACTTGTAGGCGCCAAACAGGGTGTCGGGCAGCCAGAGGGCGATTCCGGGGAACTGGTACATCATCGCCATGATGAAGATGACGATGCCCAGATAGGGCATGATGCCCTTGAAGATTTCAACCAGTTCGATCTCGCCGCCGAGGACCCCCTTCAGGTAATAGGCCGACATGGCCATGGGCGGGGTCAGAAACGAGGTCTGCAGGTTCAACGCCACCAGCATGGCGAAAAAGTACGGGTTGACCCCGAAGTTATCCAGCATGGGCAGGAAGATGGGGACGAAAATAATCAGGATTTCCGACCATTCCAGGGGCCAGCCGAGAATGAAGATGATGACCTGAACCAAAATCAGGAACTGCCAGGGCTCCAGGTTGAAGCCGAGGATGAAATGTTCGATGATTTCATGGCCGCCGAGATAGGAGAAGACCGAGGCGAACGTCCACGAACCGACGAACAGCCAGCACACCATGGCCGTCGCCTTGGCCGTCAAATAGACCGAGTCCTTGAGCATTTTCCAGTCGAGAGAACGATACGCGGCGGCCAGCACCAGGCCGCCCAGGGCGCCCATGGCGGCGGCCTCCGCCGGGGTCGCCAGACCACCCAGGATGGAGCCCAGCACGAGCATGATCAGGGCCGTCAGTGGAACGAAGGACGTCAGAAGCTGCAGGTAGACCTCCCCCGGCGGCGGCACCTCTTCCTCCCTCGGCTTGGGGGCGATGGACGGCTTGAACAACACCCGGATGATAACATAAACGATGTAGGAACCGGCCAGCAGGAAGCCCGGGAACACGGCGGCGGCGTACAAACGCAGCGGCGACAGTTCGGCGATGGCCGCATAGACGATGAGCATGATCGACGGCGGAATCAGGATGCCCAGGGTCCCGCCGGCGCAGATCACCCCGGAGGCGAAACTTTTGTCGTAGCGCGCCTTGGCCATGGCCGGGAAGGCCAGCAATCCCATTAGGGTGACGACGGCCCCGACAATGCCGCTGGCGGTGGAAAACACGGCGCAGGTGATCAGCGCGGCGATGGCCATGGAGCCGGGCAGATTGCGGGCGGCCATCTGCAGGGCATGGAACAGCTTGTTGACGATATTCGCCCGCTCGACCACGTAGCCCATGAACAGAAACAGCGGAATGGCGACCAGGGTGTCGTTTTCCATCACCGAATAGGTGTTCTGATTCAGCAGGTAGAAGATCCTGTTGTTGAACGCATCGGCGATGGTCTGAATGGAGCCGGCGTCGTGATAGGCGTAGAAGCCGAAACCGACCCCCATGGCGAGCAGGGTGAAGGCGACGGGAAACCCGAACAGCACCATGATGATGAACAGGGAGAGCATGAGGATGGCGACTTCGGGATTTGTCATTGGGCCTGGTCCGCCAGCAGTTCTTCCGTCTCCCGGGCGTCTTCATGACGGGGGAGCCATTCATTGTTTCGGATCGCCAACACGCAGCGCAGGCATTCGCCGATGCCCTGCACGATGAAAAGGGTCCCGGCCAACGGGATCAGGGTCTTGAAGAAATAGACCTGAATCCTTGCCGGGCTGTTCCAGCTTACCTCCTGATAGCGCCACGAGTCGGCGGCGATGTCCCAGCCGAACCAGAACAGGGCGAACATGCCGGGGAAAAAGAACGTAATATATAAAATCAAATCAAGTTTCGCCTGCCACTTGGGCTGCAGGAAACGGTAAAGAACGTCGGCCCGGACGTGAGCGTCCTGGGCCAGGGCGTAGGGGCCGGCCATGAGAAACAAGGCGCCGTACATCTGCACCATCATGTCGAAGGCCCAGACCGTTGGCGCGTTCAGGACATAGCGGACGAAGACCTCGTAGGAAACGGACAGGGTGAGGATTAATATGCACCAGCCGAAGGCGCGGCCGATCCAGATATTGAGGCTTTCAATGGCATGAATAAGTGGCGTCACGTCATGTCACTCCCGCATTCAGGGACTTGATCGGAACGGCTGGGGGACGGCCTGGCGACCGTCCCCCAGCCTTGATCGCGATTGAACGGGGCGGAATCAACCGAAATGATGCTTGTAGGCCAGACCGTAATCGGGCTGGTTCAACAACAGGTAATTCATCACCTTCTTGGCGTAATCCTTCTGGGATTTGACGACCTTGGCGAAGAACGGATCCTCCTTGGAAATCCGGTCGACCACCACGTCCCAGGCCTTGAGTTGCTCGGCCATGACCGAGTCCGGCGTGCGGTAGACGTTGACGCCGTGGTCCTCCTGCAGCTTGACCAGGTCGTTGGCGTAGCGAAGGGTGTTGTGCCAATAGAAATTGGAGTTTTCCGCTTCCGAGGCGTACTTCAGAATATTCTGATGCTCCGCCGGAAGGGACTCGAACTTCTTCTTGTTGAAGGTGATTTCGAAGGCCTCCTGGGATTGATGGAAACTGGCCAGGTGGTAATGCTTCGACACGTCCTGCATGCCGAAGTCCTTGTCCGAGGTCGGATTGTTGAATTCGGCGGCGTCGATCAGGCCGCTCTTCATGGCCGGTTGGATTTCACCGCCCGGCAACTGAACGACCGACATGCCCATCTCCAGCAGCACGTCCGCGGCCAGGCCGACGGTCCGGTACTTCAGGCCCTCCATCTGGGAAGCGTCCTTGACCTCCTCCTTGAACCAGCCGAGGGGCTGGGCCGGCATCGGGCTGTTGAAGAAACTGACCAGGTTGAGGCCGAGACCGGCCATCAGCTCATTGAACAATTCCATCCCGCCGCCGTAGTGGATCCAGCCCAGCAGTTCCTGCGCCGACCAGCCGAAGCAGGGGCCGGTCCCGAACAGGGACGCGGATTTCGACTTGGAATACCAGTAAGCGGGAACGTAGTGCGCGCCATCGAGGACTCCATGATGGACGGCGTCCTGCATCTGACTGGTCTTGACCACCGAATTGACCGACAGAAGGTCGATCTTCAGGTCCTTGCCGGCCATGGCGTGAACGCGGTCGACATAGCTTTTGGCGTTTTCGAGAAAAATACCGCCGCCCCAGGCCGCCTGGACCTTGAGGACCGTGGGCGCGGCCTTGGCGATGTTGGGCATGGCCAGCGCTGCGCCGACACCGGCCGCGGTCGCCGCCCCCGTCTTGAGGAATTTACGGCGTGATTTAACGTCTTTCGTGATCATGATCGTTCTCCTCCCATTATAGAGCAGTCCTTGAATCCGGGTTTCCTGGATGTTGACGTTCTTGTTTCTTGTAAGAAACCCGAGTGATCTGCTTGAAGACCTTCATCTCAAACCAAATCAGTCCGTCAGGCAAGAGGTATTTGCCAAATCCCGCCCTCACCAAAGGGTCTCTACAGAGCACTGGACAGAAATGTCTAGACAGCCATTTTCAGTTTGGCTAGCTTTTTAAAATCCGTGAAATGCGTAGGAGGCAAGCATGAAATCCCATTATCGCGTGGTCGTCATCGGCGGGGGCGTCGTCGGTACGTCGGTTCTCTATCACCTGGCGAAATTCGGCTGGAGCGACGTCGCCCTGATCGAGCGTTCGATCCTCACCGCCGGGTCGAGCTGGCACGCGGCCGGTGGTTTTCATGCCCTCAACGCGGATCCCAACATCGCCGCGCTGCAGGCCTACACCATTGACTTGCTATCGGAAATCGAGGCCGAATCCGGCCAGGACATCGGCATGCACATGACCGGCGGGCTGACCCTCGCCGGCACGCCCGAACGTTGGGAGTGGCTGCAGTCCGCCTATCGGGTGTTCCAGACCATCGGCATCGAGGATTGCCGCCTGGTGACGCCGGAAGAATGCGGGGAGCTGAACCCGGCCATGTCCATTGATGGCGTTCTGGGCGGATTATGGGCGGACCGGGAGGGCTACCTTGACACGACGGGGACCGTTCACGCCTACGCGGGCGCGGCGAAGAAGCGGGGCGCCCAGGTGATCGAGCACAACCGGGTGCTGGAACTGCACCAGACCAACGACGGCTGGCGGGTGGTCACCGAAAAGGGGACCATCACCTGCGAGCACGTGGTCAACGCCGCCGGTCTGTGGGCCAAGCAAGTCGGGCGGATGGCCGGCATCGAATTGCCGGTCTCGCCTTTGGAACATCATTACCTGATCACCGACACCATCGCCGAGGTCGCCGACCTGGATTTCGAGCTGCCGATGACGGTCGACCTGGAAGGTTTCACCTACATGCGCCAGGACCAGAAGGGCATGCTGGTCGGCATCTATGAAATCAGCCACCAGCACTGGATGATGGACGGCGCGCCCTGGGACTACGGCGTCGAACTGCTGCAGGAAAACCTGGACCGCATCGAGAACGAACTGAGCATGGGCTTTTCGCGCTATCCCTGTCTGGAGAATGCGGGCATCAAGACCTGGGTCAACGGCGCCTTCACCTTCTCGCCCGACGGCAACCCCCTGGTCGGGCCCGTTCCGGGCAAGCGGAATTACTGGTCCGCCTGCGCCGTCATGGCCGGCTTCCTGCAGGGCGGCGGCGTCGGCAAGAGTCTGGCCGAATGGATGATCCACGGCGAGCCGGAAGCCGACGTCTACGGCATGGATGTGGCCCGCTACGGCGATTTCGCCGGCAACCGGCGTTACATAAAAGAGACCACCGGGCAATTCTATTCCCGCCGTTTCGTCATGACCTATCCCAACGAACAACTCCCCGCCGGGCGTCCCCTGAAGATGGCCCCGGCCCACGACGCCATGACGGCTGCGGGCTGCCGCTGGGGGGAAAGCTGGGGACTGGAGGTCCCCCTGTACTTCGCGCCTGAGGACTTCAACGAAACGCCGACCCTCAGGCGCTCCAACGTCCACGATATCGTCGCCGGGGAATGCCGGGCGGTTCGCGAGGCGGCGGGCCTGCTCGATATCTCCGGCTTCGCGCGCTACCAGGTCACCGGCCCCGGGGCCGAGGCCTGGCTCGACCGGATCATGGCCTCCCGCCTGCCCGCCCCCGGCCGCGCCCGCCTTGCCCCCATGCTCTCGCCCGAAGGCCGCCTGAAAGGGGACCTGACGGTCTTCAATTGGGGCGACGGGACATGGTGGATCATGGGCAGCTATTACCTGCGGGCCTGGCACATGCGCTGGTTCAACGATCATCCGGACGAGGGCGTGACGGTCACCGACATATCCGACTCCGTCGTCGGTTTCAGCCTGTCCGGGCCCAAGTCCCGCGACATCATGATGCGCGTCACCGAGGATGAGGTCGGCGACGACGCCCTGCCCTTCATGGGCTGCACCCACATGGACATCGGCCTCATTCGCGCCAAGGTCGGGCGGTTGTCGGTGGCGGGCGAACTGGGCTACGAAATCCACTGCCATGCCGCCGAACACATCGGCCTGCGCCGGTTGCTGCTCGAGGCCGGGGCCGATCTCGGCTTGAAGGAGTACGGCTACAACGGGTTGCTCAGCCTGCGCCTGGAAAAGAGCTTCGGCATCTGGTCGGCGGAATTCACCCAGGGCTACACACCGGGCATGACCGGCATGGATCGCTGGATCGCCTGGGACAAGGGGGATTTCATCGGCCGCGAGGCGGCCCTGGCGGAACGGGACGGCGGCCCCGCACAGACCCTGGTGACCCTGGAAGTGGACGCCGACGGGGCCGACGCCAGCGGCTACGAGCCGGTGTGGAAGGGTGAAGAGCGCATCGGCTTCGTCACCTCGGGAGGATACGGACACACGGTGGGCAAATCGCTTGCCATGGCCCTGGTCCGCCCCGACCTGGCGGCCGAGGGCACGGAGCTGTCGGTCCATGTGGTCGGCGTCGACCGCACGGCGCGGGTGATCGCCCCCTCCCCCTATGACCCCAAGGGCGAGGCCATGCGCCGGTGAGTTCGCCGAGCCAGCGCAAACCGGCCCGCCGTCGACGGGGGGCGTCTCGCCCGAAATCCGAACGCAAGGTCGACTACCGCACCCTGCGCAACCCCTTCGCGCCGGCGACGGTGTTCAGCGAGGACCGGGTCCGGGCCATCCACGAGGCCGCGTTGGAGGTTCTGGAAAATCTCGGTATCCGCGTTCTCTTGGATGAGGCCCACGATCTTCTGAAAGCGGGCGGGGCCCGTGTGGACGAGTCGTCGAACCTGATCCGGCTCGGCCGTGACATGGTTGAAGCCGCCCTGGCGAGCGCCCCCCGCTCAATCCCTCTTCATGCCGGAACCAAATCCCGGGACATCGTCCTGGAACTGGGCAACCTGGTGTTTCAGCCGGGGGCCGGAGCCCCCCACGCCACCGATCTGGTGCGCGGACGCCGCCCCGGCAGCCTGCGGGATTTCCGCGAGCTGACCCGACTGACCCAGCATTTCGATGTCCTTCACATGGTGCCCCCGTTGGTGGAGCCACAGGACATTCCCCTGCACCTTCGCCATTACGCCATGACCGAGGCGCAACTGGCCCTTTCCGACAAGGTCCCCTTCGTTTTCGCCAGGGGCTCCGGACAGGCCGCCGACTGCTTCGAAATGATCCGCGATTTCCGGGGGCTTTCCGACACGGAGTTCAGCGAGACGGCCCATTGCTACACCATCATCAACACCAACTCGCCGCGCCTGATCGACACCCCCATGGCCCAGGGGCTGATCGACTTCGCCCGCGCCGGGCAGGTCTCCATCATCACCCCGTTTTGCCTGATGGGCGCAATGGCCCCGGTGACCGTCGCCGGGGCCCTGACCCTGAGCCACGCCGAGGCGCTGGCCGCCATCACCATCAGCCAGTTGGCCCGACCGGGTGCGCCGGTCTGCTACGGCACCTTTACGTCGAACGTCGACATGAAGTCGGGGGCCCCCGCCTTCGGTACGCCTGAACATGTCCAGGCCAGCCTGGGCGCGGGGCAACTGGCCCGCCTCATCGGGCTGCCCTGGCGTTGCGCCGCCGGTTGCGCGGCCAACATCAACGACGCCCAGGCGGCGCATGAGACCCAGATGAGCACCTGGGGCGCCCTCCTCGCCGGGGCCACGGTCATTATCCATGCCGCCGGCTGGATGGAAGGCGGCCTGACCGTCGGCTACGAAAAACTGATCACCGACCTGGAGATGCTGCAGGTTCTGGCCGAACTGTGCGCCCCCGTCCCGTCCGGCGACGCCGACATCGCCCTGGAAGCCCTGGCCGAGGTCCAGCCGGGGGGACATTTCTTCGGCTGCGGCCACACCATGGAACGCTACCAAAGCGCCTTTTACGAACCGCTGGTGGCCGACTGGTCCAATTTCGGAACCTGGACGGAACGGGGCGGACGGGACGCCAGCGCCCGGGCGGTGGATATCTGGCAGGACATCATCGAGCAAGACCCGCCCGACACCATCCCGACGGAACGCCTTGACCCTCTTCGCGCCTTCATCGAACGCCGCACCGCCGAGGGCGGCGCGCCGCCGGAAAGCTGAGGCGGACTGATGACGCAACCATCCATCGCCCCCAGCGCCGGCAACATCAAGGTCACCCGGGAGGACTGGCTCAACGTCGCCATGGATGTCCTCATCAGCGATGGCGTGGAACGGGTCAAGGTTCTGGCCCTGGGCGAGCGGCTGGGCGTGTCGCGCTCCAGTTTCTATTGGTATTTCGAAAGCCGCCAGCACCTTCTGGAAGAACTCCTCGAACGCTGGCGAAAAACCAACACCGCGGCCATGGTCGCCCAGGCCGAAGCCCCGGCGGAAACCATCACGGCCGCCGTCTGCAACGTCTTTCGCTGCGTCGTCGATCCGGCCCTGTTCAATACGGCGCTGGATTTCGCCGTGCGCGACTGGGCCCGGCGCTCCGGCGCCGTCCGCCGGGTCCTCGACCAGTCCGACCAGGACAGACTGCGGGCGCTGACCGACATGTTCAGACGCCACGGATACGAAGACCTGGAGGCCCACACCCGCGCCCGCATCCTCTATTACATGCAGATCGGCTATAATGAATCCGACCTGCGCGAACCCATGGAGGAACGGCTGCGGCTGGTGCCTATGTATCTGCTGGGCTTTACCGGCAAGGAGGCCTCGACGCGGGAGGTCGAGGACTTTAAACAATACACGAAATCGATTCAGGAGGGAGAAACGCCATGAACGCAAACCCGGACGCCATCATCATCGGAACCGGCGTGATCGGCACGGCCACCGCCTTTGAAATGGCGAAGATGGGATGGAAGACCCTGTCCCTGGACCGTAACACGCAGGTTGGCCACGGTTCCACCGCCGGCTCCTGCGCCATCATCCGCATGCATTATTCCACCCTGGACGGAACCGCCATGGCCTGGGAAGGTTATCATTATTGGCGCGACTGGGCGGACTATCTGGGACTGGGCGAAGGGGCCGACCTAGCCAAGTTCCTGGAAACCGGCTGCATGGTCATGAAGACCGAACACAACGGCTATCTCGCCCGGCACAAGGAGAATTGCGACACGCTGGAGTGCCCCTACGAGGACTGGTCCACTGACGATATCCTCAACCGGCTCCCCATCTACAACCTGGAAAGTTTCGCCCCGGCCCGGCGCATGGACGATCCCAGGTTCGGACAACCCAACGGCGGCCGGCTGACCGGCGCGGTCTACTGGCCGAAGTCGGGCTATGTCACCGATCCGGCGCTTTCGTCGCAAAACCTGGCCGACGCGGCGCGCAACCGGGGGGCCCGCTTCAGGATGGGGGTCGAGGTGACGGAAATCCTCAATTCCGGCGGACGGGTCGGCGGCGTCCGGCTGGCCTCGGGCGAGGAAATCCACGCCCCCGTCGTCATCAACGTCGCCGGGCCCGGGTCCGCCCGGATCAACGCCATGGCGGGCGTGCTGGACGACATGACCATCGCCACCCGCCCCCTGCGCCAGGAGGTGGTTCATGTCCCCTCACCTCCGGGTTTCAACTTCGAGGCCGACGGCCCCATCGTCTCGGACAGCGACATCTCGTGCTATTGCCGGCCCGAGCACGGCAACCACATCCTGGTCGGCAGCGAGGACCCGCCCTGCGACGACCATCAGTGGGTGGAAAGCGATGTCGACTACGGGCGGGATTTCTCCGATCAATGGACGGTTCAGGCGCAGCGTTACGGCCAGCGCGTTCCGAGCCTGGGAATCCCGAGCCAGGCGCGGGGCGTCGTCGACCTGTACGACGCCTCCACCGACTGGATTCCCATCTACGACAAGTCGAGCCTGCCCGGCTTCTACATGGCCTGCGGCACCAGCGGCAACCAGTACAAGAACGCCCCCATCGCCGGCAAGATGATGGCCGCCCTGATCGACTATTGCGAAAACGGCGGCGACCACGATACGGACCCGCTGCGTTTCACCCTTCCCTATTTGAACCGGGAAATCGACGTCGGGTTCTATTCGCGCAATCGCCCGATCAACGAGGAATCCAGTTTTTCCGTCCTCGGCTGAACGGGAGGGCGTCGCCCCCTACAGCCAGTCCTCTTCCAGGGGGTGGGAGGACAAGACCTTGCTGCCGTCGGCGGTGATCAGCACCTGTTCCTCCAGCTTGACCCCCTCTCTTCCGCCCTCGGCGCCGATGAAGGACTCGACGCAAATCGTCATGCCTTCCTCGAGGACTCCGTCGTAGCCGACGCGCGGGAAGTCCGACCAATGCTTGATGGACGGGTACTCGTCGGCCAGGCCGACCCCGTGCATCAGGCTGCTATAGCGGTTGGACAGGAATTCATCGGGGATGGGCCAGGCCTTCTCGGACACTTCGCGGAAGCTGACGCCGGGCCCGAGCAGGGCGGTGTTGTGCTTGATCTGCTCGTAGGCGGCGGCGTAAAGGCGGCGCTGTTCGTCGTCGGGTTTGCCGTCCCCCGCCAGCCAGGAGCGGGAAATATCGGAACAATATCCGTAGGGGCCGATCAGGTCCGTGTCGAAGCTGACCATGTCCCCCTTCTCGATCGGTCGCATGGAGCATTCGCGGAACCAGGGATTGGTGCGGGGGCCGGACGACAACAACCGGGTCTCGATCCATTCCCCGCCGAGGGAAATATTGACCTCGTGCAACTTGGCCCACAGGGCGTTCTCGGTGATCCCCGGAACCAGAATGTCGCGCATGGCGGTCATCCCGGCCTCGCAAACGTCGATGGCCTTTTGCATCAGGACCAGTTCGTCGTCGCTCTTGAGCGCCCGGGCATGTTCGGTGATTTCCTGACCCTCAAAGATTTCGATTCCCTCGGCGCGAATGGCGTCGCTTCCCAGGGGGGACAGGGTGTCGACGGCGAGGCGCTTGTTGCCGCCGCCGTAACGCTTCATCAGGTCGGCGATCTGACGCCCGAACTCTCTCGCCCGGTCCGCCGCGTTGGAACCGGCGGTGAAATAATAAAAAGACGGGATGACCCGGTATTCGTCCACCGTCGGCAGACCTTCCGCCAGGTGCGGGTGGTTGGCGTAATCGAAGAGGATGCAGGGGCCGTCGGCGAAAATCAGGGCGCAGCGGGCCTCATAATGAGAGCACCAGATCTGCATGTTGGTGGCGTCCGTCGCGTAACGGGTGTTGACCTGATCGAACAGCAACGCCGCGGCGTAATCATGGCGCCGCAGTTCCCCGCGTATCCGGTTTATTCGGTACAGCCGGACCCCGTCCAGATCAACCGGCGGCTCGGTGAATTCCATCGCCCCGTGCTGACGCGGCGCGTTCCCCTTATAGACGGCTTCAGCGGCATTGATCGGCATTTCCGGTCCCTCCCTCTTTTATCGCCAATGTTCAGTCGCGCATTCTGGATCCTTTCGGATCGAACAACGGTTCGCGGAGCATTTCCGCCGGGCGTCTGTCGCCGAGAATTTCGATGGCGAAGCCTTTGCTTTCCCCGTGCTTCTCGCCGGGAATGTATCCCAAGGCGACGGATTGCTGCTGGTGATGGCAGTAGCCGCCGGAGGTGACCCAGCCGATCACGTCGTCGTTGTGCCAGATCGGTTCGTCCCCCAGCACGTCCGCGTCGTCGGCGTCGATGCTGAAGGCGACGAGCCGCCGGGCCGGGCCCTGCTCCTTCTCCGCCGCCGCCGCTTCGCGCCCGATGAAGCGGTTCTTGGAGAGGTCGATAAAGCGGCCCATGCCCGCCTCGTAGGGTCCGTAGACGGGCCGGTATTCCGTCGCCCAACTGCCGAACCCTTTCTCCAGTCTGAGGGAATTCAGCGCCCTGAGGCCGAAGGGCTTCAGCCCCAAGGGTTTTCCGGCTTCCGTCAGCAGGTCGAAAATCTGCGTCTGATGTTCCGGCTTCATCCAGATTTCATAACCCAGTTCACCGGTGAAGCTGATGCGCCCGACCAATGCCGGGTAGAGGCCGATTTCCATTTCCCGGATGGACATGAAGGGAAACGCCGAAGTCGATACGTCCGCCCGGGTCAGTCGGGAAAGCAGGTCCCGGGATTTAGGCCCGGCGATGGAAAGACCGACCAGGCCCAAGCCAAGGGCCTCGATCCCGACGCCGCTTTCCGGCAGATGGTCTTCGAACCAGCGCATGTGATAGGACTCGGCGACGCCGGAGCCGAACAGCATGAAGGTATCCTCGTCCAGCCGGGCGACGGTGAAATCGCCAATCAGCTTGCCGGCCCGGTTGAGCATGGGCGAAAGCACGATGCGGCCTTGCCCCGGCACCTTGTTGGCGAGAATTTCCGATATCCAGCTTTCCGCGTTCGGGCCGGTGATCCGGTATTTGGCGAAGCCGGAGGTCTCCAGCATGCCGACGCCGTTTCGCACCGCCTCGCATTCCGCCTTCACCGACGCCCAGGCGTTGGAGCGTTTGAAGGTCGGCGTCTCGTAGGGCTCCTCCCCATCGGGGGCGAACCAGAGGGCGCTTTCAAGACCGTAAGAAGCCCCGAACACCGCGTTTTGATCCTTCAGGCGGTCATGGATGGGGGTGGTCCTGAGGGGCCGCCCGGCGGGGCGTTCCTCGTTCGGATAGACGACGGAAAAGCGGTTTGAATAGTTCTCCCGCACCTTGGCGTTGGTATAGGCCATGGTCGTCCAGTCGCCGTAGCGGGAAACATCCATGCCCCAGACGTCGAATCCGGGGTCGCCGTTGACCATCCATTGCGAAAGCGCCAGGCCGACGCCGCCGCCCTGACTGAACCCGGCCATGACGGCGCAGGCGCACCAGTAGTTCTTCAGCCCCTTGACCGGGCCGACGAGGGGGTTGCCGTCCGGGGCGAAGGTGAAGGGACCGTTGATGATCTGCTTGATGCCGGCCTTTTCGAAGGCCGGGAAATGGGAAAAGCCCACTTCCAGGGACGGCGCGATTCTGTCGATGTCGGGCTGTAAAAGTTCATGGCCGAAATCCCACGGCGTGTCCCGTTCCGACCAGGGGACGCAGGCCTTTTCGTAAGTGCCCATCAGCATCCCCTTGCCTTCCTGGCGCAGGTAGAGCTCGCCCTCGAAATCGATAGCGTGAATGACCTCCTTGCCTTCTTTTTCGTTGTAGGAAACGACCTCTTCCATTTCCTCGGTCAGCAAGTACATATGCTCCATGGCCAGCAGGGGCAGTTCCAGGCCGACCATGCGGCCGACCTCACGAGCCCACAGGCCGCCCGCGTTGACCACGTGTTCGGCATGGATGTTGCCCTTGTCGGTGATGATGTCCCAGGTGCCGTCGGGGCGGGATTTCAGGTCTTCCACTTTTGTGTGACGATAGATCTCCGCGCCCTTGATGCGGGCGGCCTTGGCGTAGGCGTGGGTGGTGCCGGACGGGTCCAGGTGCCCTTCCGTCGGGCTCCACAGGGCGCCGACAAAATGACTTTTGTCCATCAGCGGGAACATCTCCGCCGCTTCATCGACGGAAATCAACTCCATTTCCTCGCCGAGATAGCGCGCCCGCGCCCGCGCCATCTTAAGCCAGTCCATGCGTTCCGGGCTTCCCGCCAACATCACGCCGCCGGTCAGGTGCAGGCTGCACGACTGGCCTGAGATTTCCTCAAGCTCCTTGTAAAGATCGATGGTGTAGCCCTGCAGCTTGGCAACGTTGGGATCACCGTTCAGGGTATGAAAGCCCCCCGCCGCATGCCACGTCGATCCAGACGTCAGCTCGTCGCGCTCGATCAGGACGACGTCTTTCCATCCCGCTTTCGTCAGGTGATACAAGACACTGCATCCGACAACCCCCCCGCCGATGACGGCGGCCTGGACCTTTGTTTTCATTCCATTCCCTTTCGATTACATATCCATTGTCGCGCCGCCTTCCTGGATGCGCCTGTCGACGAAGGCATCCAGTTCCTCCTCGACGGCGGGATCCATGGCGGGCGGTTGATAGGCCGCCAATATGTCCTTGAAGATGGCGTTCGCCCTTTCCGTCGCCGTCTTCGATCCGGCTTCCTGCCAGGTTTCGAAGTTTCTCCAATCGGACAGGATGGGTGCGTAAAACGCCGTTTCGTAGCGGGCCAACGTGTGTTCGCAGCCGAAAAAATGGCCGCCGGGGCCGACCTCGTTGATGGCCGAAAGCGCCATTTCCTCATCGTCGACGACCATGGGCTTGAGGAACTCGGACATCATCTGCAGCATCTCGGCGTCCATGATCACCTTTTCGAAGGATGCGGTCAGGCCTCCTTCGATCCAGCCAGCCCCGTGCTTGATGAAATTGGCATGGCCCAGAATGCACGGCCAAAGGGACATTTGCGATTCATAGGCCGCCTGGGCGTCCGGCGCCGTCGAGGCGTTGACGTTGGAGGAACGGTACGGCAGCCCGTATTTGCGGGCAAGCTGGCCGCCGGCCAAAACGGCCTTGGCGTATTCCGGAGTTCCGAAGGCCGGCGCCCCCGTCTTCATGTCCACGTTGGATGTAAAGCCCCCGTAAATCACCGGCGCGCCGGGTTTGACCATCTGCGTGAAGACGATCCCGGCCAGGGCCTCGGCGTTTTGCTGCACCAGGGCGCCGGCCAGGGTCGCCGGGGCCATGGCGCCGGCCAGGGTAAAGGGGGTGATGATCACCGGCTGCCCATGGCCGGCCATTTCGATGATGCCCCTTAGCATGGGCAGGTCGTATTGCAGGGGGGAGTTGGCGTTGATGACGGAAAAGATGCTGGGCTCGCGCATCATGGTTTCCATGCTGATGCCCCGAGCGATCCTGATCATTTCCATGGAATCGAGAATACGCCGGCGGCCGAGGGAATATCCGTAGCAATATTTTTCACAAAGCTTGATCGCCGTCCGCTCCGCCACCAGATGGCGGATTGGGGGCTCGACGTCGATGGGCTCGACCGGATACCCCCCGACCTGATGAATAATATTCAGGCTCTGCCCCAGCCGGAGCAGGTTCTGGAAGTCCTCCATGTTGCCACCGCGCCGCCCGTTGTCCAGGTCCGAGGCATTGGGGGTGCTGGCGACCATACTGAAGATCAAGGCATTGCCACCCACATCCAGGGGGGTGGGGGAACGGCGGGTATGCAGTTTGAATTCGGACGGCGCCTTGGCGACGGTTTCAGTGACGAGGGCGCGGTCAAAGCGGACGCGCTGCGAACCGGAAACCACCTCGGCCCCATTCCTGGCCAGAATGTCCAGCGCCTCGTCGCTCAGGAAGTTGATTCCTATATCCTGCAGGACATCCAGGCTTTTTTCGTGAATGGCCTCAATTTGATCGTCCGACAGCACGCCCATGGCGGGGAATCCGCTGCGTGGCTGGTGGTAAGGAAGTTGTTGAAACGACGTGCGGTTCTTGTGGCGGTTTCTTGCCTGTGAGCGGTCTCGTCTCCCCATGGCCCTGTCTCCATACGCGAGAAAGAAATTCTATTCACTTTGGAATCAGACTGAAATTCTATGCAAGCATCTGCTTCCCCGGTAATTGTTCGGTCTTTCCAATTCAATCCACAACACCTTTTTTTTCATAAGCAGTTGAAGAAATTTCATCACGGGGCCAATATGCCGATAACTTGGAGTTTTCCACGGATGGTCAGGAAATTACCCCCCTTCGCCGCCATTAAAGCCTTCGAGGCGGCCGCCAGGTCCTGCAATTTCAAGCTGGCGTCCAAATCCCTGGGGATCACGCCTTCGGCGGTCAGCCATCATGTGAAGACCCTGGAGGACTACCTGGGGGTCAAGTTGTTCGAAAGAAAGGGCAACGGCCTGACCCTGTGCAAGGAAGGTGAATTTTATTACCGCGAATTAAACGTCACCCTGGACCGCATGGAGGATGCCACCACCCGCATCACCCGCCGGCACGGGCAGAAGGAATTGACCCTGCGGCTGTTTCCGGTCCTTGCCGATTTATGGATTATCCCGCGGCTGGGCGAGTTCGTCAGGAAGCATCCGGAAATCTATCTCCGGCTGATTACCTGGCAGCCGAAGGAAACCCAGTGGGATGTCAACATAGACCTGGACATTCAGTACAAGAAAGGGACCTCGAACCCGCATCTCGAGGACTATCTTTTTGCCGATGAACTGATCCCCGTGTGTTCCCCCGACTACATGAACCGGCACGGCCTGTCGCCGTCGTCCATCGACCTGAGCGGCACGACGCTGATTTTCTGCAAGGCCCGGCCCGAGGAATGGCCCGCCTGGACCGAGGCCTTCGGCGTCACCCTGCCGGAGGACATCCTGTGGCTGGAAACGGACCAACGCACGGCGACCCTGAACGCGGCGAAGGCGGACTTGGGCCTGGCCATGGGGCGGCGCTCCTATGCGGAGATGGACTTTCCGGGCGGTCAGTTGGTGACGCCGTTCCCCTATTCCATGCAGACAGGCTCGGGCTATTACCTTGTCCGCTCGCAGGTGACCGACGAGTTGCCGGAGGTGAAGGCCTTTCGAGAATGGATCCTCGGCCTATGCCCTCCCCTGCAGGACTGAGCCCCTTCCCTTAAACCGTCTCATTCGTATGGGGATGGATGACGATCACCGGTTCCATGCCGGCGAGGATTTCGTCGCTCAGATGGCATTTGACGATATGGCCGTCGGCCAGTTCCCGGATCGGCGGCACTTCGCTTTCGCACAGCCCCCCGGGAACCTGGTCCTTGAAGCGGCAACGGGTCTGGAACGGGCAGCCGGGAGGAGGATTGACGGCGGAAGGAATATCCCCTTCGAGCACGATGTGCTTTTTCTCCACCGCCGTATCGGCAATCGGCACCGCCGACAGCAGGGCCTCCGTATAGGGATGATAGGGCGGTGAATAAATCTGTTCCGTCGAGCCCATCTCGACCACATGGCCGAGATACATCACCATGACCCGGTCCGACAGATAGCGCACGATGGACAGGTCATGGCTGATGAACAGCAGGGTCGTCTTGTGTTCGCGCTGGATTTCCATCAACAGGTCCGTCACCGCAGCCTGGACGGACACGTCGAGGGCGGAGACCGGTTCGTCGGCGACGACGATCTGCGCGTTACCGGCAAAGGCGCGGGCGATGCCGACCCGTTGTTTCTGGCCGCCCGACAACTGGCGCGGCATGCGCGAGGCGAAGGCGCGGGGAAGCTTGACCAGATCGAGCAGGGTCAACATGCGTTGCTGGCGGTCCTTGTCGTCCGCGCCGATGTTGAAGACCTCCAGGGCGCGTTTGATCTGGTTGCCGACGGTCATCGCCGGGTTGAGGGTGTCGAAGGGATTTTGGAACACCATCTGCACGGACGAAATGGTCTTGGTGTCCCGGTCCTCGATACCCGTGCTTTCCACCTGCTTGCCGAGAAGGGTCACCCTGCCGTCCGTCGCCGTTTCCAGGCCCATGAGGATTTTCGCCAGGGTCGACTTGCCGCAACCGGATTCACCGACAATCGCCAGGGTCTCGGACTCATGGGCCTCGAAAGTGATCGTCTCGTTGGCCTTGACCACCCGTTTCTCACCGCCGCCGAACAGGCTGTTGGCGGACACTTCGTAGTATTTCTTGAGGTTCTCGACCTTGAGCACCACCTCGCCCTGGGACTGAACGGCGTCCTTGCCGGTCCCGGCGATGGGTGCGTTCCAGTCGATATCCTGAAAGCGCAGGCAGCGGCTGTGATGGGCCTCGTTGGCCTCGACGGAGCGCATGAGGATTTCCTCGGCATCGCAGAGGCCCTGTTGGAAATAATCGCAGCGCGGGCCGAAATTGCACCCGTCAGGCCGTTCCGTGGGCAGGGGGAAGTTGCCGGGAATGGCGACCAGGGGGCGGGCGTTCTTGTCGGCGCCGGGCAGCGGGATCGAGCGGAACAGCGCTTGTGTGTAGGGGTGGTGCATTTGGTCGAAGACATCCTCGATGGAGCCCGTCTCGACGGCTTCCCCGGAATACATCACGGTGATCCGGTCACAGGTTTCCAGCACCAGGCCCAGGTTATGGGAAATGAACAGCATGGACGTGCCGAACTTTTCGCCAAGCTCCTTGACCAGATCGACGATGCCGGCCTCGACCGTGACGTCCAGCGCCGTCGTCGGCTCGTCGAGAATCAACAAGGACGGCTTCGACATCAGGGCCATGGCGATAACGATGCGTTGCTGCTGACCGCCGGAAAGCTGATGGGGAAAGGAATTCAAAATCCGTTCCGGGTCCGGCAGGTGGACGCTTTCCACCACCTCCAGGGCCATCTCGTAGGCCTTCTTGGCGCCGACCCCTTCATGGATCATCGGCACTTCCATCAACTGGTATTTGATCTTCATGGCCGGATTGAGGGAGGCCATGGGCTCCTGATAAATCATGGCGATTTCGGAGCCGCGGAGCTGGCGCAGTTCCTTGTCGGACATGGTCGTCAGCTCGCGGCCCTTGAACTTGATGGAACCGGCGACGCATTCGCCGGTGGTTCCCAGGTCCTGCATGACGCCCAGGGCGACCGTGGATTTACCGCAGCCGGACTCGCCGACCAGCCCCATGGCTTCGCCGGGCATCACACGGCAGGAAAAATCCATCACCGCGGGAATTTCGAACAGATGCGTGAAGAAGCTGATCGACAGGTTTTCGATTTCAAGGATGGGGCCGTCGTAGGTGTCGCTCATCGGTCCCTCCCCTAATCCTTCAGGCTCTGTTCCCGCAGGCCGTCGGCCAGCAGGTTGAGCCCCAACACCAGGCTCATCAACGCGATCGCCGGCGGCAATGCGGGATGGGCGTAGATGGTCAGCAGCTTGCGCCCCTCGTTGATGGTCGAGCCCCAGTCGGGGCTTTCCGGGCTGAGGCCCAGGCCGAAGAATCCGAGGGTTCCCAGCAGGATCGTCGTGTAGCCGATGCGCAGGCAAAAATCGACAATCAGCGGGCCCCGGGCATTGGGCAGGATCTCCCACAACATGATGTACCAGGCGCCCTCGCCCCGGGTCTGGGCCGAGGCCACATAATCCCGGCTTTTGATATCCAGGGTCAGGCCGCGGACGATGCGGAACACGGTCGGCGAATTGACGAACACCACGGAGACGAAAATGTTGAGCATGTTCGGGTCCATGTGCAACAGCCCCAAGGGGTCGTTGTTGAAGGTCAGCCCGGAATAGGCCCAGACGCCGATCACCAGTGTGATCGCCACCAATGTGTTGCGCAATTCCGGCCGCACGAAATACTTCGATTGCCAGAGAATAACGAAAAAGATGATGGGGAACAGGAACAGCACCGCCGCCATGAGATTGGGGATGGAGGTCGTCCAGGTCGCCCCGCCCCAGATGGGCAATTCATAACCGGCGGCGCGGATTTCCGGCGTCACCAGCAGGAAGAACAGCAAGATGACCGGAAACGCCAGCACCAGATTGGAAAGGAAGCTCAAGAACGTGTCCCAGCGGCCCATGTAATAGCCCGCCGGCAGGCCCAGGGTGATGCCGACCATGAAGGCGAACAGGGTCGCCATGGGGGCGATAATCAGGACGATCTGCGAGCCGGCGATCATGCGGCTGAAAACGTCGCGGGCCAGGTTGTCGCCGCCGAGAAGATACCACTGAAAGGCCCCTTCGGCGGGATTGCGCACCGGCGTGCCCGGGACCTTGTTCTTCATGCCGGAAAGCTGGCTCAACGGGTCGTGAGTCATGATGATATCGGCGAAAAGCGCCGTGAAGATCCAGAACATGACGATGGTGAAGCCGGCGACGCCGATGGGGTTGTGAAACAGCTTGCCGTAAAGCGCCGTCTTCCGCTTGGTGGCGTAGGACAAGGCGAGGACGACGGCCAGCCCGATCCATACGGGCCAAAAGCGCCCCAGTACCGCGAAGAAAATTTCCCATCCGCCTAACGGTTCCATGATGTCCTCCCGTCAACTAACGCGAATACGCGGATTGAGGAAAGCATAGCCGATATCGGAAATCAGCTGCGTCGCCAACACCACGACCACGGCGACGACGGATACCCCCAACAGCAATTCGATGTCGTTGGAGATGGCGGCGCTGACCAGGGTCCAACCGAAACCCTTGTAATTGAACAGGGTCTCGACGATCGCCACGCCGGTCAGCAGCCAGGGAATTTGCAGCATGATCACCGTGAAAGGCGCGATCAGGGCGTTGCGCAGGGCATGCTTCAAGACGATGTTGAAAAAGCTAACGCCTTTCAGCCGGGCGGTTCTGATGTATTGGGCGGTCATGACCTCGGTCATGCTGGCCCGGGTCATGCGGGCGATATAGCCCATGCCGTAAATGGTCAGGGCCGCCACAGGCAGGGTGAAGTTCTGCCAGGTGATGTTATCCATGGCCGTCGCCGCCGTCCCCTTGACAATGGTGCGGGTGCTGATCCAGCCCCATTCGGCGAAAAGGGGCGAAAGCCCCATTTTCGTCGATGCGAACAGGACGATGAAGACGACGCCGGAAACATATTCGGGCGTCGCCGTGGTGGCGATGGAGAAGGTCGACAGGGTCCGGTCCGTGCGCGATCCTTCCCTCATGCCGGCGACGACGCCGATAAGCAGGGCCAGCGGCACCATGGTCAGGAGAACAGCCAGGGCGAGCCAGCCCGTGATCCCCAGGCGCTTCATGATGATGTCGAAAACTTCTTCCTTGAAAATGGTCGACCACCCCCAGTTCCCCTGCAGCAGGCCGCAATAGTCGGGGGCCTCTTCCGGGGTGATGGTCGGGCGGGAACACCGGGTGTAGGTGACCCCGTCTACGGTGGTTTTCAGGCTGGGCATGACGCCGAGCCATTCGCCGTATCTTTTAATGGTGTTCTGGTTGTAACCGCGATTGGTCAGCCAGGAGACGACCTCGGCGTCGGACATGCGGTTTCCCGCCTGTGTCTTGGCGAGTTTCTCGAGGTTGGGAGACAAATTCGTCAGGACGAAAACGATAAACGTCAAACAACCTGCTGTAAGGATCATGACGCCGAGGCGCCGGAAGATAAAGCGTGCCATGTTCCCTGTGTTGATTTAATGAACCAATGAAGCCGAAAAGAGAAGAGAGGGGTGCGGCTTGACGCCACACCCCTTTCATTCAATGCCGCGCTACGCTTTCCAGGCCCAGTCGGTCAAACGGGGCAGGTAGGCGATGTGCGATTCCATGATCAGATTCGGCTTGTACTGGCGGTAAATGGCCTTCCAGTAGGGCTGAATGGTGACGCCTTCATCACGCATGATCTGTTCCAGCTTGGCCATCACCTTGGAGCGCGCCTTGGCGTCGGCGATGGCGTTGGCCTTGTCCAGCAGACTGTCGAACTCGGCGTTGGCGAAGGCGGCCTCGTTCCATTTGACGCCGGAACGGTAGGCCAGGCCCAGGACCTGGGTGCCGAGGGGGCGATGGTTCCAGTTGGTGGAACTGAAGGGGTACTTCAGCCAGTCGTTCCAGAAAGTGGAACCGGGCAGCACCGTGCGCTTGACCTTGATGCCGGCGGCACGAAGCTGATCGGCGCAGGCGTCGGTGGTGTCCTTGCGGTAGCCCGAATCGATGGAAATCAATTCATGCTCGAAGTCGGCCATGCCGGCTTCCGCCATCAGCGCCTTGGCCCCGGCGGGATCGACAACCGGGGCGCCGATGTCGGCGTATTCCGGATGCACCGGCGCGACATGATGGTTCTCGGCGACCACGCCAAGGCCGGCGAAGCCCAGTTCCAGCAGCACCTTGTTATCGACCGCCATGGCCAGGGCCCGGCGGACGCGGACATCCTTGTAGGCGTCGGCGTCCTGGTTGGGACGGATGACGATGGTGGAGCCGGAGGCAACCTCGGAGGTCTCGAAGCCGAGACCGCCGGCGATTTCGATGAATTCGCCCGTATTTTCGTAAAGGGCGTCGATTTCATCGGCCTCAATGGCGGAAATCCAGGCGGCGGGCTCGGTGCCGTAGTCGATCAGTTCGATGCGATCGAGATACGCGCCGGTACCTTCTCCCCACCACTTGTGGTTCTTGTTACGAACCAGCACGGCCTTCTCGCCGACCGACAGGCTTTCCAGCGTGTAGGGGCCGGTGCCGATGGGGTTGTTGGCCATGGTTTCCGGGTTGTGCGACTTGTGCACGATGGCGGCGGGATAGTCGGCCATGCCCGGGATCAGGGTGATGTCGGGCTTCGTCGAGGTCAGCAGCACCGTATGGCTGTCGATGACCTTGATGGCCCCGGCACGGGCCTTCTTGGTCTCCTTATCGACCAGGGAGTCCATGCGCGCGGCCATGGAGTTGCCCTCGACATCCGCCTCGCACCACATTTCGATGTTGCGGGCGACATCCTCGGCGGTGAAGTCATCGCCGTTGTTCCACTTCACCCCCTTGCGGACGTTCAGGGTGTATTGGGTGGCGTCGGCGTTGGCCGACCAGCTTTCCAGCAGCCACGGGTCGAAGGAACCGTCGTTGTTGTACTTGATCAGATATTCCAGCCAGCCCGACGTGATGTAGGCGATCTGGGTCCAGTCGTAGGTGCGGGGGTCCTTCAGGGCGCGAACCTCGATCTGCATGCGCAGGGTGCCGCCCTGCTTCGGCATCGCGGCATGGGCCTTCTTCGGCGCCGCCAAGCCGAGCATGGCATAGGCCGTCGCCGTGGTCGCGCCGAAGGCCGAGGCCAGGGTCAGGAATTCCCGGCGGTCCATTTTTCCTTCACGGGCCTCTTTCGACCACATGCCCAGCGCCTTGTGGAGGGGCTTTCCGTTTCGATCCTTGAATTTCATGGTGTATCTCCCTGTTATGATAGATCTAACAGCTAAAATCGGCGATTTTTCTCGCCTTTTTTATACTCTGTCTCATGTTCCAGCTTGATACTAGCCCCCCATGCGCGGGAAGATGTAGTGAATTTTATTCACCTGCCGATGAGTTTTTTAGCTCGACACCACCCCACCCGGGTTATGCAGTGACGCGCCCAAACAAAAACCCGCCAACTCATTGAGTTAGCGGGCTAATTCTTGGTTGCGGGGGCAGGATTTGAACCTGCGACCTTCAGGTTATGAG
>CAYFOJ010000007.1:0-140642 GCA_964344645.1 uncultured Thalassospiraceae bacterium
AATCGATTCCTTTTTCGTTAATAATCAAATCGCCATATGCGATTGCCCTGCGGCCCCTACTGGTTCGGCACCATCACCAAGAAAATCGACTTGCTGAAGGTCGTCGAAGACAAAGTCGCCGACGACCTGGTCGCCCTGACCGAAAAAATCGGCGACGACGCGAACACGGTGTTCACGCTCTTGCTGATCTTCACCCTCGCCCTGCTGACCATCACGGCGATCCTCCTGTCGCTGATCGTCTCCGGCATCACCGGCCCCATCGCGAACATGACCGGCAACATGAAAACCCTGGCCGGCGGCGACAAGTCCGTGGAAATCGAGGGGGCGAGCCGGGGCGACGAGATCGGCGACATGGCGCAAGCCGTGCATGTGTTCAAGGAAAGCATGATCAAGGCCGATCATCTGGCGGCGGAACAGGCGGCCGCCAACGAGGCCAAGGAACGCCGCCGTATCGCCATGGAGAACCTGGCCGCCGACTTCGACGCGGGAATGGGCTCCGTCCTCGACGAACTCGCCGCCGCCTCCAACACCATGAAGGCCACCGCCCAGGGCATGGCGGCGACGGCGGAGGAAACCTCGCGCCAGACCCTGACCGTTAGCGCCGCCGCCGAGCAGGCCTCCGCCAACGTGGAGACCGTGGCCGCGGCGGCGGAGGAGTTGTCCAGCTCCATCGGCGAAATCGGTCGGCAGGTTCAGCAATCGACGGAAATTTCCGCGACGGCCGTCGATGAGTCCAAGCGGGCCGACGAAATGGTCCAGGGGCTGGCCTTTTCCGCCGCCAAGATCGGCGAGGTCGTGGAACTGATCACCGACATCGCCGAACAGACCAACCTGCTGGCGCTCAACGCCACCATCGAAGCCGCCCGCGCCGGAGAGGCCGGAAAAGGCTTCGCCGTCGTCGCTTCCGAGGTCAAGAACCTGGCGACGCAAACCGCCAAGGCGACGGAGGAAATCGGCAATCAGGTGGGGGAAATCCAAACCGCCACGAAGGACTCGGTGCAGTCCATCCAGGGGATTTCGAAAACCATCGCCCAAATCAACGAGATCGCGTCCGCCATCGCCGCGGCGGTCCAGGAACAGGGGGCGGCGACCTCGGAAATCGCCCGCAACGTGGAGCAGGCCTCGGCCGGCACCGCCGACGTCACCACCAACATCAGCGCCGTCAATCAGGCGGCGGAGGAAACCGGTCACGCCGCCACGGAGGTGATGAACGCCTCCACATCCCTGACCGACCAGTCGGACACCCTCAGCGCCCGGGTCGGCGACTTCCTCAAGAACCTGAAGAACGCCTGAATTCAAACAACGTCCACAAGGCAATCATGAAGACGACCACGGCGCCGGCCTGATGGGTCGCCGCCAGGCCCAGGGGAACGACCAGCAACAGGGTTGAAATGCCCAGCCCCACCTGGACCAGGACGGCGATGCTCAACAGGTTAGCCGCCCGCCGGGCCCGCGCCGGAAGAACGACGGACCGGGACAGCCACCAGAAGACGGCGACCAGCAGGAATAGGGTTTCCGCCAACAAACGGTGATTGAACTGCACGGCGGTGATGTCTTCGAACCAGTTCAGGTAAAACGGCGTCAACGGATACATGTCCGACGGCAACAGCTCCCCATCCATCAACGGGAAGGTGTTGTAGGCGAAGCCCGCGTCCAGTCCGGCGACGAACCCGCCGGAGACGGCAGTCAGTGACGCCCAAAGCCAGATGACGAGAACAAACCGGCCATAAGGGACGGGCTCCGCCGCTCGCTCCCGGTTCGGCATCAACAACCCCAGGGCGACCCATTCGATGTAGCCGATGATCAGCAGGGCCAGGGAGAAATGCGCCGTCAGACGGTACTGACTGACATCGGGCCGGTCGACCAGGCCGCTTTTCACCATATACCAGCCCATGACCCCCTGCAGGCCGCCGAGCACGAACATCAGCACCATCTTCGGCGCAAGGCCGCGGCTGATCCAGCCGCGGGCGAGGAAGACCAGGAACGGCAGCAGGAAGGCGACGCCGATCAGGCGGCCCCACAGGCGGTGCAGGAACTCGAACCAGAAGATGGACTTGAAGTCGGCCAAGTCCATGTCCGAGTTGACCTTGAGGAATTCCGGGGACAGTTTGTATTTATTAAACACCTCCATCCAGGCCGCCTCGTTCAGGGGCGGCAGCCAGCCGGTCACCGGCCGCCATTCGACCATGGACAGGCCGGAATGGGTCAGCCGGGTAACGCCGCCCAGGACGACCATGGCGAAGACCATGGCGATGACGCCGAACAGCCAGCCGGCCATGATCCTGTGTCGGCGAAGCAGTTCGGCATCGCTGATGGTGCTCATGCTCATGCCCCCTCTCCCTGATCCGCCAGCCACTCGGCCAGCGATTGGTTGAGGCGCTTCAGGGTGACGCCGTCCAGTTCAAGGTCGGTGAACCGCTTGCCCTCCTTGATGCGCAGACGCAGCATCTTCATGCCTCCCTCATAGGAGATTTCCTGAAGGGTGACCGTCTTGTTCCACGGCGCTTCGATGGTTTCCAGATCGATGATGGAGTCCTGGGTGCTCAAAAGGCATCCTCCTTATTGCATGGAAATGCGGTCAAAATAGCGCGCCCGCAAAAACAGGCGCTTGTGGTCGTCGGAATCCTCGAAGCCGCCGCGATTGTGCAGCACGTTGTTGCACAACACCCCCTGCCCCGCCGCCATGCGGTGCCTGAAGATATGGGGGCAGTCACCCTGCAGCAACTCGCCGAGAAAAGCCACCGCCGCCGCCGTCGCCGGGTCGTCCCGCCAGACGATGGACCGGCTGCGGGCGGTATACCGCATATGCAGGGAGCCGTCATTCCCTGAGACGGAAAACACCGGCCCCATGCGGGCCGGGCGGATGACGCCGCCGCCTTCGTCGTTGGCCGGAATCAGCATGGCCTCGGGATGAGACAGGGCGCGGATGTAATCCGGGTTTTCATCGCGCAAGTAGATGTAGGCGATCTCCGGGTCCAGCAGGGCATTGGCGCCCCCCTCCGCCGCCGGGCTGACGCAATGCAGGACCATGCCCCTGATCTGATGGGCCGGCCTGTTGTAATAGCCGTCCGTGTGCCAGCTAATGGGGCGGTTGGTATAGGGAATGTAGCGGCCCCTCCGCCCCCCCTCAGCGACGGAAAGCGGGGACACGGCGTCTTCATCGGCGCACAGGTTGGCGTCCCGGCGGCGCATGCCGAAACGCAGGCTTATGGAATCGATGGCCGCCTTCGCCGAATCCATCCGCCGCGCCAGGGGCGCGGGACAGCTATAAAGGGCCATGTTGGTTTTCGCCACCCGCTCGCCGAGGGTGGCCAGTTCGCCCGGCGTGGGGTGGGAGAGATCGGCGATCTCCACCAGCAGGTCCGCAGGCTCGGTGGGATAACCGGCCAGTTTCTCTTCCCGCCAGCGCCCGTAGGCGGCGGCGTTTTCCAGGTCGAAAGAATCGTTGCCGGAAAATGGGCTGTTCACGAATATATCTTTCTCTTCATTGCCGTTTTCAGGAATAAATAATAGCCCCGCAGCGCTCTGCACAAGGCCAATTCGGCTCGAACACTATTAAAAAATCGGCGGAAAATAAAGCCTTACGGGGATAATTAGCAAAAGCTGATTTTTATCGAAGAAAGCTGTAGATTCCGCAAACCATATTAGCTTATAGTAATATACAAGATTGCAAGCGGGGACGCCATGCCCCCGCCAACCGCAACGAAAACAACAGGGTCAATGAGCCTTAAACTTGGAGTGCAACGTCTAGGAGGATTGCCCGCTTACGAACAGACAGTCCGGTTCCCGTCAACACGGCCTGTCACACCATTGAACTTTTCCGCGACGGCCGCCGCAGGGGTATCGGGCGGTCCACGTTTCAGGATCAGACGGTCTTCCGGAACAAGTCGATCAATGGTGGTTTCATCCGGTCTATCTCCGACAAAACCGCTGCTCTGGACTTCCGCAGGGAAGCTCACGGGGAGCATAACGAATTTCGTGGAGGAAATTTCACATGGCAAAGCAAATGCCCGTAACGCCGCTGCTCGATCAACTTGAAAGCGGTCCCTGGCCCAGTTTCGTCACCGGCCTGAAAAAGCTGGCCAACGACGAAGACAAGCAATACGCCCCGATGGTCAAATCCCTGCTCGGCCAGCTCGAACATTCCTACGACACCCGCAAGGGCTATTGGAAAGGCGGCACGGTTGGCGTTCGCGGTTACGGCGGCGGCATCATTCCCCGCTTTTCGGAAGTCGCCGGCGACTATCCGGAATCGTCTGAATTCCACACCATGCGCGTCATGCCCCCCGCCGGCATGCACTACGACACCAAGACCCTGCGCGACCTCTGCGACATCTGGGAAAAGTACGGCTCCGGCCTGATCGCCCTGCACGGCCAGTCCGGCGACATCATGTTCCAGGGCATCTCGACGGAAAACATCCAGGCCTGTTTCGACGAAATGAACGACCGGGGCTTCGACCTGGGCGGCGCCGGCGCCGCCGTGCGCACCTCCATGAGCTGCGTCGGCTCGGCCCGTTGCGAACAGTCCTGCTACGACGAGGCCCGCGCCCTGCGTTCAGTCATCAACGCCCTGCTCGACGACATGCACCGCCCCTCCCTGCCCTATAAGTTCAAGGCCAAGTTCTCGGGCTGCGCCAACGACTGCGTCAACGCCTCGCACCGTTCCGACTTCGCCGTCCTCGGCACCTGGCGCGACGACATGAAGGTCGATCAGGACGCCTTCAAGGTCTACATCGAAGAGAGGGGCCGCAAGGAAATCAACGACCAGGTCATCAACATGTGCCCGACCCGGGCGCTGTCCATCAACGACGACGACACCCTGGACGTGGACAACCGAAGCTGCGTGCGCTGCATGCACTGCATCAACGTCCTGACCAAGGCCCTGAGCCCCGGCGACGACAAGGGCATCACCATCCTCATCGGCGGCAAGCGCACCCTGAAGATCGGCGACCTGATGGGCTCGTGCATCGTTCCCTTCATGAAGCTGGAAACGGACGAGGATTTCGACAATCTGGTCGAGCTGGCGGAAAACTGCCTCGAGTTTTTCGCCGAAAACGCCCTCGAGCACGAACGCACCGGCGAGATGATCGAGCGCATCGGCCTGGTCAACTTCCTGGAAGGCGTCGGCCTCGAGGTCGATCCCAACATGGTCGCCCATCCCCGCACCAGTTCCTACGTCCGCACCGACGACTGGGACGAGGAAGCGGAGAAGTGGAACCAGCGTAAAGGCAATTCAGCGGCCGCCGAATAAGGCGCGCTCGGAAGACAACGAGAGATTGGAGAACAAGAATTATGAGTGAGGCAAAAGAAGCGCCCCGGATGCCCATCGAGTCCGGCGTCCCCGATCCCATGCCGCTGATGCATCCGATGATGCGCGACAACTACGGCGAATGGGCCTGGCATGACCGCCCCCGCCCCGGCGTGCTGCACCACGTGGCGAAAAGCGGCGATGAAATCTGGACCGTCAAGGCCGGCACCCAGCGCCAGATGGACCTGTACACCATCCGCAAGCTGTGCGACATCGCCGACGACATGGCCGACGGCCACGTCCGTTTCACCACCCGCTCGAACATCGAGTACATGGTCACCGACGAGGCCCGCGTCCAGCCGCTGATCGAAAAGCTGGAGAGCGAAGGCTTCCCCGTCGGCGGCACCGGCAACTCGATTTCGATGATTTCCCACACCCAGGGATGGCTGCACTGCGACATCCCCGGCACCGACGCCTCGGGCGTCGTCAAATCCCTGATGGACGAGCTGTACCACGAGTTCAAAAACGAGGAAATGCCGAACCGGGTGAAAATCACCACGTCGTGCTGCCAGATCAACTGCGGCGGTCAGGGCGATATCGCCATCAACATCCAGCACACCAAGCCGCCGGTCATCAACCACGACCTGGTGTCGAACGTCTGCGAACGGCCCGCCGTGGTCGCCCGCTGCCCGGTCGCCGCCATTCGTCCGGCCCTGGTCGAAGGCAAGCCGAGCCTGGAAGTGGATGAAAAGAAATGCATCTGCTGCGGCGCCTGCTACCCGCCCTGCCCGCCCATGCAGATCAACGATCCGGTCAACTCCAAGCTGGCCATCTGGGTCGGCGGCAAGCACTCCTCGACCCGCACCAAGCCGACCTTCCACAAGCTGGTCGTGGCAGGCCTTCCCAACAACGCGCCCCGTTGGCCGGAAGTGGCGGAGATCGTCAAGAAGATCCTCAAGGCCTACAAGGAAGACGGCCGTCCTTGGGAGCGCATGTCCGAGTGGATCGACCGCATCGGCTGGCCCCGATTCTTCGAACTGACCAGCCTGCCGTTCACCAAGCACCACATTGAAGACTGGCGCGGCGGCCGAAATGCGCTCAACCAGTCCACCCACGTCCACTTCTAGGGAATGATGTCGTCATGAAATTCGGTATCCTTGTCAACGAAGGGCCGTTCACCCATCAGGCCTCCGATTCCGCCTACCAGTTCGTCAAGGCGGCGATCGAAAAAGGCCATCAGGTGATGCGCGTGTTCTTCTATTACGACGGCGTCAACAACGCCAACAAGCTGAGCGCGCCGCAGTCCGACGACCGCAACCTGGTCAAGCTGTGGGGCGACCTGGCCGAAGAGCACAACGTGGACCTTGTCGTCTGCATCGCCGCCGCCCTGCGCCGGGGCATCGTCGAAGACAATCTGGCCGACGGCTTCCGTATTTCCGGCCTCGGCCAGTTGACCGAGGTCGGCATCGCCGCCGACCGTCTCGTCGTGTTCGGCGATTAGGAAAGGGGCAGACAATGAGCGAAATCGAATTCGACACCGCCGGTGTCACCAAGAAGTTCATGTACGTCAACCGCAAGGCGCCGTACGGAACCATCTACGCCCTGGAAGTCCTGGAAGCAGTCCTGATTTCCGCCGCCTTCGAGCAGCACGCCTGCATCGTCTTCGTCGATGACGGCGTCTACCAGATCAAGAAGGGGCACGACACCGAAGCCGTCAACATGAAGAACTTCTCGAAAACCTACGGCATCATCGAAATGGAAAAAGAGGATGCCGACGAGGACGAGGACATGGACATGGTCTGGCGGATCATCGTCGAAAAGGAATCCATGGAAGCCCGCGGCCTGACGCCCGATGACTTCGTCGTCGACGTGGAAGTGATTCCCGCCGACGAACTGGCGGTCATCATGGCCGAACAAGAAGTCGTCATTTCCGGATAATTGAAGGGAAACTATGTTATGATCCACACGGTTAACAAATCTCCCTTCGAACGCAACAGCCTGGACAGTTGTCTCAGGCTGAGCGTCAAGGGTTCGCCGATCCTGCTGATCGAGGATGGCGTACTCGCCGCGACCACGGGAACATCCGTTTCCGACAAGGTGGCCGCGGCAATGGACGAGCACCCGATGTTCGTCCTGGGTCCAGACTTGCAAGCGCGGGGTATCGCCGAAACCGAGGTCGCCGACGGGATCACCGTCGTCGATTACGGCGGGTTCGTGGACCTGGTCGTCGAGCACGGAACCGTTCAATCCTGGCTCTGACGGCCAACTGATCAACCGCTTATCACCCCGCGTGGGAATTTTTAAGGAGATGCACTATGGCTTATGAACTTGACGGAAAAAGCTTCGAATCCGATGAAGAAGGATACCTGGTCGATATCGGGTCCTGGAGCGAGGAACTGGCGGCCCTGATCGCCGCCGACGAAGAAATCGAAATGACGGACGAGCACTGGGAAGTGGTCAACTTCCTGCGCGATTACTACAACGAATACCAGATCGCGCCCGCCGTTCGCGTTCTCGTCAAAGCCGTCAAGAAGAAATTCGGCCCGGAAAAAGGCTCCAACAAATACCTCTACGAGCTGTTCCCTTACGGTCCCGCCAAGCAGGCCTGTAAAATCGCCGGCCTGCCGAAGCCGACCGGCTGCGTCTAACACGCACCACATCTCCTTCGGCCCGGGACGGGAGGCTGACGCCTCCCGCCCGCGCCCTGGGTAGCTAATGAAACGGAGGGCGCACCGGCAATGTCATCCCTGACACTCGCTTACGCACTGGCATTCTACTTCGCAGTCGCCGTACTGGGTCTCGGCCTGATTTACAAGATCAGGCAGTTCTGGACCACCCCGACGCCGTTGAAGATTCCGGTCATGCCCGCCCCGCTGACGCAAAAAGGCGTGGTCTTCCGTCTTGCCCGCGAGGTGATCTACTTCGAAAGCCTGTTCAAATCCAACAAATGGATCTGGGTGCTGGCGATCCTGTTTCACGCCGGGCTGGCCCTGGTGCTGCTGCGTCACCTTCGCTATTTCATCGAACCGGTGTGGTTCTGGGTCGTCCTGGTGCAGCCCTTCGGCATTTATGCCGGTTTCGCCATGGTCGCCGGACTTCTCGGCCTGTGGGCCCGGCGTTTCCTGGTTGAACGGGTGCGCTACATTTCCAGCCTCTCGGACCACCTGATGCTGGCCCTGCTGGTGATGATCGGCATGAGCGGCCTGATGCTGAAATTCGTCGCCCGCACCGACATTGTCGCCGTCAAGGCGTTCTTCCTGGGCCTGATGCGTTTCGACCCGCAGCCCCTGCCCCAGGACCCGGCCCTGCTGGTCCATCTGGCCCTGGTCGCCGCCCTGATGATCATCTTCCCCTTTTCCAAACTGCTGCATGTCCCCGGCGTCTTCTTCAGCCCCAGCCGCAACCAGATCGACGACGCCCGCGAGAAGCGGCATCTGGCGCCCTGGGCCGCGAAGCTGGACGCCAAGGCCGACAGCGCCCCGGCAGAATAAGATTTAAGCGAGCGAGGACCCCGACGTGGCCAAAAAACCAGAATTCGATATTCCGGCCTTCCGCCCGGAGCTGGAAAACCCCGCCATTGTCGAAGGCGCGATGGCCCATTCCCAGCCCTACGTCGCTTCGCCCGAGCACCAGGCCGACCTGGGGTTCCCCGGCGAACTGGTGGACAACTGGGAAGAGAAGGCGGTGGCGAAGCTGGGCGATCTGCTACAGAAGAACCGGGCGCTTCGTGTGTATCTGGATTCCTGCGTCAAGTGCGGCGCCTGCACGGACAAATGTCATTACTTCATCGGCACCGGCGATCCGAAAAACATGCCGGTGGCCCGCCAGGACCTGCTGCGCTCCGTCTATCGCCGCCACTTCACCCTCGGCGGCAAGATCGCGCCCAAGCTGGTCGGCGCCCGGGATCTGGACAAGGACCTGCTGGACGACTGGTACAAGTATTACCACCAGTGTTCCCAGTGCCGCCGTTGTTCCGTCTTCTGCCCCTACGGCATCGACACGGCCGAGATTTCCATGGCCGCCCGCGACATCATGGATCACATCGGGCTCGGCAGTAAGTACAACAACGAAATTCTCGGCAAGGTTCACAAGATCGGCAACAACCTTGGCCTGCCGGGCCCGGCCCTGATCGACACCATGGAGGGGCTGGAAGAAGACGTCGAGGAAGAGACCGGCGTCACCGTCCGCTATCCGGTGGACGATCCCGACGCCGACGTGCTGCTGGTCACCCCGTCCGCCGACTTTTTCGCCGAACCCCATGTGGACGGGCTGATCGGCTACGGCAAGGTGTTCCACCAGGCGGGCATCAAGTGGACGGTCAGTTCCTACGCCTCGGAAGCCGCCAACTTCGCCATGTTCATCGGTTCCTACGAACAAATGCACAAGGTCGCCCAGCGCATTCGCAAGGCGGCCCTGGACCTGGGCGTCAAGCAGGTCGTCTTCGGCGAATGCGGCCACGCCTGGCGCGTCGCCTACAGCTTCCTCAACTCCCTCGCCGGCCCCTGGGATTTTCTCGACCCGAACTACCCGAAACCCCAGCACATCCTGGAAGTCACCCATGACCTGATCAAGCGCGGCGCCCTCAACCTGGACCCCTCGGCCAACGACGACAAGGTCCTCACCTTCCATGATTCCTGCAACGTCGCCCGCGCCACCCGCATGGGCAACATGGAGGGCGGGCAGTTCATTATCCCGCGCGAGGTGATCAAGGCCAGCGTCAACAAATTCGTCGACATGAACCCCGACACCATCTGCGACAAGACCTTCTGTTGCGGCGGCGGCGGCGGATTGCTGACCGACGATCTGATGGAGCTCAGGGTCAAGGGCGCGCTGCCCAGGATGGAAGCCCTGCAGGACGTGGTCGAGAACCACGGCGTCACCCACATGGCCGCCATCTGCGCCATCTGCAAGAGCCAGTTCTCCAAGGTGATGCCCTACTACGGCTTCCCCATGGACATGATCGTCAGCGTCCATCAACTGGTCAGCGAAGCGATCCAGTTGGGTACGAAAGAATAAGAGACCGCAAGCAAGGACAGAGAAGAAACATGACCGCTATGCCCGCCGACAAGAAACTGACGTACCGCCGCTTCTCCGACGGCGATACCGTCTGGGACGATTTCACCGATAAGATTTTTCAGGCCGGTCATTCCCACAAGTGTCCAACCTACGTTCACCGGGCCCCGCCGTGTCAGGGTTCCTGCCCGTCCGGCCACGATATTCGCGGCTGGCTGGCCATCGCCCGCGGCCAGGACAAACCGGCGGACGCGGAAACCCCGTGGCAGCAGTACGCCTTCGAACGGATGGTCGAGGCCAACCCCTTCCCCGCCGTCATGGGACGGGTCTGCCCGGCGCCTTGCGAAGACGGCTGCAACCGCAACGAGGTCGACGATTTCGTCGGCATCAACGCGGTCGAACAGTATGTCGGCGACTGGGCCATCGAAAACAACCTGGGCCTTGCCAAGCCGGAACGGGAAAGCGGCAAGTCGGTCGCCGTCATCGGCGGCGGCCCCGCCGGTTTGTCGGCGGCCTATCATCTGCGCCGCCGAGGCCACGGCGTCACCGTCTTCGAGGAACAGGAAAAGCTGGGCGGCATGATGCGCTACGGCATCCCCGAATACCGCACCCCCCGCGACATGCTGGACGCGGAAATCGGCCGCATTGTCGACATGGGCGTCCAGGTTCGGGCCAAGACCCGGGTCGGCGTCGATGTCTCCATGGACGACATCGAAAAGGAATTCGACGCCGTGTTCTGGGCCATCGGCGCGCAAAACGGCCGCCCGCTGCCCATCGAGGGTTTCGATGCCCCCAACTGCATCACCGGCGTCGACCTTCTTAGCGCCTTCAACGAGGGCCTGTTGCGCTGCGTCTCGAAACGGATCATCGTCATCGGCGGCGGCGACACCTCCATCGACGTTGCCTCCGTCGCCCGCCGCATCGGTCACATCACCCATGCCCACGAGAAGGACCGGACCGAAAACGTGGTCTGGGGCTACACCGCCCACGACACCGTCGGCACCGCCATCCGCGACGGGGCGGAAGTCACCCTGACCTCGCTGTTCCCCGTCGAGGGCATGACCGCCGCCGAACGGGAACGGGAAGACGCCCTTTCCGAAGGCATCGAGATTCTCGGCGGCGTCATGCCGCTGGAGGTGCTGAAGGACGAAAACGGCATGGCCAAGGCCCTGCGCCTGTGCAAGTGCGACATGGACGGCACCCGCCCGGTGCCCCGCGAGGGAACCGAATTCACCGTCTGGGGCGACATGATCGTTTCCGCCATCGGCCAGTTCGGCGACCTGGAAGGCCTGGAAGCGCTGGACAACGGCAACGGCTTCATCGACACCGACAGCCTTTACAAGGTCAAGGGCCGGGACAGCGATTTCGCCGGCGGCGACATTCTGCGCCCGCATCTTCTGACCACCGCCATTGGCCACGGCTCTATCGCCGCCGAAGGCATCGACAGCTACCTGAACGGCGAGGAGTTCGAAAAGCGTCCCAAGATCGACGTGCATCACTTCAATCTGCTTTCCGAGTTGAACCAGCGCCACCTGCAGCCCAGCGAATACGGCCATCAGCCGACCCGGGGCACCTCCGAGGAAAACTTCGCCGTTCACAACTACGAAGACCGGGCCGACAAGCAGATCATCGCCCACGAGGAACTGTTCCTCGGGCATTTCAACTACGAGAACCGCAACCGGCGCCATGAAATCCGCATCAGCGCCGAAGAGGTCCTGGGCAACTTCGAGGAACGCACCCAGGGACTGTCGGAGGAAGAGGTCCGCAACGAAGGCAAGCGCTGCATGAGCTGCGGCATGTGCTTCGAATGCGACAACTGCGTCATCTTCTGTCCCCAGGACGCGGTGTTCAAGGTGAAGCGGGACAAGGTCGCCGTCGGCCGCTACGTGGATACGGATTACAGCAAGTGCATCGGCTGTCACATCTGCATGGACGTCTGCCCGACCGGTTACATTCAAATGGGATTGGGGGAATAAGCGCCTCCGACGCCCGTGACAGAGCCGTAACGTAATCTATGGGAGGGATTGTGTGATGAGCGAGTCGAATTCGAACGTGTTGACATTCCGCCGCTACCGGGACGGCGACCACGAACACGTGCCCTGGGACCGGGACTTCATCCAGTCCGGTGAATCCTATAAATGTCCGACTTACGTCCACCGCACGCCCCCCTGTCAGGGCTCCTGCCCGTCCGGACACGACATTCGCGGCTGGCTCGGCATCGTCCGCGGCATGGACAAGCCCCAGGGCGATACTCCTTGGCAGGAATACGCCTTTCGCCGCATGACCGAATCCAACCCTTTCCCGGCAGTCATGGGCCGGGTCTGCCCCGCCCCCTGTCAGGACGGCTGCAACCGTAACGAGGTCGAGGAATACGTCGGCATCAACGGCGTCGAACACTTCATCGGCGACTGGGCCCTGGAGAACGGCCTCGCCTTCGACGCCCCGGCGGCGGAAAGCGGCAAGAAGGTCGCCATCATCGGCGGCGGGCCGGCGGGTCTTGCCGCCGCCTATTTCCTGCGCCGCAAGGGCCACGCCTGCACCATTTTCGAATCCTACGGCGAACTGGGTGGCATGATGTGCTTCGGCATCCCCGGCTACCGCACGCCGAAGGAAGTGCTTCGCGGGGAAATCAAACGCATCACCGACATGGGGGTCGAGGTGCGCCTGAACACCCGGGTCGGCGTTGACGTTTCCGTCGAGCAACTCGAGCAAGATTTCGACGCCCTGTTCTGGGGCATCGGCGCCACCTCGGGCAAGCCTCTGCCCATTCCCGGCGCCGACGCCCCCAATTGCGTCGACGGCATTTCCTTCCTGATGGCCTTCAACGAGGGCCGCCTGCAACATCTGGACGGCCGGGTTCTCGTCGTCGGCGCCGGTGACACGGCCATGGATGTCGCCGCCGTCGCCCGCCGCATCGGCCATATTGAAAGCGTCGGCGGGGACGACCGCCCCGACGCGGTCATTCTCGGACGCACGGCGCAGGACGCCGCCACCGCCGCCAGCCGCCAGGGCGCCGACGCCTGGATCGTCTACCGCCGCCCCATCTCGAAAGCGCCGGCCAGCCAGCACGAACTGGAGTCGGTGATCAAGGAAGGCGTCGAAATCCATGAGAGCCTGGCCCCGCTGGAGGTCATCATAGGCGACGACGGCCGGGCCAGGGCCTTGCGGGTTCAGCCCGTCGACTGGGTCAACGGCAAGATGACGCCGCGCGAAAGCGAGGAATACGATATCGAATGCGCCCTGATCGTCGGCGCCACCGGCCAGGCCGCCGACTTCACCGGCTTCGAGGACCTGAACAACGGCTGGGGCCAGATGGACGCGGACAAGCTCTATCAGGTTCCCGGAAAGCCCGGCCATTTCGTCGCCGGGGACGCCATCAAGCCGCATCTGCTGACCACCGCCATCGGACAGGCGTCCGTCGCCGTGGACGGCATCGACCGTTATCTGCAGGGGCAGGAACTGGAGGCGCGCCCGAAGGTGGATGCCCACCACTTCGACCTGCTGGACGAATTGCGCACCCACGACCTGGAGCCCAAGGAGCATTTCAGCGAGCCGACCCTGGGCACGGATTCCAGCGACTTCGCCGTACACAATTACGAAGACCGGTCCTTCGCCGAAATCGCCACCCATGAGTCCCTGTACATGGGACATTTCGATTTCGAACCCATGAACCGCCGACGGGAGGTGGACATCACCTCCGAACGGGTCCTCGGCAACTTCGAGGAACGCTTCACCGGCTATTCGGAGGAAGAGGTGGTCGCCGAGGCGACCCGCTGCATGAGCTGCGGCATGTGCTTCGAATGCGACAACTGCGTCATCTACTGTCCCCAGGACGCGGTCCACCGGGTCAAGAAGGACAAGGTCACCGTCGGTCGCTACGTGGACACGGATTACAAGAAATGCATCGGCTGCCACATCTGCATGGATGTCTGCCCCACAGGCTACATTCAAATGGGGCTGGGCGAATAGGAAACCAACGGAGCATACTTCGATGAACCATGTGAAAGGCCTCCTGGCGGCCATGTTTGTAGCGCTAACGGCCCTCGCCGCCGCCGCTCCGCCCGCCCATGCCGCGGAAGGGGCCGTCCCCTTGCCGACGCTGTCGAAAGCCGTCAAGGGGGAACAGTGCGTCGAGCCCGCCGACGTGATGCGCCGCCAGCACATGACCTATCTTTCCCATCAACGGGACGAAACCCTGCGCCAGGGCATCCGTGGCAAGAAGTACAGCCTGCAGGGATGCATCGAATGCCACGCCACCGCCGACCCCGGGGTCGCCGGCGGCAAGGTCCGCACCCTGAAACCCTTCTGCGCCGAATGTCATGCCTATGCCGCCGTCAGCCTGGATTGCTTCGCCTGCCACAATCCCACGGCGCCCCTGATCAAGACCACGGGAAGCGAATAATGAGCAAGCCGGACACCATCGACGCCGCCAAACGCAAACTGCTGGCCGGGGCCGCCGCCGCCGCCGGCATCGCCGTCGCCCCCGGGGTGACCCTGATCGCCCCCGCCGCCGCCCGCGAGGCCGGCGAGGCCGCTTCCGACAAGGTGCGCTGGGGCCTGCTCATCGACACGGGCAAATGCAACGCCGGTTGCGACGTTTGCGTCGTCGCCTGCAAGGACGAAAACGGCTGGACGGGCCACGACCGTCCGGACACGGACCCGCAGTGGATCCGCAAGGTCAACCTGAAGGACAACAAGACCGGCGCCACCCATTCCCTGCCCGTCATGTGCCAGCATTGCGAACATCCGCCGTGCGTCGATGTCTGCCCGACCGGGGCGTCCATGCGCCGGGCCGACGGCATCGTGCTGGTCGACCGTCACACCTGCATCGGCTGCCGCTACTGCATGATGGCCTGTCCCTACAAGGCCCGCTCCTTCGTCCACGAAGACGTTCGCGGGCAGAAGCCGCACATGCCCCGGGGCAAGGGAACGGTCGAATCCTGCACCCTCTGCGCCCATCGGGTCGACGACGGCGGCGTCCCCGCCTGTGTCGAGGCCTGCACGGAAAAGGCCGGACGCGGGGCGATGACATTCGGCGACATGAACGATCCCGACAGCGCCATCTCGAAAGAGCTGGCGAAACACGTGACAACCCGCCTGCGCAGGGACCTGGGGCTCGAGCCCGGCGTCCATTACCGCGGGCTGTAAGAGAGGATAGAGAAGATGAAACCGGTCCTCTTCACCCAGATCGAAGGAAATTCCGGCGGCTACTGGATGCTGCTGGGGTGGCTGGCCGCCTTCGCCGCCGCCGCCCTCGGGGCGACCTGGTACATGGAACACAACGGCCACTGGGTCACCGGCATGAGCAATCAGGTGGTTTGGGGCACCCCCCATGTGTTCGCCGTGTTCCTCATCGTCGCCGCCTCCGGCGCGTTGAACATCGCCTCCATTTCCTCCGTCTTCGGACGCACCATGTACAAGCCCCTGGCCCGCCTGTCGTCCCTGCTGGCCCTCGCCCTGCTGGCCGGCGGACTGATGGTCCTGGTGCTCGATCTCGGCCGCCCCGACAGGCTGATCGTCGCCATGACCAAGTACAATTTCAAGTCCATCTTCGCCTGGAACATCTACCTGTACACGGGCTTCTTCGTGGTCGTCGGCGTCTACATGTGGATGATGATGGAACGGCGCATGAACCGCCACACCAAGACCGCCGGGCTAATCGCCTTCATCTGGCGGCTGGCGCTGACCACGGGCACCGGTTCGATTTTCGGTTTCCTCGTCGCCCGTCAGGCCTATGACGCCGCCATCATGGCGCCCATGTTCATCGTCATGTCGTTTTCCTTCGGCCTCGCCGTCTACCTGCTGGTGTTGATGGCCGCCTGCAACGGCACCGGGCGTCCCCTGGGCGACGCCATCCTCGGCAAGCTGAAAAACCTGCTCGGCGTTTTCGTCGCCGCCGTCCTGTACTTCGTCATCGTACAGCACCTGACCAACCTGTACGCCACCGAACATCATGCGGTGGAGGCCTTCATCCTCAGGGACGGGGGCGTCTACACGGCCGTGTTCTGGATCGGCCAGATCGTCATCGGCGGGCTCGCCCCCCTGGCCCTGCTGTTCCACCCCCTGACCGGCCGGGACCGCAACATGATCGCGCTGGCCTCGGCCCTCGTCATCATCGGCGGGCTTTGCCAGGTCTATGTCATCATCATCGGCGGCCAGGCCTTCCCGCTGTCCATCTTCCCCGGCTACGAAGTTTCCAGCAGCTTCTTCGACGGAGCCGTCGCCGCTTACGCGCCGAGCCTGCCGGAGGTGGTGCTGGGCCTGGGCGGCGTCGCCACGGCGTTGCTGATCGTCGCCGTCGCCATCCGCGCCCTGCCCTTCCTGCCGGCGACCCTGGCCGACGCCGACATCGACCCCCACTACGTGGCCCCGCAGCCGCAGGAAGCGGAGGAAGACGAGGCCACCGAACCGGCTTGAGAAAACCGTCTTTAGGCCGGATAATGACCCGGCCTGTTCATGGAGAGGTTTGATGTGCCGTTGGATCGCCTATAGCGGAGAGCCGATTTTTCTCAAGGAATTGATTTCCGAGCCGGAAAATTCGCTGCTGAGCCAAAGCCAGCACGCCCGCGAGGCCAAGGTGGAAACCAACGGCGACGGCTTCGGCTTCGGCTGGTACGCGCACCGGGACGAGCCCGGTCATTATCGGGAAATCCTGCCCGCCTGGAACGACGAGAACCTACGCAGCCTGTCCGGACAAATCCGCTCGCCGATGTTTTTCTCCCATATCCGCGCCTCCACCGGAACCGCCACCAACCGTTCCAACTGCCACCCCTTCGTCGAGGGGCGATGGATGTTCATGCACAACGGCCAGGTCGGCGCATACTCCCTGCTCCGCCGCCGCCTGGAGGCCCTGATCCCCGACGAGCTTTATTGCAGCCGGCACGGCACCACGGATAGCGAAGCCCTGTTTCTGGCCGCCTGCGGCCACGGCCTGAACGAGGACCCCTTCGGCGCCGTTTGCGCCACCATCGACGCGGTGCTCGACATCATGGAGGAAACCGGGGCCGACAAGCCGCTGCGCTTCACCGCCGCCTTCGCCGACGGCAGCGACATCTACGCCTTCCGCTACGGCAGCGACGATCATGCGCCGAGCCTTTATCACTGCAAGGAAGACGATTGCCTGCTTATCGTCTCCGAACCCCTTGACGACGACAAGCACGACTGGCAGACCGTTCCCCAGGGACACGCCATCATCGGCAACGGAGAAGAAGACGCGCCCCTGATCAAGAAAATGAACCTGCGCCAACGCCCCTCCCCTTCACAGACAATGAACGGCAGACCATGACCGAAGAACATCCTTTCGCCCAATACGTCCGCATCATCGGCAAAGGCCCCAACCTGTCACGGCCGCTGACGGAACAGGAAATGTACGAGGCCGCCTCGATGATCATGGAAGGACGGGTCGAGCCCCTGCAACTGGGGGCGTTCCTGTGCATCCTGCGCATGCGCACCGAGGTGCCGGAGGAAGGCGCCGGGTTCGTCCGCGCCGTCCGCGACTCCCTGCAGCGCCCGGACCCCATGCCCGAGGTGGATCTCGACTGGTCTTCCTATTCGGGCAAGAAACGCCAGCTCCCCTGGTTCCTGCTGGCCGTCCTTCTGCTGGCCCGGAACGGGGTCCGCATCTTCATGCAGGGAACGGAAGGCCACACCCCGGGCCGGGTCTACACCTGTCAGGCCCTGGAATTCCTGGGCCTGCCCATCGCCGGTTCCCTTGGCGAAGCCGCCGGGCAGATCGAAAACGGCAACTTCGCCTTCCTCCCCCTGGCCCGGCTGGCCCCCAGGCTGCAGGAGATCATCGACCTGAAACCGATCCTCGGCCTGCGCTCCCCGGTCAACACCTTCGGGCGCATGGTCAATCCGTTCAATGCGCCGCATGAGATTCAGACCGTCTTCCACCCCAACTACCGGGACGTTCACCGGGACACCGCCGCCATGCTGGGGCAGAAGCACATGGCCGTGTTCAAGGGCGAGGGCGGCGAAGTGGAGCGCCGCCCGCAAAAGCCGGTGCTGGTGCAAAGCCTGCACGACGGCGTCCTCGGCGAAGAGGAATGGCCCGCCCTGATGGCCGAGGACAGCGTCAAGACCGACGAAGACATGGATCTGAACCGCCTGAAAACCGTCTGGAGCGGCCGGGAGGAAGACCCCTACGCCAACGCCGCCGTGACCGGCACCGCGGCCATCGTCCTGCGCCTGATCGGACGCGCCGACAGCCCGGACGACGCCATGAACAAGGCCCGGGCGCTGTGGGACGGGCGCGACAGGTCTGGATTCGGCGTCTGATCCCATGGCCCATGTGCTGATCTCGGCCGCCCACAAGTCCTCGGGCAAGACCACCGTCTCCATCGGACTGGCCGCCGCCCTGGCCGGGCGGGGCAGGGCCGTGCAGACCTTCAAGAAGGGCCCTGACTACATCGACCCCATGTGGTTGTCGAGGGCGACGGCGAGACCGTGCAGGAACCTGGACTACTACACCATGAGCACGGATGAGATTTGCGCCTGCTTCTCGCGTTTTTCCGGCGAGGCCGATCTTTCCCTGATCGAAGGCAACAAGGGGCTTTATGACGGACTCGACCTGGACGGCGGCAATTCCAACGCCGCCCTGGCCGGCCTGCTCGGCGCGCCGGTGATCCTGGTCATCGACGCCCGTGGCATGACCCGGGGCATCGCGCCCCTGATCCTGGGATATCAGGCCTTCGAACCGGCGCTCAACATCGCCGGGGTCATTCTCAACAAGGTCGGCGGCCCCCGTCACGAACGGAAACTGCGGGCGATCATCGAACATTACACGGACGTTCCCGTGCTGGGGGCGATTCACAAGGACCCACGGTTGGAAATCACCGAACGCCATCTCGGGCTGATGCCCAGCAACGAAGCGCCCGAGGCCGACGGCAAAATCGCCGCCATCGCCGAACGGGTGGCGGCGCAGGTCGATCTGGACGGCGTCGAGCGCATCGCCGCCACTGCCGCCACCGCCTGCCGTCCCTCCCCGCCCCGCAGCGAGAGGAAGGCCGCAGACGTCACCATCGCCGTCGCCCGCGACGCCGCCTTCGGCTTCTATTATCCCGGCGACCTGGAGGCCCTGGAGGACGCGGGAGCCCGCCTAATCGGCATCGACCTGACCCGGGACGCCGCCCTGCCCGACGTGGACGGCCTTTTCATCGGCGGCGGCTTCCCGGAAACCCGCATGGCGGAGCTGGAGGCCAACGACGCCATGCGCGGGTCCGTCCGCCGGGCCATCGAGGGGGGGCTGCCCGCCTATGCCGAATGCGGCGGGCTGATGTACCTCGCCCGCAGCCTCGCTTGGGGTGGCGAGCGGCGGCAAATGGCCGGGGTCATTCCCGGCGATGTGGTCATGCACGACAAGCCCCAGGGGCGCGGTTACGTGCGGCTTCGCGAAATCGGCCGGGGGCCCTGGCCGCCGCCACGCCCGGGCGGCGGGACGGGGGAAATCCCCGCCCACGAATTTCATTATTCCTCGCTTGAAAACCTTGAAGGCGAGCCCGACTTCGCTTACCAAGTACTGCGCGGTCACGGCATAGACGGCAAACACGACGGCTTGATCTACCACAACCTGTTGGCCGGATACGCCCACCTCCGCCATGTCGCCGCCAACCCCTGGGCCGGACGGTTCGTCGATTTCGTCAGGTCCCGCAAATTTTCGTCAACGGCGGCATTAGGAACTCGCTGAATGGACCAACCTTCCACCATCCACATCGTCGGCGCGGGGCCCGGCGACCCGGAACTCCTGACCCTGAAGGCGGCGCGGCTGCTGAAGCAGGCGGACGTGGTCGTCTATGACAGGCTGGTGTCGGAAGACATCCTCGACATGCTGCCCGAGGGCACCGAGCGGATCTTCGCCGGGAAGGCCGCCCGCGACCACCACATGGCCCAGGACGAAATCAACGAGCTGCTGGTTACCATCGCCTTGAGCGGCCGCACGGCGGTGCGCCTGAAGGGCGGCGACCCGTTCATCTTCGGGCGCGGCAGCGAGGAGGCCCTGCATCTTTCCCAACACGGAATTCCCTTCGAGATCGTCCCCGGCATCACCGCTTCCGCCGGCTGCGGCTCCTATGCCGGGATTCCCCTGACCCACCGGGGCATGGCGACCGGGGTGCGTTTCGTCACCGGCCATTGCCGCGAGGGCCGGCACCTGGACCTGAACTGGCGCAGCCTGGCCGACCCGGAGACCACCCTGGTGATCTACATGGGCCTGATCAATATCGAAAAGATCAAGGACGAACTGATCAAGGCCGGACTTCCCGCCGACACCCCCGCCGGGGCCATCGAGCGGGGCACCACTAGTGCGCAGCGGACCATCCTGACCACCCTGAGCGAACTGCCCGACTGCATCGCCCGGGCCGGATTACAGGCCCCCAGTCTGCTCATCATCGGCCGCGTCGTGCAATTGGCCGAGGAACTGGGCTGGCATATCCCGCCCATGGACTGCGACAGTGAAGCCCACGGCTGACCCGACCCGCACCACCCTGCTCCTGGCCGCCCACGGCTCGACCCGTCCGGCTACCGACAACCCCGTCCGCCGCCTCGCCGACCTGCTTCGGGCGAGAGGAGTCTACACCCAAGTCGTCTGCGGCTTTCTCAAGGAGCCGCCGCTGCTGGCCGACGTCCTGGCGGCGGTGACCACGGAACACCTGCGCGTCGTGCCCATGCTGACCGGCCACGGCTACATCAGCGACGAACTGATCCCCAGGGCCCTGGTCGACTTTTCCGGTACGGTTGATCTGGACAAGCCCCTCGGTACCGCCGCCGCCGTTCCGGGCTTGCTGGCGGACCGCGCCCGCGCCGTCATCGCAGGCCACGGACTGGACGGCAACGACACCGCCCTGATGATCGCCGCCCACGGCAACGCCAGAAACCCGGAAAACGCCCGCCACGCCAGGACGGTGGCCGAGCGGACGGGGCAATTGGCGGGCGGTCTCCCCGTAACCGCCGCCTTCATCGAGGAAGCCCCCCTGATCTCGTCCTGGCGGGAGATTACGGCAAGCAAAAATCTGATCGTTTTGCCCTTCCTCATCGGCGGCGGCTTGCACGGGGCGGAGGACGTTCCGGCCATGCTGGGGCTGGAGGAGCATGCCGACACCCTGGCCGGACTGACGGCGGCGACGCCCTGCGTCGGCCCCCTGCCGGTGGAGGGCCGGAACATCTGGTATTGCCGCTCCCTGGGCTATGAACCGGCGCTGGCCGATGTCATACTGGGGCTGTCCAGCCCCTGTCCGCCCCCTGTCGGGTAGCTGTCGCGCCCCTGTCGTGTCAAAATCGAGGCCGTTGCTTCAAGCTTCCCGGCATCGCAACACACCGGAGGTCATCATGACACAAATCCTCAAGCCCCTGCGCCTTGAAAAGGGATGGTCCCAGGAACAACTGGCCGATATCGCCGGCGTCAGTTCCCGAACCATTCAACGCATCGAAAACGGCGAGGCCTGCTCTCTCGACACGGCCCAGTCCCTCGCCGCCGCCTTCAACACCAAGCCGGACATCTTCCTGAAGCCGCCGGCGGGGGAGGACGAAAAGGATCTGCTTACCCGGGTGCGCCTGGAACGAACCGTTCGGCAGCGGCTGGGGTTTTACGGCCACCTGGCCGTCTATCTGGCTGTCAACACCCTGTTGGCTGTCATCAACCTGACGACCAGTCCAGGGCATCTCTGGTTCCTCTACCCGCTGGCGGGCTGGGGCATCGGCGTGATCGCCGATGCCGTCATGACTTTCGGCGGCGACGACCTGGAAGGCCGCATGGTGCGGAAGATGATGAAAAAAGAAAGGGAAAAGACGGGCGTCTGATGGAAGCTTCCATCAGGCGGTCATGTCCGCGGCCAGAAACCGGCGCAATCAGGACAATCAACGCTCAAGGCTCCTTTCCGCCGCCTCAACAAGGAAACGCGAGCGCTTTCCTGACCCTGCAACCGCATCAATGCGGCCCAAAAGATGTTTGGGAATCATGACGTTAACCCTTTCAGGTTTCATCAGGTCTTCATCCATGTCGATGAGAACCATGACTGCATCCCCCCGGTTCGAATCGTCGGCCAGGGCGTCCATCGACGAGGGAGCCGGAACGGGCTCTCCGATGTCCTCAAGGACAGCAATATGGCCGGCAAGGGCTTCCGCCGCCATGGCCCGGGCTTCTTCCAATGTCCTGCCGGCGCTGACGCAGCCCGGCAGGTCGGGAAACTCGACACCATAATCCGAGTCTTTCTCCTTGCGGAGATAGGCAACATAAGACGACATGTTTCACCTCGTGAGTTTAAGACCACTCTGCCGCTCTATCGCTCTATCGCTTTTACGGTGCCCCTCGGCAATTCTCTTTTCGGATGAGGAACCGTCACCAGCCCCGGCTTCGTGGGATGAATAAAATGATGATGACTGCCCGTCACTCTCTTTTTATTCCAGCCGTCCGCCTTCAAGGCCTTGATGATTTCACGACTGTTCATATGTGTAATTATACACACCGCAACAAATATGGCTAGTCTTTTCGTTCCAGGTTATGGACGAATTCCGATTTCACTCCGCCAGCAACTCCCGGCCCAGGGCCTGGGTCAGGACCATGTAGAGCTTGCCCATGTCGGAAGACAGGAAAATGGTCGAAAGGACGCCCTGGTTGTCGCGTTTGCGGGCTTCCGACAGGAACCCCTTGAATTCGTCCATGTAGCGGGAGACATAGTTGCGGAATTCCTGGTCGCTCTGGTAGCGCTGCTTGATGGAGGCGAGCCGTGATTTTTCCCGGAAGCCCAGCATCTTGCGGACGAAAAGCCCCTTCTCGCCCTTGTTGAAGCGCTTCCAGTCGTCCTCGCTGATGGTGGTTTCCATCAGGCGGCTCATGTCCACGGCCAGGGACTGCAGCCGTTCGGAAATGAAGGTGGCGCGGCGCAGGAAGTCATCGATGCCCGCTTCCTTGGCGTGGGCCTTGAGGGCCGCCACCAGTTCCGTCGCGTCGCCGACGGTCTGCTGCATTTCCCGAGCACGCTCTCCCAGCCGGTCGCTGGCCCGTTCGACCTGTTCCTCCACCCGCGCCGAGGTATCGCCGAGAATTTGCGCGCTTTCCCGAACCAGCCTGTCCCAGTGATCGACCCGCCCGAGGGCCCTCGCCGTCACCTCGTCGATTTCCCGGGCCCGCTCGTTCATGGTGTCGGCCAGGGCGGACATGCCGGTTTCCGCCTTTTCATAGGCGCCGGACAGATCCTGAAGCTGTTTGCGCAGGTTGTTATAGGCGCCGTCCATGGTCGCCGACAGCAGGTCCGTCTTGTCGATGGCGTCGATGGAATGAGTGCGCATCAGCTCGCCGATCTTCTGCAGCTTGGCCGTTCCCACGTCGCCGGCCCTGGACAGTTCATCGGTCCGCTGCACCATGGACAGGCCGACACGGGACAGCCGGGTCAGGGCGTCGTCCGTGACGCCGCCCAGTTCCTGCGCCCGTTCGCCCAGGTTCGCCGCCGCGCCATCGATCTCTCCCGCCGCCCGCCTTGCGCTGCCGGTCAGCCGTTCGGCGGTTTCTTCCAGGCGCACGCCGGCGGCGCGGATTTCCTGGTTCATTCTGCCGCCCACCTGGTCGATCTTGTCGGCCTTGGCGTCGAACAACTGGCCGACGGTTTCCAGCTCCACCTTCAGCTTGTCCGCCTTCGCCGTCAGGTTTTCGGAATGATTGCCGAGGGCGTTGGTGACCAGATTCATCAATTTGGCGGCCCGGTCGACGCTGGAGGAAACCTCGTGGGAGCGTTGGTGCAAACCGTTGCTGACCTTGCTCATGTCGTTAAGCGCCTCTCCCGAGGCCCCGGTCAGGGCCGAGGACTGGCGGAGGATTTCATCGCCGAAGGCCTGCAACTGCTCGCACGCCTCGCCATGGGCCGCGTTCAGGTCCCGGGTCCGTTCACGCAGCATCTGTCCGACCTCGCCGAGACGCTGTCCGGCGGTCTCGATGGAGGCGTCCAGGCCGTCGCCGTTCACTCTCAGGGTCTGGGAAATCCCCTCCAGCCGGTCCGAGGCCCGGTCGGTCGCTTCCGCCGCGCCGACAACCTGTTCGAACAGAACCTCACCGGCCTGTTTCAGTTTCGCCGTCGCCGCGTCCGAGGCGGCGCCGGCTTCCGCCTCGCTTTGGCGCAGGGATTGCGACACCTCGTCCAGCAGTTCCACGGCTTTCTCCCGGATCAGGTCCAGGCCCTCGATCTGGCTGCGCAGGCCGAGGCCGGCCTCGGCCAGACGGCTGGCGGTTTCCTCGCCGGCGAGGCCCAGTTCCCGGGACCGGCGGGTAAATTCATCGCCGGACGCGAGAATGCGTTCGGAGGCCTGATCGCCCGCCCGGGTCAAATCCTCGACCTGACGGTTCATGGCTCCGGAAACCAGGGTAATCAGTTTGGCCGCCTTTTCCGAGGCGACGGCGATGTCCCGGGAGCGGTCCTGCAGGGCGGCGCCGATGCGGGAAATGTCCTGCATGGCCGCCCCGGAAGCCTCGTCAAGGCCGTCCGACTGTTTTTGCAGGGAGTCCCCCGCCGCCTGCATGCGCTCCGCCGCCTCGTTGGAGGCGGTCGTCATGTTCAGCAGGCCCCGGCGGATTTCCTCGCCGACGCCGCGCAGCCTGTCCGCCGCCAGATCGGAAGAGCGCCCCATGTCGTCCGAACGTTCCTCCAGGGAAGCCGCCGCCTTGTCGAGCAGGGCGACGGCGCGGACGGACGCCCGGCCGATCTTGTCCCCCTCCTCGTCGAGCCGCTTGGCGGCGGCGTCGACCCGTTGTTCGGCGAGGGCGGAAATGCCGGTCACCTTGTCCTTGGCCTTGGATGCCGCGTCATCCATGGCGTGACTCGCCTGCCAGGCGGTTTCCTGCATGCCGGTCTTGGCCAGTTCGAGGGTGTCCGTCAACAGCCCGTTGGCGGACTCGGAAGCCTGGCGAAGACCCTCGAGGGCCTCGTTGGCGGACCCGGCCATCCTGTCGGCGGCCATGGCCGCGGTTTCCTCGATCGCCCCCTTGGTGGCGTTGGCGGCGTCCTTCATGCGCGCCGTCGCCATGTTGGACTCCTGCAGCAGTTGCCGGGTCTGCCCGGCGACGGCGACCCCCAGATCGTTCAGCCTTTGCGAGGCGTCGTCGGACAGGGTGCGAAGGTCCTCCAGCCTGCGGTTCAGGGAAACGGCGATGCCGGACGTCTTTTCCCCGGCGGCGTTGATGCCCTCCAGGCCTTCCCGCAGGGCCCCCGTGGTGGCGGCGACGGCGGCGGTCCCCTGCTCCGAGGCGACGGTCAGATCCTCCACGCCCCGTTTCAACCTGCGGCTGACCTCGTCCAGATTGCCGCCGGCGCTTTCCGAGGCAGCGCCCACGGTGGCGGCATGCTGGCGGAGACGTTCCGCCGCCGTGTCGAGATCCTGCACGGAGGCCCTGGAAACACTGGCCAGTTCACTGGCCTGATCGCGCATGGCGTCACCGGCCCGGGTGACCTGATCGGTGGTTTCCCGGGACGTATCCGTCAATTCCCGGGCCCGGTCGCGCACGGACTCGCCGACCCGCTCCACCTGCCCAAGAACCTCTTCCGAGACCCGTGACAGGTCGTGGGCGGTCTGGCGCAGGCTTTCGCCAATGCCGGTGGTTTTATCCATGGTCCGGTCGGCGATATCGTTCAGGTCCGCGGCCTGGCGGCGGAAGTCTTCGCTGCTGTTCCTGACCTTGGCGGAAACCAGATCCGACGTATTGACCAGATCGCGGGCCTGGTCGGCCAGCGCCTCGCCAATGCCCCTGACTTCGAGCGTCACCTTGTCCGAGGTTTCGTTCAACAGACGGGTCTGTTGCTTGATGTTGGCCTCGATCTCGGAAGACTGGGCCGCCACCAGGGCCCCGGTACTGGTCAGATCGTCGGTCTGGCGGCGCAGCTCACCGCCGATCCGCTCGGCCTGCTCGGAGATATTCTGGGAACGGCGGCTCAGGTCCTCGGCATGCCCGTGCAGCCTGTCGGCGCTGGCCGCCACCTTATCGACGACCTCGTCGGAGGAGTCCAGCAGGGCGCTCAGACTCTCGTCAAGCTGACCACCGACGGCGCCGGCCCGGTGAACCGTATCGGCGGAGACATTGCGCAGTTCCTCCACCCGGCGGCGAAAGGCGTTGGCCGCCGCCGTCGCCGTGTCGGCCACATCGACGGAGGTCTTCATCAGTTCCTCGTTGCGGCGGCGCAGAAGCTCGCCTGCTTCCTCCGCCCGGGTCGAAGCCCGCTGCGAGGTCACCGCCATGTCATGGGAGTTCTTGAACAGCACGTCGCCGGCCCGTTCCGCCCGGTCCGTCGCCTCGGACGTCACCGTCTTCAGGTCTTCCGACTGTCGGCGCAGGGATTCGGCGATGGCCTGGGCGCGCAGGTCGGCGTCCTCGGACACCTTCGACAGCTCGAGGGTTCGCTGTTGCACCTGCTTGCTGGCCCGGTCCGCCCTGGACGCCGCCTCGTCCGAGGCCTTGCCCAGTTCACGCGCCTGACGGCGCAGGGAATCGGTGATTTCGTGCATCCGTTTCTCGGCGTGTTCGGACGGGAAGGCCAGGTGCCGCATCTGTCGGCTCAAATGCCGGGCCTCGTGACGAAACTGACGGTTCTTCTCGAAAAAGCCGATGACCATCCACAACAGGGCCAGGGGCGTCAGCACCCCCGCCGCCATGCCGCCCACCTCGTGCGGCAGCAGGGCACCCAGATCGGTCAAGGGAATTTGCTGGTGAATGAAATCCAGGCTGAGCCACAGCCAGAGCAGACTCAACACCGCCCCGGCGGCGGTGGCGAGACGATGGCGCATGTAAAACGGCGGCGTCCAGGCGTTATCGGGCGAAGAGGCCCCCTCCGCGCCCGGCGCCGCGCCGCGCCTGCTTCTCACCGCCGCGATACCGAGTTCCAGGTCATCGTCCGCGGCGTCCGGCATACTCTCCCTGATGCCGCCGTTGGTAAGATTGTCAACCATTGCCCATTCCCTGCGCCACGGCAACGCGCCGCAACGGTCCGACAGTGTACCTCAACCACATATAGGCGGTAAATGGATGATATGCACCAAATATTGTGGATAAGTTTGGCACAAGCTCAGAACAGATGCTGCCCGCCGGTGACCCAGACCTCGGTTCCGGTGACATAATTGGAATCCTCGGAGCACAGGTAATAAATGGTCGTCGCCACATCCCGGGCGGAACCCATCCTGTCCAGGGGAATGCGCGGAATCAGGGCTTCGTATTCCGGTTGAATCATGGATGTTTCGATTTCTCCCGGGGCGACCGCGTTGACCCGCACGTTAAGGGCGGCGAATTCGTTGGACAGTTCCCGGGTCAGGGCCGACAGGGCCGCCTTGGAAATGGAATAGGCGGAGCCGGCGAAGGGGTGAATTTTATGCCCGGCGATGGAGGTCAGGTTGACGATCGCCCCCTTGCCCTTGTGCAGGGGCGAGGCGAAGCCTCGGGCCAACTTCAGACCGGCGAAGAAATTCAGTTCGAAAACTTCCCGCCAGGCGTCCAGATCCCCGTTCAGGCAGCCCAGCCGTTCCTTGAAGGGGGCCTTGGGGGAAACCCCGGCGTTGTTGACCAGGGCATGCAGGGGACGGCCTTCCAAGGCCTCGTTGGCCTGCACGACGAAGGCGGCGAGGCTGTCGGCGTCGCCCAGGTCGGTGGGGATATGCCGGGTCCAGTTGCGGTCCCGCTTGCATTCCGGCGGCGCGTCCTCCCGCGAGCAGGTGATGATCCGCCAGCCCCGTTCGAGGAACAGGGTCGCCGTGGCATGGCCGATGCCCCGGCTGGCCCCGGTAATGATGACGGTTTTCCGGTCTTCCGATTCCATGTCGTTCATGGGCCAAACCTAGAACAAATCCATGGCAATTGAAACAGTATCCGCCGCATTCTTCACCCATTGGAGGATGAGCGGTATTAGCGCTGGAATATTCTATAATCGGCTCTATATATATTAGTAAATCCGGAATTACGGGATGGACAGTTGACAGCCAGAACCCCAACCGCACGCACTTCGACACTCATCGCCGCCCTTCTCTGTGGACTCGTAAGTCTAGGCTCCCTGCCGGGCCGGGCCCTGGGCCAGGAACCGGTGACGGTCGGCATCCCTGGCAACGCCCCGTTCACCGGTCTTTCGGACGGCAAGGTAACGGGGATCATCGCCGAAGCCACCGTCCAGGTTCTCGAAGCGATGGGACACCGGGTAACGCCGGAAAGAATCCCCTTTGCGCGTATCTATAAATGGGTGCATTCGGGAAAGCTCGACGTGGGGACGTCACTGCTTCGCACGGAACCCCGCGCGGCCCAGGCCCATTACACCGGACCCGTCGTCACCGAATACACGCTGATCGCCGTTCCCAAGGGAAAAGCCTTCCCCTTGCGGACCGTCGGCGACCTGAAAGGCCGAAAGATCGGCGGCATGCTGGGATTTAAATACCCATCCCTAGACGCCCAAGGCATCCCGCTCGTCCGCGAGCGCAGCTATGAGCTCAACCTGAGGAAGGTCGCGCGCGGGCGCTTAGACGGCGTTCTCATCGGGTCCATCACCGGCCCCTTTCTCGTCGAGCGCTTAGGACTGAGCGACAAGATCGAGTTTCTGCCCGTCGCCATCAACCCCGTCCCCCTGGGGGCGGCCCTGAGCATGAAGCGCTTCGACAAGAAGGACCTGAAGGCTTTTGAAGGGGCCCTGGCCACCCTGAAGGCGGGGCCGGAATGGCGGCAAATCCTGGAAAACAATGGGGTTAACGACTATATTCGGACATGGCCGGTTTTAGAAAATTAGGAGCACGGTAGAATGAACTATTTCACAGTCAGGGCCTCGGCCTTCTTCGCCGTAGTGTTGATATTGGCCGCCGGCGCCGCCGCAGCGGAAACGTCCGTCGGCGTTTTCACCTATCACACCCATCCTCCGTTCGTCACCGGCAAAGGCCAGGGCCTGACCTATGATCTGGCCCGCTATCTTTCCGACAAATCCGATGGCCGCTATGCCTTCAAGGTTTCCGAAATGTCCCGCCCACGGCTCAACAAATCCATCACCAAGGAACAGTCCGCCATCGTGCCCTGGGTCAACCCGGTCTGGTTCGGCGACAAGGAAGAGACCAAACACACCTGGACGGCCGACGCATTGATGACCGACGGCAACGCCGTGGTCACCCGCAGCGACACCGCGCTGGATTACAACGGCCCCGCCTCCATCGACGGCATGGTCCTCGGTGGCCTGAAGGGTCACCGCTACTCCGGCCTCGACGATTACATCGAGCAAAGCGCATCCACCCGCCGCGTCGACGCGGACAGCCACACCGCCAATTTCCGCAAGCTGCTGAACAAGCAGACCGACGTCATGCTGATCCCGAAATCCGGGGCCCTGTTCGTCATCAAGCAGAAGCAGATCGAAGATCAGGTCTACATCTCGCCAACCCCCCACAGCAGCTACGCCAGGCGCGTCATGGTCCTCGCCGGACAGGGCGAGTTGAAGGCGTATTTGGATTCCATCCTCGCCGGACTAGATCAAGACCCGTCCTGGCAGGAAATCATGAGCGCCTATCAATAAGCACTCCATCCCGACGGCGGCCCCGGGCCGCCGTTTCCTCGATCCGGACACGGTGAATGAAATTTATTCCCGACACACTTTCCGGCCGCACCCTGCAGGGCCGCTTTCTGCTCATCACCATTCCGTTGATTGTCATCATAACGGTGAGCATTTTCGTCCTGATCGAGTATCGGGCCTTCGGCAAGGCCCATGACTCCCTGCACGAGAAATTGAAGAAAATCGTTCCCGAATACGCCTTGGCGGTTGCCCCCGCGTTGTGGAATTTGGACGACCAAATCGTCCTCGACATCCTGGAAACCATGGCCAGCGACAAGGATGTCAGGAATGTCCGGGTGTTCGATGAAACGGGCGATCTTTTCGCTTCCCTCGGCGAGCCGGGCGGCGAGAACCATGAGGATGAAGAACTGCTTTATTCGGCGCCCATTACCATGGAACTGGACAGCGGCGCCGTGCATGAAATCGGCCGCCTGACCGCGACCGCGTCTCACGAGCGCATCAACGAGGAATTCATCAACCGGCTCTCCAGCGACGCCGTGGAACTCGTCCTTCTGGTCATTCTCTATTCCGTGGCTATCTCCCTCGCCAACAAGTATATCGTCGTCGCCCCCCTGCGGCGGCTGCGCCAAACCATCGAACTGGCGAAGACCGGCGAACGGAACCTGGCCCCGCACGAGACCGATGCTTCCGAAGTCGGCGATGTGTTCCGCTCCTTCGAGGAGATGTGGGACCAAAGAGCCGACTTTGAAAACGAACTGCGCACCCTGCATGCGGAGCTTGAAATACGGGTCCTTGAGAGGACCGCTGAACTTGTCCAGGCCCGTGACGAGGCGGTTTCGGCCAATCAGGCGAAAGCCCGCTTCCTGGCCAATATGAGCCATGAACTGCGCACGCCGCTGAATGCCATTATCGGCTTTTCCGAAATGATGCATCAGGAGGTGTTCGGCAAACTGCCCGAGCAATACACCGAATACGCCCAGTTGATTCACGACAGCGGCCATCATCTTCTCGGCATCATCGGCGACCTGCTGGACATGTCGAAAATCGACGCCGGGAAGATGGACCTGAATCTGGAGCCCGTCGAGCTCTTCGATGTCCTCGGAGAGGTCCGGGATCTGGTCAATCACACTCTGGTGGAAAACAACAACACATTCGAGATCGAGCCGTTTCAGACCTGCGGCGAATGCGGCGAGGACTGTGGGGACTTTCAGACCCGCATCATCGCCGATCGCATCCGCCTGAAGCAGATCCTCCTCAACCTGACCGGCAATGCGGCCAAGTTCACGAACGACGGAACCGTCACCGTGCGGCCGCGCTGCCTGGTCGACGAGGTTATTATTGAAATCAGCGACAACGGCATCGGCATGAGTCCGGAAGAGATCAACCTGGCTTTATCTCCCTATGGACAGGCCCACGGCGAACACCTTCTGCGCACCCAGGAAGGAACCGGGCTCGGCCTGACCCTGACGAAACGCCTGGTTGAGCTGCACGGAGGGGAACTGACGGTCGAAAGCGTCAAGGGGGCCGGAACCACGATCACCATCCGGCTCCCCCGGCATGCGGTCGTAACGCCATAGGGCAGCCTGCGTTTGAACAAACGCAGTTTGATCTAATGCGCCATCAGCACCGGCAATTGGGCATTGCCGAGGACATGCTTGGTCACCCCGCCCAGAATCAATTGACGCATGCGGGAATGGGTATAGGCCCCCATGACCAGCAAATCCGCGCCGATGACGGCGCAGTCCTCCAGCAGCACCTCGCCAACCTGTGAGCCCCCCGGCAGGGTGCGGGTTTCCGCCGTGACCCCGTGCCAGGCGAAATAGGTCGCCAGTTCGGGGGCGACCTCGGCGGAGGTCTTGTCGTTTTCGGCGGTCAGGATGACGACGCCTTCGGAGCGGGCGATCAGCGGCATGGCGGCGGCCACGGCCCGCGACGACTCGGCGCTGCCGTTCCACGACACGGCGATTTTCCGGCCGATGACGTCCGGCGGCGTCGGCGGCGCAACCAGGACCGGACGGCCGGTTTCGAACAGCACCGCATTGATGGTCATGGCGAGCGACGGTTCGGACTGTTCCGTCGGCCTGGCGACCACGGCCAGATCCGCCAGGCGGCCCTTTTCCGCCGCCAATTCGTCTTCCCGTCCGATCCGCTGGGTCAGCGCCGCCGACCCCTCGCCCGTGGACGGGGGATCGTCCTGGCGGGACAGGCCGTGACGCCGGCAGGCGTCTTCGAACAGGGCCTCGGCGCGGGCGGCCCGTTCGCTGGACTCCGCTTCCGCCAACTCGATCATCTCTTCGATGATCGCCGCCGACATGCCCTCGCCCAGCAGGGGAACGGCGTCCTTCGGATCGTTGGCGATGCTGAGCACATCCACATGGGCCGCGAGATCACGGCCGAGGACAAAGGCGGCGTCGAGGGCCGTTCGGCACGCTTCCGTTCCGTCAATGGGAACCAGGATTGTTTTAATCGGCATGGCCAACTCCTTCCTCGTATGATGGGACGTCTCCTGCGTCTATTATGCGCCTTAACGGCGGCTCAGGAAAGTCCAAGTGTTTTCAATCCTTTCTCTAGCGTCGACGATCTATCGCCGGAACTGTCGACAGGGGTCCAGCGAATGTCGCCCAGGTCATAGGAAAGCTGCTTGCGGACGACCCCCGCATCGGCGTCGGAGGCGTTCAAGCTTCGCCCTTCCACCCTGCCCTGCAAGACCTCCCCCGGGGCCAGCAACCACAACCCGTCGAACGGGACCGACATCTCCCGGGCGACGTCGGCGATGGCGGCCCGTTCCTCGGGCCTGGCGAAAACCGCATCGGCGATGACCGATTGCCCTTCGGCCAGGGTCCGGCGGACCTCGGCATAGACCGCCTCATAGGTCCGCCGGGCGGTCTCCGGCGTGTAGCTTTCGGGCGGCAGCGGGGTCAGCGGGTCGACCCCGGCCAGGCGCTTGCGGACGACATCGCTGCGCACCACCCGCGCCCCGGGCGCGGCGTCCACGTGGGGGGCCAGTTCCCGGCTCATGCGGGACTTGCCGCTGCCCGACAGCCCGCCGACGGCGATCAGCCGAGGTTCGGGCGGGCTCAGGTAATCCCGGGCCAAATCGAAGTATGTGCGGGCCTCGGCGGCGACGCGTCCCGACTCCCGTGGATCGGAATGACGGGCCGAGGCGGCGGCGCACACATGCGCCCGGATCGCCGCCCGCACGGACAGGAACAGGCCCAGGCAACCCAGGCCGTCCGTATCGCCGGTGACGTCCAGGTAACGGTTGAGAACGATGTTGGCGAGGCGGCGAAGGCCGCGATGGTCCAAATCCATCAGCAGGAACGCCAGATCGTAGAAGACGTCGATATCGGAAAAGGAGTCGTTGAATTCGATGGCGTCGAACAAGGTCGGCCGCCCTTCGATCAGGCAGATGTTGCGCAAATGCAGGTCGCCGTGGCAATGGCGCACCCGCCGGGCCTCGCGCCGACCCGCCGCCTTCTCTCCGCAAGGCCCCCGGGCGGCGGCCATTTGCCGGGCAATAAGACGTTCAACGTCCCGGGGGTCGAAAATGCCGGCGCCGAATTCGGCGAAGCTGTCGGCGACCCCGGCGACAGTGTCGATCATGCCCTGGCGGCTGTCCACGTCCGGGCGGGATTCCGCGGCCTCGTGGAAGGCGGCGACGGCTTCCGCCAATTCCTCCATCAGGGACCGTTTCAGCCGCCCGGCGGTGGCCAGGCGATCAAACAGGCCGTCTTCATCGAAGCGGGCCATTTCCACCAGCCATTCGACGGCCTCTCCGCCGCCGCCCAGGCGCAGCCTTCCGGAAGGATCGGCGCAGACGGGGACGCACCCCTTGTAAAGCCCCGGCGCCGTGCGGCTGTTCACCGCCACCTCGGCCTCGCAATAGCGCTTGCGCAGGGCCAGGGTGGAGAAATCCAGATAGGGATAGCGCACCGGCCGCTTCATTTTGTAGACCCGGTCTCCGGCCAGGAAGATGACCGAAATATGGGTTTCCACCACATCGACTCGCTCCACCGGCCCGGGATGGCTTTCCGGGCGGCTGAGGAAGCCGATCACGTCTTTTTGAACGACCTTGGCCATGATGGGAAAACTTTACCCAGCATTTTCAATACAGTACATGTCCGAGGTCAATTCGAAGCAACTTCATCGCCGGGCCAAACAATGCTATAGTTAACCCGTGTCCAATCCCGTTTCAGGATGCCTTGATTGAAAGGAGAGGGCGAATGTCAACCGTTCAGCAACTGTTGGATCATAAAGGCAACGACGTACAAACCATCAACGCCGGACAAACCGTTTATCAGGCGATCCGCGCCATGGCCGAACACAACATCGGCTCCATCGTCGTCACCGATAACGACGACAAGCCCGTCGGCATTTTCACCGAGCGGCACTATGCCCGCGAGGTGTTTCTGCAAGGCAGGGCCTCGCCGACGACGCCGATCAGCGACATCATGGAAAACGAAGTGATCTGCGCCAAGCCGTCCCAGACGGTGCAGGAATGCATGGCGGTGATGACCAACAAGCGGGTCCGTCACCTGCCGGTGATGGACGGCGGCGAGATGGTCGGCCTGGTCTCCATCGGCGACCTGGTCAAGAGCACCATCGACGAACAGCAGTTCACCATTGATCAGCTCGAGCTGTACATTCGTTCATAGGTCCTCAATCGGAAAACTCCATCCGCCTTTCCTCGACGCCTGCGGGGTCTTCGTGGATCAGGACCTCGGCGTTGGGAAAGGCGGCTTCGATCTTGTACATGACCGCCTCGGAAATCTCATGGGCGGCGGCCAGGGTCATGCTCCCGTCCAGGTCGAGATGAAACTGGATGAAGACGTTCAATCCCGATGACCGGGTCCGCATGTCGTGAACGCCCAGCACCCCCGGCTCTGCCAGGGCGATGGCGGTGATTCGCTCGCGGTCGTGCTCGGGCAGTTCCTGGTCCATCAGCAGGTTGAGGGACCTGGACCCCACCTCCCAGGCGCCATGGAAAATATAAAGGGCGATGGTGGCGGCGATGATGGGATCGATAAACGCCCAGCCCAGTTGCGAGACCAGCAACAGCGAGGCGATAACCCCGAAGTTGACCAGAATATCCATGCGGTAATGGATGGAATCCGCCTCGATCGCCACCGATCCGGTCTTGCCGACCACATAGCGCTGAAACAGCACCAGGGCCGTGGTCAGGCCGATGGACACCCCCATCACCGTCAGTCCCGCCCCCGTGTTGACCACTTCGTGGGGATGCAACATGCGGTCGCCGGCCTCGAACAGAATGAACAGGGCCGAACCGCTGATGAAGGCCGCCTGCCCCAGCCCGGCCAGGGGTTCCGCCTTGCCGTGGCCGAACCGGTGTTCCCGGTCCGCCGGTTGCAGGGCGTGGCGCACGGCGAACAGATTGATCAGCGATGCCCCGATGTCGAGGAAGGAATCGATCAGGGTGGACAGCAGGCTGAGGGATTCGGTGGCGATCCAGGCCCCGAACTTCAGGACGATCAGCGTCGCCGCGATGCCCACCGCGGCATAGGTGGCGAAGGTCACAAGGCGAGCCAGCCCGGGGTCCAGTTTCGGCGGCGGCGGTCTTTCCTTGAACGGTGTCGTGGCCATCGGCGGGCCCTCTTAAGGAAACAGGGATTCGGTGACCCAGCCGCCATCCCCGCCGCGGCTGTAGACCACCCGTTCATGCAAGCGGAAGGGACGGTCGGTCCAGAATTCGATCAGCGACGGAACCACCCGGTAGCCGGACCAGAAGTCGGGCCGGGGAACCTCGCCGATATGAAACTTGGCGGTATATTCGGCGACCCGTTTTTCCAGTTCGAAACGGCCCGGCAGAACCTGCGATTGCTTCGACGCCCAGGCGCCGATGCGGCTGGCCCGGGGGCGGGAGGCGAAATAGTCGTCGGCCTCCCGGTCGGCCACCGTCTCAACGGTCCCTTCGATGCGCACCTGACGCTTCAGGGACTTCCAATGGAAGCAAAGCGCCGCCTGGGGATTTTCCGCCAGTTGCCGGGCCTTGCGGCTGCCCAGGTTGGTGTAGAAGGTAAATCCCCGCTCATCCACGTCCTTCAACAGCACCATGCGGGACGACGGCATGCCCCGGGCGTCCGCCGTGGCCAGACTCATGGCGTTGGCGTCGGCGGGTTCGGAAAGCTTCGCCTCTTTCATCCAGTCGTTGAACAGTTCGATGGGGTTGCGGTCCGTGGTGGCGGTCATGGCGTCCTTGCTTTAAGATCGGATTCTGTTTCGGCTGCGTGCCGGTCCAGGGAAACATTCATGTTAAGCCGCCCAGCCGTCAAGACCTGTGTCATGAACAAAAGCATATTTCTCGTCCTGCCGCTCTCCCTGGTGCTGCTCTGGTCCTGTTCCGGCGGCGGGACGAAGGAAGGGGAAAAGATCGGCACGGCGACGGGGGCGGTTCTCGGCACCATCGTCGGCTCCAAGATGGGCGGCGGCAAGGGCAAGGCCGCCGGGGCCGGCCTGGGTGGCATCTTCGGCGCCTGGCTGGGCAAGACCCTGGGCCGCACCCTGGACGAAGGCGACCTGAGGCAGGCCGACGCAACCGGAACCGAGACCATGGAAAGCGCCGAAGCCGGTGAAACCGCCAGATGGAGCAACCCGGACACGGGCACGTCCGGCACCTACACCCCAACCAGCGGACGGGCCGACGGCGACGGCGGGGAATGTCGTGATTTCGAATCCACGATCCTTATCGACGGACGGCAGGAACGGGCCGTCGGCCGCGCTTGCCGCGGCGAAGACGGCGGCTGGGTGATTGTCGAATGAGAGACCCCTACGACATTCTCGGCGTTCCCCGAAGTGCCAGCGCCGACGCCATCAAGAAGGCCTACCGCAAGCTGGCCAGGGAACTGCACCCGGACAGTTCCCCCGGCAACCCGCAGGCGGAGGACCGCTTCAAGGACCTGTCGACGGCCTACGACATCCTCTCCGACGCCGGCAAGCGGGCCCGTTACGACCGGGGGGAAATCGACGCCCACGGCAATCCGGCGGGCGGCAGGCGATCCTACAGGCCTGGCGGCGGAGGCGGAGGCGGCCGCAGCCCGTTCGAAGACTTCTTCAAACGCCGCAACAGCCATAACCGCTCGTCGGTGAAGATCAACGGCTCGGATGTATCCTACTCCCTCAAGGTCAGCTTTCTCGAAGCCGCCCTCGGGGCCAACAAGACGGTCAGCATGACCAACGGCAAGCGCCTCGCCGTTTCCGTCCCCCCCGGCACCCGCAACGGCCAGGTCCTGCGGCTCAAGGAACAGGGCATGGACGGCATGGGCGGCGGCAGAAAGGGCGACGCCCATGTGGAAATCCTGGTCGAGGAAGACGATCTGTTCCGCCTCGACGGCCTCGACATTCATCTCGACCTGCCCGTCTCCCTGCCGGAAGCGGTCCTGGGCGCCAGCATCGAGGTCCCGACCGTTCACGGCACGGTCAAGCTGAACGTTCCGGCCGGGGCCAACACGGGCACCCGGCTGCGTCTGAAGGGCAAAGGCATCGAGGACAAGAAGAAACAGACCCGGGGCAACCAGTACGTAACCCTGAAAATTCTCCTGCCGAAGACGGAAAACCGTGAACTGACCCGGTTTATCCGCAAATGGGCGGACAAGAACGACTATGACGTTCGCGGCGTCGGCCTTGGGGACAGGGCCCCGAAAGACGCCAAGACGGGTTGAACATGGCCTCGGGGCCTTCCTGCCACTTTATTCTCTCCCCGTCTTTCGTGTAGCATGGATTCGACCGTTTGAAGAGGCAACAACCACATGAGGACACCTGCATGACGTCTCCCGAACCGCTAATGAAGGGTAAGAAAGGCCTGATCATGGGCGTCGCCAACGAACGCTCCATCGCCTGGGGCATCGCCCGCGCCGCCAGGGACCAGGGGGCGGAGCTGGCCTTCACCTATCAGGGGGACGCCCTGCTGAAACGGGTCACCCCCCTGGCCGAACGGGTGCAATCCGATATCGTGCTGGAATGCGACGTTACCGACATGGCCAGCATCGACAACACCTTCGACACCCTGAAGGAGCGCTGGGGAAGCCTAGATTTCGTCGTCCACGCCATCGCCTATTCCGACAAGGAGGAACTGAAGGGCCGCTACGTCGACACCACACGGGACAACTTCGCCAAGTCCATGGACATCTCGTGTTACTCCTTCACCGCCGTTTGCCAGCGCGCCCAGGCGTTGATGAACGACGGCGGCTCGCTGCTGACCCTGACCTATTACGGCTCGGAAAGGGTGGTGCCCCATTACAATGTCATGGGAGTCGCCAAGGCGGCGCTGGAAGCCAGCGTGCGCTATCTGGCCGAGGATTTGGGCCGCCAGGGCATCCGGGTCAATTCCCTGTCCGCCGGTCCCATGAAAACCCTGGCGGCGTCGGGCATCGGCGATTTCCGTTACATCCTGAAATGGAACGAATACAATGCGCCCCTGCGGCGCAACGTCAGCCTGGAAGACGTCGGCGGCGCCGGCCTTTATTTGCTGAGCGACCTTTCCAGCGGCGTCACCGGCGAAACCCATCATGTCGACTGCGGCTACAACACCGTCGGCATGAAGGCCGTCGACGCCCCCGACATTTCCACCATTTAGGAATTTTTCATGTCAGGGAATTCCTTCGGCCAGCTCTTCAGGGTCAGCAGTTTCGGCGAGAGCCACGGACCGGCCATTGGTTGCGTCATCGACGGCGCGCCGCCGTGCCTGCCCCTGAGCGAGGAGGATATCCAGCCCTACGTGGACAAACGCCGCCCCGGCCAATCCCGCTTCACCACCCAACGCCAGGAGACGGACCGGGTGCAGATCCTGTCCGGCGTTTTCGAGGGGGAAACCACGGGAACGCCCATCGCCCTGTTGATCGCCAACGAGGACCAACGCTCCAAGGACTACGGCGACATCAAGGACAAATTCCGCCCCGGCCATGCGGATTACACCTACTTTAAAAAATACGGCAACCGGGACTATCGCGGCGGCGGGCGGTCCAGCGCCCGGGAGACCGCCGCCCGGGTCGCCGCCGGGGCCGTCGCCCGCAAGGTCCTTCAGCAGCTTGTCGGCGCCCCGGTGATGATCCGCGGAGCCATGATCCAGATGGGCCCGCATCTGATCGACGGCGAACGCTGGGACTGGGACGAGGTCGACAACAACCCCTTCTTCTGCCCGGACAAGGAAGCGGCGGGGGAATGGGAGACCTATCTGGACGAGATCCGTAAGCAGGGCTCGTCCATCGGCGGCGTCGTCGAGGTTTCCGCCACGGGCATTCCGGCAGGACTGGGCGAGCCCATATTCGACCGTCTCGACGCGGATATCGCCAAGGCGCTGATGAGCATTCCCGCCGTCAAGGGGGTGGAGATCGGCGCCGGTTTCGCCGCCGCCGGCCTGACCGGCCAGGACAACGCCGATGAAATGCGCGCCGGGGGTAGCGGCGAAGCCCAGTTCCTCTCCAACAACGCCGGCGGCGTGCTGGGCGGCATTTCGTCGGGCCAGGAGATTATCGCCCGCTTCGCCGTCAAACCCACCAGCAGCATTCTCGTCCCCCGCCAAACGGTCAACACACAGGGGGAAGACGCGGACGTGCTGACCAAGGGCCGCCACGACCCTTGCGTCGGCATTCGCGCCGTTCCCGTGGGCGAGGCCATGCTGGCCCTGGTCTTGGCCGACCACCTGTTGCGCCTGCGTGCGCAATGCGGCCTGTAGCACCTCCCCCTTTCAAGGACACCCGACATGCCCCAACCGGATCATATCGTTCGCATCGCCCTGCCCGATGAAGACACCCTGGACGACGGCCTGAAAAAGTATTTCCGCATCTGCCGGGAAAAACTAGGGCTGGTGCCCTATGTCCTGAAATCCTTCATGGGCAATCCGGCCAAGCTGTCCAACTTCATCGCCTTCTACAACGAACTGATGCTGAACGAGGAAAGCAGCGGCCTCAGCAAGCTGGAACGGGAAATGATCGCCGTCACGGTGTCGTCCGCCAACCGCTGTTACTACTGCCTGGTGGCGCACGGCCAGGCGGTGCGGGAACTGTCCGGCGACCCGCAATTGGGCGAGATGATCGCCTTCAATTACCGGGTCGCCGAACTGGACGGGCGTCACCGGGCCATGCTCGATTTCGCCTGGAAACTGACCGAGACCCCGCAGGATATCGGCGAGGCGGACCGTCAGGCCCTGCGCGACGCCGGGTTTAGCGACCAGGATATCTTCGACATCGCCGACACCGCCGGTTTCTTCAACTACACAAACCGCCTGGCCCACGGCCTGGACATGATGCCGAACCCGGACTACCACGCCATGAACCGTTAAGACGCTTCCGGGATCGGCCGTTCAGGCGATGATGTCGGGAAGGATCTGGTTTTCAAGGGCGGAGATCTGATCCTTGAGGGAGAGCTTGCGCTTTTTCAGGCGCTGGACCTGAATCTGATTGAAGGCGCCGTCCTCGGTCAGCCGTTCGATCACATCGTCGAGATCGCGGTGTTCGGTGCGCAGTTCCGACAGTTTTTGTTGTATCGCGTCGATATCGTTCATTGCCGGGGAGTATAACAGATTGTCGCCGTCAAGGGGCATTTTTCCGCTTCGCCACTGGATTTTTCACCACCGATGGCGTATCATCACGGGTATCGAAATATGACAGAGGGAGTAAGTTTGTCATGAGCCTAGACGAGAGGTTGGATTCCCTTAAGAGCAAGCATGAAATGCTTGAGAACGAGATCGAAGAAGAAGAAAGAAGACCTCATCCCGACGACATTCACCTACATGAACTGAAAAAGCAAAAACTCCTCCTGAAGGACGAAATCGCCGAATTAAGCAGCTAACGCGGACACGCGTCGCTGCTTTTTCTATGCCGAACCCGCCCCGGAAGACCTAACGCTCTTCGGGACGGGATTCGTGCGTTCCCTCCCTGCCAGTTTCCGGGAATTCTCAGTCCCCGGAAAACCGCTGGCGCAGCTTGAATTTCTGGATTTTCCCGGTCGAGGTCTTGGGGATTTCGCAGAAGACCACGTGTTTCGGGCATTTATAGTGGGCCAGGTTGTCGCGGCAGTAAGCGATGATGTCGGCATCGCTGACATCCCCCGCATCCCCCTTCAGCTCGATGAAGGCGCAGGGCGTCTCCCCCCATTTTTCGTCCGGCTTGGCGACCACGGCACAGGCCAGCACCGCCGGGTGCTTGTATAGGGTGTCCTCGACTTCGATAGAGGAGATGTTTTCGCCGCCGGAGATGATGACGTCCTTCGAGCGGTCCTGAATCTTGATGTAGCCGTCTGGCTGCATCACCGCCAGGTCGCCTGAATGGAACCAGCCGCCGGCGAAGGCTTCGTCGCTGGCGTCCGGGTTTTTCAGGTAGCCCTTCATGACGATGTTGCCGCGGAACATGATTTCGCCCATGGTTTCGCCGTCACGGGGAACCGGGGTCATGGTGTCCGGGTCCATCACGTCGAGGCCCTCGAGAACATGATAGCGCACCCCTTGGCGGCCCTTCAGGCGGGTTTGCTCCTCGATGTCCAGGTCGTCCCATTCCGGGTGCCAGGCGCACATGACGGCGGGGCCGTAGGTTTCCGTCAGTCCGTAGACGTGGGTCACGTCGAAGCCGATTTCCTGCATTTTTTGCAGGGTCGAGGCCGGCGGCGGGGCGGCGGCGGTCATGGCGTTGACCGTATGGTCGAAGTCCCGGCGTTCCTCGTCGGTGGCGTTGATGATGAAATTCAGCACGATGGGCGCGCCGCAGAAATGGGTGACCCGGTGATCGGCGATGGCCGCGTACATGCTGGCGGCACTGACCTGGCGCAGGCAGACCGATTCCCCGGCCACGGCGGCCAGGGTCCAGGGGAAGCACCAGCCGTTGCAGTGGAACATGGGCAGGGTCCACAGGTACGTCGGGTGATGGCCCATGTTCCAGCCGATGACGTTGGAAAGGGCGTTCAGGTAGGCCCCCCTGTGGTGGTAGACGACGCCTTTCGGGTTGCCCGTGGTGCCTGACGTGTAGTTCAGGGAAATGGCGTTCCATTCGTCGCTAGGCAGAGACCAGTCGAATTCCGGGTCGCCGCCTTCGAGAAAGGCCTCGTAATCGGTTTCGCCGATCAGGGCGCCGGTCAAGTCCGCTTCGGAATCGTCGATGTCGATGACCAGAATATCGCCGCCCTTGCGTTGCTCCAGGGCGTCCTTGACGGTGTCGGAAAACTCCCGGTCGGTAAGCAGCACCTTGGCCTCGCCGTGGTCCAGGCAGAAGGCGATGGCGGCGGCGTCGAGGCGCACATTCAGGGTGTTGAGGACGGCCCCGGTCATGGGCACGCCGAAGGCGGCCTCGTACATTTCCGGCGTATTCGCCCCCATGATCGCCACCGTGTCGCCGAGGCCGACACCCCGTTCCGACAGGGCGGAGGCGAGGCGGCGGGCGCGGGCGTAGGTCTGCCCCCAGGTGAAGCGCTTGGCGCCGTGGATCAGCGACGTCTTGTCCGGATAGACGTCGGCGGCCCTGGCCAGCAGGCTTAAGGGGGAAAGGGGGGTGTAATTGGCCTTGTTGCGGTCCAGGTGCTGCTCGTAGATGTTGGCGCTCATGGGGCGGGCGTTCCTCTTCGGTGTCGGTGCGGTTTCCAGTCTCGGGGACAGGGGCGGCGGAACAATGCCATAAACCGGGCCCGATCAAGAAGCGTTATTTGCGCCGCCGCCCGTGCGGAAATCACGCTTGTCCGGTGGAATTAGTCTTTCTGTGCGACAACATATTCGGTTAAAATCCTTGTCCGGCCAGTTGTTTCCCCGGGGAACAGAGAGGGGCAGGAGAAAAGAGGGTTCCTGTGGGGAGACGGATGAGAGAGAAGCAAGCAGACGCGCCGGGCCGGTTCCCGATCCTGGTATTGCTGGTCAAAATCGCGGTGATCTTCCTTGCCGTCGAGACGGTGACCTGGGCGGTCATGGGGCATGTCCCCCTTTCTCTCGGCGAGACTGAGGAAATGATCGCCGATATCGTGTTGCTTACCTTGCTAGCGACGCCGCTCTCCTATGTCTTCGCCATCCGTCCCCATGTTGTTCGCGCCAATCAGGTCTTGGCCCAGTTGGATGCCTCCCGCCAGGAACTGGTGGACAGCCACCGGCAACTGGAGTTCCACAAACGGGCCGTTGACGAGCACGCCATCGTCAGCATCACCGATGCGGACGGCGTTATCACCTACGCCAACGACAAGTTCTGCCAAGCCAGCGGCTACGCCATGGAGGAATTGCTGGGTCGGAATCACAGCATCGTCAAGTCGGGGGATACTCCGGACGACTTCTATGCGGAGATGTGGAAGAGCATCAGCTACGGCGCCGTCTGGCATGGGGTTTTCAAGAACAAGAGAAAGGACGGAGAGGCCTACTGGGTCGAATCGACCATTTTCCCGCTTCTCGATGATACGGGGAACCCGGCGCAGTACATCTCCATTCGGACGGATATCAGCAAGCTCAAGCGGGCCCAGTTGGAGTTGATGCAGGCCTCCCGCCACCGCGCCGTCAGCCAGCTTTCCGGCGGCATTTCCCACGAGATCAATTCGCCGATCCAGTATATCGGCAACAATCTGGAATTCATCCGGGACTCCATCGTTACCATGCGCCAACTGGTGGCCGACGAAGGGAAACGGGAAGACCGGGACGGGGAAGAGGGGCTGTCCTATTACTTCGAGGAAATCCCGGAAGCCATCGGCCAGTCCCTGGAAGGGGTGAAGAAAGTCAGCAACGTCGTGCAGGCCCTGAAGGAATTTTCCCAGCCCGGCATGAGCAGGAAGATGCCCGTCAACCTGAACCGTCTCCTGACCGCGTCCATGACCATGAGCTGGAGCGAATGGCACGAGGTCGCGGAAATGGACCTGCAACGCTCGCAGGACTTGCGCAACATCAACGGCCTGCCGACGGAACTGGGCCAGGTCTTTCTGCATCTGATCATGAACGCCGCCCAGGCCATCAGGGCCCGCGGCGGCGGGGAAAAGGGCGTCATCACCATCGAGACGGAAAACAGCCATGACGGGGTCGTCTGCAGGGTCGGCGACACGGGCGTCGGTATTTCGGCCGAGGACGCCGAGCATATTTTCGATCCTTTCTACACCAGCGGCGACAAGGGAAAAGGCATGGGGCAGGGACTGACCCTGGCCTATGACATCGTCGTCAACAAGCACGGCGGAACCATTACCCTGGACAGCACCGTCGGTGAAGGCTCCACCTTCACCGTCCGCCTCCCCCTCGGCGAGCCCGATTAGACCGTCGTGCGATAAGCGACAACAGACAAGCGTCCAAGGCCCCCTGGTCGAACAAGGAGAACCACCCGTTTTCTAGTTGCTCAATACAACAAATAAATAATGTTATTATTTTTTAATTGACAATATTTTTTGCGTATATATATTCGTCTTCAATGTCACGATGATGGTGAACCGAGATGAACACGGACCCGAACGAAATCGAACTGGAAGAGGTGGACGTTGAAACCGTCGCCCGCTGGCTGACCACCGGCGAGGCCCTACTGGTGGATGTGCGCGAAACATCCGAGTTCGAGCAGGAGCATATCCCCGGCGCCATGCTGGTGCCCCTGTCCATGCTCGACCCGGATACCTTCCCCCGCATTCAGATCAAGAAACTGGTTCTCCATTGCGCCATCGGCAAGCGCTCCGCCGCCGCCGCCAAGCAGTTGATTCAGGCCGGGCATACGCCGCCCATCAACATGGCGGGCGGCCTCAAGGCCTGGCGGGAAGCCGGTTTGGAGACGGAAATTTTCGACGAACCGCCGGCGGTTCCGGAAAAGAAACCGGTCTTCGCCAGCGACAGCATCAAGCCCTCCGACGTGCCGCCGGGTCAGGTTCTCGTCGATGAATTCCTCAAGCCCCTGGCCATCACCCAGCAGGAACTTTCCGCCGACATCGGCCTGCCGGTCAGCCACATCGCCGCCATCATCGACGCCGAAAGGCATCTGGACGCGGACACCGCCTTTCGCCTCGCCCGCTATTTCTCCACCAGCGAGGAATTCTGGCTGCGGCTGCAAATGGCCTACGACCTGGAACAGGCGAAACGGCGCTCCGGCGATGAAATCGTCCGCACCATCACGCCGAGGAAATACAAGGAAACCGCCTCCGGCGTCTCAGCCGCCTAAACCGTCGTGGGATAAAAACCCGCCGATCAGGAATTCCTTGTTTCCTTCCGGTCCCTTGATGGGACTTTCGGTGATCCCCAGTTCCCTCCATCCGGGCCGGCTTTCGAGCCAGGCCCGGATTTTTTCGCAGACCTCCTCGTGCAGCGCCGGGTCGCGCACCACGCCGCCCTTGCCGACCCGTCCCCGGCCGACCTCGAACTGCGGCTTGATCAGGGCCACCAGCCGCGCCCCCGGGGCGGCCAGGGCGAGGGCCGCGGGCAACACCGTTTGCAAGCCGATGAAGCTGGCGTCACAGACGATCAGGTCGACCGGTTCGGGGATCAGCGCCCCGTCGAGATGGCGGGCGTTGGTCCTTTCCAGCACCACGACCCGCTCGTCCCGGCGCAGCTTCCAGGCCAACTGGCCATGGCCCACGTCCACCGCATAGACCCGCGCCGCGCCTTCGGCCAGCAGGACATCGGTGAAACCGCCGGTGGAGGCACCCACATCCAGACAGACCAATCCCGTGGGATCAATGTGGAAATACTCCAGCCCACGGGCCAGCTTCAGGCCGCCACGCGAGACCCAGGGATGGTCCTGGCCTTTCACCTCTAGGGCGATGTCGTCCCTGACCTGCTGGCCGGGCTTATCCAGGCGGCGGGTTTCGCTGTACACCTTGCCGGCCATGATCAGGCCCTGTGCCTTGTTTCGGCTTTCCGCCAAGCCGCGTTCAACCAGCAACTGGTCGAGCCGCAGCTTCGCCGTCTTTCCCATGACGGTCAGGCGCGCGCCGCTTTGTCTTCGCGGCCGAGGGCCTGCAGGGCGGTCTTGATGATGGCGGGCGCGGTCAGTCCGGCCTGTTCGTATTGCCTTTCCGGAGTGTCGTGATGAATCAGCCGGTCCGGCAGGGTCATCACCCGCGCCCTGAGGCCGCCGTCCAGCAGCCCCTCTTCGGCCATGAAGGTCATCACATGGGCGCCGAAGCCGCCGGGGGAGCCTTCCTCGATGGTGATCAGGACCTCGTGGCGGGCCGCCAGGTCCCGGATCAGGTCCCGGTCCAGGGGCTTGGCGAAGCGGGCGTCGGCGACGGTCGTCGAAATTCCCTTGGCGGCCAGTTCATCGGCGGCCCTCAGGCATTCCTGCAGGCGCCCGCCGAGACTGAGCACGGCGATGGTCGAACCGTCGCGCACGATGCGCCCCTTGCCGATTTCCAGCACCTCCCCCTTCTCCGGCATGTCCACTCCGGTGCCGTTGCCGCGCGGGTAGCGCACCGCCGAGGGGCCGTCGTCATAGGCGGCGGCGGTCGCCGTCATGTGCATCAGTTCGGCCTCGTCGGACGGGGCCATGACGACGATGTTCGGCAGGCAGCACAAATAGGCCAGGTCGTAGACCCCGGCATGGGTCGCCCCGTCGGCGCCGACCAGCCCGGCCCGGTCCAGCGCGAAGCGCACGGGCAATTTCTGCATCACCACGTCATGCACCAACTGATCGTAGCCCCGCTGCAGGAAGGTGGAATAGATCGCCGTGAACGGCTTGTAGCCCTCGCAGGCCATGCCGGCGGCGAAGGTCACCGCATGCTGTTCGGCGATGCCCACGTCGAAGGTCCTGTCGGGAAACTTCTCTTCGAACAGGTCGAGGCCCGTGCCCGAGGGCATGGCCGCCGTGATGGCGGTGATCTTCTCGTCGGCCTCGGCCTCGGCGATCAGGGCCTGGGCGAACACCTTGGTGTAGGACGGGGTGTTGGCGGTGCTTTTTTCAAGCTCGCCGGTGACCAGGTCGAAGCGGGAGACGCCGTGGTACTTGTCCGGGGCGTCCTCCGCCGGGCCGTAGCCGTGGCCTTTTTGGGTCACCACATGCAGCAGCACCGGCCCCTTTTCCTTTTCGTCGCGCAGATTCTTCAGAACCGGAAGCAAATGGTCCAGGTTGTGGCCGTCGACGGGACCGACGTAAAAGAAGCCCAGTTCCTCGAACAGGGTGCCGCCGGTGACCATGCCACGGGCGTATTCCTCGGCCCGGCGGGCGGCCTCTTCCAGCGGGCGGGGAAATTTCTTCGACATTTCCTTGGCGAAATGGCGGATCGACCGGTAGGACTTGGATGAAATCAGCCGCGACAGATAGGCGCTCATGGCGCCCACGGGCGGGGCGATGGACATGTCGTTGTCGTTGAGGATGACGATCAGGCGGGAGTCCATGGAACCTGCGTTGTTCATGGCCTCATAGGCCATGCCGGCGCTCATGGAGCCGTCGCCGATGACGGCGATGACATTGTTGTCCTTGCCCTTGAAATCCCGCGCCACGGAAATGCCGAGGGCGGCGGAGATGGAGGTGGAACTGTGCCCGGCCCCGAACGGGTCGTATTCGCTCTCGTTCCGCTTGGTGAATCCGGAAAGCCCGCCGCCCTGGCGTAGCGACAACATTTGATCGCGCCTGCCGGTGAGAATCTTATGGGGATAGCACTGATGGCCGACGTCCCAAATTAGGCGGTCGGCGGGGGTATCGAAAACATGATGCAGGGCGACGGACAGCTCGACCACCCCCAGGCTGGCGCCCAGGTGACCGCCGGTAATGGAAACCACGCGAACGGTTTCCCGGCGCACCTCGTCGGCAAGCTGCGCCAACTGGTCGCTGGAAAATTCCCGGATATCGGCGGGTTTTCGAACCGTATCCAGCAAGGGCGTCGTGTGTGTGTCGTTCACGGTTTCACCATCAGGTCTGCCGGTTGATGACAAAATCGGCCATGTCTTGCAGAGAATCCGCTTTTTTTCCAAAAAGATCAAGGTGTTCCCGCGCCTGATCGACCAGCAGGCGGGCCTGGGCGCGGGCCCGTTCCACCCCGAGTAGGGAAACGAAGGTGGCCTTGCCCGCATCCGCATCCTTGCCGGTGCGCTTGCCGACGGTCTTCTCGTCACCTTCCACGTCGAGCAGGTCGTCGGCGATCTGGAAGGCCAGGCCCAGGTCGTGGGCGTAGGCATGCAGGGCATGGCGGGCGCCGTCCGTGGCCTTGCCGAGAATGGCCCCGGACTCGCAGGAGACGGCGATCAGCATGCCGGTCTTCATGCGCTGCAGGCGGGTGATTTCCGGCATGTTAAGCTCTTCGGTCTCGGCGATCAGGTCCAGCATCTGTCCGCCGACCATGCCCTCCGGCCCGGCGGCCCGGGCAAGCGCCAGCACCAGTTCGGCGCGGACATGGGGGTCCGGATGGGTTTCGTCCGTGGCCAGAATCTCGAACGCCTTGGTCAACAAGGCGTCGCCGGCCAGGATGGCCGTCGCCTCGTCGAAACGGACATGACAGGTCGGCTGCCCCCGCCTGAGGGAGTCGTCGTCCATGGCCGGCAGATCATCGTGAACCAGCGAGTAGCAATGCACCATTTCGATGGCGGCGGCGACGCGCAGGGCCCTGTCCGGCTTGACGTTGAACAGCTCGGAGCAGGCGATGGCGAGGAACGGGCGGATCCGCTTGCCGCCGTCCAGCGCCGCGTAGCGCATGGCCTCCATCAGTCGCGCCTCGGGATCGTCATGCATTTCCAGCATCCGTTCCAGGGTCAAGTTGACCGCCTCGGCAGATTGGCCAAGGACTTTATGAAATTCACTCGTGCTCACGGCTCAGTCCAGATCAGCGGGTTCCAGCCTCGGGTCGCCTTCCGGGCCGAGAACCACTTTTTCCACCCGTTGCCGGGCTTCGTTCAGCTTGCCCTCGCAATGGCGTTTCAAATGCGCCCCCCGCTCGTAGGCGGCGATAGAGGCATCCAGTTCGCCGGACCCGGTTTCCAGTTCGCGGACGATATCCTCCAACTGCTCCAGGGCGTCCTCGAAGCTGAGCTTGGCGATATCTGCGGGAATACTGCTTTTTGCCATATGTCTGTGTCCTGATGTGCGGCGGGCAATCCACGCGGGTTGATGCCAGTGTGATGATTTCAATATACGGCTCTTCAATCCGCGCCGCACTTTAGAGTTTGAATGGCGCAACATCAAGAAACGAGGCGCCTCGAACTACGGGAAATTTACCGGCCGAGGCGGTTAAGACCCCGGTGGTTTATGAGCTCCGAAATCCTTCCGGCATTCGAGAAAAATACGGATATCACAGGTCTGGCAGATGGACTTGTCCAGTTTCTGATAAATCGCGTGTATGGCAGCCGATTTGCCCTGAAAGACGTGGTTTTCCTGAATTTCCTCCAAGGCCCCGCAACGCTCCAACGAGTCCCAGAGCGGCATGTGGGTGTTCACCAGATAAAGCCCACCACCATTGGCAAGCCTGGCCCGGGCTTCCTGCACAAGCGCATCTCCACCCTCCAGGTCCACGAACCGAACGCCGGAGGCTATGATGGCCAAGTGTTTTTGGTCCGGGCTGGCGGAGCGGTACAGATCGAACGTATCCAGGACCCGCGACACGTTGCCGAAAAATATCGACCCGTCAATCTGCGTGAATCGCAATTGCGGACACTCGGGCATGTTCGGCCCATCGACGAATTGGCGCTTGGCGCCGTGCTCATAGGGAACCTGGCGGCGAATAATCGGCTTTGATGTCTTTTCCAGGTAACTGATCAACGACAGCAAGACACCGGCGAAAATGGCGAACTCCAATTCAAGAAAGATCGCACTGAAAAACGTCACCGACATGACGATGGTCGAACGCCGGGACCCCTTCAATATGTGACGAATTTCCTTAAAGTCGATAAGTCCCCAGGCGACAATGAACAGCACGCCGGCCATGGCCGCCTTGGGCAGGTAGATCGCATAGGGGGCCAGGAAAATCACCACCACCATCAGCAAGAGACCGGCGAAAACGGCGGCAAGCGGGGTCCGCGCACCGGCTTCGAAGTTCAACCCCGAACGGTTAAAGGACCCGGTCGCGACATAACCGGAAAAAAAGCTGCCGGCGATATTCGACAAGCCCTGTCCGACAAACTCTTGGCTGCCATTGATCCGATATCCACCGCGAGCGGCAAGGGAGCGCCCTATGGAGGCCGCTTCGGTCAAGGCGAACAGGGTCATGGCAAAGGCCGTGGGAGCCAATGTTTTAATGGTGTCGAGGGAAAGGTCGGGCGTGGTCAGGGGCGGCAAATGATCGGGCAGCGCCCCGATGGTGGTTATCCCGGTAACGTCTTGGCCGTGGATTGTGTTGAGAACAACGCCTAGGATACTTCCCAGCACCATGGAAATGATCAGATAAGGAAGCCTGGGCCAAAAACGCTTCATCACTATGCCGCTCAGCAACGTTGCCAAGGCCACGGCGGTCACGTACGGATTGATTTCCCCCACCTGTTCGGCAAATGCGATCAATATCTCATGCAAGTGACCGCCGGATTGCAGGTCAATTCCGAAGAAATTTTTTAGCTGTTTTGCGCCGATGAGCAACGCCGCGCCCGCGGTGAAGCCGACGACGACCGCGTGGGATATGAAGTTCACTAACGCACCCAGCCGCGCCAGGCCGAGGGCCAACTCGAAGACCCCGACCATCAACGTCAACGTCAGCGCCAGGGCGACATACTGGGAACTGCCGGGAACGGCGAGAACGGAAAGCGATGAAAACAGGACGATGGACGCCGCCGTGGTGGGGCCGGACACAAGATGCCGCGACGAACCGAACAGCGCGGCAATGATGGCCGGGACCATTCCGGCATAGAGCCCATATTCCGGTGGCATCCCGGCAATGGTGGCGAAGGCGACCCCTTGCGGAAGGACAACAAACGCCCCCGCCAATCCGGCGGAAAAATCGGCTTTCACGTCTGCTCGCGTCACTTTGGGCAACCACCCCATGAACGGGGTGAAGTTGGACCAAAGCTGTGATCTGTTAATTGCAAACATGCTCGTTACCGCCAATGCTTGATGGTTCACGACCTCGAACAGAGGCATGGACTTTATTGAGGGGGGATATGGGTATATGGATGGATTGATATGTTGTCTAGCATATTGTTGCCAAAACAACGGAAGAAGCCCCGATGATCGGTAAATCGAGGGATATCACGAAGTTCTAATCGGCGGCCGCCAACAATGCCCCCACGTGCAGGGAGACCCCTGCGGCCAGGGCCTGCAGATCGTAGCCCCCTTCCAGCACCGAAACGACCCTGCCGTTGCAGCAGTCCCGGGCGACCTCGAGAAGCCGTTCCGTGACCCAGGCGTAGTCGTCGTCGCAAAGCTGCATCTGGGCCAGGGGATCGCGGGCGTGGGCGTCGAAGCCGGCGGAGATCATCACCAGGTCCGGCTTCCAATCACCAACGGCGGGCAGGATGCGCTGTTCATAAGCCTGGCGAAAGGCCTCCGACCCGCTGCCCGGGCCGAAGGCGACGTTGAGGATATTGCCGTGCCGCCCCCGTTCCGACTCCGCCCCGGTTCCCGGATAGGCGGGGGACTGATGCGAGGAGACATAGAGAAAGTCCGGACGGTCCTCGAAAGCCGCCTGGGTGCCGTTGCCGTGGTGGACGTCGAAGTCGATCACCGCCACCCGCTCCAGCCCGTGAACCGCCGCCCCGTGGGCGGCCCCGATGGCGACGTTGTTAAACAGGCAGAACCCCATGCCCCTGTCCGGTTCCGCGTGATGGCCGGGCGGGCGCAGGGAGCAAAAGGCGTTGGCGGCCTCGCCGCCGAGAACCGCATCGACGGCGGCGCAGGCCCCGCCCGCCGCCCGGAGCGCCGCCTCGCCGCTTTTGGGCGACATCACCGTGTCCGGATCGATGTGATGATGGCCACTTCGCGGCACGCTCCGGAGAATCCCATCCACATAGGCGGCGTCGTGGACGCGCGTGATCTGCTCCACGGTGGCCTGTGGCGCGTCCACCCGGACCAAGCCGTCAAACGCCTCACCGTCGAGGGCCTGCATCACCGCCCGCAGGCGGTCCGGCCGTTCCGGATGATGGGGGCCGGTATCGTGATCGACACAAACCGGATGACTGTACAGATGACTGCTCACGGGTGAACCCCCTCGCTGGAAAAGGTTGAAACGATTGAATATTAGGATAACACTGGCAGCCGATCCAACTACATATGTGTTTTATCGTTGTGTTGCCGTAAGGAATCGATTTGCCCCGTTTCAGCCTCCCCGCCCTTCTCGCCACCTGCCTGTTCGGACTCTTGGGGCCGACGGCTCCGGCCCTAGCCAAGGACGCCACCCTGGTCCTCGTCAACGCGGTCCGCACCGAGCCCTTGAAACAGACGGTTCCGGTCATCGGCCGGCTGGTGGCGGCTCAGTCCGGGGTTGTCGCCGCCCGCGCCGCCGGCCCCGTCGGCGCGATCAAGGTGCGGGTCGGCGACCGGGTGAAGAAAAACGACGTCATCGCCGTGCTCGTCGCCGACGCTTTGCACTGGCGCCATCAATTGACCCGGGCCGAGACCGAAGGCGCCGCCTCGGCCCTGGAAACGGCCAAGGTCTCCTTCGACCTCCGTTCCCAGGAATGGGAACGGCTCAACCGGCTGCGCCAGTCGGCCGCCTTTTCCCAGGCCCGGCTGGAGGACAAGAAGCTGGAGGTCGCCCGGGCGGAAAGCGCCGTCGCCGAGGCCAAGGCCGCCCTCAGCCGCAGCCGCGCCAACGAGAAACTGGCGGCGATCAATCTGCACAACGCCAAAATCCGCGCCCCCTTCGCCGGAGTGGTCGCCGAGCGCCACATCAACCTCGGCGCCTATGTCAACGTCGGCAGCCCGGTCATCGGCTTGATTGACGACACCAACCTGGAGATCGAGGCCAGCGTGCCGTCGAAACGAATTGAAGGCCTGACCCCCGGGGTCTCCGTCACCTTCCGTCTGGAAACCGGTTCGGACACGCCGCTGAAAGCCACGGTCCGCGCCGTCATTCCCAGCGAAGACCCCTTGACCCGGACCCGCAAGGTCCGTTTTCAGACCGCCTTCGGGATCGAAGGAAGCAATCTGGCCAGCAATCAGAGCGTCGTCCTGGACCTGCCCGCCGGCGAGGTCGGGACCATCGTCACCGTCCACAAGGACGCGGTGATCAACCGCAAGGGACGCAACGTCGTCTATCTGGTCGATAACGGCGAGGCCAACATTCGCCCGGTGACGCTGGGACAGGCCATCGGCCAGCGCTTTGTCGTCCGCGAAGGGTTGAAACCCGGGGACCTGGTCGTCGTGCGCGGCAACGAACGCCTGCGCCCCGGCCAGAAAGTCCGCCACCAGTGATCCGGGACGACTGAGATGAACCTGATCCGCACCGCCATAGACCGCCCCATCGCCGTGATGGCGGCGGTGCTGATGATCATCATGTTCGGCCTGGTCGCCCTGCGGAGCATTCCCATTCAACTGACCCCCGACGTACGCAAGCCGGTGATCAGCGTCCGCACAAACTGGATCGGCGCCGCACCGGCGGAAGTCGAACGGGAAATCATCAACCGTCAGGAAGAGGTCTTGCGCGGACTGGAGGGCCTGGACGAAATGTCGAGCCGCTCCCGCGACGGGCGCGGTTCCATCAAGCTGGAATTCGCCATCACCCAGGACATGGACAAGGCCCTGCTGCTGGTCGCCAACCGGCTGGACCGGGTCGGCGATTATCCGGCCGAAGCGGGCCAGCCGACCCTGGACACCGCCGGCAGCGAGGACCGGCCCATCGCCTGGTTCACCCTGACCCGAAACGACGGCAACGAGCGCGACATCCACACCTATGGCGATTTCATCGAAGACGTCATCCAGGACCGGCTGGAACGGGTCCCCGGCGTCGCCCGGGTCAACGTCTACGGTGGTACGCAAAGGCAGATGGAGGTCACCGTCGACCCCGCCAAAATGGCCCGTTACGGCCTGACCGTCGGCCAGGTGGTGCAGGCCATTTCCGCCGCCAACTCGTCGGTTTCCGCCGGCGACATCGATGAAGGAAAGCGCCGTTACGTGGTCCGAACGGAAGGGGACCTGACCTCCGTCGAACAGGTGCGCGCCGTGGTCGTGCGCAGCATCGGCGACCCGCTTTCCGGCGGCGTGGCGCGGGTCACCATCGGCGACATCGCGGAAGTCGGTTTCGGCTACAAAAAGGCGACGGCGACGATCCGCCGCAAGGGGAGACCGGCCATCGCCCTGAACACGGTGCGCGAGACCGGGGCCAACGTCATCGAGACCATGGGCGGCATCCGCGCCGCCGTCGAGGAGCTGAACGAACACGCCCTGCCCGCCGCCGGACTGACCCTGAGGCAGGTGTACGACGAAACCGTCTACATCAATTCCGCCATCGACCTGGTGCAGCAGAACATCTACATCGGCGGCACCCTGGCGGCGCTGGTGCTGTTTCTGTTCCTGCGTTCCGGCTCGGCGACGCTGATCGTCTCCTTGTCGATTCCGGTTTCCGTCGTCGGCTCCTTCGTCGCCATGGCCGCCATGGGCCGTTCCATCAACGTCATTTCGCTGGCCGGCATCGCCTTCGCCGTCGGCATGGTCGTTGACGCCGCCATCGTCGTGCTGGAAAACATCTACCGCCAGCGGCAGGAGGGAAAACCGGTGGAGGCCGCCGCCTTCCTGGGCGCGCAGCAGGTCTGGGGGGCGGTGCTGGTATCGGCCCTGACGACGGTTCTGGTGTTCACCCCGATCCTGGTCATGCGGCTGGAGATCGGCCAGTTGTTCCGCGACATCGCCGTCGCCATTTCCGTGGCGGTGATCCTGTCGCTGATCGTCGCCGTCACCCTGATCCCGGCCCTGTCCAACCGGCTGCTGCGCAAGGACCCGTCACGCAACGCCGTCCGGCGCATTCCCGTCGTCGACGACATCGCCCGCTGGTTCGTCGACGGCGCCGTCGGTTTCACCCGCGCCGTGGTCAGGAGCAAGGCGCTGGCGCTTTTCGTCGTCGTCGCCCTGACCGCTTCGGCAGCGGCCTTTTCCACCCTCTTCCTGCCGAAGATGGAATACCTACCCGAGGGCAACCGCAACCTGGTCATCGGCGCCCTTCTGCCACCGCCGGGCTACAACCTGGAGACGGCCACCGGCATCGCCAAGGAGGTGGAGGACGCGGTCCGCCCCTTGTGGGAAATGAAGGACGAAGACGACAAACCGGGCCAGCCGCCGAAGATCGAGAATTTCTTCTTCGTCGCCCGCTCGTCGTCCACTTTCGTCGGCGCCAGCAGTGCCGACCCGAAGCGGGCGGCGGAACTGATCCCGGTGCTGAGAAAACCCATCTTCAAGGAGCCCGGCACCTACGGTTTCATCACCCAGCCGTCCCTGTTCGGCCGCTCCATCGGCAGTGGGCGCTCTATCGATGTCGACATCTCAGGCCCCGACCTGGAACCCGTCCTCGACGTGGCGCTCAGGGGAACCGAGTTGATTTCCAAACGGCTGCCCCGTGAGGACGGCAATCAGTTGCGCCCGAAACCGGGACTGGAACTGGGGGCGCCGGAAGTGCGCATCGTCCCGGACCCGATCCGGTTGGCCGACAACGGGGTGACGGCGCGGGAATTCAGCCAGACCGTGGACGCCTTCAACGACGATTTGCGGGTCAGCGAAATCACCGTCGGCGGCAGGCGCATCGACCTCGCCCTGAAAGGCCCGCACAAGAGCATCAGCGAGACCCAGGGCATCGAAAACCTGCCCGTGGTGACCCGCAACGGCGACATCGTTCCGGTCAGCTCACTGGCCGAGGTCCGCGTTACCTCCGGGCCGACGGAGATCCTGCACAAGGAACGGGAGAGGACGGTCACCCTGGAGGTCCGCCCGGCCCCGGACATCCCGCTCGAGGCCGCCATCGAGATTCTCGACGAGCAGGTGATCGCCCCCCTGCGCAAGGAAGGCCTGCCGGAGGGCGTCGGCATTCAGTTATCGGGAACCGCCGACAAGCTTTCCCAGGCCTGGGATCACATGGTGGTGAGTCTGATCATCGCCGTCCTCATCGTCTATCTGGTCATGGCGGTGCTGTTCGAGAGCTTCATCTACCCGTTGATCATCATGCTGTCCGTGCCCCTGGCGACGGCGGGGGGCGTCGCCGGGCTGGCCATTCTCAACCGGTTTTCGTCGCAACAACTGGACATGCTGACCCTGCTCGGCTTCGTCATCCTGGTCGGCATCGTCGTCAACAACGCCATCCTGCTGGTCCATCAGACCCTGTACCACCACCGGCGGGAAGGCATGGACTTCGAGAGCGCCCTCATCGCCGCCACCCGCAACCGGGTCCGGCCCATCTTCATGTCGACCCTGACCAGTATCTTCGGCATGCTGCCGCTGGTGGTCTTCCCCGGCGCCGGATCGGAACTCTACCGGGGCCTCGGCACCGTCGTCGTAGGCGGCCTGACCCTATCCGCCCTGCTCACCCTGGCCATCATCCCGCCGCTGATGTCCCTGCTGTCGAAACGCAATTCCAATTAAGTGGAGTAGCATGTAATTCTAAGTTTGCTTGAACAAGACGTTGAACGATGGATGCGCTGAAGCTTGGGAAATCACGGCTGATCAACCTACTTGTCAAGCTCCCCGGCAAGAACATGGAAAGCCGAGTACGGCGGTGGTTCCACGATCCCCATTTGCTCGTCGCAGGCGCTGACCTGACGGAAGGCCAAACCGTACTTGAGGCAGGTTGCGGAACTGGGTTTTTCAGTTTGACGGCGGCCGAGAGAATTGGTCCGAAGGGGCGCCTCATTTGCCTCGATCCAGTTTCGAGTTATGTCGAACGGGTGAGAGAGAAAGCCAGGGCCGCCGGGTTCGGCAATATCGAGGTAGTCAGGCGGGATGGGCTGGAAACGGGCCTGGAGACCGGAAGCATCGATACGGTCCTACTCTACGGCGTGTTACCGTTTCCGACACTGCCTCTCGACCTATTGTTGCCGGAGATGCACAGGGTGCTGAAACCCCGAGGGATGCTTGCCGTTTGGATGTTTCCGGTGTCTTTTGGGGTCCCGGAGAGTATCGTCGCTTCGGGGTTGTTCGAGGACATCGCCGAGAAGAACGGAGTTTACCGTTTTTTGAGGAAGGAAGAACAGCGCCACTACACGTAATTCGATTGCCCCGTGACTCAAGGGTGGCAGGGGAATCTTGGACTGCTCACCCAGACCACCATCCCCGGAATAAATTGTGCGGCGCAGCATAATCTTCGCCGCAGCCGAAGGGAAAACCGCCGCCGGCTCTTGCGGAGAGGGGAAGGCATTTCCGGTCCGCGCCCGGTCCCTCCTCCCGGGTTCATTGAATTCCCTTGAGATATGGCGGCTCGCTCCGGAAACTCGCCAGCCTCCGGCAATGTTGCGGCGCAGCATAAGTTATGCTTTTGCTCCACCCATCTAGGCCGTATATTATAGAGGCATAAATTAGCAAATTCATTGCTTTCAGCGGCCCGCCTGGGGGGCGGATATCATTAACCCTAATGAACCGAGGAAGCCGAACATGATCGAGACCGAAGAACTGGCCATCGACCTGGAACGCATTCAGGAGAATGCGCGGCGCGCCAGCACCCTGCTAAAGGCGATGAGCAACCAGCACCGGCTGATGATCCTCTGTCAATTGGTGCCCGGCGAGAAATGCGTCGGCGACCTGGAACAAATCGTCGGCCTGAGCCAGTCGGCCCTGTCGCAACACCTGGCCCGCCTGCGCCGCGACAGCCTTGTCTCGACCAGGCGCGAGGCGCAGACCATCTATTATTCCCTGGCCGGTGAAGAGGCCAGCGCCGTCATCGAAACCCTGTACGGCCTCTACTGCGACGCCAAAGCGGTGCTTAGCTACGACGACGAAAACAAGACCTCCATCGCGGTCTAATTCCAGACGACCTCCCGCGGGCCGCGGGGGGCGGCGGTCTCTCCCGGGCGCCAGGGCCGAGGCTTGGATTTGGCTTTGGGCTTGATCGTCGTGTTGTCGACCCGCACCGGCGGTGGGCCCTCCTCTTTCCGTTCATGAGAAACCATCCAGCGGATTTCTTCCTTGATGATTTCCGTGTGGTGGCTCGGCTCCGCCTTCAGCACGTCATGGACGATGGCCTTCTTGACCGGTTTCGGCATGCGCTCGAAGTTTTCCAGAAACAGGAACTTGATGGACGGACGGATATTTTCCGAAAGCAGCAGACTGAGCACCAGCTTCTTGCGGATCTCGCTGCGCATGTTGCCCGCTTCCGTCAACTCGAAGAACTGATTGACGAAATGCCGGGGCGCGATGGTCCCGTCCAATAGGGACTGCAAATTGCGCCGCAGGGCCTGGGAATAGGCCTTGCGGGTCTCGACGATGTACTGCGCCGCGTGCCCCCTGACCGTGGTGATGGACTCCGGGCTGAAGGCGTTTTCCGTAATCATCGCCACACACTTGGAAATCAGCGGATGCTTGCTGGTCTCTCCGACCACCCGAAAAATCCCGTTGATCAGTTCCGATTTCTGGCCGAGGGGACTTAGGCGCGTCGCCGCCGCCAACGCCATGGGCGATTCGGGATCACGGGCCGCCATCATGGACAGCGCCAGCGGGTCTTCCATGGACTGCAGATCGACATGATGATTGAGCAGGTTCTCCGGCAGCAGGATACGGTCGTTTTCCCCCGGCAGGCAGATCGGCTCCCGGTCCTGGTATTGCTTCTTGATGCCGAGGGCGGTCTTCAGACCGTCTTGCGTCAGGCCGTTCAGTTGGCTCATTGCAGCTTCTTTCACGTTCCCCATGAGGCCACGCCGGCGGCGTGGGTGTCTTCGCGAAACCACCACCGCCGAAACCGATGCGATCCCCGACGCACGGTTTCCGCCGGCAGGCGCTGGTTAATGATTTCCTGTTGCAGCAGGCAACGGCGGGTCGTTTTCAGCCGCATGCCGGCGCGGTGGCGGAGACCGGCGTCGGCCTCCCGCGCGCATTGCGTTTCCTGTTCATCGATCCAATGGGCGAGAAGCAGGGTCAACAGCACCAGTTCCCGGCCGGGAACCGGAAGACGCCCGGACCGCCACTTGGAAAACACCGGCGCCTTGACCCCGACGATGGCGGCGATTTCCCGGTCCGGCACGGCCACGTTGTCCAGTCCACGAAAGACCGGCATGGAGTCCATTGACAAATATTCTCCGGAAAACAACTCTGGCGTTACTTGTTGTTCTGTTGCCGGCATTACCCACCCTTTGAAGCGTCCCAACCGCGACTCGTTGAAAGTATGCCGTTTTTAGTATCCAAATCGTTAATGGACACACGATGTTGGGTTTCCCCCCTCCCCGACAGGGCGAATCGTCGGCGAATCGTCCCGACATTGACCCGGTTTCGCCGCCGCCGGGGAAGAAACTCGGCGCACGAGCACCGGGAAAATGAATTAATTATTTCCTGAAGCAAGCTCAATGCGAAGAGATTCAACGAGTCGCGAAGCACTCAAGAGCCGACTCAACAAGTGGATTCAAGACCTTGAAATGAATCCGTTTTTCCCATCCTCATAAACCCGCCGGAAACGCCGTGATTCTCTCCCGGATTCTATACTTGGGCTAAACTGGCGACGATAGGTTACTACATGCTGTATTCAGGGTGTTGACAGTATACCCTATATATAATATCCGAGTTGTCAGGCTTACCGATAAAGAGTCTAGCGATTTCAACGAGTCGCATAGGGATGGAAGCAACAATGACGGTTCGGATGTTTACTTGGGAATGATGCTTCGGGGGGGCATGTCTCAAAATCCGAAATCCATAACGAAGACCCCGGCAGGCGTAAGGGAACAAGGGATGCCTACCAAGGAATCGGTCAACAACGTCACTCATTCCGATACCGGCCACATGCGGCCTTACACGGTCTTCTACGTCAACCCGGAAACGCCGGAGGAAGTCCACACCGACATGGTGATGGCCCACGACCGAGAAGACGCCACGCGCATTTCATCCCACCGCCATAAAACAGATGTGGTCCTGCATGTTCGCGGCATCGGTGACAACACCGCCCAAGCCGAGCCCGCGCACTATCCCTGCGCCCGCTTCATCAACGGCGAATTCCGCCGGGCGACTTTCAGCGACGAACCGTTTCTCGACTCATAACGGCGGCAACACGTGCGCATCGGCATTGACCTCGGCGGCAGTAAAATCGAGGGCATTGTCCTGGACCGCGCCGGCCGCGAACGGGCCCGGCTCCGCATTCCCACCCCCGCCGGCGATTATGACGCGACCCTGGAAGGCATTCACCATCTTGTCGAGCGGTTGGAGGAACGGACCGGCGATACCGGCGGCGTTCCCGTCGGCGTCGGCATTCCCGGGGCCGTGTCCCATGCGACGGGGCTGGTCAAGAACGCCAATTCCGTCTGCCTCATCGGCAAGCCCCTGCAGGCGGACCTGGAACGGCGACTGAGCCGGCCCGTCCGTCTCGCCAACGACGCCAATTGCTTCGCCGTTTCCGAGGCCGCCGACGGCGCCGGGCAGGGCGGCACCATGGTGTTCGGGGTAATCCTGGGAACCGGCGTCGGCGGCGGCGTCGCCATCGCCGGCAAGGCCCATCAGGGCGTCAACGGCATCGCCGGGGAATGGGGGCACAATCCCCTGCCCTGGCCGGAAGACGACGAGCGCCCCGGCCCCCCGTGCTACTGCGGACTGAATGGCTGCATCGAGACCTTTCTTTCCGGCCCGGGACTGGCCGACGACTACCGGCAGCAAACCGGAGACGGCCCAAGCGCGGAGGAAATCGCCCGGGCGGGAACCCCGGCGGCGGCGGCGGCCCTCGCCCGGTACGAACACCGTCTGGCGCGAAGCCTGGCGGCCGTGATCAATATTCTCGACCCGGACGTCATCGTCCTCGGCGGCGGCCTTTCCAACATCGCCCGCCTCTATGACAACGTCCCCAGGCTTTGGGACCGTTGGGTGTTCTCGGACCGGGTCGACACCCGCCTCGTCGCCAACCGGCACGGGGATTCCAGCGGCGTGCGCGGCGCCGCCTGGCTGTGGCCGTGACGCCCCGCCCGGACTTTTTTTCCCGGGCGCCTGCACAATCCTCCCCGACATGGGCAAGAATTGCCTAGCCGTAAAATTCCAAGCCATTGATTTCATTGGATAACAGCCTGGCACCCCCCTTGCATGCCATGTCCACAAGGCGTCAACGATTTGTTAACCATGAAGGACGGCAAGGACAATGACCGCCATTGAATCGACACGGACCGCGCCATGAACGTGGGCACGGCAACAGGAGTGCCCCCGGCCTGCATCCTCCCTCCCTGCAGGCCCCCCGTTGCCGTGACGGGCCGGCCCCGCCTGTCAGAACGACGGGCGGGGCTTCCCCCGGCCTCTCCTGCACCCCGCCGGAAAGGGAGGAGATAATGGACACATCCCTGGACCTGGCCTCCTCGCCGCTCCCCCCCCTGGCGATGGACCGCTCGCTGGTTCCCGTGCGCAAGGGGGAACTGGTCACCAGCGGTCACCTGATCGACCGGTCCGGCGATTTGATCGTTGCCGGCATCGACAGGCCGATCCTGCCGGCGACGGACATCACCCAGATCAGCCCCCGCAAAATGATCTACCTGAGCATGGATTTGTATCTGTCCGGCGTCATCGGCTGGGAAGAGCACGAGATGCTGTCCTTCCAGGCCGACCTGCATCCGGACTTCGGCAAAACCATCGGGGCCCTGACCGGACAGCCCGCAAAGCCGGATCAACCGAAGGATTTTCTTGCTGAATGGGAGAGCCGCCTAGCCTTCCAGCGGCGCCATTCCCCCGACAGGGTCGGCCTCATCCGGCGAACGGAACATATCCGCAATGTTCTCCACCAGATCAACGCTCCCACCCGCCTGGTCGTTTAGGACGGGTAGGACGGGCTCGGGCTCTGCGGCCAGTTGGCTGTCGCCGACGATGCGGCCCGGATCCAACTGCAGGGCCCAAATCTGTTTGATGCCGTTCTCCTCGGCGCGGCGGCGCACCGCCGGGATCTCGGCCTTGGCGTAGGGCCCCAGCACCACCCGGTGACGCAGGCCCTTGGCGGTGTCGACGGAAAGAATGCGGGGCGATAACGAGGCCTGGCGGTCGGCCAGGACTTTCGCGTTGTCGGCCTTGGCGAAACTGCCGATGACCAGATAACGGCCGTCACCGTTCCTCAACTCCGAGGAAGGCCCCATCACGCCCTCTTCCGCCGGGCTTTCCGCCACCTCGCCGGAGGGAACGCCGCCGGACGGTGTTTCGGCGATGGCCTGGACCGGATCGGACAATTCCCGGCGGCTAGCCAGGCGCCAGTCCCCGTGGTTCACCCGCATGGCCCAGGCGCCGTTAATGCCGGCCTTCTTCAATTCAAGATAAAGGGCCCGTTTTTCTTCGCTGGCGAACGGCCCGACGGCGATCCGGTAGACCTCGACCCCGTCGAGACGGGAGGCCATGACAGCCGGTCCCAGATCTTCATGCTTGTCCAACATCTCCCGGGCGTTGCTTCGCTTGGAGAAACTGCCGATGACGTAATAGAGATCCGCATCGAGCCGGTCCGACCAGACCCGCTTGCCCGCGATCATCAGGCGCTGGCCCTCGGCCTTTGCCGGTGTGGACTCGACGACCGGAGGCGTTTCCTCCTCAACAGCGGCAATTTCCCGGGTCTCATGGCCGTCCGGGAGCGGTGCGTCGGCGGCGGCGATGGCGACGGTGTCCGCCGCATCGTAATCACTGCACACCTGGTCGCCCTTCAACCCGCGCCAGAGGGCGCAGTCCTTCTGGGCGACCATGGAAATGCCGTGATCGGTCAGGGATTTTTCCGTGGCCAGGAAGGAAATACCGTCAAGGGCCCAGGAGGCGATCTGCACCGGCACCGGCAAGGCGCAACCGCCGAGCAGCGCCGCCGAGACGACGACGGCCATGACATTCCCGGTTTTCCGGTCCCCTATGCTCATTGGTTATTCTTTACGACAGGATTTCCCAATCTCTCTGGGTCCGAATTATGCCGCGAAACAGGCCGATTCACCAGCATTAAAAGGATTTGTTAACCATCACGAATTGTTTCACTTGCCCCCATTGACGCGCCGGAAAAGGAAAAAACCCCGGTTTTTCAATTCCTTTCGGATTTTCCGCTTTGTCGCGGCGGATTTGCCCTATATACGTCTCTGTCATGCCAATGATTACCGACACCGCGTCCCTCGACGCCTTTTGCAAAAGCCTGGCGGGCACGCCGTTCATCACCGTCGATACGGAATTCATGCGGGAATCCACCTATTGGCCGGTGCTCTGCCTGATCCAGGTGGCCGGCCCCGACGACGCCCGGGCCATCGACGCCCTGGCTCCCGGCATCGATCTGGCCCCCCTGTTCGACCTGCTCGACGACCCGTCCATCCTCAAGGTATTCCACGCCGCTCGGCAGGACCTGGAGATTTTCTACCATCTCATGGGCCACCTGCCCGCCCCCGTATTCGACACACAGGTCGCCGCCATGGTCTGCGGCTTCGGCGACTCGGTCGGCTATCAGACCCTGATCGCCAAGCTGACCAAGGCCCGCATCGACAAGTCGTCACGCTTCACCGACTGGTCCCTGAGGCCCCTGAGCGACCGACAGGTCTCCTACGCCCTATCCGACGTCACCCATCTTCGCGACGCCTACCGCAAGCTTAAGCATAAGCTGGAGGCCAACGGCCGGGAAAGCTGGCTGGAGGAGGAAATGGCGATCTTGGCCGCGCCGGAGACCTACAACCCGGACCCACACAAGACCTACCGGCGCATCAAGGCGAAGGGATCGAAGCCCCGCTTCCTCGCCGTGCTTCGGGAACTGGCCGCCTGGCGGGAATTGGAGGCGCGGCGCCGCGACCAGCCCCGCAACCGCATCCTGCGGGACGAGGCCTTGCTGGAAATCGCCCATCACACGCCGAAGTCCGTCAAGGAACTGGAACGGACCCGCGGCCTCGGCCGCAAGATGGCGGAAGGCCCCGCCGGCGCCCGCCTGCTGGAGGCAGTGCAAAGGGGGCTGGACATTCCCGACGCGGAATGCCCGAAACCGGTCCTCAAACCGGACCTGCCCCGAGGCCTGGGGCCGGTGATCGACCTGCTCAGGGTGTTGCTGAAAATGAAGTGCGACGACGGCGGCGTGGCCCAGAAACTGCTGGCATCCGCCGACGACATTGAGCGGATCGCCGCTTTCGGCGAGGACTCCGAGGTGCGCGCCATGAAAGGCTGGCGGCGGGAGCTGTTCGGAGAGGACGCCCTGAAACTGCGCAACGGCGACATCGGCTTCGTCATCCGGGACAAACGCCTGAGCCTGATGAAACCCGCCGAAGACGGTCCCGATTAACCAATCGTCCCCTTCAGGCCGACGGCGCGGCCCAGGGTTTTCAGCCGCCGCTTGACGGTATCGCCGACGAAGACGCCGTTATCCCCGGGCAGGATGAGAGTGAGCTTGTTTTTCCCCACCTGCAGGCGTGTCTGTTCCAGCAGCCCCGGGGCGCTGCCCGACAGGGTGTGGGCCAGACGCAGGGCCAGGCCGACCACGTTGACCCAGGATTGCTGGCCCGGGTCGAGCAGGGAGCGGACGGGCGCCACCAGCCTTGAATTGGGATCGCCGTTGTAACGCACGTAGACGGCTTCGGCCAGCAGCACCCGGTTGGGATGGGTCAGCCCGGCGAAGGGAATGCGCAGCACCCGATGGAAGGCATGCTCCGCCCGGTAATCGGGATGCTCGTTCCAGCCGATGTCGCTGAGCAGGCAGGCGGCCAGGCGCAGGCGCCTCTCGCCTTTTGTCTCGTCGGGAAACAGCGGCGTCATCCATTCCAGGATTTCCCCGCCGCGCAGGGCGAAACGTCCGACCCGGTCGGACAGGCTCTTGCAGGCGTCGATCAGGGCGTCCTGTTCGCTCAAGGCGCCGGGGAGGATTTCCAGCAACTGCCCTTCGCGCATGCCGAAGCCCGAGAACACCAGCTTGTCGGGCCGGCCCTCCCTGAGCAGCGCCTCCAGGACCATGGCCGCCGCGGGCAGGGTTTCCATGCGGCGGCGCGGGATGCCGGAAATCAGCTTCATGCTCTCGTCACTCAAGCCGGCGACGATCTTGCTCAGCCGCAGGGCGTCGTGAAGGTCGAGGGTGAAATTATCAACCACATGCAGGGGATGGCCGGTCTGGTCGATGAAAATTCGCGCCAGCGACCGCCAGGAACCGCCGATGGCGTAGAGCTTGCGCCCTTTCGCCCCGGCGATCCACGGCACGGTTTCCAGGCTCTGCCGGATCAAGTCTTGAGCCGCCTCCGGCCCCTGGGCCAGGGCCTCCGCCATCTTCAAATGCCCAAGGGGCAACGTTCCCTGCGGGCCGAATGCCCCTCGGTCCAGGCTGACCAGATCGAGGCTGCCGCCCCCCAGGTCGCCGACCAGGCCGTCAGCCCGGGGCACGCCGTTCAACAACCCCTTGGCCGCCATTCTCGCTTCTTCGGTCCCGCTCAAGACCTCAACGTCCAGGCCGAACCTGCGCTTAACCTCGGCGACGAAGTCCTCCCCGTCCCCGGCCTCGCGCACCGCCGCCGTGGCCACCAGCTTCAGGTGGTCGGCCCCCATCGCCGTACTCAAATTGATGAAACGGGACAGGCTGCGGTAGGCCTTCTCCACCCCCTTGGGGTTAAGCTTGCCGCTGGCCGCCAGCCCCCGGCCCAGCCCACACTGGGCCTTTTCGTTGAACATGGGGATCGGCAAGCGCAACGGGGTGTCGTAAACGACGAGGCGGACCGTATTGGAGCCGATATCGACAATGGCGACCTTGCCGGGGCTCTCAGGGTCCGGGTTCGCTGTCGGGATGGCTTGGGACATCAGCTTTGTTTCAACACCAGTTGCGGCGTTTCGTCATCACCCTCGTCGCGGGCGCTGCCCCGCCCGGAAAGGCTGGGGTTGGTCATGAAATAGGTGTGGGCGTTGAAGCGGCCCGCCTCGTCGGCGCCGCCGCCGATGCGTGTGTAGGCGCCGTCCGGCCCCAGTGTCCAGCTTTGCTCCGTATCCTTCAGATTGGCGACCAGGATTTCATCAAGGATTTGCGCGTGCACCGTCGGATCGTTGACCGGCACCATGACCTCGACCCGCCAATCCATGTTCCGCTGCATCCAGTCCGCCGACGACAGATAGACCTTGGCCTTGTGCGAGGGCAACTTGTGGCCGTCGCCGAAAGCGAACATGCGGCTGTGTTCAAGAAAGCGCCCGACGATACTCTTCACCCGGATGTTTTCCGATAGGCCGGGAATGCCCGGTCTCAGGCAGCAAATGCCCCGCACCACCAAGTCAATCTTCACCCCGGCGCCCGAGGCCCGGTAAAGGGCATCGATGATTTCGTCATCGACCAGGGAATTCATCTTCGCCCAGATGTTGGCTGGCCGGCCGGCCCTGGCGTGTTCGATTTCCTTCTCGAAATGGCCGAGCAGATTGTCGCGCATGTCGAGGGGAGAGGCGGACAGGTGCTCCAGGGCCTCCGGTCGCGCCGTGCCGGTCATGAAGTTGAACATCTTCGCCGCGTCCCGGCACAGGCCCTCGTCACAGGTAAAGAAGGACAGGTCCGTATAGACCTTGGCCGTGTCCGGATGATAATTGCCGGTGCCGAAATGCACGTAGGCGCGCATGCCCTTGCCGCTGGACGAACGGCGGACCACCAGACTGACCTTGGCGTGGACCTTCTTGTCAGGCAATCCGTAGACCACCTGCGCCCCCGCCCTTTCCAGGTTGCGGGCCCAGCGGATGTTGGCCTCCTCGTCGAAGCGCGCCTTCAACTCGACCATGGCGGTGACCGATTTGCCCGCCTCCGCCGCTTCGATCAGGGCCTTGACGATGGGCGAATTGTCGCTGGTCCGGTAAAGGGTCTGCTTGATCGCCACCACCTTCGGATCCTGCGCCGCCTGGCGCAGGAATTGAACCACCACGTCGAAGCTTTCGTAGGGATGGTGGACGACGATGTCCTTCTTGCGGATGGCCGCGAAACAGTCCCCGGAAAAGTCTCGAATGCGTTCCGGGAAACGGGCGTTGAAGGGATTGAACAGCAGGTCCGGGCGTTCCTCGACGATCAACTGCCGGGTTTCGGCGACCCCCAGCAAGCCTTCCTGATAGACGATGTCGTCGTCCCCCAGGCCCAGGTTTTCGATCACCAGGACACGCAACTCCGCCGGGGTTTCGGAACTGAAGGAAAGCTGGATGGTCGAGCCCCTGCGGCGGCGCTTGAGGGCCGATTCGAAGGTTCGCACCAAGTCTTCCGCCTCTTCATCCACTTCAACGACGCTGTCGCGGATGAGGCGGAAGGAACCGAATTTCTGCAAGGTGAAATGAGGAAACAGCTTGTCCAGGAACAGGCCGATCAGGTCTTCCAGGGGCAGGAACCGGATGTCGTCCCCGGGCAGCCTGACGAAGCGTTTCAACAGATGCGGGATCGGCAGCAGGGCGCGCAGCTCTTCGCCGTCTTCGTTGCCGGTCAACTTGAGAACCAGGGCGAACCCCAGGTTGGGCATGAAGGGGAACGGATGCGCCGGGTCGATGGCCAGCGGCGTCAGCACCGGGAAGATGGCCTCCATGAAGTGCCCTTCCAGCCATTCCAAGTCCTGGTCGGACAGTTCTCCCGGCGTCAACAGGGTAACGCCCTCTCTCCGCAGTTCCTTCAGCAAGGCCTGCAGGCAGGTCTGCTGATCGGCGATCAGGTTCGAGGCAGACTGGTTGATGGCCTGCAATTGCTGGGCCGGGGTCAGGCCGTCCTGACTGGGAGTCCCCACCCCCGCCCGCACCTGGCCGATCAAGCCGGCGACGCGGACCATGTAGAACTCGTCCAGGTTGATGGCCGAGATGGACAGAAACCGCAGCCGTTCCAGCAGCGGATGACTGGGATTGTTGGCCTCGTCCAGGACCCGGCAGTTGAACGCCAGCCAGGAAAGCTCCCTGTTGATGAAGCGGCGCTTGCTGACGGCATCGATCTTGCGCCACTCATCGGCGGCGAGGGGGTCCACCAGGCGGGCGATGGAGGTGACGGCCTTGTTGCTGTTGTTATCTGACATACCCCTGATTCTACAGATAAATAACCGGTTTGTCATGCCGCAGGTTGGGGACTATGCTTCTGCCCGTCATTATCAACCGGTGGTCCTTCGATGAAAACCCTGCACCTTCTTCGCCACGGCAAGGCCGAATGGGGGAATCCCCTGGAAGGGGATTTCAACCGTCCGCTCGCGGAACGTGGGGTCGAGGGCGCGCGCCTGATGGGCCGGCACATGGCCTCGTCGGGCATGCGTCCCGATCTGGTCCTGTGTTCCGCCGCCACGAGGGCGCAACAGACCTTCGCGCATTTTCTCGAAGGTTTCGGCGGCCCGCTTCCGAGCCGGACGGAACGGAGTCTCTACCTGGCGGCGCCGGACACCGTTATCGATCATCTGCGGCGGCTGCCCGAAGGCGTTCACTCGGTTCTCGTCGTCGGCCACAATCCGGGCCTGCACGCCCTGGCCGTCCAGTTGGCCGACGAGACGGGGGCGCACTGGCGGCCCCTGATCGAGGGCGGTTTCCCGACGGCGGCCCTGGCCACCCTCGATCATCCGGTAACGGGCTGGGCCTCCGTCCAGGCAAGAACCTTCACCCTGAGGGAATACGTGACGCCAAAAATCCTGACCCGGGACGCCCCGACAACCTGACCGTCAGGCGTCGGCGATCCGGCGTTTGTATTCGTCGATGTTGCGTTGAAGGTTGACGGATTCCTCGAACAACTGCTGCGAGGCGGTGCGCAGATCGCTGGACAGCCGGTCCGTCTTTTCCGCCTCCGCGCCGACCGTGCGGATGATCTCGTCGATATGGGACGAGCCCTGGGCGATGCCCGACACGTTGTTGGCGATCTCCGTCGTCGCGCTTTCCTGGTTGGAGACCTTCTCCGTCACCTCGGTTTGGATGGCGTGAATTTGCGCGATGATGGTGTCGATCTTGTCGATCGCCCCGGTGGCGTTGGCGACCTCCCGCTGAACGGACTCGATGATTTCCGAAATCTCCTCGGTGGCCTTGGTGGTTTGCCCCGCCAGGCGGCCGACCTCGTCGGCGACCACGGCGAAGCCCTTGCCCGCGTCTCCGGCCCTGGCCGCCTCGATGGTCGCGTTAAGCGCCAGCAGCCGGGTCTGCCCGGCGATTTCGATGATCAGATTGGTCACCTCGCCGATTTTCGAACTGGACAATTCCAATTGTTCGATGGCGCTGTTCCCGGACTTCGCCGCCTCGAGCGCCGCCTCGGCCGTGTTGCGGGCGCTGAGCGTCCTGGAGGTCATCTCGTGGAAGTCACCCTTCAGGCCGCCGGTCGTCGCTTCCGCCTCCACCGCGTTGCGGTGGTTCCGCTCGGAAATCTCGCCCGCGTCGCGGGAATGGGTAATGGTTTTTTCCGACTGGGAGCTCAGGGACTTCGACAAGCCGTCCAACAATTCCGCCTGTTCGGTGACGACGCCGGAAATGCGCGTCACCTCGTCCATGATCTCTCCGGCCATGAGTTGTTCTTCCACCTGCTGGGTGACCACCGACCAGATCAGAACCGAATTGACATGCACGCCGTGCTGACTCAACAGCGGCTGAACGTCGAGATTGATGTGGTCGTCGTGGTAGGCCAGACGTTCCTCGAAAGGCAGGGACTGCAAATCCTGAATCCGTTTTTGGAACGCGGGTCCCAGTTCGAAGACGTCCGACGACACCCCTTCCAGACTGGCGTCATCGGTGAGTTTGAAAAATTTCCGGGCGGCGGCGTTGGCGTAGGAGATGCCTCCCTTCATATCGGACAGGACGATGCAGTTGGGATTGGAATCGACGATGCGCTGACGTCGAAACGCGGCGCGAACCGTGTCCTTCAGATTTTCCAGGGTCGACGCCATGACCCGGAATTCGTCGGGGCCGGTCTCGGGGATTTCGATCCTCGCGTCGCCCTTTCCCAGGGCCTCCATGGAACCGGCGAACACCTTCAACTTGGAGAACACCGCCAGGCGCAACAACAACCAACCGCCAAGGGCGCAGCCCGCCAGCACGGCGGCGATGATAAGCATGGCCTGATTGCGGATGACGAGCAGCTTCTCGTGGAATTCCCCGATGTCTCGGGTCAGCGAGACGGTCAGCCATTTGCCGCCGTTGGAACCGGGAATTTCGACGAAGAGGGTTTCCAGGTTACCCGTATCGGCCGCCGCCGGAGCCTGCTCTTTTTCCTGTTCCTCGCCCTTTGCCGCCGGGTCGCTTTCCAGCAACACCGCGCCGTTTGCGTCGAGCACCCGGGCGACGCCGCCCAAAGCTTGGCCCAGCCCCTGCAACTTGCCGACGGGATCGGTGACGTATTCGACGAAACCGGCGACCATGAAGCCGCCGATGGGGACCAGCAGGCTATGGCGGGGGGAGCCGTCCTTTTCCGTCCACAGGAAGGCGGCGGGTTTCCTCTGGGCCTGCCGGTCGCGCTGCTTCAATCGCCCGACCAGCTCGCCGTCGGCGAGAACGCTTTCCGCCGTCCCCTTCCCCGACGTGGCGAGGGGGGAAAGTTCCTTGTCGAAAACATGCACCCCCTTCAGGGCCACGACCTTGTTGATGGCCTCGCGGGTGTTGAAGGTCTGATCGGCGCCGATGGCCGCCTTGCCGGAATCGGATTCCCGGGCCCCGGCGACCAGGGCCGACTGGCGCGACCATTCGTCGGCGATGACCGTGAATTCCTCGAAATACCGTTCATTGATGGACTGATTGACGAGAAAAGCCGCAAGCTCGCCCGAGGAGTCGTTCAGGGTGTCGATGGAAAAACGCTCATAGGCATTGGCCACCCAGATCAGGGTCGCCACCACCACGGCGACGCTCAACGACCCGATCAAAAGCAGAATGCGGCGCAGAGTCCAGATCATGACGGCCTCGGTTTGTAAAATCGATGCATGGCCTAACGGGGGCTAATGGTATGCTGATTTCTTACAAGGGGAAAGGCAATTCATTCTAATTGACCGGGGCGATCTGTATGTCCCCGGCGGCGGCGTAATCGATATTGCCGCCGTCGCCGTCAAGGTCGATGATGACCACGTCGCCCTCGATATACATTTTGTCGTCCGGATGGGTGTTGAAGAAATTCCAGATATAGCAGGCGGCGAGGATTTGCTCCGGCCCGGCACTTCGACCTTCGCCGGCGGCGACGAAATTGCCGAGGGCCTCCCGCGCCTTCTGGATTTCGTCTTCGGAGTGGGCCTTGTCCAACCCGATCCCCTTCGCGAAGTCCTGATAGCGATCGTCGGGAATGACGAAGTCGGCAACGACGCCGGCCTGAAAATAGGTCACTTTTCTCATCGGTGTTTGTTTCCTTGTTCTTACATGGTGCCGGGGAACGCGCCGCCGTCGATGAGCAGGTTCTGGCCGGTGATGTAACCGGCCTGGGCGCTGCAAACGAAGGCGCACAGTTCGCCGAATTCCGCCGGATCGCCGAAACGCCCGGCCGGGTTCTGCCCGCGCCTCTCGGCGGCGACCTCTTCAATGGTCTTGCCCGAGGCCCGGGCCGCCCCTTCCAGGGTCGACATCAGCCGGTCGGTGTCGAAGGGACCCGGCAGGATGGCGTTGACGGTGACGTTGTGGCGCACGGTCTTGCGGGCGAGCCCGGCGCAAAAACCGGTCAGCCCGGTGCGCGCGCCATTGGACAGGCCAAGGATGTCGATGGGCGCCTTGACCGCCGCCGAGGTGATATTGACGATACGCCCGAAGCGGCGCTCGATCATCCCGTCCACCGTCGCCTTGATCATGAAAATGGCGCTCAGCATGTTGGCGTCCAGGGCGGCGATCCAGTCGTCCCGGTCCCAGTCGCGGAAATCCCCGGGCGGCGGGCCGCCGGCGTTGTTGACCAGAATGTCCGGTTCGGGACAGGCGGCCAGCGTCGTTTCCCGCCCCGCCTCGGTGGCGATGTCGGCGGCGACCGTATTCACCGTCGCCCCGGTCAGCCTTCTGATTTCCTCCGCCGTCGCCTCGAGCGGTTCCGGGGTGCGGGCGGTGATCGTCACCTCCGCCCCCTCCCGGGCCAGGGACAGGGCGCAGGCCCGTCCCAGCCCCTTCGACGCCGCCTGCACCAACGCCTTCTTTCCGGCAATTCCCAAATCCATTTCGTCTATCCATCCGTTTCGTTCAGTTGCTGCAATACCCGGCGCGCCAGGGGGACCGTGATGCGCTTCTTTTCCGCCATGGCCAGCCTGTCCGCCGCCTCGGCGAAGCGGCCCAGGGCATCGAACGAGCGCTCGATGCGGGCTTGCACGAAGGAGACCACATCGCCGTCGATGCGAAGCTGGCGGTCGGCGAACTGCTTGACCAGCACGGCGGCCAGCAGGGCGTCGTCCGGCGTGCCGATTTCGGCCACTGTAGCCGTCTTCAGGCGCGACGACAAATCAGCCAGGGAAAGGGGCCAGCGGGCCGGGGGGGTGTCCGCGGTCAGCAGCATGGCGCCGCCGCATTCGCGGACAATGTTATAGAGATGCAGCAGCGCCTCTTCCAACTCGGCGGCGTTTCCCGCGAAGGCCCCGTCGACGCCGTCCATAAGACAGGCCCGGGCGTCAGCCAGCAGGGTCACGGGGTCGGCGAGCAAAAGATCGGCGGCGGCGATCTCGACGGCGCCGGTGCGGGCGCGGAAGACCTGCCCCAGGTGGGACTTGCCGCAACCGGCGGGGCCATGCAGGACCAGGGCCGGCGACGGCCAGTCCGGCCAGCGGTCGATCCACGCCACCGCCTGACGGTTGCAGGGAGCGACGAGGAAATCCTCGCCGCCGAGGGCCGGGCGGTGGGGAAAGTCGAGGACAAGTTGAGAGGGGCTCATTCGCCGGAGCCGGCCTTGCCGTCATCGTAGAAATGACTGTCCAGGTAGCGCTCGATGGCGAAGCGGACAAGCACCCCGATCACGGCGGTTACCGGCACCGCCAGCAGGACCCCGGTAAACCCGAACAACGCGCCGCCGGCCATCAGGGCGAAGATCACCCAGATGGGATGCAGTCCGACCCTCTCGCCGATCAGCTTCGGGGTCAGGACATAGCTTTCCGCCGTTTGTCCGGTGATGAAAATGGCGGCGACGATGGCGACGGGAAGCCAGTCGGAAAACTGCGCCAGGGCGATCCCGACCCCCGTGACCAGGCCGATGGAGGCGCCGACGTAGGGGATGAAGGCCAGCAGGCCGGTTCCCAGGCCCACCAGCAGGCCGAAATCGAGCCCGGCCAGGGTCAGGCCGACGGCGTAGAAGACCCCCAGCACGAAACAGACCGTGGCCTGCCCGCGCACGAAGGAGGCGATGGTTTCGTCCATGGCCGACAGTTGCCGGCGGAAGGTGTCGGCGGAGCTCCGGGGCAGCAGATGATCGATGCGGGCGACGATGATGTCCCAGTCACGCAGCAGATAAAACGCCACCAGGGGAGTGATGACGATCAGCGACAGGAGATTGAAAAACGCCATGCCGCCGCTCCAGACGCCGCGCAGCAGGTTTCCGAACCAGCTCAGCAGTTCCCCGGCATAGGAATTGGCCGCTCCCTTCAGCTTGTCCATGCCCTCGCCGGCGAATTTCTCGCTAAGGACGGCGACGACCGGCTGGGCCTGCTCGCGCAGCATGTCGAGAAGATCGGGGATGCGGGCGACTAGCCCCAAAATCTGAGTCTGCAACAGGGGAAACAGCAGCACCAGGATGACGGCGGCGAGGCCGAGAAAGGAAAAGATCACGATCCCGGCGGCGATGCCGCGGGAGGTTCCCATTTCCTCCAGGCGGTCGGCCACCGGATCGAAGAAATAGGCGACGGCGAGGCCCGCGACGAACGGCGCGAGAACACTGCTGAGAGCATAGAGGAGAAAGCCGAAGGCGAGAAACCCGCCGACCCAGATCAGGGCCTTCCTGTCACTGCTCATGGCCGTCTCCCATGCCCCGGGCGATGACGGCCAGATAGGAAAGGCCCGACGCCAGGGTGGTGACGGCGACGATGCCGATCATCAGTTCCTGGAACAGGCCCGCGTCCCACCGGAAACCGCTGGCGCCGAGCACCAGGGCGGCGAGGAGGATCTGCGCCAGAGTGTTGACCTTGCTGATGAACAAGGGGTCCATTTCCAGGCTGCGGACCATGGTCTGGAACAGGACCACCGCGCCGACGATCATGGCGTCGCGGAAGACGACCAGGATCACCAGCCAGCTTTCCAGATGGCCCTGGACGCCGAGGGTGATGTAGACGCTGACCAGCAGCACCTTGTCGGCGACCGGGTCCAGGTAGGCGCCGAATTCGGTCACCGCGTTCCAGCGTTTGGCGAGGAAGCCGTCGATGGCGTCGCTGATCCCGGCGACGACGAACAGCCAGAAGGCGGCGAAGTTGTGGTCGTTGAGGATGAGCCAGACGGTCACCGGCACGGCCAGAAGGCGTCCCAGGGTAATCATGTTTGGAACATTCAGTTCCAAATCCCGGCCGTTGAATTTCTGTATTATTTCCCCAACTCCAATACCCAACCGTCACCATCCTGCTTGATTATCATATCGGCCTGTTGCAAAGCCAGAGCAAGCTGTTCCGGCCCGCCGATATAGTGCAGATTGACCCGCGCCTCCTCCAGGGACAGGATAATCAAATCGCTGCGCCGGATCACCGCAACCCCGGCCAGCCGGTTGCGGATTTCGAGCCAGTCGGCGAGGCCGGAAATGGGCACGGTGACCGCGACCACCGCCTGTTGCTCGAACTGCAGCAGGTTTTCACGCTTCCAGTTGTCCTCTATCCGGCCCGTCAGCTCGGCGGCGGCGCGGGTGAGCAGGGCTTCCAGGTTTTCCGTGTCGGCCGAGCGGAAGATCTCGGACACCGTCTGTTGTCGGCTCGAGGGGCCGTAACGGGTAACCTGAACACGCAGGTCCGGCCGCCCCCGGTCCATGCTGAGAATGCCATGGGCGACGATGGTGTCTCCGGCCTGGTAGCGGGCGGAAATCGCCGCCAGGCGCTGATCGTCCCCGGCCACCGCCTGTTCCGGGCCGATGGCGGCGATGTCCCTAAGGTCTCCCTCGGGCAGTAAGGTGGGAACCAGGGAGGCATTCGCCCCTCGCTTGCTCCACGCCTGCCGCCACGGGTTGGGGTCGTCCCACAACAACAGGGAACCGGCGGCCTGATAGACGGGCAGCACCAGCACCGGCTTGGAGGGGGTCTCGGCAAAGCGGATGGAAAGGTCCATGAGCAGGCGGCGCACCTCGTCGGCCCGGAAGCTGTAGTTCAGGCTCGCCAGGTAGCGGACGGCGGAGGCCTTCTCGTCGGCGACGGAGAAGTCCAGGACGAAGGCGGTTATCTCCTTGGCGCTGAATTCCGGCAGGCGGCCATGATCGGCGCGCAGGGTCAGGCGTTCGAGCAGCCGGCGGAAGGCGATCCTCTCGCCCATCTCCAACGCCTTGTCCCGGGCCACCGCCGTCGAGGCGGCGGTGACGTCAACCTTAACGCCGCGAACGGAAAACACCCCATGGCCTTCCGCCCGCCCCTGTTCGGCCCCCAGCAGCAAAATCACGGCGCAAAAAGCCGCCAACGTCGGAAAAATGCGGAATGTCCTGTCCGGCCACGGATCGATCATTGCAAACAGCCCCAGATAAAGTATCTTCTGCCTTCTGATTTGAAGCGGGAACTTAGCATAGATAGCCCATGGAGGAAGCCATTAACGGCCTCAATTACAAGGATGCGGGCGTCGATATCGATGCGGGGGAAGCCCTGGTCGACGCCATCAAGCCCCTCGCCCGGTCCACGGCGCGCCAGGGGGTCGCCTCGGGACTGGGCGGCTTCGGCGCCATGTTCGACCTGAAAGCCGTTGGCTACGACGACCCCATCCTGGTCGCCGGAACCGACGGAGTCGGCACCAAGCTGAAGGTCGCCATCGAAGCGGGCAGGCATGACAGCGTCGGCATTGACCTGGTCGCCATGTGCGTCAACGACCTGGTCGTCCAGGGCGCGGAACCCCTGTTTTTCCTGGATTACTTCGCCACCGCCAAGCTGGACGTGGCGGCGGGAACGGACATTGTGTCCGGTATCGCCGAAGGCTGCAGGCGGGCGGGCTGCGCCCTGATCGGGGGCGAGACCGCCGAAATGCCGGGTATGTACGCCAAAGGCGACTACGACCTGGCCGGTTTTTCCGTCGGCGCCGTCGAACGCGACGGCATTCTCATCGGAGAGGCGGTCTGTGAGGGCGACGTGATTCTCGGACTGGCCTCCAGCGGCCTGCATTCCAACGGCTTTTCCCTGGTGCGCCGGGTGGTCGAGGCCGCCGGGCTGAACTACGCCGACGCAGCCCCCTTCCAGTCCGCCACGACCCTGGCCGAGGCCCTGCTGGAACCAACCCGCATCTACGTCAAAAGCTGTCTCGCCGCCATCGCCGCGGGCGGCGTCCACGGGCTCGCCCACATTACCGGCGGCGGCCTGCTGGAAAACATTCCCCGCGTCCTTCCCGAAGGTTTGGGCGCGGACCTGGACGCGGCGGCCTGGGACATGCCGGGGGTCTTCCACTGGCTCGCCGAAGCCGGTTCCATCGCCGAGGAAGAAATGGCCCGCACCTTCAACTGCGGCATCGGCATGGCGGTCATGGTCGAGGCCTCCCGCGCCGATGACCTGATCCGGGTCTTCACCGAGCACGGCGAGACCGTCTCGACCATCGGCCGGGTCGTCGGCAGGGCCGGGGGCGGCGTCGCCATCGCCAACAGGGCGGATTCATGGACCGCCTGAGGCTCTGCGTTCTCATTTCCGGCCGGGGATCGAACCTGCAATCCCTCATCGACGCCTGCGCCGAAGACGGCTTTCCCGCCGAAATCGCCCTCGTCCTCTCCAACATCGACGGCGTCCAGGGACTGGACAGAGCAAGGGCGGCGGGGATTCCGACCGCCGTCATCGGCCACCGGGACTTTCCCAGCCGCGAGGCCTTCGACGCCGCCATGACCGAGATTATCACCCCCCACGGCGTGGACCTGCTCTGCCTCGCCGGCTTCATGCGTATCCTCGGCGGCGCTTTCGTCGAACACTGGAAAGACCGCCTGATTAATATTCACCCTTCCCTGTTGCCCTCGTTCAAGGGGCTGGACGTGCAACAGCGGGCCATCGACGCCGGGGTCCGGTTTTCCGGCTGCACGGTCCATTATGTGCGCCCGGACATGGACACGGGGCCGATCATCGTCCAGGCGGCGGTCCCGGTTCACGAAGGCGACGATGCCGGAAGCCTCGCCGCCCGTATCCTCGAACAAGAACACCGCATCTACCCCCTCGCCGTTCGCCTCATCGCCGAAGGACGCACCCGCATCGAAAACGAACGGGTCCTCATTGACGGGCCGTCTTTTCCCACCACTTCCCTGATCAGTCCCGAGCCGCCCCAATAAACCGGTTGCGCTCCTCGTCTCTTTATATTAGAATTTAGTAATATTAACTGGAGAATCCCCATGGGGCTCGTGGAACTCATCGACTGGTTGGGAGAAGAAGGGGCGCTGGCCTTCGGCAGCCTTATCGTCGGCGTTCTGTTCGGCGCCCTGGCCCAGCGGAGCCGCTTCTGCCTGCGCTCCGCCGTGATCGAATTCTCCCGCGGCGCCATCGGCCCCAATGTCAGCATCTGGCTACTGACGTTTTTCGCCGCCGTCGCCGGCACCCAGGCGCTCATCGCCATGGGTCTCCTGGATGTTTCTGATGCTCGACAACTGGCCTCCCAGGGCAGCCTGTCCGGGGCCATCATCGGCGGACTGATGTTCGGCGCGGGCATGATCCTGGCCAGGGGATGCGCCAGTCGGCTGCTGGTGCTGGCCGGAGCCGGCAATCTGCGCGCCCTGATCTCCGGCCTGATCCTGACCATTACTGCCCAGGCCTCCCTCAGCGGCGCCCTGTCCCCGCTACGTGAGACACTCGCGGGGTTGTGGACCATTGACGGCGGCGATGCGCGTGACGTACTGGCGCTGTTTGGTTTCAACGCCTCCAACGCCCTGGGCCTGATCGGCCTGATCGGGGCCGTCTTCTATGCCTTCCGCAACAAGCTTTCGCCGTGGCGGGCCGTGGGTGCGCTGGGCGTAGGCCTGAGCGTCGCCCTCGCCTGGCTGTTCACCTATTCCATGTCGCAACAGTCTTTCGAGGCGGTCCCCCTGATGAGCATCAGCCTGATCGGCCCGTCCGCCGACACCCTGATGACCCTGATCAACGAACCCTCACTGCCCCTGGACTTCAACGTCGGCCTGGTTCCCGGCATTTTCCTCGGCTCCATGTTGGCGGCCCTGCTAAGCCGCACCCTGAAAATGGAATGCTTCAACGAGCAGCGGCGCATGCCCCGCTACATCGTCGGGTCCGTGATGATGGGCTTTGGCGGCATGTTGGCCGGGGGGTGCGCTGTCGGCGCAGGAATTTCCGGAAGCAGCGTGTTCTCCCTCACCGCCTTCGTCGCCCTCGCCTCCATGTGGCTTGGCGCCGCCATCGTCGATTACCTGAGCGACCGCAAGCGGGTTCTCGCCGTTTCCCTCGCCAATCCCTCGCCGGTCGACAACAGCGAGGCAATAAAAAACCCCCCGGCCTTGACCGGAGGGCTTTCTTGAACGGCATTCGCCGGGATTGATCAGCCGACGATGTCGGCGTCCGAGAAAAAGAAGCTGATTTCCTTCGCCGCGTTCTCCAGGCTGTCCGAGCCGTGCACGGAATTTTCCTGAACATTGAGGGCGAATTCCTTGCGAACCGTTCCCTCGTCGGCGTTGGCCGGGTTGGTGGCACCCATCACCGTGCGGTGGGCGGCGACGGCGTTTTCGCCTTCCAGAACCTGGGCGACGACGGGGCCAGAGATCATGTAGTCGACCAATTCGCCGAAGAAAGCCCGTTCCTTGTGAACGTCGTAGAAGGACTCGGCCTGCTCGCGGGACAGGCGAAGACGACGCTGGGCGACGATGCGCAGCCCGGCGTCTTCAAACATGGCGTTGATCTTGCCGGTAATGTTGCGTTCGGTGGCGTCCGGTTTGATGATGGACAGGGTCCGTTCGATAGCCATTCCCCAAGTCCCTCCAAATGTTGTTGATCCGATGGAATTGCCGGCTCCCGAGAGGCTTGCGTCCCCCGACCGGCATCAAGGCCGCGCGTTATAGCCCCATCCCGGCCCCTTGGCAAGGGCTAGCTGGCCTGCCCTGGAGACATTCTAAAGGCCGTTCCCCTAGGCGCGTGGGCGTGCTATCACGCCGCCCATGCTTCATATCAACGATCTCACCTACCGCATCGGCGGCCGTGTTCTGTTCGATCGGGCTTCCATCGCCCTGCCCGCCGGACACAAGGCCGGACTGGTCGGGCGCAACGGCACCGGCAAGACGACCCTGTTCAAGATGATCCTGGAGGAACTCCACCCCGACGGCGGGGCCCTCGGCGTGCGCAAGCGGGCCCGGGTCGGCACCGTCGCACAGGAAGCCCCCGGCGGCGGCATCAGCCTGGTCGACGCGGTCCTCGCCGCCGACACGGAACGGACCCGGCTGCTGGCCGAGGCAGAAAGCGCCACCGACCCCGGACGCATCGGCGACATCCACACCCGCCTTGCCGACATCGACGCCCATTCCGCCCCGGCCCGGGCGGCGGCGATCCTGTCGGGGCTCGGCTTCGACGAGGAGGCCCAGCGGAGACCCTGCGCCGATTTTTCCGGCGGCTGGCGCATGCGCGTGGCCCTGGCCGCGGTGCTGTTTTCCAACCCGGACTTGCTGCTGCTCGACGAGCCGACCAACCATCTCGACCTGGAGGCCACCCTTTGGCTGGAGAACTACCTGGCCAACTGGCGCGGCACCCTGCTGGTGATCAGCCACGACCGCACCCTGCTGAACGCCTCGGTCAATGAGATCATCCATTTGCAGGGCGGCAAGCTGACCCGCTATGCCGGTGGCTACGACCGCTTCGAACGCACCCGCGCCGAACGGCTGGCGAACGAGGCGAAGATGCGTTCGCGGCAACTGGCGGCGCAGCGCCATATCCAGTCCTTCGTCGATCGCTTCCGGGCCCAGGCCAACAAGGCGAAACAGGCTCAGAGCCGCCTGAAGATGCTGGCCCGCATGCAGCCCATCACCTCCATGATGGAGGAACGGACCGTCTCCTTCGACTTCCCCAAGCCGGACCTTCTGCCGCCGCCGCTGATCACCCTGGATGAAACGGATGTGGGCTACGAAGAAGACAAGCCGGTGCTCGCCGGGCTCGACCTGCGCATCGACATGGACGACCGCATCGGCCTGATCGGGGCCAACGGCAACGGCAAGTCGACCCTGATCAAACTACTGTCGGACCGGCTGGCGCCCATGGCAGGCCGAGTGAGGAAGTCCTCGAAACTGCGCATCGGCTACTTCGCCCAGCACCAGACCGAGGAACTGACCGTCACCTCAAGCGCCTACCAAATCATGGCCGGGCGCATGCCCGACACCCCGGAAGCGAAAGTCCGCGCTCATTTGGGCCGCTTCGGCTTCGGCGCCGACAAGGCCGACACCCTGGTCGGCGACCTCTCCGGCGGCGAGAAGGCAAGGCTGCTGTTCGCGGTGATGAGCCTGGACGAACCCCACGTCCTGCTGCTCGACGAGCCGACCAACCACCTGGACGTGGACGCCCGCGAGTCCCTGGTCCACGCCCTGAACGACTATCAGGGGGCGGTGATCCTGGTCAGTCACGACCCGCACCTGATCGAGCTTGTCTGCGACCGTCTGTGGCTGGTCGAGGGTGGTGGCTGCCGGGTCTGGGACGGGGACCTGGGGGAATACCGCACGCGCCTATTGGGCGAACGGCGGACCGGCGGAAAGAAAGACGCAAAAGCCGAAGGCGGAAAAAACCGCAAACAGGAGCGTCAGGAACGGGCCAAGGCAAGGGCCCAGACGGCCGACCTGCGCAAGGCCGCCCGGGAGGCGGAGAAAAAGGTGGAGAAGCTGGAGCGGCGCAAGAGCGAACTCGAAACCCGCCTGGCCGACCCGGAAGTCTACGAAGGCCCGACCACCGCCCTCATGGAATTGCAGGTGAAGCTGGGCGAAATCAAATCGGCCCTGGCCGAGGCGGAAGACGCCTGGATGGAAATCGAGGGGGAAATCGAGGCGGCGGAAAACGCCTGAACGGCCCTACTGCACCGGCTGCCTCAGCACGGTTTTCAGTTTTTCCGGGGCCGTTTTGCGGGGATCACCGATGTAGATTTCGTGGTGTAGTCCCCGCGCCTCGAGGCCGTTTTCCGGCAGGTATTCGCCGTGCAGGCGGGCGATGGTCGGGGCCTCCTCGCTGTAAGGGCCGATATGCATGATCTGCACACAGTCCCCTTCTGAGTAGGTCTCGAGCCTGAAGCCCTTCGGACGCGGGCCCAACTTCGCCTCGGCCTTGGCCACCGCTTCCTCGAACATCTCCGGGGTGATCCAGTCCGGGGTCATGATCATCAGGGTCCACTTCCAGCGCTCCTTGGCCCCGCTAACGAAATCGCCCATGTCGTCCGCCCACCACAGTCCTTCCAGGGGCGGCACCACGTAATCCTTTTGCAGCTGTTTCTTCGATAGAAACTTCAGGGGGTAACAGACCCCGTAAAGCCATTGCACCGCCATGGAGAAGGCGTCCGACGTATTGGGATCGCCTTCGCCGTCGACCATGACGAAGCGCATGTCCGGAACCGTGACCCGGGAGAAAGACTTTTTCGATGGCGCATAAAGATGTTTCAGCAGTTTTTTGAAATCAACCTTCTCCAAAGCCCTACCCCTCCGCCTTCAACTCCCAATTGCCCCGTTCGGTCTGTTGCAGGTATTTCAGCCGGTGACCCGCCTCCTTATAGGCCTTCCAGCGCTCCCGCGCCGCCGCCACCTGGGCGCCGTCGTTGCCGTCGAACAGTTCGAAACAGCGCTCGAAGGCATCCACGTCCGCCTCAGTGGCGCCATCGGCGAGGAACAGAAACGAGGCTTCGTTGGGGTTGTCCCCGGCGGCGGTCAGCCATACGGGCTGATCGTCCGGCCTGCCGTCCCGGGCCGTGCCGTGAGGCAGCCAGGAGTCCTGCTTGTAGCTCCATAAATGACCGCTAAGTTGTTCGGCGCGGGCGTCGGAGCCGACCCGGACCAGGGCCCGTTTGCCCGCCGCGAGGGTCTTTTCCAACAGCAGGGGCAAGGCGTCTTCGAGACGGGACCTCTGCAAATGATAGAAAGAGACCTCGGTCATCGGCGATCCGGTTACTTCTCGTAATGGTCGGCGACGAGACGGTCGAGCAACCGCACGCCGAAGGCCGTGCCCCCCTTGTCGGCCAGGGGCGTCGCCTTGGACGACCAGGTGACCCCGGCGATATCGAGATGGGCCCACGGGGTTTCATCGACAAACCGCTTGAGGAACTGGGCCGCCGTGATGGAGCCCGCGCCGCGGCCGGCGGAAATGTTCTTCATGTCGGCGGCGCTGCTGTTGAGCAACTTGTCGTAGTTGTCGCCCAGCGGCATCCGCCAGAGGCTCTCGCCGACCGCCTCGCCGGCTTCCGACAGCCGGCCCGCCAGCGTGTCGTCGTTGGAGAACAACCCGGCCTTTTCGTCGCCCAGGCAAATGATGATGGCCCCGGTTAGGGTCGCCAGATCGATCATGAACTTCGGCTTGAAGCGTTCCTTGGTGTACCACAGTGCGTCGGCCAGCACGAGACGACCTTCGGCGTCCGTGTTCAGGACCTCGATGGTCTGCCCGGACATGGAGGTGACGATATCCCCCGGCCGCTGGGCCGAACCCGAGGGCATGTTCTCGACCAGGCCGACGACGCCGACCGCGTTGACCTTGGCCTTGCGCCCGGCCAGGGCCTTCATCAGGCCGATGACGACGGCGGAGCCGCCCATGTCCCATTTCATGTCCTCCATGCCCGCCGACGGCTTGATGGAAATGCCGCCGCTGTCGAAGGTGACGCCCTTGCCGATAAAGGCGACCGGGGCGTCGTCCTTGCCCTTGCCGGTCTTGCCGTTCCAGCTCATGACCACCAGCTTCGATTCCCGTTCGCTGCCCTGGCCGACGCCGAGCAGGGCGCCCATGCCGAGGGCGCGCATTTTCGCTTCGCCCAGGACCTCCACCTTGACCCCCAGCTTGCCGAGCGCGCGGGCCTGCCGGGACAGGGTTTCCGGGTACATGATATTGGCCGGTTCGGACACCAGATCCCGGGTCAGGAAGACGCCGTCGGCCACCTTGTTTCGGGAAGCAAAGGCGGAACGGGCCTTGGCGGCCCCGGGGCAAAGCACGCTGACGCTCTTCAGGGACGGCTTGCTTTCCGGTTTTTCCTTGGTTTTGTATTTGTCGAAACGGTAGGACCTGAGCCGCAGGCCGTAGGCGATTTCCGCCGCCATCAGTTCCGCCTTCAGGGGGCTCTTGTCGATCTCGTCGATCAGGATCTGAATTTCCACCGGCCCCCGCGTCGCCAGCCCCGCGTAAATCTGCCCGCCAAGGTCCTGCATGCTCCTGGCGCTGATGTCCTGGGCCTTGCCGAGGCCGACCAGGAACACCCGGTCCAGCTTGGTGCCGCCTGGGGCCAGCACGGGCAGGCCGTCGCCCTTCCCCCCCTTGAAGCGGCTCGCCTTGATGGCGCGCAGCAGGCCGCCGCCCATCTTCTTGTTCAGGGCCTTGGCGCTGTCGGTCAGTTTGCGACCGTCAAGAACGCCGACGACGACGACGCCCGTTGCGGGCAGGGCGGGATTGGCAAAACTGATTTTCATAATTCGGGCGTCCTTACTGGTTGCTTTATTCTGTCACTAAAGTTTCTCGACGGCGGCGAGGCGGTTTTCCCAGATTTCCAGATCGTCCGGATCGGCGTCGATGTCGTTTTCCTCGATCATCTTCCTGTGGATGCCGATCTGCTCGTTGATGCAGTCCTTGACCTCGGCCAGATGCTCCGCCGGAATGTCGTTGATGGTCACCTTGCCGTCGAACAACATGTCGGCCCGGTCCATCATGTTCAGGCTTTCCACCTTGGCCTCGACGTCGCGCCATTGTTGATACCAGGCGTCGTAGATGGCGGACTCGCCCTTGAAGCCGGTCTTTTCCATATGTTCGTCGAGGGTGCCCATGATGGTCAGGAATTCATGGACCGTTAGCTGCAGATTGCTCACCTTTGCTCACCTTTGTCTGTTTAACGCCCGACGACTGTAGCGAGGCCGGCGGCAAAGTCAATTGGCGGGCATTTCATCGATGGCCTCGACCTTCCTGTCGGCGCTCTTCAACCACAATATGCCGCCGGGAAGGCCCAGCACCAGGCCGGTCAGCCCGAACATGATGGACAGCACCAGGGCCCCTTCCCCGGGAACGCCGATCAGGGCGAAGGCGGTGACCATGGCCTGTTCGCGGACCCCCCAGCCGGCGATGGAGATGGGCAGGGTCATGACCAGCATCACCGGCGGAATCAGGACCATGCAATCGAGCCAGGTGATGTCGAGGTCAATGGACAGGCCCAGCAGGTAGACCATGAAGGCGACGTTGACGTGCCCGAGCAGGGACCAGCCGAGCAGTCGCCCCGCGTGCACGGGCGATAGGAACACCCGGCGGGTGTCCGCCGCCACGGCGGCCAGGGCGCGAACGGCGCGCCAATGGCCGATGGCTGACGGCAGGCGGTCGAGAACCATCAGGACGACCAGCCCGGCGAACCCGCCCAAGCCCAGCAAGACGACGGCGGGGACGATCCAGGCCGCCGCCTCCGCCCCCACGGAGTCGATGAAAAAGGGCGTCGCCAGGACGACCAGCAGCACCAGCCCGAGGACCGTCGCCACCCGTTCCAACATTACCCCGTTGATGGCCTGGCCCAGGGCCATTCCTTCCTTGTAGACCCGGTAAATGCGCACCCCGTCTCCGCCGACGGACGACGGCAGGGCCTGGTTGAAGAAGAAGCCGATCAGATGCAGCCGCAACCCGTCGGCAAAGGATAATGGGGCCTGCAGGCCCCTTAGCACGGCGAGCCAGCGGGCGGCGCAAATGACGACCTGGACCGTGGTGAAGAACAGCACCAGCCCTAGCATCGTCGTATCGGCGCCGAGAATCCGGTCCCGGGCCGCGCCCAGATCGACGCCGTTCAGCAGCATCCAGATCAGGCCGCCGGAGACGATGAACTTCACCACCAGGGCTATGTTTTTTTTCATGTTGAACGCCGCATGCCTTCCGCCGAACCGGGCCTTGGTTTAACAGTTGGCGCCCGCCCTGTCATCCGCCAAGATGCAGGGGCCGCCGCTTCGCCCCCCAATCCCCCGGCGGACCGTCGAAAACCCCGGCGCAAACCGCGCCGCAATGAGCGCAATGTCCGTCGGCGGTCAGGTTCCAGGTGGAAAGCGTATACCAGTCCCGACCGATCAGCATCTCGCCGCACCGATGACAGTAGGTGCTTTCCCCTTCCGGGTCGTGGACGTTTCCCGTGTAGGCGTGGCGGACGCCGTTGTCCAGCGCGATGAGCCGGGCCCGCCGCAGGGTGGCGAACGGGGTCGCCGGGGTGTCCATCATCTTCCAGTCGGGATGAAAGGCGGAAAAGTGCATGGGCACGTCGGGGCCTAGATTCTCCACAACCCAGCGGGTCATGGCGTCCAATTCCCCGTCGGAATCGTTCTCACCGGGAATCAGCAGGGTCGTCGTCTCGACCCAGACATCGGTTTCCCGTTTCAGGTATCTCAGGGTATCGAGCACCGGCTGCAGGGCGGACGAGCACAGGCGATGATAAAAGTCCTCGCTGAAAGCCTTCAGGTCCACGTTGACCGCGTCCATGTGGGCGAAGAACTCCCGCCTGGGGGCGTCGTTGATATAGCCCGCGGTCACCGCCACCACCTTGAGCCCCCTGTCGTGACAGGCCCGGGCCACATCGATGGCGTATTCCAGGAATATGACAGGATCGTTATAGGTCACGGCGACGGACCGACAGCCGCTCTCGAGCGCCGCCTCGGCGATCCGCTCCGGCCCCGCCGTTTCCTGCAGCCTGTCGAATTCCCGCGACTTGCTGATGTCCCAGTTCTGACAGAACTTGCAGGTCAGGTTGCATCCCGCCGTGCCGAAAGACAGCACCGGGGTTCCCGGCAGGAAATGGTTGAGGGGCTTTTTCTCGATGGGATCGACGCAAAAGCCGCTGGAACGGCCGTAGGAGGTCAGCACCACTTCCCCGCCGATGCAGGCGCGGATAAAGCATAAGCCCCGCTGTCCCTCGCGCAGCTTGCATTCGCGGGGGCAAAGATCGCACTGAACCCGCCCGTCGCCGAGCCCGCGCCAGTACTTGGTGGGATGAGTCTGCATCATGACCGACACACGTCTTACCTCCTCTCTATATAATATAGCCCAAGGCGGGCAAATTGGAATGCGGCGGCCGTGGGCTTTGACTCGAGCGCCCGACGGGACTACTTCTTTTTCATGAACATGATCCGACAACCCGCCGTCGCCGGGGCCTTCTATCCCGGCGATCCCGAGCAGTTGAGGGCCCAGGTCCGGGAGTTTCTGGCCGAGGCCGAACGGGACATGGCGGCGGATGCCCCCGTGCCCAAGGCCATCGTCGTCCCCCATGCGGGATACGTCTATTCCGGGGCCGCCGCCGCCCGCGCCTTCGCCCGCCTGAAGCCGGCGGCGGCAACGATCAACCGGGTGGTGTTGCTCGGCCCCTGCCACCGGGTCGCCGTGGGCGGGCTGGCCCTGAGCGGCGCCGAATCCTTCGCCACCCCGCTTGGCGACATCCCCATCGACGGCAAGGCGGCCATGGCCGTCATCGACTTGCCCCAGGTCGTCCTGTTCGAGCCCAGTCACATGGAGGAACATTCCCTGGAGGTGCAGCTTCCGTTCCTGCAAGAGGTGCTGGGGGACTTCAAACTGCTGCCCCTGGCCGTCGGTGACGCCGACCCGGAACAGGTGGCCCAGGTGCTGGAGGCACTCTGGGGCGGGCCCGAGACTTTAATCGTCATCTCCACGGATTTGAGCCATTTCCTCGACGACGCCGCCGCCCGCAGGCTCGACGGGGCGACCCGCCGCGCCGTCGAAGCCCTGGCCCCGGAAGACATCGGCGACGACCAAGCCTGCGGCCGTTATCCCCTGAAGGGATTCCTCACCCTGGCGCGGCGCTGGGGCATGCGGGTGGAAACCCTGGCGCTGTGCAATTCCGGCGACGCCGGCGGCGGCAGGGACCGGGTCGTCGGCTACGGTACGTGGGCGTTCTTCGAGCAGGACAATTTCGAAACCCAGACCCGCGCCCTGTTGAAGGAACACGGCGGCGCCCTGTTGAAGATTGCGGCGGCCAGCATCGGGAACGGCATGACCAAGGCTTCCCCCCTGATCCCCGGGCTGGAAACCCTGCCCCCCGCCCTCGCCGCCGACGGCGCCTGTTTCGTCACCCTCAAACTGGACGGCGAGCTGCGCGGCTGCATCGGCACGGTCGAGGCCCGCCGTCCCCTCGCCCAGGACGTGGCCGAGAACGCCTTCGCCTCGGCCTTCCGCGACCCTCGCTTCCCCCCCGTCACCCCAGGCGAAATGACCCTGCTGGAAGTGTCCATTTCCGTCCTCGGCCCGCCCGCGCCGATGACCGTCGGCGGCGAGGAAGACCTGTTGGCGCAATTGCGTCCCGGCATCGACGGGCTGATCATCGAAGACAGAGGCAGGCGGGCCCTGTTCCTGCCGTCGGTGTGGAAACAACTGCCGGACCCCAGGCGCTTTCTCGACCATCTGAAGGCCAAGGCGGGCATGCCCGCCGGGGCCATGACGAAAAATTTGCAGGCCTGGCGATTCATCACCGCCGAAGTCTCCGTCGGCGGCGAGGACGTCGCCTCTCTTTGGGCTTGATCAAAACCGCGCCCTTTACTAAGAGTCTGAACCACTTTCAACGCAAGGGAGTCCACCCGTGACACTGAACATCACCATCGGCCTGATGGAACAGGTCGGCGATCTGGCCAAGCGAGCCGGCAAGGAAATCATGAAAATCTACAACAGTGATTTCAAGGTCGAGTCCAAGGCCGATTCGTCCCCGGTCACGGAAGCGGACAGGATCGCCGAGGATCTGATCATCCAGGGCATCACCGAAGGCATTACCGCCTCTTTCCCCATCATCGGCGAAGAAGCCTTTTCCGCCGGCACGGCCCCGACCGTCGGTTCCGGCCCGTTCTGGCTGGTCGACGCCCTCGACGGGACCAAGAGCTTCGTCTCGAAAAGCGACGAATTCACCGTCAACATCGCGCTGATAGAAGGCGGCGCGCCGGTGCTGGGCGTGGTTCACGCCCCGGCGCTCGGCGATACCTATTGGGGCAGCCGCAGCGGCGCCTTCGCCGAACACGAGGGCGAGGAAACCCGGACCATCACCTGCCGCACGCCCGCCGACGACGGCCTGGTCGTCGTCGCCAGCCGCAACCACCGCACGCCGGAGCTGGAGCAGTTCATCTCCGAGTTGGAGGTCAAAAGCTCGGCCAGCGCCGGCAGTTCGTTGAAGTTCTGCCTCGTCGCCACCGGCGCCGCCGACATCTACCCCCGCCTGGGCCGTACCATGGAATGGGACATCGCCGCAGGTCACGCCGTCGTCGCGGCGGCGGGTGGCAGCGTCCGCAAACTGGACGGAAGCCCCATGACCTACGGAAAACCCGGCTTCGAAAACCCGGATTTCGTCGCCCGGGGGCTGGAAAACCCGGACGCATAGGCAGAAATCTTTCGTTTTCAAGTCTTGACCCGCCCCCCCTATAGGCGCACAATACCCTCAAGGAAATCGGGAGACCGATCCTGTTAGAGCCGCCGTAATCCTTTACGGTGACTGCGGAGCCGGGTCATTACCGCGGATGGCCTTGCCGAAAGCAGAAAGAGAGTACAAAGAGCCGTTGGCTGGACCAGCGGCTCTTTCTTTGAATTGGGAGTCCCGCGCCCCCATGACCCTGGATATCCTGGACGACGGTTGCGAAAGCATCGCCAAGGCGGCGGACATCATCCGCCGAGGCGGCCTGGTCGCCTTCGCCACGGAAACCGTCTACGGCGTGGGCGCGGACGCCACCAATGACGACGCCGTCGCCGCCATCTTCCAGGCCAAGGGCCGTCCCCGCTTCAACCCCCTGATCCTGCACTTCGCCGATGCCGCCGACATGGCCTGCTACGTGGAGTTCGACGCCCGGGCGGAACAACTGGCCCGGGCCTTCTGGCCCGGGGCCCTGACCCTGGTGCTGCCCAGGAAGGACGGCTGCCCGGCCTCCCTCCTCGCCAGCGCCGGGCTGGACACCCTGGCCGTGCGGGTGCCGGGCCATCCCCTCGCCCGGAATCTGATACGGGCCGCCGGGATCCCCCTCGCCGCCCCCAGCGCCAACCGGTCCGGCGAGGTCAGCCCCAGCACCGCCGCCCACGTCGCCGATGGTCTGGGAGAACGAATAGATGCCGTCATCGACGGCGGCCCCTGCGCCGTTGGCCTGGAATCGACGGTCATCGACCTCGCCACCCCCGCCGCCACCCTGTTGCGTCCCGGCGGCATCCCCCGGGAAGATATCGAGGCGGTCATCGGCCCCGTCGCCCTGTCCGAAGGAAATGACGACGACACCCCCCGTTCCCCCGGCATGCTGAGCCGCCACTACGCCCCTTCCCGCCCGCTGCGCTTGAATGCGGAACGGGCCCGCGAGGGAGAGGCCCTGCTGGCCTTCGGCCCGGCGGCGGAAGCGACCCTGAACCTGAGCCCCACGGGTGACCTGAAGGAGGCGGCGGCGAACCTGTTCGCCATGTTGCGGAAACTGGACGCCCAGGAATTCGAGGCCATCGCGGTGATGCCCATCCCCGAAAGCGGCCTCGGAACCGCCATCAACGACCGGCTGAGAAGGGCGGCGACACCATGACGAAACAAGCCGAAACCCTGCAACAAATTCGCGCCCTGCTCGACCCGAAGGGCTGGATCGACGGCGACGGGGAAATGCGTCCCTACCTGGTGGAGGAACGGGGCCTCTACCGGGGCGCGGCGGCGGCCGTCGTCAAGCCCGCCTCGACGGATCAGGTGGCGCAAATCCTGAGGCTATGCAACGACGCCGGACTGGGCGTCGTCCCCCTTGGCGGCAACACCGGCCTTGTCGGCGGCGGCGTCCCCGGCTTTGCCGACGGCGGCGGCATCGTCCTATCGACGGAAAGGCTGAACGCCATCCGTCACGTCGATCCCCTGAACCAGACCATCACCGTCGAGGCCGGGGTTATCCTCGCCGACATCCAGCGCGCCGCCGAAGACGCGGACGCCCTGTTCCCCCTGAGCCTGGGCTCGGAAGGGTCGTGCAGGATCGGCGGCAATCTGTCGACCAACGCGGGCGGGGTGCAGGTCCTGCGCTACGGCAATGCCCGGGATCTGGTCCTCGGGCTGGAAGTGGTGCTCGCCGACGGACGGGTCTGGGACGGCCTTCGGGCGCTTCGCAAGGACAACACGGGATACGACCTGAAGCACCTTTTCATCGGCGCCGAAGGGACGCTGGGCGTCATCACCGCCGCCGTGCTGAAACTATTCCCCCGGCCGCTGCACCGGGAAACGGCGCTTTGCGCCGCCGCCGGACCCAAGGCCCTGCTGGACCTGCTGCACCGGGTCCGCGACGCCGCCGGGGAGTCTCTCAACGCTTTCGAAATCTTCAACCGGTTCGCCATGGCCATTGCGGAAAAACATGTTCCCGCCGCCGCCGATCCGTTCGACGCCCCCCATAGGGATTACGCCCTGGTCGAGTTCACCGGCAACGAGGTTGTCCGCGAAACCCTCGAAGAAGTCCTGGGCCGGGCCCTGGAAGACGGTCTGATCGACGATGCGGTTATCGCCGCCAGCGGCGCCCAGTGCGATGACCTGTGGGCGATCCGCGAGGCCATCCCAGGGGCCCAGAAGCACGAGGGCGGATCCATCAAGCACGACGTCTCGGTGCCGGTCTCGCGCGTTGTCGACTTCCTGCGCCAGGCCGGCGAAATCGTCGAGGCGGCCCTGCCCGGCGTCCGCGTCTGCGCCTTCGGCCACGCCGGAGACGGCAACCTGCATTTCAACATCAGCCAGCCCGTCGGCGACGACCCCAAGGCCTATTTGGAAAACTGGGAAAGGGTCAACCGCATGGTCCATGATCTTGCCGTCGATATGGGCGGCAGCTTCAGCGCCGAACACGGAATTGGGCAATTGAAACGGGATGATCTGGTCCGCTATAAATCCGATGTGGAAATCGACCTGATGCGGGCCATGAAGCAAGTCCTGGACCCCGCCAACATCATGAACCCCGGAAAGGTCCTTTAATGAGTGATTACACCGCCCCCGTCGAAGACATTCGTTTCGTACTCAATGAAATCGCCGGTCTCGGAGACATCGCCGCCCTACCCGGCTATGAGGAGGCGACCCCCGATCTGGTCGAGGCGATTTTGCAGGAAGCCGGCAAACTGGCCTCCGACGTCCTCGCCCCCCTCAACCACGGCGGCGATCAGGAAGGCTGCCATATCGACAACGGCGTCGTACGGACGCCCAAGGGCACCCGGGAGGCCTACCGGCAATTCGTCGACGGCGGCTGGAACGGCATTCCCTTCGAGCCGGAATTCGGCGGACAGGGTTTACCCTGGCTGGTCTCGACGGCGGTATCGGAAATTTGGAACGCCGCCAACATGTCCTTCAGTCTGTGCCCCCTGCTGACACAAGGGGCGGTGGAACTGCTGAGCGCCCACGGATCGGACGAACTGAAGGCCGTGTATCTGGAAAAAATGGTCTCCGGCGAGTGGAACGGGACCATGAACCTGACCGAACCGCAAGCCGGAACGGACCTGGCCCGCGTCCGCTCCAAGGCGGTCCGAGACGGCGAACAGTATTGGATCAGCGGCCAGAAGATCTTCATCACCTACGGCGAACACGACCTGACGGACAACATCGTCCACATGGTTCTCGCCCGCCTGCCCGACGCCCCCGAGGGGGTCAAGGGGATCTCGCTGTTCCTGGTACCCAAGTTCCTCGTCAAGGAGGACGGTTCCCTTGGCGAGCGCAACGACCTGCGCTGTGTTTCCATCGAACACAAACTCGGCATCAACGCCAGCCCGACGGCGGTCATGTCCTACGGCGACAACGACGGCGCCATCGGCTATCTGGTGGGCAAGGAAAACGAAGGCATCAAGTGCATGTTCACGATGATGAACAACGCCCGTCTCGCCGTCGGCCTGGAAGGCGTCGCCATCGCCGAACGGGCCTACCAGCAGGCCCGGGATTACGCCCGCGAGCGGGTGCAGAGCCGGGACGCGGCGGGCGGCGGAGCGGAGGCGGTCGCCATCGTCCGGCATCCCGACGTCAAGCGCATGCTGCTGACCATGAAATCCCGCACCGAGGCAACCCGGGCGCTGGCCTACACGGCGGCGGCCTACCTGGACAAGGCCAAACGCCACCCCGACGCCGGGGAACGCGCACGCTCCCAGACCATGGTCGATTTGCTGATCCCCGTGGTCAAGGCCTGGAGCACGGACACCGGCATCGACTCGGCCAGCCTGGGCGTCCAGGTTCACGGCGGCATGGGCTATATCGAGGAGACCGGCGCCGCCCAGCATCTGCGGGACGCCCGCATCGCCGCCATCTACGAAGGAACCAATGGCATTCAGGCCATCGACCTGATCGGCCGCAAAGTGGCCCGTGAAATGGGCCAGACCGTCGCCGCCCTGATCGCCGAAATGCGGACTTTCTCCCCCGACCCGTCGCACCCGGACCTGGCGGTGATCTCTAAACGGCTAGATACCGCCATCGCCGCCCTGGAACAGGCGACGGACTGGGTTGTCGACACTTTCGAAAATGATCCCAACCGGGCCCTGGCCGGGGCGGTTTCCTATCTGGCCCTGATGGGCGTCAGCATCGGCGGCTGGCTGATGGGGCGGTCCGCCGAGACCGCCGCCAACAAGCTGGCGGGGGGCGAAGGAGACCCGATCTTCCTCAAGGACAAGATCCTCTCGGCCCGTTTTTTCGCCGATCAGGTCCTGGTCGAAGCCCCCATGCACAAGGAAAAGGTGGTCGACGGCGCCGAGTCGATCCTCGCCAGCGACTTTTCCGGCCTTTAACCGGAACCGCCTTGCCGACGGCTACCCCTTGATTTTTTTGCGTTTTTCCGACATTTTGGCGGCGAAATTAGGGTGATTGTCCAAGCATGAGCGGTTTTAACAGATACGTCCTCAGACAATTGTTCGTGGGCATGGTCCTGGTCACGTCGGGATTGACCTGCGTGATCTGGCTGACCCAATCCCTCAGGTTTGTGGAAATGATCGTCAACAGGGGTCTTACGGCGGGCATCTTCATGTATCTGACCGTGTTGATGCTGCCCAATTTTCTGACCATCGCCCTGCCCCTGTCCTTGTTTATCGTCGTCCTTTTCGTCTACTCAAAAATGATCACCGACCGGGAATTGGTGGTGATGCGGGCGGCCGGGCTCAGTCAGGGCGCCCTGGCCAAACCGGGCCTCATTCTTGCCCTGATGGCCGTACTCATCGGCTATTTCCTGAACCTCTATCTGGTGCCCCATTCCTATCGGATGTTCAAGGACTTGAAATGGGAGATCGGCCACAACTACTCCCATATCTTGCTGCAGGAAGGGGCCTTCAACGAGGCCTCCGAGAACATCACCGTTTATATCCGCGAACGCTCTCCGGACGGGCAACTTCACGGCATTCTCGTTCACGACGGCCGCGACGAAAAGAAACCCTACACTTTGCTGGCCGAACGGGGCGCCATGCTGGAAAGCGAGGAAGGCTCCCGCGTCGTCATGTACAACGGCAACCGGCAGGAAGTGGACCCGGTGACCCACCAGTTCTCCATCCTGTATTTCGATCGCTATATCTTTGAAATCACCCCGAAATCGGAAATCATCGACAGCCGTTTCCGCGAAGCCAGGGAAAGGACGGTTTACGAACTGTTCCATCTGGAGGAAGACCCGAACATGGAAGCCAAGAACGTGGGCAAGTTCACGGTCGAGGGGCACAAGCGGTTGCTTTCGCCCGTTTCCGCCCTCGGCTATGCCCTCGTCGGCATGGCCATATTGATTTCCGGCAGTTTTACCCGGCGCGGTCAGACCCGGCGGATTGTCATCGCCTCCCTGATCGTCGTGTTCCTGCAGGCCCTCACCCTGGCCCTTGAAAACGCAACGGCGAAGAACCTATCCCTCGTCCCGGCCCTTTATGTTCTTGCATTCCTGCCGGTGGTCGGCGGTTATCTGGTCATGCTGCACACACCGAAAACCAGGTCCATGAAGCCTCTGGAGGCCGCGAGCTAGCCATGTCCGTTCGCCTGTCAACCACCATGTCGCTGTATATCGGCAAGCATTTCCTGGCCAGTTTTTTCGCCATCTTCCTCGGCTTGATGGCGCTCATCCTTCTCGTCGACACCATCGAACTGTTGCGCCGGGCGGCGTCGAAACCCCATGTGGATTTTCCCATGATCATGGAAATGGCGCTGATGAAACTGCCGCACATGGGACAGCAGTTGTTTCCCTTCGCTGTTCTGTTCGGCGGCATGGCTGCGTTCTGGCGGCTGACCCGTAGTCACGAACTGGTCGTTTCCCGGGCCGCCGGAGTTTCCGCCTGGCAGTTCATGCTCCCCGTTCTCGCCCTCGCCGCCATGCTGGGAGCCGCCCAGGTCACCATGTTCAACCCGTTGGCCTCGGCCATGTTGTCCCGCTTCGAGAGGATCGAGGCCCTCGCCTTCAAGGGACAAGTCAGCGCCCTCGCCATTTCCGGCGCCGGTCTGTGGCTGCGCCAGTCCGACGGCAACGATCAGTCCGTCATTCACGCGAAGCAGGTCCTGCAACAGGGAAACGAGGTGGAACTGGGTAACGTCAACGTCTTCCTTTACCAGGGCGCCGACACCTTCGTCAGGCGCCTGGACGCTGAGAAAGCGGTCCTCGCCGACGGTTTCTGGCACATGCGCAATGTGTGGATTCACGAACCGGACTTGCCCTCGAACAATGAAAAGGAATTTTGGCTGGAAACGGACCTGACACTGGGCTCCATTCAGGACAACTTCGCCTCGCCGGAGACCATGTCTTTCTGGCATCTGCCCGACTTTATCCAGGACCTGGAAAATTCCGGGTTTTCCGCGATCCGCCATCGCCTGCACTGGCATTCCTTGCTTGCCGCCCCCCTGCTGATGTGCGCCATGGTGCTCATCGCGGCCACCTTCACCCTGCGCCAGTCCCGGCGCGGCGGGACGATTTTCGTGATTTCAGGCGGTGTGCTGACGGGATTCCTCCTATATTTTTTCTCCGATGTGGTATTTGCCCTTGGCCTTTCGGACTCGATCCCTGTAACACTGGCGGCCTGGACGCCGTCGGGGGTAACGACGTTGCTGGGACTAGCGATGTTACTCCACCTTGAGGACGGCTGAACCGAATGTGTACCCTGGGCGCCATGTTGAAAACTGCAAGACCCCTCCTGTTGCTCACATGCCTGCTGGTGCTGCCTGTCGCCCCCGCCGTGGCGGCGACATCGGATGACGCCCCTTCAGTGGAAGGGCAAGCCGCCACCGGGGAAGTCCGCTTCAGCGCCGACGAATTGCAGCACGACCGGGAACTGGACATCATCACCGCACGGGGAAACGTTCAGGTCCAGAACGAGGACCGCATCCTCCAGGCCGACGTCATCGTCTATAACCGCAAACAGGATTTCGTCACCGCATCGGGGAACGTCACCATGCTGGAGCCCTCCGGCGATGTCCTGTTCGCCGAGTACATGGAATTGACCGGCGACCTGCGGGACGGCGTCATTGCCGATTTGCGGGCTATCCTGAAAGACGGCTCCCTGCTCGCCGCCAACGGCGCGCGCAGAAGCAATGCCAACCGTCTCGACCTGCGAAACGCGGTCTACTCCCCATGCCGCCTGTGCGAGGACGAACCGAACAAGCCCCCCCTCTGGCAGGTCAAGGCGGTCAAGGTTGTCCATGACAAGAAACGGCAAACCGTGGAGTACTCCGACGCCTGGCTCGAAGTGGCGGGCATGCCGGTTCTCTACACACCCTACCTGTCCCATCCGGATCCGACGGTGAAAAGGAAAAGCGGTTTCCTGGCCCCCTCGTTCGGATCCTCGGCGGTGACGGGCACCTTCCTGACCACTCCCTATTACTTCAACATCGCGCCCAATGCCGACGCCACGCTGACGCCCTCCTTCACCACGGACGAGGGGGTCATACTTGCCGGGGAATACCGCCATAAATTCAACGAAGGGGATTTCGAGGCCCGCGCCAGCATCAAGGAAAACACTCCAGCCTCTCTTCAAACCTACACAACGGAAAATGGCATTGCCAGCCTGCGCGGGCATATCGCCGCCAAGGGCCGCTTCGATCACGACGACACCTGGCGCTGGGGCTTCGACGTCAACAGGCAAACAGACGAAGCCTATATGTCCCGTTTCGGCTACACCATGGACAACACCCTGCCGCAAATATCAAACGCCCTGGCCAGCAGGGGATTCGTCGAAGGCTTCCGGCACCGCAATTACTTTTCGATGGAGGGGACGAGCTTCCAATCCACCCTGACATCGCAAGACGACAGAACCATCCCCCTCATTCTGCCGCTGGTGGATTACAACCATCAGAGTGAGCCGGACCGCTTCGGCGGCCATTCCAACATCGACGTCAACATGCTGGCCTTGAGCCGCAAACAGGGAACCGACACCCGGCGGCTTTCCGTTCGCGGTGGCTGGACCCTGCCCTATGCGGCCCCCGCCGGTGACGTCTATACCTTTTCCGCAAGGCTCATGGGCGATTTCTACAACGTCAAGGGCTATCATCCGACCGGACAGGACAAGACCGCCGATTTCGCCTACCGCGTGAGACCGCAGATGTCACTCGACTGGCGCTATCCCTTCGTCCGGGAAGAAGGCACAGTCTACCAGATGATCGAACCCATCGCCTCCGTCGTCGTCGCCCCCTACGGCGGCAATTCGGCGTTCATCCCCAACGAGGATTCGGAAAACCTGGAGTTCGACGACACCAACCTGTTTTCCGAAAATCGCTTCACCGGCCTGGACCGGGTCGAAGGTGGACCGCGGGTCAACTACGGCATCAAATGGGGCGTCTTCGGCAAGGAGGGCGGATCGACAAGCCTGTTGCTCGGACAGAGCTACCGCTACAAGAAAGACGACACCTTCGCCAACGGTTCCGGCCTGGAGAACAACCTGTCGGACATTGTCGGCCGGGTGCATGTGTCTCCCGGATCAATGGTCGATATGTTCTACCGAACCCGACTCGACAAATCCAATCTCGGGGCCCGCCGCAATGAAGTTGATCTGAGCGCCGGTGGCCCGGCGTTGCGTCTCGGCACCCGCTATGCATACTTCGACCGCCAGGAAGGCAGTGAATTTCCGAGCCGTGAGGAAGTCAGTGGCTCGCTGGCGTCCCAATTCAACAAGGAGTGGCGTTCGAGTTTCAACGTGACACGGGATCTGGCCGAAAACGACTTTCGGCAAATGGGCCTGGACCTGACCTACGAAGACGAATGCTTCGCCATGTCGACAACTCTCAACCGGACCTTCTTCCAAAACCAAGAACTGCATCCGGAAAACTCGATCGTCTTCCGCTTCCTGTTCAAAACCCTGGGAGAGGTGTCCCCGGGGGTCAAGGCCCTAAACCCCAACAGTGTGGATTGATGGCTATGGCCCGCATGAGAAACTTACATGCTCTCTTCCGGCGGCTGGTTGCGCCCGTTGTCCTGTTGCTGTTGACCTTCGGAACAACGCCTACCCCCGCCGCCGCCCAGACCCTCGGGATTGCCGCCGTGGTCAATGACGAGGTGATTTCCCTCTATGATCTGGAAGCCCGCATGAGGCTTCTGATCATCACCTCCAATCAGCAGGACACGCCGGAGGTTCGCCAGCGCCTGGCCCGACAGGTTCTCAACCGTCTGATCGACGAAAAACTGAAGTTGCAGGAAGCCAAGCGCCTGGGTATCAAGGTCCCCAAGAAGGACCTGGACAGAGCCTTCGCCAACATGGAACGCAGAAACAAGCTCCCTAAGGGAGGTCTCGCCGCATTTCTCAAGCAAAACCGCCTCGACCGGGTGGTGCTGATGGAACAACTGGAAGCCAGTCTTGCCTGGGCCGCCGCGGTCAACCGGACGTATCGCTCGCGGGTAACCATCAGCGAAGAAGAGATCGACGACGTCATCAACGAAATCAAGGCCAGCAAGGGGCAGCCGGAGTTCCTCGCTTCTGAAATATTCCTCGCCGTCAGCAACCCCAATCTGGCGGGCGAGGTTCTCGGCAACGCCAATCGGCTGATCGATCAAATCCTCAAGGGCGCCAACTTCAACGCCCTAGCCCGGCATTATTCGCAAAGTTCCTCCGCCTCCAGCGGCGGCAACCTGGGCTGGGTTCGTCAGGGACAGATGGCAAATAAAATCGGCGAAGCGCTGGCCCGGATGAATAAGGGGGACTTGTCAAAGCCCATTCGTACCGTTGCCGGATACCATATCATCCTGAAACGCAATCAACGCATCGGCACGGGCCTTCCCTCATCCGATGAAACGCTCGACCTGCGGCAAGTCTTCCTGCCGCTTCCGCCAAACGCCACGGACGGAAACGTTACGGCGGTCAAGGGAAAGGCCCGGGAAATGGCTTCCGGCGCCAAAGGGTGCCCGGCCATGGTGAAACTGGCAGCGGAAAGCGGCTCGCCCCTCTCCGGCTCCCTCGGCGAGGTCAAGGCCTCATCCCTGCCGGCCCCGATTCAGGCCGTTCTCAAGGATTTGCCGGTTGGAACAGCCAGCGCGCCCGTGGCCTCCAACGGCGGCATCGTATTCCTGATGGTGTGCAAGCGGAGCGGAGGGGGAGACCTGGAGACCGTTCGCGACAACATCCGCAAACGGTTGCTCGGCGATCGGCTTGACATTTCCGCCCGGGGATATCTTCGCGATTTGCGCCAGACGGCCTTTCTGGACATCCGGATATGACCGGAACCACCCCGCCCCTGGCCCTGACCATGGGCGACCCGGCCGGGATTGGCGGCGACATCACCCTCAAGGCCTGGCTGGCGAAATCCGCCCCACCCTATTTCATCATCGACGATGCGGGCCGCCTAAGACGCGTGGCCGAAAAATTGGGTTGGTCCGTGCCTGTGCAAGAGATTTCCGAGCCGGAAGACACCGGCGCGGTCTTCGGACGGGCCCTGCCGGTTCTTCACCGTCCTCTTGCCGGCGCGGACGGCGGCTCCGAGGCCGTGCTGCAATCGATCCGCCTGGCCGTGGAGTTGGTTTCCCAAGGGCGGGCCGCCGCCGTGGTGACCAATCCCATCAACAAGAAGGTCCTCTACGATGCCGGATTTACATTCCCCGGCCATACGGAGTTTCTCGCCGACCTGGCCGGGATCACCACGCCGCCGGTGATGATGCTGGCCTCGCCGGCCCTGCGCGTCGTTCCCGTGACCGTTCACGTCAGTCTGGCCGAGGCCCTGGCCACCCTCGACGGAGACGGCATTGTCGCCATGGGGAGCATCACGGCAGAGGCCCTGCACCGGGACTTCGGCATCGACAACCCGAGGCTGGCCATCGCCGGTCTCAACCCCCACGCCGGCGAAGGCGGCGGCATGGGGCGCGAGGAAGAGGACGTGATCGTCCCGGCCATCGACCGACTGCGGAAACTGGGGATCGAGGTGAGCGGCCCCCACCCGCCGGACACCCTGTTCCATGCCGCCGCCCGCCGGGGCTATGACGCCGCCATCTGCATGTATCACGATCAGGCCCTGATCCCCATCAAGACCCTGGACTTCGACGGCGCCGTCAACGTCACCCTGGGATTGCCCTTCGTGCGCACCTCTCCCGACCACGGCACCGCCTACGACATCGCCGGAACCGGCAAGGCCAGCGAACGGAGCCTGCTGGCCGCCCTCGACCTGGCCGCCGAGATGGCCGCCCGACGGCGCCGCAGGGCGGCGTCATGACCCCGGACCTGCCGCCCCTTCGTGAAGTCATCAGCCGTTTCGGCCTGGATGCGCGCAAGAAATTCGGACAACACTTCCTCCTCGACCTCAACTTGACCGCCCGCATCGCCCGCGCGGCGGGGCACCTGCAGGGCTTCACGGTGATCGAGGTCGGCCCCGGCCCCGGCGGCCTGACCCGCGCCCTGCTCGACGCGGGGGCCGGACACGTCATCGCCGTTGAGAAGGACCCGCGCTGCGTCGAGGCCATGGAGGACCTGGCCGGGCACTACGGCGGGCGTTTGCGGGTGATCGCCGGAGACGCCCTGGAAACGGACGTGGCGGAACTCGCCCCGGGGCCGAAAAAGATCGTCGCCAATCTTCCTTATAACGTGGCCACCCCGCTGCTGATCGGTTGGCTGGCCCAGGCGGACCGCTTCGCGGGCCTGACCCTGATGTTTCAAAAGGAAGTGGCCGACCGTCTGAGCGCGGCGCCCGGCACCAAGGCCTATGGACGGCTGTCCGTGTTGACGCAATGGCTGTGTCACGCCCGGCACGAATTCAACATCGCCCGTACCGCCTTCACCCCGCCACCCAAGGTGGAAAGCGCCGTCGTCACCCTGATCCCCCGCGACCCGCCACCCGCCGGAACCGACTGGCGGTCGTTGGAAAAAGTCACGGCGGCGGCTTTCGGGCAACGGCGGAAAATGCTGCGGGCCAGCCTCAAGGCCTTCGACCTGGACCTGGAGGCCCTCGGCATCGATCCGACGGCCCGAGCGGAAACCCTGAGCGTCGAGCAATTCTGCGCTATTGCCGAAAAAATCGGGCCGTGACGTTCAGCCCGCCCCTTCACCGCATATGGCGGCGATAAAATCATGCAGGCCGACCAGCCGTTCCCGCCTTTGCCGCTCGGCGGCTAAAATCGCTTCGACCTTGGCGACGCTTTCGTCGATGTCCACATTGACGATGATGTAATCGTATTCAAGATAGTGGCTCATCTCGGACGCCGCCTGGGCCATCCGTTTTTTCACCACCTCTTCGCTGTCCTGGGCCCGCGCGTAGAGGCGGCGCTCCAGTTCCTCCATGTCGGGGGGGAGGATAAAGATACGGACCAGATCCTTCGGCGCGTTTTCCGTCAGTTGCTGGGTTCCCTGCCAGTCCACATCGAACATGACGTCCCGCCCCTGGGCCAGGGCCGACTCCACCGGCTCCTTCGGGGTTCCGTAGAAATTATCGAAAACCTGGGCGTGTTCCAGCATGCCGCCGTCGGCGACCATGCGGTTGAAGGTCCCCTTATCGACGAAAAAATAATCCTTGCCGTGCTCCTCTCCGGGACGGGGCGGGCGGGTGGTGGCGGACACTGACATGGTCAGTTGCGGATCGTTTTCCATCAGCGCCCGTGAAATGGTCGACTTGCCCGCACCGGACGGGGATGACAAAACGACCATCAGGCCGCGACGTTTAAGGTCAGCTTTCATACTCTGCGCCTACTCAATATTTTGAACCTTCATATAGAACAAAAAGTAAAAATCATTGTTTACAATTAGTTATCTACATTTTTGAAAAATTCACGATCACCATACATGTCACCACGTTTTCCGTACAAAGCACATCAAAACACCCACCGGACTCGATTCACATATGAATAGTTAATTATCGCCTATGAATCCAACACCTTCATGGCTTCCAAGGATGCGCTCTGGCAATCGGGAAAAAGGTGGTGGCTTTTCCTCCACCATAATATTGACAATATTTGTCAAAATTTGCCATTTTTCAATCAGAAAGTAGGAGACGTAATGATGGCGACCATGAATGTATCTTTGCCCGACGGCATGCGGGAGTGGGTTGAATCCCAAACCAAGAGCGGCGACTACGCCAATGTCAGCGACTACATCCGCGACCTGATCCGGCATGATAAGGAACGCCGGGAAGCCCTCAAGCTCGCAATCCAAGAGGGGCTCGATAGTGGTGCAAGCTCCAGAAAGGCTGAGGATATTCTGGCGGAGAGGAAAGCCCAATTGAAGAATGGCTGACTATGTCCTTTCCAATCGTGCCGATGATGATCTCAGTGAGATGTACGCCTACAGCTATCGGGAATTCGGAGAAGATCAGGCCGATTCCTATTTTGCCAGAATATCGACTTGTCTGAACACTCTGGCCGCATCGCCTCACCTAGGGCGCCCGGCGGAAGATCTACACCCTGGTCTGCATCGCCATACGTGCGCGGCACACGCCATCTTTTACATTTTGACGGACACTGGGATTTTTGTAGCGCGGATTTTACACCAGAGCATGGACACTCCGCGCCATTTCTGAGAGGGCGAAACCTCCTGAAACAGGCAGAAATATCACTCGATATTCTGCACCTGTTCGCGGAACTGCTCGATCATGGCCTTCAGGTCGAGGCCGATGCGGGTCAGTTCCACATCCCCCGACTTTGAACACAGCGTATTGGCTTCGCGGTTGAATTCCTGGCACAGGAAGTCGAGCTTGCGGCCGACCGCTGCGTCGGCGGCGATCAGGTCCCGGGCGGCGGAGACATGGGCCGCCAGACGGTCGATTTCTTCGTTAATGTCGGCCTTGGTCATCAACAGGGCCGCCTCCTGCTCCAGGCGGTCGGCGGCGAGGGAAGGCGAGTCTTCCAGCAGGGCGCGAACCTGCTCGCGCAGTTTCTTGCGGATGGCGGCAGGCCTCGCCGCAGCCGTCTTGGAGGCTTCGGCGCACAGATTGTCTATGGCGCCCACCTGCCCCGCGAGAACCGTCTCTAGGCGAGCCCCTTCCTGCCCCCGCATGGCGAGGAGGGCCTGCAAGGCCTCGTCCAAACCGGCCATCAGGGCCTCGTCCAATTCGGCGCGGGCGTCTTCCGACAGGCCGTCGTCAATGGCCTCGACAACCCCTTTCAGGGCCAGCAGGCCGTCGAGGCGGGCAGGCGACGCGTCGGGGGCCTGGCGGGCCAGTTCCGGCAACAGGGCGATATAGCCGTCCAGAACGGCCCGATTAATGCGATAGGAACCGTCCGAACTCCGCCAGTCGATGGTCAGGGAGAGCGACAAATTGCCCCGCCGAAGCCACTTCTTCGCCGCCTCGCGCACTTCCGCCTCCAGGGACTCGAACCCGGACGGCAGCCGGACCCGCACGTCCAGCCCCTTGCCGTTGACGCTCTTCGCCTCCCAGCTCCAGGAACAGGCGTCGAGGGAGCCTTCGGCGCGGGCATAACCGGTCATGGAAAATAGCGGCAAGGGACAGTCTCCCGGTCAATCGATCAGACGGACCTTATATCCCCGCCCCGCCCCGGCAACAACCCGGACGGTTCACTATTTTGTCCGGCCGTCCTATAACGGGACGATGAAGACTCCTCGATCCATTTTGATTACCGGCGCTTCGAGCGGCATCGGCGAGGCGCTAGCCCGCCACTATGCCGGGCCTGGCGTCTATTTGGCCTTGAGCGGACGCGACGCGTCCCGGCTGGAGGCCGTCGCCCAGTCCTGCAGGGCCAGGGGGGCGGAGGCCGAGACCGCCGTCCTCGACGTTGCCGACAGGGACGCCATGCGCCGGTGGATGGAAGATTTCGACCGCCGACGTCCCCTCGACCTGGTCATCGCCAACGCCGGCATCGCCGGAGACAGCGGCGGGCGCGGCGGAGACCTGAACGAAGACCAGACCCGGGACATTTTCGCCGTCAACATGGCCGGTGTCCTCAACACCCTGTTTCCGGCCATCGGACCCATGCGCCAACGTGGGCGCGGACAACTGGCGCTGGTCAGTTCCCTGGCAGGCTTTCGCGGCCTGCCCAGTTCGCCTGCCTATTCCGCCTCCAAGGTGATGGTCAAGGCCTACGGCGAGGCCCTGCGCGGGGTGCTGGCGGATGACGGCGTCGGCGTCTCGGTGATCTGTCCCGGCTTCGTCGAAAGCCGTATCACCGCGAAAAACAAATTTCCCATGCCCCTGATCATGACGGCGGACAAGGCGGCCCGCATCATCGCCCGGGGACTTTCCAGGAACCGGCTGCTGATCGCCTTTCCCTGGCCGCTTGCGGCGATTCTGTGGTCTCTCAACCTGCTGCCGCCTTGCTGGGCCAACAAACTGCTTTCCGGCCTGCCCCGAAAGGGCTAATTTTCCTTTAAGATACGGCAAGCCACGGTTATATTATAGCCTGCCAAAACAGGGGATTGGGGCATTTGGCGATGGCGGGGGTGGAGTCTGATTATCAATATTATCCGAGAGGCCAAGATCAAATCCATCGGTGCCGTGCTGTCGGTATTAATGGTGGCCGTGGGCATTGCGACCGTCGTCATTTTCTCCCAACTCATAGACGCCCAGCGTCAGATTACCGAGAAATGGGAAGCCCTGGAAAACGGCGCGGCGCACAAGCAGCGCCTGCTCGCCAGATTGGGGGGCGACATAGGATACGGCGGCTTCATCCATCATTTCAAACTGTACATTCTTCGCGCCGATGAAGACCATCACAGGGTGGCGAAGGAAAATCTGGCCGACGCCCGGGAAGTCCTGATCGATTACTCGGGCCTGCAGAACAACGAGAAGGAACGCCGGGCCCTGTCGGACATCACGACGACCATCGGCGATTACGCCCGCAGCATCGCCCTGGCGGAGGAAATGATCGGCAAGAGCTATTCGCCGATCGCCGTTGACGAGGCGGTCATCGTTGACGACACCGCCGCCATCAGGGCTCTCGAGGACCTGCGGCGGGAACTGTCGGAAAGCTACCGGCACAACGCCGCCCTGCTGCACGATTCCACCCTCAACGCCAGCCACCGCCTGATGCAGGCGGCCTTCGTCATCGGCGGCATGATATTATTGCTGATCGCCATCTATGTGTGGTTCATGCAGAGCATCGTCCGCGCGCCCCTGACCGTCCTCGGCAAGGCCATGACGTCCCTGTCCAAGGGGGATACGGAGAGGGATATTCCCTTCACCGGCCAGCACAACGAAATCGGCGAGATGGCGAGAACCGTCGAAAGCTTCCGGAAAACCGTCATCAAATTGGGCGAAACGGAGGCCGACCTTGCGGCCCGCCTGAGAGAAAGCAAATTCCAGAAAAAGACCCTGGACGAACACGCCATCGTCAGCATCGCCGACGTCAAGGGAGACATTATCTACGCCAACGACAAGTTCTGCGACATCAGCGGCTACTCCCGCGAGGAACTGATCGGCAACAATCATCGGATGCTGAAGTCGGACGAACACTCCAGGGAGTTCTACGCCGACCTGTGGCGGACCATCGCCAACGGCGGCACCTGGCACGGAGAGATCAAGAATCTCGGCAAATCAGGTCAACCCTACTGGGTCAAGGCGACCATCGTCCCGTTCCTGGACAAGGACGGAAAACCCTTCCGCTACGTCGGCCTGAGAACCGATATCACCGAGCAAAAGGAACACGGGCGGCTGTTGTCGGAAAGCCATGCCGAGATGGAAGAGGCCAAGGCGGCGGCGGAAAAGGCCAATCAGGCGAAGTCGGAATTCCTCTCGGCCATGAGCCATGAACTTCGAACCCCGCTCAACGCCATTCTGGGGTTCGCGCAGGTTCTCGAATGGAACAAGAACACGCCCCTTTCGGAGCGGCAGAAGGATCAGGTGCATCAGATCAAAAAAGGCGGCGAGCACCTGTTGAAACTAATCGACGAAATCCTCGATCTGGCGAAGATCGAGTCCGGCTACCTCAGCCTGTCCCTGGAACCCGTCGCCATCAGGCCCTTGCTGGATGAATGCGTCGCCATCGCCGCCTCGCTCGCGACCAACAGAAACATCATCATCATCATCGATGAAACGGAAGACAATCTGCCCGACCTTTGGACCGATCACCTGCGCATCAAGCAGGCGGTGCTGAATCTTCTTTCCAACGCGGTCAAATACAACAAGGAGGGGGGCAAGATCTGGCTGACGTCGGAAATCCGCGACAACGGCCATTATCGCCTGAGCATCCGCGATACCGGCGACGGCATCGCCGAAGAGCGTCAGGCGGACCTGTTTCAGCCTTTCAACCGGCTGGGCGCCGAAGCGACGGAGGTCGAGGGGACCGGCATCGGGCTGACCCTGACCAAGAAAATCATCGAGGAAATGAACGGAAGCATCGGCTTCAGCAGCAAACAGGGCCAGGGAAGCGTTTTCTGGATCGAGGTCCCCGTCGCCAGGAACGACGACTTCGGCGCGGCCGGGAAACTGGACCGCCAGACCATCGATCACGACGCCTTCGCCGACGGCGAAAGGACGGTGCTGTACGTGGAGGACAATCCGGCCAACCTGAGCCTGATGGAAGACATCGTCGCCTCCATCCCCAACCTGTCTCTGATTTCCACCCACACCGCCGAACTGGGCCTGATCCTGGCCGAGGACAGGCGGCCCGACATCATCATCCTCGACATCAACCTGCCCGGAATGGACGGCCTGGAGGCGGTCCGGCAGTTGAAGGGCAAGGACTCGACCAGGGACATCCCGGTCATCGCACTTAGCGCCGACGCCATGCCGAAAATGATTGAACGGGGCCTCGAAGCAGGCTTTAAAGAATATCTGACCAAGCCCGTCAACGTGGCGGAACTGGTCAATGCCCTAAGCAATGCTCTCGGAGACACGGAATAATGGCTGATTCCAACTTCGCCGGCGGTGGCGAACAGGCGCATATCCTGCTGGTAGACGACCGTGAAGCCAATCTGGCCCTGCTGGAGGCCCTGCTGGAAAACTGTGGCGCGGCCCTAAGCCGGGCCACGTCGGGGCCGGAAGCGCTGGCCATGATGGCGGAAAAGACTTACATGCTGGTGCTGCTGGATGTCCGCATGCCGGGCATGTCGGGGTTCGAGGTCGCCGAGAAAATGCGTGCCGACCACACCGGGCGCATGAACAACATTCCGATCATCTTCATCACGGCGGAGGCCGCCGACAAGCAGAACGTCTTTCAGGGCTATGAATCCGGCGGCGTCGATTTCCTGACCAAACCCGTCGATCCCTATGTTTTGATCAGTAAGGTCAACATCTTCGTCGAACTGTGGCAACAGCGTCGGCAGTTGCTGCAATCCCAAAAAATGGAAGCCATCGGCCAGCTTGCCGGCGGCATCGCCCATGAGGTCAACACCCCGTCCCAGTTCATAGGCGTCAACTTGGAGTTCCTGCGTGACGCGGTCGCCGACCTGCTCGAACTGATCGGTAAGCTTCAACACCTCAAGGAAGAGGCCCGCAAGGCCGGAGTCCCAACCAACTTGATAGACGAAATCGACGCCTACAGCCGGGAAATCGATCTGGAAAGCCTCACCACCGAAGTGCCCCTGGCGATCAAGCAATCGAGGGAAGGCGTCGATCAGATTTCCAACATCATCGTCGCCATGAAGGAATTCTCCCATCCCGGCACCAAGGAATTCATCCAGACGGACATCAACCGCACCCTGGAGAACGCCATCACCATTTCCCACAGCGAATGGGAAAAGCTGGCCCGGGTATCGACTCAACTTGACCCGATGCTGCCGCAAATCCCGGCCCTGGGCAGTGAATTGAACCAGGTGTTTCTCAATCTGGTGGTCAACGCCGCCCATGCCATTGCCGACAAGCCAGGACGTGAAGAACCGGGACAGATCACTATTTCGACCAGTTGTGAACAAGGACATGCGGTCGTCAGGATTCGCGATAACGGTTCCGGCATCCCCGACGAGATCAGCGATCACATCTTCAACCCCTTCTTCACCACCAAAGACGTCGGACGGGGGACCGGGCAAGGACTGTCCATCGCCCATGATATCGTCGTCAATAAGCACAACGGCTTCATCAGTTTCGACACGGAAATAGGCAAGGGCACCGAGTTCGTCGTCAAGCTGCCGCTCACCAATCCTTGAGGGCGGCGGGCCGGTCGCGGCTTGTCTTTAACCCCGAAATCCCTTAAACGAACAGGGATGAATCAGTGGGCCGATCCGCGGCCCGGCGCTTCTGTTCAGAAGGACCCCTGTTGGCCAAGAATTCCACCCAGTATGTCTGTCAGGATTGCGGCGGCACGACCCCGAAATGGAGCGGGCGTTGTGACAATTGCGGTGCCTGGAACACACTGGTCGAGGAAGCCGCAAGCGAGCAGGCGCCGAAGGGCCTTGGCGCGAAGCGGGGCCGCAAAGTGGAATTCGTCAGCCTTCAGGGCGAGAGCAAGCCACCGCCCAGGCGCACCACCGGCATCGCCGAATTCGACAGGGTTTGCGGCGGCGGCCTGGTGCCCGGCTCCGCCCTGCTGGTCGGCGGCGACCCCGGGATCGGCAAATCGACGGTGCTGCTGCAGGCGACGGCGGCCCTGGCGGCCAAGTTCCCCGTCGCCTACATTTCCGGCGAGGAAGCCATCGAGCAACTGCGGATGCGAGCCGACCGTCTCGGGCTCGGTAGCTCGCCGGTGCAACTGGCCGCCGCGACATCGGTCAGGGACATCGTCACCACCCTCAACACCGGCGACGCGCCGGACGTGGTGGTCATCGATTCCATTCAGACAATGTTCGTCGACAGCCTGGAATCCGCCCCCGGCACGGTTTCCCAGGTGCGCGCCTCGGCCCAGGAACTGATCCGGCTGGCCAAGCGGCGGGGGTTCACCGTCATTCTGGTCGGCCACGTCACCAAGGAAGGCCAGATCGCCGGTCCCCGGGTGATGGAACACATGGTCGACACGGTCCTTTATTTCGAAGGCGAACGCAGCCACCAGTTCCGCATCCTCCGCGCCGTCAAGAACCGCTTCGGGGCGACCGATGAAATTGGCGTCTTCGAAATGACGGACAAAGGCCTGATGGAAGTGAACAATCCCTCCGCCCTGTTCCTCTCCGAGCGGGACGGAGACGTCAACGGAGCCGCCGTCTTCGCCGGTGTGGAAGGCACCCGGCCCATGCTGGTGGAGTTGCAGACCCTGATCGCGCCGAGCCAACTCGGCACCCCGAGGCGAGCCGTGGTCGGCTGGGATTCCGGCCGCCTGGCCATGGTCTTGGCGGTCCTCGAATCCCGTTGCGGCCTGGCCATCGGGGCCAACGATGTCTATCTGAACGTGGCCGGCGGCTTGCGCGTCGGCGAACCGGCGGCGGATCTGGCCGTGGCGGCGGCCCTGGCCTCGTCCCTCAGCGGCATCGCCGTGCCGCCGGAAACGGTGGTGTTCGGCGAAATCGGCCTGTCCGGTGAAATCCGCCCCGTCTCTCATACAGAAGGCCGCCTAAAGGAAGCCGAGAAATTGGGCTTCACCCGGGCCATCGTGCCGAAACGCCGCGGCAAGAAGAAATCCCCCGCCGGGAAGGCGGGCGGCATGGACGTGCGCGAAATCGAACACCTGGCCGACCTGCTGGCCCTGTTCCATGCCCCGGGGGGACAAGCGGGCGGGACGGCCAACGTCAGCCGCATCGGCAAAGAGACGGCGCATGGATAATCTGCCCGTCAACATCGCCGACATCGTCATTATCGTCGCCGTTCTGGTGTCTGCCTTCCTCGCCTACGCCCGGGGCTTCGTTCACGAGACCCTGTCCGTCGCCGGCTGGATCGGCGCCGGGTTCATCACCATCTATGCCTTCCCCCAGGCGCAGATTTACGCCCGCGACCTGATTCCCATCGAACTGGCCGCCGATCTGGCCGCCGGGGTCAGCGTGTTCGTCATCTCGCTCGCCATCCTGTCCCTGTTGACCCGGGCGGTTTCAAAACGGGTTCAGGACAGCGCCTTGAACGCCCTCGACCGGTCCCTCGGCTTTCTCTTCGGCCTGGCCCGGGGCGCGGTGCTGATTTCCCTGCTTTACGTCGGCATCGAATGGATGATGCCCCCCGCCGACCAGCCTGCCTGGCTGCGAAGCGCCCGCACCATGCCCCTGATCGAGGCCGGAGCGAACTGGCTGCGCGGGCTGATCCCCGAGGAAGCCGCCGCCGCCGGCACCCGCGCCGGCGAGCGGGCCAACACGTTAATCGAAAACCAGAAGGTCATCGAAGACCTGATGTCTCCCGAGCCGAAAGGCGGCGAGACGGAAAGCCTTGAAGGTTACGGCAAGAAAATCCGGACCGAGATGCAACGCCTCATCGACAGCAGTTCCCAACAATAGCCGGTGCCCCCATGTCGACCATAGACCGCCCGCAACGCCCCCTTCATTTCGACGACGACGACCATTTCAAGGACGAGTGCGGTGTCTTCGGCATCTACCGCCATCCAGACGCCGCCGCCCACACGGCCCTTGGCCTGCACGCCTTGCAGCACCGGGGCCAGGAAGCGGCCGGCATCGTCTCTTATGATGGCCACCAATTCAATTCCCACCGCGCCATGGGGCATGTGGGCGACAATTTCAACTCGGAACAGGTGATCCGCAATCTGCCGGGAGAAATGGCCATTGGCCATGTCCGCTATTCGACGACCGGCGACACGGTGCTCAGGAACGTTCAGCCCTTGTTCGCCGACTTCAAGTTCGGTGGCCTGGCCATCGCCCACAACGGAAACCTGACCAATGCCTACGGCCTGCGCCAGGCATTGGTCGAACGGGGCTGCATCTTTCAGTCCACCAGCGACACGGAAACGGTTATCCACCTGATCGCCGTCTCCAACGGCTCCAACGTGGTTGAACGGGTGACCGACGCCCTGCGCCAGTTGGAAGGGGCCTATTCCCTGGTCGCCATGACCCGTGAAAAACTGATCGGCATTCGCGATCCCCGGGGCATTCGCCCGCTGGTGCTGGGCCGCATCGAAGACTCCCTGATCCTGGCCTCGGAAACCTGCGCGCTCGACATCATCGGCGCCGAATTCGTCCGCGACGTGGAACCGGGGGAACTGATCGTCATCGACAAGAACGGCCTGCACAGCTTCAAGCCTTTCGCGCCGACGCCGACCAAGTTCTGCGTCTTCGAATACATTTATTTCGCCCGTCCCGACAGCAACCTGGACGGCCGCAACGTCTATCAAATCCGCAAGAACATCGGCGCCGAACTGGCCCTGGAAAGCGGGGTCGAGGCCGATGTGGTCGTGCCGGTGCCGGACTCCGGCGTTCCCGCCGCCATCGGCTACGCCGAACAGTCGGGCATTCCCTTCGAATTGGGCATTATCCGCAATCATTATGTGGGCCGCACCTTCATCGAGCCGACCCAGCAAATTCGCAACCTGGGGGTCAAGCTGAAGCACAACGCCAACGCCCAGTACCTGAAGGACAAGCGGGTGATCCTGATCGACGATTCCATCGTCCGCGGGACCACGTCGGTGAAGATCGTCGACATGGTCCGCATGGCCGGGGCGCGGGAGGTTCACATGTGCATCTCCAGTCCGCCCATCACCAATCCCTGCTTCTACGGCATCGACACCCCGGAAGCCGCCGAGTTGATGGCCGCCAAGCACGACCTTGAGGAAATGCGGAACATCATCGGCGTCGATAGCCTGACCTTTATTTCCTATGACGGCCTGTACCGGGCCGTCGGCCACCAGGGCAGAAACGCCGAATGCCCGCAATACTGCGACGCCTGTTTCAGCGGCGATTACCCGGTCCGGCTGACCGACCGGGAGTCCGGCTCCGCGCCGAAACAACTGTCCCTGTTGAAAACAAGAGACTGACATGAACGATACCGCCAAAGGCCGCCTGCAAGGACGAATCGCCCTGATCACCGGCGCCTCGCGGGGCATCGGACGCGCCGTCGCCAAACGGTTCGCCGAGGAAGGCGCGCATCTGATCCTGACCGCCCGCACCCAGGGCGCGCTGGAGGAACTGGACGACGAAATCCAGGGACTGGGATACGAAAGCGCCACCCTGGTTCCCGTCGACCTGACCGACTTCGAGGCCATCGACAAGATGGGGGCCGCCGTCTTCGACCGTTTCAAGCGCCTCGACATCCTGATCGGCAACGCCGGTCTGCTGACGCCGCTGACCCCCATGGCCCAGGTCAAGCCGAAAGACTGGGACCGGGTCATGGCCTTGAACCTGACCGCCAATTACCGCCTGCTGAGAAGTTTCGACCCCCTGCTCAGAATGTCCGACGCGGGGCGGGCGGTGTTCGTCTCCTCGACCGTGACCCAGGGAACCTGGCCCTTCTGGGGCGCCTATGTGGTCTCCAAGGCGGGACTGGAAAGCATGGTCAAGACCTATGCCTCGGAAATCACCAAGACCGAAGTCAGGGCCAATATCCTCAACCCCGGGCCGACCCGCACCACCATGCGCCACGTCGCCTACCCGGGCGAAGACCCGGAGACGGTAAAGTCGCCGGAAGCGGTGGTCGAGCATTTCGTCCGCCTGGCGGAAGCTTCCTGTACGCTGAACGGGGAAATCATTCAGGCCGGTTCGGACGACTAGGATGGACCGGCGTGAGCACGGCGGCGACAACGTCGAGGCGGAACGCCTGTACGGGCGGCCGCGAGAGGGCTGGCTGGACCTGTCCACGGGCATCAATCCCCTGCCCTATCCCGCCCGCCTGCCCCAGGCCGCCGCACACGGCCCCCTGCCCCTTCGCCAGGACCTGGAAGCGTTATGCCATGCCGCCGCCCGGCGCTACGGCTGCCCCGACGCCCGCCTCATCACCCCTGCCCCGGGCACCCAGTCCCTGATCCAGTGGCTGCCGCGCCTGCGCCCGGCCTGCCGGGTCGGCGTCCTGTCGCCCACCTACAACGAGCACGCCCACTGCTGGCGGCAAGCCGGACACCGGGTCGAAGAACCCCACTCCCTGGACGGCCTGGAGGAAACCGCCGACGTGGTCGTGGTCGTCAATCCCAACAACCCGGACGGACGCCGCCATGATCCGGACGCCCTGCTCGCCCTCGCCCGGGTTCTCGCCCGGCGTGGTGGCTGGCTGGTGGTCGACGAGGCCTTTTGCGACGTTACCCCGGAGCGCAGCCTCGCCCCCGCCGCCGGTGAACCGGGCCTGATCGTGCTGCGCTCCTTCGGCAAGTTCTACGGCCTGGCGGGGTTGCGTCTCGGCTTCGCCCTCGGCGAAGGGGAGACCATCGACACGCTGTCGGAATGCCTGGGCCCATGGGCGGTTTCGACCCCCGCGATCGCCGTCGGCGCCACCGCTCTCGGCGACGACGCCTGGACCGGCGCCACCCGCCTTTCCCTGGAAGACATGGCGCGTCGCCTGGACGGGATACTGGCCGAACAGGGACTCGACATCACCGGCGGCTGTTCCCTGTTCCGGCTCGCCTCCTCGCCGCGCTCACCGGACCTGTTCGGCCACCTCGCCCGGCAGGGCATCCTCGTGCGCCGCTATTCCGGCAACCCCGACTGGCTGCGCTTCGGCCTGCCCGGCCCGGAATCCGACTGGCGGCGCCTCGAGACCGCCATGGGCTCCTTTCGTTCCTGAAGGCGCAAACGCCATTGCCAGGGACCCGCTTCTCGTTTAGACATCCCGACCATGACCGATGATTTCGAAGAAACCGAAGAACCCCGGGCCGAGGACCCCGTCGTCGTCGCCATTTTCGACGCCCTGGCCGACGGGGAAACCCCGACCTTCCAGGATGTCGCCCGGCGCATCGCCAAGGCCCGCGGCAAACCGAAGGACGGCCCCAACCTGTGGCGGCGTTACATGAACGCGGTCAAACAGCAGGCCGTCCATCTGGCGAAGAACGGACGCATCGAAATCACCCGCAAGGGCGAAGCCGTGGACCCCAGGGATTTCAAGGGCATCGTCAAGCTGCGCCTGCCCCTCTCCGACTGACCCTACTGAAGAATATCCGTATTGTGGCTGTTGTCGCCGAGGGTGCGCTGATTGCCCCCATAGGGGTCGGCCGAGCGGTAGCAGACCGGGTTGCCGATGGTCCTGTAACACCAGACCTTCGGCGTCGGATTGGCCTCGTTTTCCTCGCAATAGGACCGCCCGGTTGAGGAGCGGACCGTCGAGCAATTCTTGCCGCTGGCGAAAGACACCATGTGATCGCTGAGCGTCTTGCCCGTGCTCACCGCCGTTACCCCTTCCACGGCGGCCACGGGCGGAAACATACTGCAAGCGCCGAGGAACAGAATGCCAGTAGCGGCAAACAGAACACGCATGCCCGAAATCTCCTAACTCCAACAAACCCCATCCTGCCCCCGGCACGGTTAAAACCGGGTTAATCGACGGGCTTTTCTTGATTGCAAGCGGATTTCCGTCTAATCAAGGGCACGAAACGGACGCATATCAGGAGAATGGCATCATGGTTTCCACGGAGACCCCGATTTGTGATTTCGGCTGGCCGGCCCCGGACTTCTCGCTACAGGGGACCGACGGCAAGACCTACGGCCTGGAACAGGTGCGTGGGCCGAACGGCCTTCTGGTCATGTTCATCTGCAACCATTGCCCCTACGTCAAGGCGATCCTCGACCGCCTGGTCCGCGACGTCAAGGAATTGCAGGACAAGGGCGTCGGCGTCATCGCCGTCATGTCCAACGACCCGACGGATTACCCCGAGGACTCCTTCGACAACATGAAGGCGGTCGCCGAGGCCAACGGCTTCACCTTTCCCTATGTCATCGACCCGACCCAGCAAACCGCCCGCGCCTACGACGCCGTTTGCACGCCCGATTTCTTCGGTTTCAACAAGGATTTGGAATTGCAGTACCGGGGCCGTCTCGACGCCTCGCGCAAGGAACCGGGCCCCGTGGACGCCAAACGCGACCTGTTCGAAGCCATGTCCCAGGTCGCCGAGACGGGGCGGGGACCGGCGGACCAGATTCCCTCCATGGGATGTTCCATCAAATGGATCGGTGAAAGCGCATAAGCGGGTTTGCCTTCCTTCTCATAGGGGGATATTTTATCCCCTTCGACACTCAACAGAATTCTGGAGACAGCCTTGGCCGAGCCCATTCAAGACGGCATTTTCCGCGAAATCGACGAAGAGCTGCGCCAGGAGCAGTTCGCCAAACTGTGGAAGCGCTACGGCCGTATCTTCGTCGCCGTCGCCGTGATCATCGTCGCCTCGGTGGCGGGTTTTCAGGGGTGGAAGGCCTATGACCTGTCCAGCCGGGGAAAGCAGGGGGAGCGCTTCGCCGCATCCCTGAGGCTGGCCGGAGACGGCAACGCCGAGGCCGCCCTCGACGCCCTTAAACTGTTCAATCAGGAAGCCGGAAGCGGCTACAAGATGCTGTCCGCCTTTCAGGCCGCCGCCCTGATGGCGAATGGCGGCGATGCGGCCGGCGCCGAGGCGGCCTATGACACCCTGGCGGCCGACGGCTCGCTCGACAAACTCTACCGGGACCTGGCCCTGTTGCTGGGCTCCGTTCAGCGCATCAACGGCGGCGGCGACACGGCGGCGGTGGCGTCCAAATTGGAGACGCTGACGGCCGAGGACAATCCCTGGCGTCACAGCGCACGGGAACTGCTCGCCGTCCTCGCCGAGCAGTCCGGCGACAGGGCGAAGGCGCGGAAGCTGTTCAAGGCCCTGTCCGAAGACGCGACCACGCCGACGGGAATTCGCCAGCGAGCGGATGAAATGGCCTCGGTCCTGGCCGAATAGGAGATTGCGGCAATGGCGATCAGAAAATGGAGCCGTCTAACCGTCGCCCTCGGCCTGTTGGCCCTCGGCGGCTGTGAATCCCTGACCGAACCCGGCGGGATATTCGGCGACGACATCAAACCGCCCTTGCCCGGCAAACGCATTGCGGTGATGAAGGATCAGCGCTCCCTCAACCCGGACCCGAACTTCGCCGGCAAGGACATCCTGCTTCCCGCCCCGACCCCCAATCCGAACTGGCCCCAGGCCGGCGGCTATCCCAATCACGCCATGCATCATATCCAGGTCAACGATGCCCTCAATCATGCCTGGTCGTCGGACGTGGGCGCCGCCGCGGACGAGGAAGTCAGGCTGGTCGGCGCCCCCGTCGTCGCCGGGGGCCGCGCATACGCCATGGATTCCCAGTCCGCCGTCAGCGCCTTCGACGCCAAGTCCGGCAAGCGGCTATGGCGCGCGCCCCTGACCCCCGATGAAGAGGATGACGACCATATCGGCGGCGGCCTGGCGTTCGACAAAGGCAGGGTCTTCGTCACCACCGGCTTCGCCCAGGTGATCGCCCTTGACGCCGGAAGCGGCAAGGTGTTGTGGCGGAAAATGCTGGCCGGCCCCATGCGGACGGCCCCAACCGTCCGAGGCGGCCGGGTCTTCGCCATGACCGTGGACAACCGACTCTATGCCCTCAATGCCGAAAACGGCGAAGAGTTGTGGACCCACACCGGGTTTGCCGAAATCGCCAGCCTGCTGGGCGGCGCCAGCCCGGCGGTGGACGAGGGCGCCGTCGTCGCCGCCTTCTCTTCCGGTGAGCTGGTCGCCCTGAAAGTGGAAAGCGGTCGCGTCATGTGGACGCAGTCCCTTACCACCACCCGGCGCACGGACGTGGTTTCCACCCTGGCCCACATTCGCGGACGGCCGATCATCGACCGCGGCCGGGTCTTCGCCATCTCCCACGGCGGCATGATGCTTGCCATCGACCTGCACAGCGGCCGGAGGATCTGGCAGCAGGAAATCGGCGGCCTGTCCAACCCCTGGGTCGCTGGCGACTACATCTTCCTGCTGACCAACGACGCGGAAGTCGCCGCCATCTCCAGGGATAGCGGTTCCGTCTACTGGGTCCGCACCCTGCCCCAGTTCGAGGACCCGGAAACCAAGGATGACCCCATCGTCTGGAGCGGCCCGATCCTGGCCAGCGACCGCCTGCTCGTCGCCGGTTCCCTTGGCGAGGTCTACGCCGTTTCTCCTTACACGGGGCGCATCATGGGCAAGGTGGACATGCCGTCGGGCATTTCCGTGCCGCCAATCATCGCCGGGGGCAGCGTCTATTTCCTCGCCGATAACGCCACCCTGGTCTCCTACCGTTAAGACCCGGCCATGACCTTCACCGTCGCCATTGTCGGCCGGCCCAACGTCGGCAAATCGACCCTTTTCAACCGGCTCGTCGGCAAGCGGCTGGCGATCGTCGACGACACCCCCGGCGTCACCCGCGACCGCCGCTGGGGCGAGGGGCGAATTTCCGATCTGCGGTTTTCCGTCATCGACACCGCCGGCCTGGAAGACGCCATGGACGACTCCCTGGAAGCCCGCATGCGCCAGCAGACCACCCGCGCCCTCGAGGAAGCGGACGTCGCCCTGATGCTGATCGACGCCCGCGCCGGGGTAACGCCGCTGGACAGTCATTTCGGCCAGTGGATTCGCCGTCAGGGGGTCCCGCTGATCCTGCTCGCCAACAAATGCGAGGGCAAGGCGGGGGCGCCCGGATTGGCCGAGGCCTATGGGCTTGGGCTGGGCGAGCCCCTGCCCTTTTCCGCCGAACACGGCGAGGGCCTGGCCGAACTCTACGACGCCCTGCTGCCCTATGCCGGGGAAGAAGAAGCGGAAACCGAAGACGGAGAGACATTAGACGGAGACGGGGACGAGGGCGACGACGAAAACCGGCCCATCAACCTGGCCATCGTCGGCCGCCCCAACGTGGGGAAATCCACCCTGGTCAACCGGCTGCTCGGCGAGGACCGCATGCTGACGGGGCCGGAAGCGGGCATCACACGGGATTCCATCACCAGCCGCTGGCATTTCGAGGGGCGGGAAATCCGCCTTGTCGACACCGCCGGACTGCGCAAAAAGGCGCGGGTGACGGAAAAGGTGGAAAGCCTGTCGACGGGCGATTCCATCCGCTCGATTAAATTCGCCCAGGTGGTGGTTCTCGTCCTCGACGCCCAGGACATGATGGAAAAGCAGGACCTGACCATCGCCCGGCGGGTCGTCGACGAAGGCCGGGTGCTGGTCATCGCCGTCAACAAGTGGGACCTGATCAAGGACGGAAAGAAGGCGCTGGGCAAGCTGACCGACCGGCTGCAGACTTCGCTGCCCCAGGTGCGCGGCATTCCCATCATCACCTTTTCCGCCAAGACCGGGCGCGGCGTCGGCCGGTTGCTGCCCGCCGTGCTGAAGATGTATGGCGTCTGGAACAAGCGGATTTCCACCGGCGCCCTGAACCGCTGGCTCGACGACATCACCGCCCATCATCCGCCGCCCTTGAGCAGCGGCAAGCGTATCCGCCTGCGCTACATGACCCAGGCGAAGACCCGCCCGCCGACCTTCGTCGTCTTCGCCAGCCGTCCCGACGGCCTGCCGGACTCCTATCACCGCTATCTGGTCAACGCCCTGAGAGAGGATTTTGACCTGCCCGGCATTCCCCTGCGCCTGCACACCAAGAAGGGCAAGAACCCTTACGCGGACAAAGGCTGAGAGTCCAAGGGGATTCTGAGAATGGCGGTGGTGCCCTTGCCGGCCTCGCTTTCCAGGGCCAGGGTGCCGTGTTGCAGTTCGGCGAAGCGGCGGCTGAGGGACAGGCCGAGGCCGGTGCCCTGGTGGAAAGTGTTCTGCTCTTCCCGCTCCATCTGCACGAAAGGCTGAAAGGCCTTGCCGATGTTCTCCTTGGCAATGCCGATTCCCGTGTCGATGACCCGGATTTCCGCCATCCCGTCCACGGCCCGGGCCCGGACGGTTACAACCTTCCCACGGTGTGAGAATTTGATGGCGTTGTCGAGAAGGTTGATGAGAATTTGCCGGGTAAACCGCAGGTCGGCCCTGACGGGTATGGGAACGGCGGGAATATCCGTTTCCAGGGTCAGACTCTTCCCTTCCAGAAGGGGGCTCAGCATGGCCGTGGTGTCGCCGATGACGTCTGGGAGACACAGCCTTTCCAGTTTGACCGCAAGCTGTCCCGCCTCGATGGTCGACATATCCAGGATGTCGTTGATCAAGGTCATCAGATGAAGAGAACTGTTATGGATGTCGCTGATGTAGGCGGCATATTGTGCGGGTTGAACGGGGCCGAGGATTTCCTCTTTCATCATTTCCGAAAAACCGATGATCGCGTTCAGCGGCGTGCGCAGTTCGTGGCTCATGGTGGATAGAAACATGGATTTGGCGTTGTTGACGGACTCGGCCTGTTCCTTGAGCGCCTTTTCCGCATTGAGCAGCGCCATGGTCTCCTTTTCCAGGGCCTCCTCGTCCTGTTTACGCTTGGTCACGTCCTGAACCGTGCCGGCGGAGCGGATGATATCCCCCGCCGGGTTGCGCAGGTGTTCGCACCTCTCATGAACCCAGCGAAGTTCGCCCGTATCCTTGCGCAGAATGCGGTATTCCATTTCGTAGGGACGCCCGGTTTCCAGCGCCACGTCGAACCTTTCCCTGACCACCCGCTGGTCGTCATGGTGGACCATTGACATTTGATGATCGTGGGTGGGCTGGAAAAAATTCCGGGTGACGCCGAAGATCCGGTAAACCTCTTCGGACCATGTCAGTCGGCCGGACGCCGTATCCAGGGACCAGTTGCCGAGGCGGGCGATGCGCTGCGCCTCCTCCAGGCGCTCGCGGGCCTGCAAAAAGGCGTTTTCGTATTGCTTGCGCGAGGCGATCAGAAGCCCGGCGACCCAAATGGCGAAAAGCGCCAGTCCCCTGTTGACCACGACCATCCAAGCGACGCCGCCTTCCGCCGAAAGGAGGTAGCCAAGCACCGTGAGCAGTGAACCGGCGGCGGCGAGATAATAGGTGTGCGCCGGCTTCGGAAGCCAAATCCCGATCAGCACCAGCGCCACATAGGGAACACCGGCGGCAACCCCCAAGGGGACCATCAGGTCGAGGGAAAACACCAGGGCCGCATAGAGGACGGATACGACGTAATAGAGATTCATTGTTTGCCATACACCGGACCGACGGCGTGTTCTCCGGCCCCTTTGCTCCCCACGGACGAATTTATCCCTGACTGGTAATTCCAATCCGAGTAAAAACCAAATTTAATTTCCTTTTATCAAATTATCCAAGAAAAATACTGAATAAAATTGGGTGGCTGGAGATTCCTTTCATAAAGAAACTCCGTGCATGATGATCAATGACGTTCAAAAGCAGTTTGGCGAGAAAATCAGGGATTGCCGCAAACGGAAGGGGATGTCACAGGAGACCCTGTCCGAACTTGTGGACAAGACTCTGGACACGATTTCAAATATCGAGCGGGGATACACCTCGACGCGCATTAAAACCGCCATCAGGCTGGCCAAGGCTCTTGATGTCCCACTGGTCGAGCTGTTCGATTTCCAAGCGACGTCTCAAGAGGACAGGCAACGTCGCAATCAAATTCAGAAGGTGGTGGAAATCCTGCGCTCTTGCGACAACAAAACCCTGAACGGAGCCGTCGAGATCCTGAAAACCCACGTCAGGGTCTGTTCCAGCGAGAGGTCTCCGAACGAGCCCCCTTGAGACGCTCAGCCGCCGCCGCGCTGGAAGGCCCGGTCGAAGCCTTCCATGAAATGGCCGACGGCGGCCTCGTCGTAGCCGTTGAAGGTCAGGGTGACGTGGGTCACCGGCAGGGTAATCAGGGCGATGCGCCGCTGGCTTTCCTCAGACAGGGAGATGCGGAGCGACCGGCCCTCGCCCTGCAGCGTAACCCCTTCCCCGTCCCGCGCGTAACGGTCCGTTTGCAGGGCCCTTGGGATGTTGCGGAAAAATTCCTTGTGGGTGATGCCCATTTCCTTGCGGATGACGGTTTGCCCACTCACCGGCTTCAGCCCCCCGCCACGGGCGGCCAGACGGCCAGGTGATCGCCGTCGGCGAGCGGTTTCCCGGCCCGCTCGCTGGGGGCCACGTAATGACCGTTGACCAGGACCAGATGGCAATTTTCCGGCGGCACGCCATGGGCGTCGAGGACGCCGAGCACGGTGCCGCCGGCCTCGACGTCGATTTCCGCCTCGTTCTTTTTCGCCTGCGGCGGCAGGTACTGGCCGAGGACGGCGTAGAGTTTCAGGGTGATCTTCACGCCCCTTCCCCCCTGGTGCAGTCGATGTAGGCCTCGACGACCCGGTTGGGGTCTTCCATCAACCGCTGTTTCCAGGCGGCCAGATTGACCGGGGTCTGGATCAAGCCGCGCAGGACGCCGATCTGGTCCGTGCGGCCGATCATCAGGGCGCCGACCATGTAGTCGCCGTCGAAGCTGAGGCAGGTATAGCGGTAATTATCCCTGTCCAGTTTCTCCGCCCTGTCGCCGCCGTCCACCCCCTGCCACAGGCCGAAGGAGCACGAGATCAGCCCCAGGGTGTCCAGCACGTTCATGTTCAGGCTGCCCCGGTAGGCGATGGCCTTGCCGGCCATGGAAAGCGCCGCCGTGCGGCCGTGTTCGACCCCCGTCGGCTGCACCGCGTGGACCTCGTGCCCGCCGGTGGAATAATCCGGACCCTGGGCCACGTCGCCGGCGGCGTAAATGTCGGCGACGCTGGATTGCAGGGCGTTGTCGACCTTGATGCCCGCCTCGATCTCGACCCCGCTGCCCTCCAGAAACGCCGTGTTCGGGCGCACCCCGGTGGCGACGACCACCAGGTCGGCGCCGATGACGTCGCCGTTGTTCACATGCACGGCCAATCGTCCGTCTGCCTCGTCCACCCGGTCGACCCGGGACGAGGTCAGCACGTTGACCCCCTTGCCGATGCACCAATCCTTGATCATGTTGCCCGCCGTCTGGTCCATCATGCGGGGAACCATCCGGTCCTCCGCCTCGACCACCGTCAGGTTGGCCCCGGAAAGGGCCAGGGCCTCCATGATGATGCAGCCGATGAAGCCCGCCCCCATCAGCACCACGTCCACCCCCTCGCCGGTCAGACGGGCGATGTTGCGGGCGTCCTCCAGCGTCCAGCAGTGATGAACGTTGGGCCGGTCCAGCCCCTTGATCGGCGGCTTGACCGGATGGGAGCCCGTGGCCACCAGCAGCTTGTCATAGGTCAGGATCTCGCCCGATTCCAGGCTGACGGTCTTGTCGCCGGGGGAAACGCTTTTCGCCCGGTCCTGAAGATAACGAATGCCCAGGGCCTCGAAATGATTGTCCCCCTTGCGCAGATAAGTTCCCTCCTCGGGAACCTTGCCGATCAGAAAATAGGGAATGGCCATGCGGCCATAGGGCGGGTCCTTTTCTCCATCGACCAGAACCACCGTTCCGTCGGGGTCGACCTTGCGCAGGTTTTCCGCCGCCGTGACGCCGGAAGGTCCGGCGCCGACAATCACGTATTGCATCAGTTTCTTCAGTATCTCATTTCAGGAAAAGAAAACCCCACACCCCGAAGGGTGTGGGGCGGGTCCTTCAAGCGGCCTCTACAGGTCGAGGCGGCTCAGGGTTTCATTGGAAGGCATGCCGTCCGGAGTCCAACCACGAAGCTCGTAGTATTCCGGCAGCATCTTGTCCAACTCGTTGACCTTGCCTTCCGCCGGACCGGTCTTCGCCGCATCCTTCAACAGGCGCTGGGGAAGCGTGTCGTCGGCGGCGGTAAAGCCCGCCTCCATGTTGAACTTGCGCTCCAGGTTCCAAATCCGCTCGCCCGCTTCCAGCAGGCTCTCGGTGGTCCATTCCCCTTCCAGGTCCGCGTTGACCATGGGCGCGACGTCGTCGAGCGTCAGGGCGAACGAGGTGAAGATGCAGATGCCCGCCGCGTCGAAGGCCGCGGTCGCGTCCTGGAACGCCTTCACCAGACCGGCCTTGCCGTCCGGGGACAGGGGATCGGTCTTCTCGGGAATGCCGAGAACCTCGGACGCCACCGTGTAGCTGCGAAGGTGGCAGGCGCCCCGGTTGGACGTCGCGTAGGTCAGGCCCATGCCCTGAATGCCGCGAGGATCGTAAGCCGGGAATTCCTGGCTCTTCACCGTCATCGACAGTTCCGGGTGGCCGTATTTCTCGGTCAGGCGACGCGAGCCCTGGCCGATTTCCTTGCCGAAGCCTTCGCCGAGACCGGTCTGGTCGCAGATCTTGCAAAGGGCCTCGGCGTTGCCGAACTCAAGCGCGATGCCGCCCGTGTCGGCGTCGGTGATGGCGCCGATCTTGTAGAGCTCCATGGCCGCGCCGACGGTGGAACCGAGCGAGATCGGGTCCATGCCGTATTCGTTGCAGATGTAGTTGCAATAGGTCAGGGCTTCCAGATCGTTGACGCCCGTGGCCGCGCCCAGAGCCCAGGCGGCTTCGTATTCAAGACCGCCCTCGACGCCGTGGTACTTGGGCTGGCCGGCCACCGAGAAGTGGTTCGGGTCCATCTGCGAACGGCGCTGACACGAAATCGGGCAGCCGAAGCAGGCGGCGTTGGAGACCAGATTGGCCTTGCCGTCGCTTTCGCGCGGCGTGGTCATCGCCTCGCCGCTGATGTCGGACGCGCCGTCGAACTGCACGTCCGAGGCGTTGTGGGTCGGCAGCGCCCCGGTCTCGTTGATGACGTTCATCAGCACCTGGGTGCCGTAGGTGGGAAGCCCCTCGCCGGTGACCGCGTTGTCGGCCAGGATCTGGTTGCAGGCGCCCGTCGCCTGCATGAAGGCCATGGGATCGCCGACCTGGGTGCCGAGGGTGCCCCGGCAGGCGATCGCCTTCAGGTTCTTCGAACCCATCACCGCGCCGACGCCGGAACGGCCCGCCGCCCGGTCCTTGTCGTTGACCACGGCCGAGAACAGGTTCAGGCTTTCACCGGCCTGGCCGATGGAGGCGACGCGGATGTCGTTGTCGCCGCGCATTTCCCGAAGCGCGTCTTCCGTATCCCAGACCGACTTGCCCCAAAGCGACGAAGCGTCCTTCAGTTCCGCCTGATCGTTGGTGATATCCAGGTACACCGGCGAGGACGACTGGCCCTCGAAGATGATCATGTCCCAGCCCGCGTTCTTCAACTCGGCGCCGAAAAATCCGCCGGAGTTGGAGCACGCGATGGCCCCCGTCAGCGGGCCCTTGGTAATCACCGTCCAACGCCCGGAAGTGGGCGCCGCCGTGCCGGTCAGCGGACCGGTGGCGATGATCAGCTTGTTGTCGGCGGAAAGGGGATCGACCTTGGGATCGCATTCCTCCGTATAGTATTTGGTCGCAAGACCGCGCGAACCGAGGTACTTGTTCCCCCACTCCACGTTCAACGGCTCGCTTGTGCAGCTACCGTCGGTCAGGTTCACTCTCAGTACTTTTTGTGTCCAGGCCATTATCTCTCCTCCCTATGGAACTGTTGATTTTGAGTACTTGGAAATAAATTAATCGCTCATCGCCTGATTGCCGGAATCCGTCTTTTCCGCCCAATAGCGCATCTTGTCCATGCCGGCGCTTTCGGCTTCGACAAACGACAGCGCGGGTGTCGGACACACCTTCACGCAGTCCGGGTCGCCGCCGCACAGGTCGCACTTGTCCACCTTCGCCGTCACCGAATTGTAATTGATCGTCCCGAAGGGGCAGGCGATGGTGCAGACCTTGCAGCCGACGCAAAGATCACCGGAGACCTCTTTCGCACCCGTCGTCCCGTTCACCGAAATGGCGTCCACGGGACAGGCCTGCAGGCACCACGCATCGGCGCATTGGGTGCAGACATAGGGCACGTTGCGGCCCGTTTCCTCGAATTTGAAAACCTTGATCCGGGACTTCGACGGGTTGAACACCCCCTCATGATGATAGCTGCACGCCATCTCGCATTGATGGCAACCGGTGCAATGACCGGCATCGATGTGGAGAACTTTGACCATGAATGACGTTTCCCTTCGGTGTCTTGACTGATCGATCTTCCGGAAGGGAACGAAGAATCGACGAAATCCCTGAAACCGTATATTTCAGGTCCCCCGATGAACTTTCTCGCCAACCTCCCGGCTGCACCCGTATGTTCGGGCTTCGCGTGACATTTAGCCCTCTTTTGCCTTACCGACGCAACCCCAAATTCCCTATTGCTTTTGCAGCGGCGGAAACCCTGTCGTCGGCGAGCCCGCGCTTTTGTTTTCCCCTCCCCTCGTTTAAGATTTTTCCCCATGAATCGCGACGCGGAAGATAACGACACGCTTACCCTCGCCGTGCGGAGCCACGACGCGGGCCGATGGCGGGAGGCGGAAACCCTTTACCGGAAGGTCCTGGAAACCGACCCGAAACAACCGGCGGCGCTGAACCTTCTCGCCATGCTCTGCTTCCGGAAAGGCGAGAAGCGAGAAGCCGTCGGATTGCTGACCAAGGCGGTCATCATCAAGCCGGACTTCGCCGAGGCGCACGGGAATCTGGGCAACGTGTTTCTCGACATGGGCCAGCCCGGCAAGGCCATGACCTGCTACCGCGACGCCCTGGCCTGCCGGCCCGACTACCCCGAGGCCCACTACAATCTGGCGACGGCCCTGTCGTCCCTGGGCCTGCTGGACGACGCCATCGGTCATTTTCAAACGGCGTTGCAGATCAGGCCCGATTACCTGAACGCCTATTACAACCTCTGTGAACTCCTCGACCGGACCAACCGGATCGAGGAACTGCGGGCGCTCCTGGCCCGGGCCAAGGCCCATTGCCCGGGGAGTCCCGCCATCGCCCTGCGCGAGGCGCAGCTATTCAAACGGGACGGCGACTTCGCCGCCGCCCGGGCCCTGTTGAAGCCCCTGACGGAAGCCGACGGCGACGCCCCCTTCCAGACCGCCCGGGCCTATTTGCTGGGGGACCTGTGCGACCGGCTGGGCGACCACGACGCCGCCTTCGGCCATTTCGCCGAGGCAAACCGCCGCTCCGCCCTGGCCGCCCTGGCCATGGGCATGGACAAGGCCGGTTCGACCGCCCGCATCGGCATCCTACAAAACCGCTTTACTCCAGACTGGATCGCCGGCTGGTCCCCCCTGCCCCCGGACGATAGCCGCCCGGCCCCGGTGTTCCTGGTCGGCTTTCCCCGTTCCGGCACGACCCTGCTCGACAGCATCCTGCGCGGCCACCCGGACATCGCCATGATCGAGGAAATGCCGACGGTGCAACGGATGGAGCGGGCCCTCGCCGCCATGCCGGGGGGATATCCCAACGGTCTGGCCGGTCTCACGGCGGAGCGACAATCGGCCCTTCGGCAGGCCTTCTTCACGGAGGCGGACAAACACCTGGGAGACAACGCCGCCGCCACCGTTCTCATCGACCGCATGCCCCTGAACACCGTCGAGGCCGGGTTGATCCACCGGGTCTTCCCCGACGCCCGCTTCCTGCTCGCCCTGCGTCACCCCTGCGATTGCGTGTTGAGCTGCTTCATGCAGGACTTCCAGCCAACGGACGCCAGCATCAATTTTCATACCCTGGAAGACGCCGCCCGCCTGTACGACATGACCATGACCCTGTGGCGACACTATTGCGACGTCCTGCCCCTACAGGTCCATTCCGTGCGCTACGAGGATCTGATCGGCGATTTCGAGGGCACCCTGCGCCCGCTGCTGTCCTTCCTCGACCTGGACTGGGACGACAACATGCACCGCCATGCGGAAACGGCGAAGGCGCGCACGGTCATCAGGACCGCCAGCTACGAACAGGTCACCCAGCCCCTGTACACCCGGGCACGCGACCGCTGGCGGCGCTACGGCAAGCACTTTGAGCCAGAGCTTCCGTTCCTGGAACTCTGGATCGAACGCTTCGGCTACGAAACCTGAGGCGCTGCGTCAAAAGCTGAGCGATTTGACCTGAACCACCTGTTCCAGACCCGAGATATCCTTCAGCACGGTTTCGTCCGGGTTGCCGTCGACCTCGATCAGGGCGATGGCGGCGCCGCCTGCTTCCGCCCGTCCGAGATGGAAGGTGGCGATGTTGATTTCCGCATTGCCGAGGATGGTGCCAAGGGAACCGATAAAGCCCGGTTTGTCCCTGTTGGTGATGAACAGCATGTTTTCCCCCAATTCCGCGTCCATGGGAATGCCCTTGATCTCGACGATGCGGGGGTGGGAGCCAGCGAACAGGGTGCCAGCGACGGATCGGGTCTGCTTTTCCGTCTTCACCGTCAGTTTGATCAGGGTCTGGTAGGCGCTGTCCCGTTCGTGCTTGACCTCGCTGACATGAATGTCCCGTTCCTTGGCGATGATCGGCGCGTTGACCATGTTGACCGATTCCATCAGCGGCGACAGCAGTCCCTGCAGGATGACCGCGGTCAGCGGACGGGTGTTCAGTTCGGCGGCGTGACCTTCATATTCGACGGTGACCCCTTCCAGGGCACTTTCCGTCACCTGCCCGGCAAAGCTGCCCAGCTGTTCGGCAAGAAGCATGTAGGGCTTCAGGCGCGGCGCCTCCTCCGCCGTCACGGACGGCATGTTGAGGGCATTGGTGACGGCGCCCGAAATCAAGTAGTCGGCCATCTGCTCGGCCACCTGCAGGGCCACCTTCTCCTGCGCCTCGGTGGTCGAAGCGCCGAGATGGGGGGTGGCGACGACGTTCTCCATGCCGAACAGGATGTTGTCCTTGGCCGGTTCCTCGGCGAACACGTCCAGGCCGGCGGCGGCCACCCGGCCGCTTTCCAGGCCCGCCTTCAGGTCCGCCTCGACAATCAGTCCGCCCCGGGCGCAATTGACGATGCGCACCCCCGGTTTCATCTTGGCGATGGCCTCGGCGTTGATGATGTCGCGGGTGGCGTCGGTCAGGGGGGTGTGCAGGGAGATGAAGTCGGCACGGGCGAACAGGCCGTCCAGTTCCACCTTCTCGATGCCCAGTTCGGCGGCCCGTTCCGGCGACAGATAGGGATCATAGGCGATGACCCGCATTTTCAGTCCCTGGGCCCGGTCGGCGACGACGGCGCCGATGTTGCCGCAACCGATGATGCCCAGCACCTTGCCCATCAGTTCGACGCCCATGAACTTCGACTTTTCCCATTTTCCGGCATGGGTCGAGGCGTTGGCGTGGGGAATTTGCCGCGACAGGGCCATGATCATGGCGATGGCGTGTTCGGCGGTGGTGATGGAGTTGCCGAAGGGGGTGTTCATGACGCAGACACCCGCCGCCGTCGCCGCCGCGACGTCGATGTTGTCGACGCCGATGCCGGCGCGGCCGATCACTTTCAGCTTGCCCGCCGCCTGCAGAACCTCGGCCGTGGCCTTGGTGGCGGAGCGCACGGCAAGGCCGTCGTAGTCGCCGATGCAGGCGATCAGTTCTTCCGGGCTCATGCCCGGCTTGACATCGACCTCGACGCCGCGCTCGACGAATATCTCCGCCGCCAGGGGGCTCATTTTATCGGAAATCAATACTTTCGGCATGGTCTCAGTCCTCACTCATTTCGGCCTTGACCGCGCCATAGGCCCAGTCCAGCCAGGGAAACAGATTTTCCAGATCGGCGGTTTCGACAGTGGCCCCGGCCCACAGGCGCAACCCGGCGGGGGCGTCGCGGTAGCCGCCGATGTCATAAGCGGCCCCTTCCGCGTCCAATTTTTTGGCCAGGGCCTTGGCGACGGCGGATTGCCTGTCCCCGTCCAGTCCCTTGAACCAGTCGTCGACGACCATCAGGCAAACGGACGTGCGCGAGCGGACCGAGGGCTCGGCGGCCAGGAAGCCGACCCACGGGGTCCGTCCGACCCACTCTTCGATGGCCGACAGATTTGCCTTGCTGCGGGCGATCAGGGCGTCCAGGCCGCCCAGGCCTTCGGCCCATTTCAGGCCGTCGATGGCGTCCTCGACGGCGATCATCGAGGGCGTGTTGATGGTCTCGCCCCGGAAAACCCCCTCGATCAGCTTGCCGCCCTTGGTCAGGCGGAAGATTTTCGGCATGGGCCAGGAAGGGGTATGGCTCTCCAGCCGTTCGACGGCGCGGGGGCTCAGGATCAGCATCCCGTGGGCGGCCTCGCCCCCCATCACCTTCTGCCAGGAATAGGTTGTCACGTCGAGTTTGTCCCACGGCAGGTCATAGGCGAAGACGGCGGACGTGGCGTCGCAAATGGTCAGCCCCTCCCGGTCGGCGGCGATCCAGTCCCCATCGGGCACGCAGGCCCCCGACGTGGTGCCGTTCCAGGTGAAGACCACGTCGCGGCTGAAATCGACGGCGCTCAAATCCGGCAGCTCACCATAGGGCGCGTCGAAGCTGCGGACATCGTCCAGCTTCAACTGTTTCTTCACGTCGGCCACCCAGCCGACGCCGAAACTCTCCCAGGCCAGCATGTCGACGCCCCGCGCCCCGAGCAGGGACCAGAGCGCCATTTCGACGGCGCCGGTGTCCGACGCCGGGACGATGCCGATTCGATAATCGTCGGGCACGCCGAGAACGGCCCGGGTGCGGTCGATGGCCTCGGCCAGCTTGGCCTTGCCCGGAGCGGAACGGTGCGAGCGCCCGGTGAGGGCGTCGGAAAGAGCGTCCACGGACCATCCGGGACGTTTGGCGCAGGGGCCGGAGGAAAAATTGGGGTTCGCCGGACGGACGTCCGGCTTCTGATTCGGATTCATGATGTACTCCCTTCCTTACAGAAGAGCTGACGTTCGTTGGGGAACGTTGGCCCACAGCGCTTATAGGGCCAATGTTGCACTGCGTCAACGAAGGAAGGGTGGAATCGTTCTAAACGAAATCAATGTGTTTGCCGAAGGGCATCTCCCTGATCCGCTTGCCAGTGGCGGCGAAGATGGCGTTGGCCAGGGCCGGGGCGGCGGGGGGCACGGGGGGCTCGCCGATGCCCCGGACCAGGTCGCTGTTCTCCAATCCCCGGACGTGAATTTCCGGGCATTGTTGAAAGCGCATGCCCTCGAAGGAATCGAAGTTGGACTGTTCCGCCATGCCGTCGGCGTAGGTGACCTCGCAGTTCATGGCGTGCCCCAGGCCCCAGATCACCCCGCCCTTGAACAGATTGTCGAAGTTGACCGGATCGACCACCTTGCCGACCTCGGCGGCGGCGAACACCTTGTCGATACGAAGTCCCTCCGGGGTGGCGGTGACCTCGACGACTTCGGCGGTGGGCACCCCGAAGGACAGGCAGAAGGCCACCCCCCGGCCCCGGTTGGAGCCAAGGTCCGTCCCCCAGCCGGACATCTCGGCCACCGCCTCCAGGACCTTGCGCGACGGTTCGTGCGAACACAGGCGAAGGCGTTCCGCCATGGGATCGGCCCCGGCGGCGTGGATCAGTTCATCGAGGAAGCCTTCGTGAAAAAAGCCGTTGGTCGAGGCCCCGACGGAACGCCAGGAACTGGTCGGCGCCAGTTCGGGCGCGCGGTAACCGGTGACCCGGTAATGGGGGATGGCGAAGGGCTGGTCCCAGGCCCCGGCGATGATTTGCTTGTCCGGCCCGGCGACGGGGAAATTCTGCCGCCCCATCTGCGAGGTCACCACGGACGGCATGGCGATGCCCAGATCATAGGCCCGGACCCGCCCGTCCCCAACCGCGCCCCGCATGCGCCCCATGGCGATCTGGCGCGGGAAATCGTGGATGAAGTCTTCCTCGCGGCTGTAGGTCAGCTTGACGGGAACCCCCTTCATGGCCATGGCCACCTCGACGGTCCGCTTGATGTAGTCGTCTTCCAGCCGGTGGCCGAAGCTGCCGCCGCAGACCTGCACATGGACGTGGACCTGTTCCGGCTCCAGCCCGGTCATGGCAGCGACGTTGTTTTGCACGAAGGCGGGCATCTGGGTGCAGGCCCAAACGTCGGCCCGGGTGTCCTCGACCAGGACGACGGCGCTGAGAGGTTCCAGCGGCGCATGAGCCAGATAAGGGGCCCTGTACTCGCCGATGACGGTTTCCCCTTCGCCGAGGGCGGCGTCCACGTCTCCGTCATCGCGCCCCAGCCCCTCGGCCCGTTCTTCGTTGAAGGCGTTCTCCAGGGCCCGCCAATGATTGGTCATCTCCGCCGGGAAAGGCGCCGGGCCCCAGTCGAAACGAATCGCCTCGGCGGCCCGGAAGGCCCGCCAGGTGTTGTCGGCGACGACGGCGACGCCGCCGCTGACGGGGACGATCTTCTTCACCCCCCGCATGGCCTCGGCCTCGCTGGCGTCGAAACCATCCATGCCGCCGCCGGGCCGGGGATTGAGCTTCACCGTGGCATGGACCATGCCCGGCATTGTCAGGTCCAGCCCATAGGCCTGGGTCCCGGTCGACTTCCCGACCATGTCGATCCGCCCCATGGGCTTGCCGACCATCCGCCATTGCGACGACGGACGCAGGGCGACCTCCTCCACCGGCTCCAGTTCGGCGGCCAGGGGCGCCAGATCCTGGTAGGAAATCCGTCTGCCGTCGGGCAGCAGAACCCGCCCCTTCTCGGTCTTCAGTTGCGAGACGGAAACACCCGACATGTCCGCCGCCGCCCGCTTCAGGGTCTCCCGGGCCACCGCGCCGGCGAGACGCAGCTTGCGGTAGCTATCGGGCACGGAGGTGGAGCCGCCGGTCACCTGCAACCCCATGAATTTGCCTACCGCGTCCATGACGCCGCGCATGCCGTTGGCGACGGCGCCCCGGTCCGTCGACATGAAGGGCACCATTTCATCGGCGATGGCGGTGTTGTAATAGGCCGGGTCCGGAACCCCAGGATCGACCCGCACCTGGTCCAGTTCCACGTCCAGTTCCTCGGCGATCAGCGCCGCCTGCATGGAATAGGTCCCCTGCCCCAGGTCCGTGCGGGGGGTGATCAGGGTAATGCCCGTGGCGTCGATTTTGACGTAAGGCGTCAGCGCCGCCTCGCCGTCCTCCAGCCCCTTCAGCAGGGGGTTGTCATGGGGCTGTTTGTACTTGTAATAGCCGAAGGCGACACCGCCCGCGATGGCGGCGGAACCGATCAGGAAAGTGCGGCGGGTGATGGTGGCGAGACGGCTCATCAGGCGGCTCCCTTCAACTTCCCGGCGGCGCTCCTGACCGCCTCGCGAATGCGCGGATAGGTGCCGCAACGACACAGGTTGCCGCTCATGGCCTCGTCGATTTCCGCGTCGCTCGGCTCGGCGTTCTCCCGCAGCAGGGACGCCGCCTGCATGATCTGGCCGGACTGGCAATAACCGCATTGGGCCACCTGCTTTTCGATCCAGGCTTCCTGCACCGCATGCAGAGCGTCCGGCGAGCCAAGGCCCTCGATGGTGGTCACCTCGCCATCCACGTCCTGCAACAGGGTTTGGCAGGACCGCACGGCAACGCCGCCGACATGGACCGTGCAGGCGCCGCACTGGCCTTGCCCGCAGCCGTACTTGGTCCCGGTGATCCCCAATTCATCCCGCAGCGCCCACAACAGGGGCATGTCCGGTTCCGCGTCCAGGTCGTGATAGGCGCCGTTGACTTTGATCCGCATGGTTTGGCCTTTGCGTTGAAATTTACAAATTTAACGAAATATGTAATATTTGACATGCCGCCGGTTTGTCAATCCCTGTTGAATGGCCGCGCCCCTTACTGGTTATCCCTGATATACCGGCCCCGTGAGCAGGGCTTATAATGCCCTTACCGAACGGACAGGGAGGGACCGGATGTTCAGCACGACGCGCATGGGAATTGGGGCATGCCTCGCCGCGGCCCTGGCAATGGGACTGCCGACACACGCCCCGGCGGAGAGAGGAAAACCCTACGCCACGGTAGCCAAGCTGGACACGGACGGCGACGGCCTGGTCAGTCCCGAGGAATGGCCGAAAAACATGAAAATTTTCTACAAGGTGGACAAGGACCAGGACGGCTTTCTCAGTCCCCTCGATTTCGCCACCCACTGGGGCATGGAACTTCCGCCCCCGCCGGGGAGCGAAACAAAGACGCCACCCCGAGACAGCGCACGTATCCCCATGATCGACGCCCATTCGCAGGTCGATTGCAAGGTTTCGGAAGAACTGGTCCTGAAGCAACTGGATAAACTGAAGATCAGCCGGGTGCTGATTTCCGTTCGCGGGTGCAGGGGCTGGAAAAGCGGCGACCTGGAGGCCCGCAGCCTGAAATGGGCGGCCAACAGCCCTGACAGGATTTCCCACCTCCTCACCACCAAGGTGGACGGCTGGTCCTTCAACAAGCTGTCCGATAAGGGGATCACGGCGTTCAAGAGACGGGCCAAGAGAAAGGGCTTCATCGGCATGGGGGAAGTGCTGGTCCAGCATGCCGCCCACGACACCCCAAACCTGAAATACCCGGAGCTTGACATTTCCCTCAACGACAAACGTATTCGGGCGGCCATGGCCGTCGCCCGTGACAAGTCCTGGCCGGTGATCCTTCATTTGGAATTGAACGATAACGAAGACAAGTCGGAACAGACCCTCAAGGACCTTGAGGAAATGCTGGCGACATATCCGGACACCCCCTTCGTCCTCATTCACATGGCCCAGGCCTCGGTCCGGGAGGCCCGCGCCCTGCTGGAAAAACACAAAAACCTCTATTTCATGACAACCCATGCCGACGACTTGTCGGCTGCCCTGTTGAAGAAGAAGAAATCCAAGAAAATTGTGGCGCAGATGGGCTGGATCAACCTGTTCCAGGGGGGCTGCAAGATCCAGCACTGCCCGACAGGCTGGAACCCGGACTGGAAACAGTTGATCAAGGATTACCCGTCCCGGTTCGTGCTCGCCTTCGAAAACGTCTTCCCGTCACACTGGAAGAAACCTTTCGAACAGAAGGTCGGGATTTGGCGCCGGGCCCTGAAAATGCTGCCCGAAGACGTGGCCCACGCCGTCGCCCACGAAAATGCGGAACGGTTATGGGGGTTGCCGCCGGCCCGATAGAATCAGGTCCGGATGGCAGGCTTGACCAGGATGTTGCGGGTCCGGGGCTTCAACAGCAGGACGCCGACATAGCCGACGATGAGAAACGGCAGGGCCACGGAACCGGTGGCCACGACGGCTTTCCCCAGGCCCAGCAGGGTCGGTTTCGCCATCACACCGGATTTCACCATCGCCGCCTTTCCCACTGCCATTGATGCCTCCTGTTGTTCTTCAGGCAACAGTCTACCCCCCCCCCGGGGTGAGAGGCAACATGGGTTTTTCCCCATTGGCGACGAGGCGACGAGGGCGGGCATGGGACGTCGAAGGACATTTCCCTGTTGCCGCCGGGCACGGACAGGACGTACCATCGTACACAAGTGGGGAGGAAATCATGCTGTTAACGGATCATGACAAGACGGCGCTGATCGGCGACGGTGAGCGGATTCAATACCGCGAGCTGCTGGGCTGGATCGACGGATACGCCCGTTTGATAGACGATGTCCGCGACGACAAGGTGGTCGTCTTCGCGGAAAACCGGCTCGACTGGGTGTACGCCTTCTACGCCGCCCTGAAACACGGCAACACCATGGTGCCGGTGGACTTCATGAGTTCGGCCGAAGACGTCCGCTATATTCTCGACGACTGCGCCCCGGCCCTGGTCTTCTGCTCCCGGGAAACCCAACCGGTGCTGGAGCAGGCCCTGGAACAGGCGAAAGCCGGGCCGCGAGTACTCGTTCTCGAGGACCTGGCGGAAGAAGCCGCACCCGGGACGCCCACCCCCCTGCCCCTGCCGCCCAGGGACAAGACCGTACTGCTGATCTACACCTCCGGCACGACGGGCAGCCCGAAGGGAGTCATGCTGTCCTGCGACAACCTGCTGGCCAACATGGAGGCGGTTTCCGGCTCCGTGCCCATTTTCACCCCCGAGGAAAGGGTGCTGGCCCTGTTGCCCCTGCATCATATCTTCCCCCTGCTCGGCTCCATGATGGCGCCCCTCTACACCGGGGGAACAAGCGTCTTCCCGCCGAGCATGACGTCCGAGGACATGCTGCGGACCCTGGCCGAGCAGCGCATCACCATCATGATCGGCGTCCCCCGCCTGTACAGCCTGATCCACAAATCGATCATGGACAAGATCAACGCCAACGGCCTGGCCCGGACCCTGTTCTCCGTCGCCGCCCGGGTCGACTCCCGTGCCTTCTCGCGCAGGCTGTTCCGTAAACTGCACGACCGCTTCGGCGGGCACATCCGCTTCATGGTCAGCGGCGGGGCGAAACTGGACGAGACCGTCGGCCGGGATTTCACCACCCTGGGCTTCGAGGTCCTGGAAGGCTTCGGCATGACGGAAGCCGCGCCCATGATCACCTTCACCCGCCCCGGCCAGGTCAGGATCGGTTCCCCCGGCCCGGCCATGGAGTGCAACGAGGTGAAAATCGTCGACGGCGAAATCGTTGCCCGAGGCCGCAACATCATGCAGGGCTATTACAACCGCCCGGAGGAAACGGCGGCGGTCATCCGCGACGGCTGGCTGCATACGGGGGATTTGGGCTACCTGGACGACGACGGCTACCTGCATGTCACCGGGCGGAAGAAGGAAATCATCGTCCTGTCCAGCGGCAAGAACATCAACCCGGTGGAGATCGAGGACAAGCTGTTGGCCATGAGCGACGTGGTCAAGGAGGTCGCCGTCTTCTCCCATCACGACAGCCTGCACGCGGTGGCCGTCCCCGACTTCGCCCTCGCCCGCAAGCAGGGCATCGGCGAACTGGAACGGCACCTGAAGGAAGGGCTTATCGCCGCCTACAACGAAAAGGCCACTCCCTACAAAAAGGTCATGCAACTGCACCTGCTGGCCGAGGACCTGCCCCGCACCCGGCTTGGCAAGCTGAAGCGATTTTTGCTGACCGACATGGTCTCGGCCGAGGGGAAGCGGGAAAACGCCGAGGCGGAACCGGACTTCCCGGAATACCACACCATCAGGGATTTCCTGGCCGACCAGAAGCAGCGGGCGGTCTTCGCCGGCGATCACCTGGAACTGGACCTATCCCTGGACTCCCTCGATTTGGTCGACTTTCAGGCCTTTCTCGAGAAGACCTTCGGCATGGAGGTCAGCGAACAGGCTTTCGCCGATCACCCGACCGTCAGCCGCATCGCCCGCTTCATCAGCGAAAACAAGACCAAGCTGGAGATTTCCGCCTCCACCTGGGCCGACATCCTCAAGCAGCGCGGAGACATCCACCTGCCGCGCTGCTGGTTCGCCCACAACCCCTTGCGCCATTCCCTGGCCCTTCTGGCGCGGGGCTATTTCCGGCTCAGCGCCAAGGGGCAGGAAAACCTGCCCCAGGGCCCCTGCATTCTGGCCCCCAATCACCAGAGTTTCCTCGACGGCCTGTTCGTCGCCGCCTTCCTCGACAACAAGACCGTCCGGCGGACCTATTTTTTCGCCAAGCAAAAGCATGTGAAAAAGCCGTGGACGCGGGCGCTGGCCCGGCGCAGCAATGTCATCGTCCTCGACCTGGAGCGGGACCTGAAGGTCGCCCTGCAGCACCTGTCGGAAGTGCTGCACCGGGGAAGCAATGTCATGATCTTCCCCGAGGGCACCCGCAGCAAGGACGGCGCCCTCGCCCCCTTCCGCAAGAGCTACGCCATCCTCAGCCGGGAGTTGGGGGTGCCGGTGGTGCCCGTCGCCATCAAGGGCGCGTGGCAGGCCCTGCCGACGGGAGCCAGGCTGCCGAAGCCGTTTTCCCCCATCCAGGTGGAATACCTGCCCCCCGTCGAACCGGGGGACCTGAGCTACGAAGAGCTCAACCAGCGGGTCATGGACCGGGTCGCCCAGGCCGTGGGATAGCCTCCCTACAGGCCGTAATACAAGGGCGCGAAAAGGGAATAGACCACCCACAGCACCACGATCAGGGGGGCGCCGGCCTTGAAGAAGTCGCCGAACCGGTAATGCCCCGGCCCCATCACCAGGACCGAGGTCTTGTAGCCGATGGGGGTGGCGACGGCGCAGTTGGAGGCGAAGACGACGGCGACGGCGAACACCTGCGGATCGACGCCGACCTCGCGGGCGATGCCGATGGCGATGGGGGTGAACAGCACCGCCGTCGCCTTGGCGCTGATGATATTGGCCATGACGGCGGTAAACAGGAAAAAGGCCGACAGGATCACCGCCGGCGAGGCGCCGCTGAGGGCCGCGGTCAGGGCGTGGGCCAGGTATTGCGCGCCGCCGGTCTCCTGTATGGCCGCCCCCATGGCCAGGGCGGCGGGGATCATGGTGATGATTTTCGAATCCAGGGCCCGCGACGCCTGTTGCAGGTTGAGCGCCCCCGATAGCACCATCAGCACGGCGCCGATCAGGGCGGCGGCGACCACGGGCAGGATACCGGAGGCGGCCAGGACGACGACACCGGCGAAGATCAGCCCGGCCCGTTTGGCGTGATGGACGACGGCCATTTCCTCCGCCGACCATTCCATCAGCACCACGTTGCGGTCCGCCCGAAGGGCCTCGATGTCGTCCGGCTGCCCCTGCACCAGCAACACGTCGCCCGGCTGCAGCACCGTGTCGGCGAGGCGCGAACGGATCATGGTCGAGCGGCGCTGAACGCCGAGGACGAAACAACGGGTCCGCAACTGGAATCCGGTCTGGCGCAGCCTGAGCCCGGCCATGGAGGACGCGGGCGCGACCATGACTTCCGCCATCACCCGCTCGCCCTCGGCCAGGGCGTCCTCGCCGCCGGGCTCGCCCGCCACCGCCTGCAGGATGCCCGGGTCGTCGGACAGGGCGTCGGACAGGGCCTTGCGGTGGGCGGCGACGATGACGCTGTCCCCCGCCTCAATCACCTCTTCGTGGTAGGGCGGCGTGAACACCTTTTCGCCGCGGACGATCATCCGCACCCTGACGTCCGGCAATTTGTTGATGACGCCGCCGACCGCCTTGGCCCCGACCAGGCGGGACTCGGCGCCGACGGCGATCTGGGTCATGAAATGCCGGGGCGAGCGGGTCATGATGCGGTGGGCGAGAGAGGTCCGGTTCGGCAACAGCGACGGCAAGACGAACAGGACGTAGATCAGGCCAGCGCCCGCCAGGACCAGGCCGGGAACGGTGAAATCGAAAAACCCGAAACCGGGCTCTCCCATTTCCAGCAGGGCGCTGGCGACCAGCAGGTTGGTGCCGGACCCGATCAGGGTGGTCATGCCGCCGAGAATGGCGGCGAAGCTGAGACCCATCATCACCTTTGAGGTCGGCCGCCCCAGCCGTTCCGACAGGACCTGGGCGACGGGGATGAAAATGACGACCACGGGAATGTTGTTGAGAAAGCCGCTGATCAGCAGGACCATGGTCATGACGATGGCCACCGACAGCCATTCGACGCCGCGTCCGAGGTCCAGCACCAACCGCGCCACCTTGTCGAGAACCCCGGTGCGGACCATCCCTTGGCCGACCACCAACAAGGCCAGCACCGTGATCAGGGCCGGATTGGCGAAGCCCTGCAGCAGCTTCTTGGCGTCTAGCAGATTACCGCCGTCCTCGCCCGCGACCGGGAAGACCTGGAAGAACAGGATCAGCAGGCAGATCACCCCGACGGAGACGACCTCGATGGGCCATTTTTCCCAGACATACAAGGCCAGGGCGACCGCGATCAGCACAAAAGCCGACCACATCTGAAAGGCGCCATCGGCCTGGCTGATGAATTCCATCGTCATGGGAGAATATTACCGCCCCGTGAAAAATGCGTCTACACAAGCGCACTACGTTGTGATATGAACCCTCCCGCAAACCATCGGATGGGGAATCGTCTAATGGTAGGACAGCGGTCTCTGACACCGTCAATCCTGGTTCGAGTCCAGGTTCCCCAGCCAATTTTCAGGAATGCCATATGCCTAACAAATGCCTATCAGGCGACTAATTAAGGTATCGTGTAGACTGGACCGGTTCTAAGAACATCACTCTTTGATGAGCCTGTCTAGGCTGAGCTGCCCCTGAGCCGATATCAAATTACTGACAATGACCTGTTCACCGGCGTGGAAAGCCAAGCATTGAAAGCGCGGTAGATGGTATATTTCCGTACTATAATCGTATCCCTTGGGTTACTATCCGTCTTTTCTGGCGTTCTCGCTTTGCTGTTGTCATCAATTGCACCTTGGGTCGGACTAGGCTCAAAAGAAGATTTTTTCTTTTACCAGCTGGCTAATATCACCCGAAAGGAATGTTTTTTTGCCGGAGGTATAATATCCGGCATTGGATTTACCTCCCTGTTCTTTACTCTCCTTACGGCACGGGATATCTCATGGGTTCGACACACGGCCCTTCGTTATCTTCCCATCGAACGAATTGTTACTTGGAGCAAGGAACGGCTTACCAAACTCAAGGCTTATTACGCCCTCCCCCCCCGAGCGCCCAAATACCACTTTAATATTCATGATCAAATCGCTCTATTAATCGCAAGTATTGCAGGTGTCGCTTTATTCTTGTTCAAGCCGCTGATTTTTGAATGTGATGCGGCTATGTTCTACAATTATGCAAAGTTCCTTACCTTCTCGGAAGGTGGAGGATTCACCTTCTTCAGGCCTCCAGGATTCCCCGCTTTTCTTGCCGCTACGGGTCAGATATTGTTCGAAACGTTTACCGGAACGATAATTGCCCAAGCTATCATGGGGGGGATGCTCCCCATTTTAATGTATCGCATACTTGCTCCCATTTCGCGAGTTGCAGGCATCTGTGGCGCTCTAGCCTTTATCATCTCCACGATTCCCTTCGCAGCAATCAAAATGATGCTAGCCACACAACTGTTTATTTTTTTAATTGTATTATCGGTCTATTTTTACTCTAGATATTATTTTTCAAACGACCCTCGCTACATATTGCTAACGGTCATTACTTTGCTGATGGCAATGTTTACTAGATGGGAGGGAAGCTTAGCCTTATTAGTCTTCATTGTTTTTATTGCGGTAACATGTCGCACCAAGTCTATCGACAGGCGTCTCCTCGGCCTATCAGTTATATTGGTGTGTACGGTGATCGCTTCATGGAACGTGACCCGCGCCGTCGCTTACAAAGATCCAAATCTACTTTTCAGCCTTCACGGCGGCACGGGCCAACAATTTTTTTGGCGCATATATCAACACATGCCAGGCGAGATAATGGAGCTTGAAAAAGCTTTGGGCTTGAAAACAAAGGCCAATGCAATTGGGAAATCATCCAATGTTTCTGCAAATATTACAGGACAAGAAACAACGGCCCGTCCGGGCATACAGCTTGTCTCTTTAACCAATGGTGACAGCACAAAGAAGTTAAGAAACATCGTTAAGGAGTTTGCGGAAAGAAACCCCGAAAGCTACAGGAAACTGAAAACAGCACTAGACCAAGCCTACCGTTCTCCCACCCAATCCGAAAGGGATTACTATCTCGAATCGTTTGGTCGCTTCGAAGGTCATCCCGATCAGTTGGCTGATAATATCTTTGTTAACCCTAATGGTTTTTATCCAAATTATGTCTTCAATGCGTTGACGCAAACTCTTGGCATCTCTGGTGCGGACTCCTTACTTAAGGACGTCGCTTGGGAGGCCCTGAAGGCCCATTGGGTAATCTCGATCAGCTGGCTTAGACAAGCCTTAACCTTTTTTGGAATTGATCTGCAACCAGTCATTAATGCGTATGCAGCTCAAACAGCTCCAAACAACAGCATCGCGTTCGTATTCTGGGGGGCCTCCCACTATAACAGCGTAGTTTTCGATGTTGGGGGCTGCGTTACGAAAAACTTGCCTCAGAAGATGGCCGTTCAAATCAAGGACAGTTTGGAGCCGGACTCGTCAGAAAAAATTAAAGGGTTTATTTCTAAGTTAAACGACCTCCGCAATTTCGTACGTAATGTGATCGGGCCCGTTGCCATATTGTCTTTATGGGCTCTGTTTTTTTCAAGACATCGTCGACTATATTCCCCAGTTTTGCTTTCCACTTTCGCTTTTGTAGGAAGTTATGGAATATTGGCAGGTGGGGTCTACACCCGCTATGAATTCCCTGTGCAGCCCCTTCTTATTATCATTACCATGGGCTCAATACACACGATAATACAGCTAATATACAAACGAGACACACAATAATCTAATAATTAAACTCTGTCTTATTGTTTATAACTTCGGTGAAACACTCATCTCACTTACAGTTATTGGAGCAATTTATATGAATCAGCCTCGTCCATTATATGAGGAACAGGAAAATGACAAGGTAAGGGTTGCCCTGGTCCGTGCCCCTATTGTGTATGCCAAAGGGGCCTTTAACAATGAAGCAACCCCCGCAATTGGCTTTGCATACTTGTCCGGATATCTGATGAATCACGGATACGACGTTGAAATTATTGATGCAATAGGAGAAGGGCTGAATAATACTTTTCAGTTTGATGATTATCCCGGTTTTATGGGGCATGGATTGCCTTTGGAGACAATAGTCGAACGAATTCCTGGCGACGTGTTTGCAGTGGGGTTTTCAGGAATGTTCTCTGGAGAATGGCCCGTTCTACGAGATTTAATCACTCTTGCACGAAAAAAATTCCCCGAGGCACTCTTTGTTGCCGGCGGAGAACATGTTACGGCGCTTCCAGAGTATTCACTGAGAGATTGCCCTGCCCTCGACGTCATTGTCAGGGGGGAAGGGGAAAGGACTTTTCTGGAATTATTGGAAGGTTACATTTCTTCAAGCGAGATACCTTCCATCCCCGGATTGTCGTTTATTGATGAAGAGAATCAATTTAAGCAAATTGGTGGCCTGCCACGCATTAGAGAAATCGATCAAATTCCATGGCCATATTGGCCTGATGGTTATCTGGAGAAATTCTGGGCTGCCGGAAAGTCCCACGGCGTATTAACCGAACGTGATATGCCAATGATGGCTTCAAGAGGGTGCCCTTATCAGTGTACGTTTTGCTCGAGTGCACAGATGTGGACTACACGATATAGCTTGCGTGACCCAGATGACGTGTTGGACGAGATTCAGCACTACATTAAAAAATACAATATTACCAGTGTCCAGCTATATGACCTTACAGCCGTTACAAAGAAACGCTGGATTTTAGAGTTTGGAGAAAAACTCCTCGA
>CAYFOJ010000008.1:0-136639 GCA_964344645.1 uncultured Thalassospiraceae bacterium
GGAAAAACCCCAAGCGTACCTTGACGGACGGCTAAATAAGCAATAGAGTACCGCTTTGCATAATTAGGCGATTTCCGCCCCTCGAAACCTGTCAGGAAAACGGATGCAATCCATGACGGAAAGCCCGCAAACGCAAGATTACGACTCCGTCTCCGTCGCCTTCACCGGGGCCGGTGGGGCCGGGGTCATCACCGCCGGCAACATGCTGCTGGAGGCCGCCGCCAAGGCCGGTTACCACGGCCTGTTCACCCGCTCGTCGGGGCCGCAGATCCGGGGCGGCGAGGCCGCCGCCATGCTGCGCCTGTCGTCCCGTCCCGTGTGCGGGCCGGGGGATCACTTCGATATCCTCATCGCCCTCGACTGGCACAACATCGACCGCTTCGCCATCGAACTGCCCCTGACCCCCAACTCCCTGGTTCTGGCCGACCCGGCCCAGGGGGAAACGCCACGGGTGATCGCCGACAGCGGCGCCACGGTCATCGACCTGCCGATGAAGGAGATGGCCAAGAAAATCCCCAAGGGCCGCCCCAACATGCTGGCCCTCGGCGTCGTCGGACAGTTGACCGGCCTGCCCGAAGACATCCTCGACGAAGTTCTCGAACGGGTGCTGGCGAAACGGGGCGGCGAGGCCCTGGAGGCCAGCCGCGCCGCCGTCGCCGCCGGGGCGGAAGTGGCGGCGGGCTATGACTTTTCCCGCCGCCTGGCGGAAACCGACGGCGAGGCCGCGGAACGCTGGATGATCAGCGGTAACGAGGCCGCCGGGCTGGGCGCCGTGCGCGGCGGCATTCGGTTCGTCGCCGCCTACCCGATCACCCCGGCGACGGAAATCCTCGAATGGATGGCCCCCAACCTGGACAAGATCGGCGGCGCTTTGGTGCAGGCGGAAGACGAACTGGCCTCCATCAGCATGGTCATCGGCGCCTCTTACGGCGGCACCCCGTCGCTGACCGCCACCTCCGGCCCGGGGCTCGCCCTGATGGCGGAATCCCTGGGCCTGGCCGTGGCCTCCGAGGTGCCCGTGGTCGTCGTCGACGTCATGCGCGGCGGCCCGTCCACGGGCATTCCCACCAAGTCGGAACAGAGCGACCTCAACATCGCCCTGTTCGGCCTGCACGGCGACGCGCCGCATCTGGTGGTGGCGCCGACCTCCGTCTCCGACTGCCTGTTCGCCACCCAGTGGTCGGTCCATCTGGCGGAAGCCATGCAGGTGCCGGCCATCGTCCTGTCCGACCAACTGCTCGGGCAAAGCAAGGCCATCATCGACAAACCCGCTGATCTCGCCTTCGTCTCCCAGCGCCGCACCGCCGAGGCTGGCGAGGACGCCTACCGGCGTTACGCCCTGGCCGACGACGGCGTCTCCCCCATGGCCATTCCCGGCACCCGGGGAGGGCAGTACACAGCCGACGGCCTGGAACACAATCCTCTCGGCAACCCGTCCAGTCAGGTCGAGGACCATGTTTCGCAACTGGACAAGCGGGCGGACAAGATCAACCACTTCGACTACGGCGACCACTGGGCCGAGATCGAAGGCGACGCCCCCCTGGCGGTCATCACCTGGGGATCTTCCACCGGCGTCGTCCGCGAGGCCATCGCCCGGCTGCAGGAGGAGCGAGGCCTGGACATCCGGCTGGTCGCGCCGCGCCTGCTGGCCCCCGCCCTGCCGGACAAGATGAGCGCCGCCCTCGAGAGTGTCGAACGCGCCCTGGTCGTCGAGCTCAGCCATTCGCAGCAGTTCCACCATTACCTGAAGGGCTATTACGACCTGCCCTGTCCGGTGCAATCCCATCACCGGCCCGGCCCGCTTCCCTTCCGGGCCGGAGAGTTGGCCACCGCGATCGAAAAATGGAGCGACCAATGAGCACCCAACCCGCCCCCGAGTGCCTGAGCGCCCGCGATTACAAATCCGACGTCAAACCCGTCTGGTGCCCCGGCTGCGGAGATTATTCCGTGCTTTCCGCCATCACCAAGGCGCTCGCCGAACTGGGGCTGCCGCCGGAGCAGGTGGCGGTGATTTCCGGCATCGGCTGTTCGTCGCGCATTCCCGCCTATCTCAACACCTACGGCTTTCACGGCATCCACGGCCGGGCGACGGCGCTGGCGACGGGCCTGAAGCTGTCCCGTCCGGAACTGACCGTGCTGGTCACCGGCGGCGACGGCGACGGCTTTTCCATCGGCGGCAATCACTTCCTGCATGCCTGCCGCCGCAACGTGGACATGACTTACATCGTCATGGACAACCGGGTCTACGGCATGACCAAGGGGCAGCCCTCGCCGACCACGGAGCCGGACTGGGACCTGAGCGCCCTGGCCCCCGGCGGCACCGGGTTGCGCCCGTTCAACCCACTGGTGATCGCGCTGGCCTCGGGCGCCAACTTCATCGCCCGGGGTTTCTCCGGCGATCCCAACGGCACCGCCAAGCTGATCGCCGAGGCCATCCAGACGCCGGGCTTTTCCTTCGTCGAGGTGCTCAGCCCCTGCGTCACCTTCCGCCCCGACCAGCGGGACTGGAAGAAAACCGTTCATCCCTCGCCGGTGGACCCGACCGCCGACATCGGCCGCGCCGCCCGCATGCTGATGACCGACGACGGCTTCAACACGGGCGTTCTCTACAGCGGCACGCGGGAACCCTATCGGCTTGATTTCGAGGCCACGCTGGATTCCCCCCTCGACCTGGAGCGGCAATTCGCCGTTTAATGGAGCCCGGGAAAGGAGAACAAGACCGTGACCGACAGCACCACAATCACATCAGTGGCCGAACTGCTGGCCCACGCCCGGGTGATGGAGACGGAAGCCTACGAATGCTACGTCGACCTGGCCGAGCAGATGGAGGCCCATAACAACGTCGAGGTGGCGGGGCTTTTCAAGCGCCTGGCGAAGGAAGAAAAGAAGCACATCGAACGGGTCGAGGGACGTTCCGGCGACGAAGAACTTCCCCGTATGGCGCCTTGGGACTTCAAGACCTTCGAAACCGAATCCCACGGCCTGACCGGGGCGCGGGAGGTCCATTACCTGATGACCCCCTATCACGCCCTGAAGCTCGCCATCCGGGCGGAGAAGCGCAGCCTGGCCTTCTTCGGCCAGGTCATCGACACCACCGGGGACGACGAGGTCCGCGCCCTGGCGGTCCAGCTTCGCGACGAGGAGCAGAGTCACGTCACCCTGCTCGAGGAGTGGCTGGCCCGGGAACCGAAGCCGGAAGACGGCTGGGACGAAGACCCGGACCCGCCGGTACAGCCGGTCTGAGCCCCCTACAAGTCCGAGAGCCAGCCCTCGATCCGCCTTTCATTGACGCCGAAATCACTTCTGCCGTAGTGCGACCGGCTGTAGACGGCGAGGGTCGAACGCCCCTCGTCCAAGGCGATGAATTTGACCGTCACCGTGTCCGGGTAACGCATCAGCCGGGACCGCTGGACATAGTCATGCTGCATGGCTTCGTCGTCGGCTCCTGTGGTCTCCACCCGCGGCTGACGGCCGACCATCTCTTGCCAACGCCGCCGGAGCGTGTCGACGGGACCATCGAACACCGGGCTGACCCGATGCGGTTCCGCCGCGCAGTAGCCTTCCGGGCAGAGCAGATACTGGTTCGGTTTCGGGCCGAGAACCAGGGTTTGGAAATCGACCGAGCGGTCGTCCATGGGGCCGAAGACCAGGACCAGGGCGCGCTCGCGCCCGATCACGGCGACCAGCAGGACCGGAAGAACAAGCAGCAGCAGAACGATAACGCTTTTGATGACGACCTCCTCAACGTCGGGCGGCGGCGCGCCGCAATTGCCTCTTGCAAGTAGGGCATGGCCGCCGCCGGTTCAAGAAGAGACACCTGAACCGACATAAAACCATAAAATAAAGATGGACAAGATTTTAATTCGGTATTACGGTGCGTAATTATTGATTAATGCCGAGGGCCGACGACCAATGACCACACAAGCACACCGCTGGATGATGACCGCCGTGGGTTCGCCCATGGTCCGGGAGGATTTTGCCGTCGCCGCCCCGGAAGCGGGAGAGGTGGTGGTGGAAATCGCCGGTTGCGGCGTCTGCCACACGGATTTGGGATACCTGTACGACGGCGTCCGCCCCAATCACGATCTTCCCCTGACCCTGGGCCACGAGATCAGCGGCCGCGTCGTCGCCGCCGGCGACGGGGCCGACGGCTGGATGGACAAGGCAGTCATCATTTCCGCCGTCATCCCCTGCGGCGAATGCGACCTGTGCCGGCGCGGCAAGGGCACCATCTGCCGCGCCCAGCAGATGCCCGGCAACGACATCCAGGGCGGCTTCGCCAGCCACATCACCGTCCCCGCCCGCGGCCTGAGCGCCGTCGACGAAGGCCGCATGGCGGCGCGGGGCCTGCAACTGGCCGATCTGTCCGTGATCGCCGACGCGGTCACCACCCCCTATCAGGCCGCCGTCCAGTCCGGCATCGGCGAGGGCGACCTGGCCATCGTCATCGGCGTCGGTGGCGTCGGCGGTTACGCGGTTCAAGTGGCCGCCGCCATGGGGGCCACGGTCATCGCCGTCGACGTTGACGCGGGCAAGCTGGAGGCCATCGCCTCCCACGGCGCAGCCGCCACCTTCAACGCCCGCGAAATTTCCGGCCGCGACCTGAAAAAGGCGATCGGCGGTTTCGCCAAGGAAAACGGCCTGCGCGCCACGGAATGGTTCATTTTCGAATGCTCCGGCAGCGCCGCCGGGCAGCAGACCGCCTACGGCCTGCTGGTCCACGGCGCGACCCTGAGCGTGGTCGGCTTCACCATGGACAAGTCGGAACTCAGACTGTCCAACCTGATGGCCTTCCACGCCCGGGCCCTCGGCAACTGGGGCTGCACGCCCGACCTGTACGGCGGCGCCATCGACCTGGTGCTGGACGGCAAGATCGAACTGCTGCCCTTCGTCGAGCACCATCCCCTGGACGACATCAACGCCGTTTTCGAATCCGCCCACAATCACGAACTGACACGCCGCGCCATCCTGGCGCCCTGAGGAGACACCGTCCCATGACGAACCCCGACACCATCATCGCCGAAACCAAGCCGGAGACCCTGAACGACCACAATCTGGTCGCCGAGGCGGAAACCGTGGCCGAGGGCATTTTGTATGAGAAGAAACCCGCCCGGCGGCAAAACGGCGAGGTGGTCGACGGCGTCTACAACGCCTGGATCACGCTCGACAATCCGAAGCAGTTCAACTCCTACACGACGGAGATGGTCAAGGGGGCGATTCTCGCCTTCCGCCGCGCCTCCGTCGACCGTTCCGTCAACGCCGTCGTCTTCACCGGCACCGGCGACCGGGCCTTCTGCACCGGCGGCAACACCAAGGAATACGCCGAATACTACGCCGGAAACCCGCAGGAATACCGCCAGTACATGCGCCTGTTCAACGACATGGTGTCGTCCATTCTGGGCTGCGACAAGCCGGTTATCTGCAGGGTCAACGGCATGCGCATTGGCGGCGGCCAGGAAATCGGCATGGCCTGTGACTTTTCCGTCGCCCACGACCTGTGCAACTTCGGCCAGGCCGGACCGAAACACGGCTCGGCGGCCATCGGCGGGGCGACGGACTTCCTGCCGCTGATGATCGGCTGCGAACAGGCGATGGTGTCGGGCACTCTCTGCGAGCCGTTCTCCGCCCACAAGGCCTACCGCCTGGGCATCATCATGCAGGTGGTGCCGAGCCTGAAGGTCAACGGCGAATTCGTCCCCAACCCCATGGTCGTCACCAACAGGATGGTCGACGACTACGGCCGCATCGTGCACGGCGAATTCAAGACCGGCGAGGACTTCAAGGCCGGCAAGGACGTCATGAAGTCCGGCGAGGTGGACTTGAGCCTGCTCGACGCCGAGGTCGAGGCGCTGTGCTCGAAGCTGCTGGAAACCTTCCCCGAGTGCATGACCAAGAGCCTGGAGGAACTGCGCAAGCCCAAGCTCAACGCCTGGAACGCCAACAAGGAAAATTCCCGCGCCTGGCTGGCGCTCAACATGATGAACGAGGCCCGCACCGGCTTCCGCGCCTTCAACGAGGGCAACAAGGAAACCGGCCGCGAGATCGATTTCTGCAAATTGCGCCAGGGCCTGGCCCAGGGCGTGCCGTGGACGCCGGAACTGATCGACAGCCTGATGCCGGGTGGATCGGATGACTGAGTCTCCGCTCAAAGTCTGGCGTGAAAGGGACGGGCGTCTCCTGCGCCTGCGGCTCAACCGGGCCAAGGCCAACATCGTCGATGCGGAAATGATCGCCGCCCTCGACGCCGCCTTCGCCGAGGTTCACGCCAACCCGGACGTTCACGCCGTGCTGCTCGACCATGACGGCCCTCATTTCAGCTTCGGGGCCAGCGTCGAGGAACACCTGCCCGGACAATGCGCCGACATGCTGAAGGGGCTGCACGCCCTAATCAAGAAAATGCTGGCCTGCCCGGCCCCCATCCTGGTCGCCATCAACGGCCAGTGCCTGGGCGGCGGCCTGGAAGTGGCCATGGCGGGCAACATGCTGTTCGTCAACCCCGACGCCGCCCTGGGCCAGCCGGAAATCAAACTGGCCGTGTTCGCCCCGGCGGCCAGTTGTTTCCTGCCCCGCCTGATCGGGCAACAGGCGGCGGAAGACATGCTGCTGTCGGGACGGAGCATTTTCGGCCAGGAGGCGGTCCGCCTGGGCCTCGCCGTCGCCGCCGACGCCGACCCGGAAGCCGCCGCCCTCGCCTATTTCGACAGCCATCTCGCCGGACTGTCGGCCAGCACCCTGCGTTTCGCCGTCACCGCCGCGCGAGCCAACTTCGCCCGCGAGGTCGGCGCCGACCTGGACCGGGTCGAGGCCCTTTACCTTGAGGAATTGATGAACAGCGACGACGCCGTCGAGGGCCTGAACGCCTTCGTCGAAAAGCGATCACCTGAGTGGAGGCACCGTTAAGCCATGAAAAGCACCCGAGACATCATCCAATACTGTCAGGACCTGTACGAGGACATCGACTTCACCGCCGCGCGGCGGTGGAAGGACGCGGACCCGTCGCGCAAGGTGGTCGGCTACATGCCCGTCTACGCGCCGAGAGAGTTGATGCACGCCGGCGGCATCCTGTCGCTGGGCATTCTCGGCGGCGGCGACAACATGGAAGTGATCCACGGCGACGCCTATTATCAAAGCTACATCTGCCGCATTCCCCGTTCGACCATCGAACTGGCGGTGACCAAGCGGCTGGATTTCGTCGACGGCATGCTGTTCCCGTCCATCTGCGACGTCATCCGCAACATGTCGGGCATGTGGAAGCTGATGAAGCCTGACCTCTACGTGCGCTATTTCGACACGCCGCAGAATTTTTCCTCCGACATCGGCGGCGATTACTACGTCAACGAACTGAACGAGTTGAAGGAAGGCCTGGAAGGCATCATCGGGCGGGACATCACCGACGATCAGATCCGCGCCTCCATCGCCGTCTATAACGAGAACCGCCGGCTGGTCAACGCGGTCTACGACTTCCGCATGAAGACGCCGTGGAAGGCGCCGTCCTGGGAAGTCTATCTGCTGATGCGCGCAGGCATGGTCCTGCCGGTGGAGGAACACAGCCAACTGATGGTCGACTATCTGGCCGCCGCCGAAAGCGAAGACAAGGCCATGCGCGACAACTGCCGCATCATCCTGCAGGGGTCCTTCTGCGAACAGCCGCCGCTCAACCTGATCAAGTCCATCGAGCTTTCCGGCTGCTATATCGTCGACGACGACTACATGCTGGTCACCCGTTGGCTGCTGGAGGACGTGCCGACGGAAGGCGACCCGGTGCGCAACCTGGCCGAGGCCTTCATCCACCATTCCGCCGAAACCGCCTCCAAGTACGAGCCGGACGGCGGCAAAAAGGGCCAATACCTGATCGACGCGGTCAGGAAGCGGGGCGCGGAAGGGGTGATTTTCGCCGCCCCCAGTTTCTGCGACCCGGCCCTGCTCGACCGGCCGATGCTGGCCGGCGCCCTGAACCGGGCCGACATCCCCAACATTTCTTTCAAGTACGCCGAAAATTCCGGACAGATGCAGCCGATCCGGGAGCAAGCCGGCACCTTCGCCGATACCATCAAACTTTGGAGTGAAGCATCATGAGCCCCGCCCCGATCAATGAAGACATCGTCAAAGAATCATCCATGCTGAAGCAGAAGGAGATGATCGCGGCCAACTACGACAAGCTGACCAACACGGCGGAAACCGGCCAGAAAGTCTCCTCCACCTACGTGCCCGGCAATCTGAACGAGTTGGTCATGTGCTTCGACATGCTCAACAACCTGCCGGAAATCAACGCCATTCAGAACGGCATGCGCAAGAAGTCCGGGGCCATGATCATGGACGCGGAAAAAAGCGGCCATTCGGAAGACGTCTGCACCTACGTCAAGGCCGACATCGGCAACATGGCCAAGGGTTCACTGGCCCCGAACGGCAAACCCATGCCCGTGCCCGATCTGCTGCTGCTCAACTACACGGGATGTTTCACCTTCCTGAAATGGTTCGAGCTGCTGCGCGACGAATACGGCTGCCGCACCCAGATGCTGCACGTGCCTTACGAAGGCGACGGCGTCATCACCCAGAACATGCGCGACTACGTGGTCAAGCAGTTGAAGGAAGAAGTGATACCGGCATTCGAGGAAGTCAGCGGCGTCAAGTTCGACATCGACCGCCTGCGCGAAATCCTCAAGAAGTCGGCCCAGGCCGAAGACGATTTCGTCTGGGTGCTGGAAAGCGCCAAGAACAAGCCGAGCCCCATCGACGCCTATTTCGGCGGCGTCTATTACGTCGGCCCCATCTTCACCGCCTTCCGCGGCACCCAGGATGCGGTCGACTACTACAAGATCCTGCGTGGCGAGATCGAACAGCGGATCGCCAACGGCCAGGGGCCGATCACGCCGGAAGGGGAAATGAAGGAAGAGAAATACCGCCTCGTCGTCGAGGGCCCGCCCAACTGGACCAGCTTCCGCGACTTCTGGAAGATGTTCTACGACGAAGGCGCCGTCGTCGTCTCGTCGACCTACACCAAGGTCGGCGGCGTCTACGACTACGACGGCTTCCGCCACGACCCGCAGAACCCGCTGGAAAGCCTGGCCGACTATTGCCTGGGTTGCTACACCAACCGCAACATGCCCATGCGCGTCGACATGATCGAAAAGGCCATGGACGAGTATCAGGCCGACGGCTTCCTGATCAATTCCATCAAGAGCTGCAACAGCTTCTCCGCCGGCCAATTGATGATGATGCGGGAAATCGAGAACCGCACCGGCAAGCCGGCGGCGTTCATCGAGACGGACCTGGTCGACCCCCGGTATTTCTCGCCCGCCAACGTCAAGAACCGTCTGGAAAGCTATTTCCAGATGATCGATCAGAAACGCGCCGGCGGCTCGCCGTCCCGGGCAGCCTAAGGAGACCCCGCCATGAAATGTTTTATCGGTATCGATCTCGGCTCCACCACCACCAAGGCGGTGCTGATGGACGACACGGCCGACATCCTCGGACGCGGCATCACCAATTCCCGCTCCAACTACGAGACGGCGGCCTCCGTCGCCAAGCAGGAGGCGCGGCTCGGCGCCCGCCTGACCCTGTTCCGCCGGGGGCTGGCCGAGTTGACCGAGATGACCGGCATCGAGGATCTGATGGGCGACCTGGAACGTTCCATCCGTTTCGAGCAGTTCATCGAGCAACTGGACGACCTGCACAGGACCTGCGCCACCCACATCAAGGAAGGCGACGTCGCCGTCAAGGACGCCCTGGACGAGGTCTTCTCACGGCTGCGCGAGGAAAGCCCGGCCATGTTCAGCCGCGACGCCGAACGCAAGTCGGATTTTTTCCGCGACATCGCCGGCTCGCGGGTGATGAACCTCGGCGAGGAAATGGCCAAGAAGCACAACGTCAGCTTCGACACCCTGCTGAACCTCTACGACAAATCCATCATCGAGGTCGAAAACCGTCCGCCGGAAGGGGGAATGACGGAAAAATTCCGCGCCGGCCTGCATCGCCTGCTGGAGGAATCCCCGGAACTCGGCATTGACGAGGACCTGGCCCAGGCGGCCCTTTCCAGGGCCCTGGACGTGGAGCTCGAGGAGACCTACGTGGTCGGCACCGGCTACGGCCGCGTCACCCTGCCCTTCCCGAAGGAACATATCCGTTCGGAAATTCTCTGCCACGGGCTCGGCGCGCATATCATGTACCCGAAGACCCGCACCGTTCTCGACATCGGCGGGCAGGACACCAAGGCCATTCAGGTCGATCCGGAAGGCATCGTCGAAAATTTCCAGATGAACGACCGCTGCGCCGCCGGCTGCGGCCGCTACCTGGGTTACATCGCCGACGAAATGAACATGGGCCTGCACGAGCTGGGCCCGCTGGCCATGAAGTCGACCAAGAACGTGCGCATCAATTCCACCTGCACGGTGTTCGCCGGGGCCGAGCTGCGCGACCGGCTGGCGTTGGGTGAAAAGCGCGAGGACATCCTGGCCGGACTGCACCGGGCCATCATCCTGCGCGCCATGTCGATCATATCGCGCTCCGGCGGCATCAGCGAAGGCGAGTTCACCTTTACCGGCGGCGTCGCCAACAACCAGTCGGCGGTCAACGAATTGAAGAAGCTGATCGAGGAAAACTACGGCGAGGTCCAGATCAACATCGACCCCGCTTCCATTTACACCGGTGCGCTGGGCGCGGCGGAATTCGCCCGCCGCGCGGTCTTGAACTAAACAGGGAGGAGAGCACGCCATGACCATTGCAGCAGGAATCGACGTCGGCACCGGAGCCATCAAGGCGGTCGTTTTCGACGTCGAGGACGGCGGCGCGGGAGAGATCAAGTGGCTGTCCCGCCAGACCGAGAAAATCCGTCAGCGCGACCCCCTGCGCCTGGCCCGGGAAGCCTTCGACAACGCCCTCGAGGAAGCGGGCGTCAAGGAATCGGACGTGGCCTACACCGCCACCACAGGCGAGGCGGAAAGCCTGGACTTCACCACCGGCCACTTCTATTCCATGACCACCCACGCCCGCGGCGGCATCTACCTGGAACCCCGGGCCGGGGCCATCATCGACTGCGGCGCCCTGCACGGTCGCGCCATCATCATCGACGAGCGGGGCAAGGTGCTGAATTACCGCATGACCTCGCAATGCGCGTCGGGCTCCGGTCAGTTCCTGGAAAACATCGCCCGCTACCTGGGCATCACCCAGGAGGAAATCGGCGAGCTGTCGCAGCAGGCGGACGCGCCGGAGAAGGTCTCCTCCATCTGCGCCGTGCTGTCGGAGACGGACGTCATCAACATGGTTTCGCGCCAGGTCTCGACGCCGAACATCCTGAAAGGCATTCACCAGTCCATGGCCGGGCGTCTGGTCAAGCTGCTGCGCGCCATCAAGATGAAGGAAGGCACGGTCCTAATGTCCGGCGGCCTGGCCCTGGACACCGGCCTGCTGGCGGCCCTGAACGAAGAGATGGTCAATCAGAAGGTCGACATCGAGGTGCTGAACAACCCGGATTCCATCTACGCCGGAGCCATCGGCGCCGCCATCTGGGGCGCCTTCCGCCACGAAAAGCTGGCCAAGCTGGGCGCCCTGCCCCTGGCGTCCTGAGGCGTCCTGAGGGTTCGTCCGCCGCCCGTGCTCAGGATTGCCGGGGCGGCGTGCGTTCCATCAGGTTGAGCAGGGTCGTCAGGGTGATCGACTTCAGGGTCGAGACGGCGATGTCCTCGATTTCCGTCATCACCCGGTTCAGGGTGCGCCCGATATCCGCCTCCTCGCCGGTTTCCGGGAAGCCCGCGTCATGGGCGTCGATGTCTTCGAACAGGCTGACGATTTCATAAAGAGTGACCCGCTTGGCGTTGCCGCAAAACCGGTAACCGCCCCCCGCCCCGCGCATGGATTCGACCAGCCGGGCGCGGGCCAGATCCCGCAACACCTTGGCCAGATGGTTGGCGGAAATGCCGAACTTGTCGGCGATGTCGGCGGCGGACACCTGCCGTTCCGGATCGCGGGCCAGTTCGACCACGGCGAACAGGGCGCATTGGGTTGCTTTTTGCAGTCGCATCGTTTTCCCCTTACTCCCCGCCGCCTTCGGTGAGCGGCATTTCCAGTTGCAGGAACGGACCCCCCATCATGCCCTGGGAACGGAAAAAGGTCATGTTCAATTCGTCGTCCCGGGCCAGCATGGTGCGCACCGTGTCGACCCCGGCCTCGGCCAGGCAATCGCACATGGACTGAAACAGCCGGCTTCCCACCTTGTTGAGGCGGATGTCCGGATCGACGCCCATGGCGAAGACCCAGCCGCAAGGCTGGGAGCCGAATTCCCAGGCCCTCACCTCGCCGATGATGAAGCCGATGACGCCGCCGCCGTCTTCCTCGGCGACAAGGAAAAATCGGTTGGGCCGGTTGCCGTAGCGCTCGAACATGTCATCCCAGTAGTCCGGTTTGGCGAGTTCGGTAATCCGGGCGTCGATTCCGGCGACCGCCGGCAGGTCTTCCGCCCTGGCCCCGCGAACGCGGAATTGCCCGGCGTTTTCAAATGACTTCCCTGGCGTCGGCACTCTCACCTCCATCTCCCGTGGATAGAACACTTGACAGGATGAAGGGGCTTCACCTAAATGTAAATAGGAATTTTGGTACCTATTTAGGGCTTATCCGATTTTCGACAATTATTCTAATGAAAGAGTAGCGAACGGCCATGATCGATTTTTCCACCCACCCGGACCGGTACAGGCACTGGAATCTGTCGTTCGACGGCCCCGTCGCCACCCTCAGCATGGACGTGAACGAAGATTGCGGCCTGAAGGACGACTACAAGCTGAAGCTCAATTCCTATGACCTGGGCGTCGACATCGAACTGTACGACGCCGTCCAGCGCCTGCGCTTCGAGCATCCGGAAGTGCGCTCGGTCATCATCACGTCGGACAAGGACCGGGTCTTTTGCTCCGGGGCCAACATCACCATGCTGGGCGGTTCCAGCCATGGCGAGAAGGTCAACTTCTGCAAGTTCACCAACGAAACCCGCAACGGCATCGAGGACGCCACCGCCCATTCCGGCCAGTCCTACATCTGCGCCATCAACGGCACCGCCGCCGGCGGCGGCTACGAATTGGCCCTGGCCGCCGATCACATCATCCTCATCGACGACGGCTCCAGCGCCGTCTCCCTGCCGGAAGTGCCGCTGCTGGCGGTGTTGCCGGGAACCGGGGGACTGACCCGGGTGGTCGACAAGCGCCGGGTGCGCCGCGACCATGCGGACGTCTTCTGCACTCTGACCGAAGGGATTCGCGGCAAGCGGGCGGTGCAGTGGAAGCTGGTCGACGAGATCGTCCCACGCACGGCGCTGATGGAAAAGGCCCATGAACGGGCGCTGGAATTCGCCGCCCGTTCCGACCGCCCCGCCGATGCCGCCGGCGTCGAGTTGACGCCGCTGGAGCGAACCGTGGAAGACGACGCGATAACCTATTCCACCGTCGGCATCAATATCGACCGGGACCGGGGCGTCGCCACCATCAACGTCGCCGCCCCCGATGCCGCGCCGCCTGCCGAGGCCGCCGCCATTCACGCCCAGGGAACCGCTTTCTGGCCCCTCGCCCTGGCCCGGGAACTGGACGACGCCATCTTGCACCTGCGCACCAATGAGGCGGCGGTCGGCACCTGGGTCTTCACCACCAGCGGCGACGCCGCCATGGTCGAGGCCGCCGACGCGGCCCTTCTCGACAACGCCGACGACTGGCTGGTGCGGGAAATCATCCTCTACCTGAAGCGGGTCTTCAAGCGCATCGACGTCACCTCGCGCAGCATCATCACCCTGGTCGAGCCGGGAAGCTGCTTCGCCGGCAGCCTGCTCGAACTGCTGCTCGCCGCCGACCGAAGCTACATGCTGGACGGGGTCATGGAAGGAGACAACCGCCCCCCCGCCACCGTCCGCCCGGGGCCCATGAACTTCGGCCCGCTGCCCATGTGCAACGGCCTCAGCCGCCTGGAAACCCGCTTCCTGGACGACCCGGACGCGGTCGCCGCGGTGCGGGAGGAAAGCGGCAACGACGTGGACACGGAAACCGCCGACGACCTGGGCCTGGTGACCTTCATTCCCGACGACATCGATTGGGAAGACGAAGTCCGCCTGGCCATCGAGGAACGGGACAGTTTCTCGCCGGACGCCCTGACCGGAATGGAGGCCAGCCTTCGTTTCGCCGGTCCGGAAACCCTGGAAACGAAAATCTTCGGGCGCCTGAGCGCCTGGCAAAACTGGATATTCCAACGCCCCAATGCGGTCGGGGAAGAAGGCGCGCTGAAGCGCTTCGGCACCGGATTGAAGGCGTCCTACGATACGAAACGCGTATAAAGGCTGAGACATCATTATGAGCATCGATTACCAGGAAAAAATCCCGAACAACGTCAACCTCAACGACGACCGCCGCCTGCAGCGGGCGCTGGAGAAATGGCAGCCGGGCTATCAGCAATGGTGGGCGGAACTGGGGCCGGAAGGCAGCCAGCAAATGGACGTCTACCTGCGCACGGCGATCAGCGTCGAGCCCGGCGGCTGGGCCAATTACGGCCATGTCAAGATGCCCGACTACCGCTGGGGCATTTTCCTCGCCCCGGCGGAAGAAGGCCGAAAGGTCAACTTCGGCGCCCACAAGGGCGACCCGGCGTGGCAGGAAGTCCCCGGCGAGTACCGCTCCGAACTGCGCCGCCTGATCGTGACCCAAGGGGACACGGAACCGGCGTCGGTCGAGCAGCAGCGCCATCTCGGCCTGACCTGCCCGTCCCTCTATGACCTGCGCAACCTGTTTCAGGTCAACGTCGAGGAAGGCCGCCACCTGTGGGCCATGGTCTACCTGTTGCACGCCCACTTCGGGCGCGACGGCCGGGAAGAGGCGGAGGCCATGCTGGAACGCCATTCCGGCGACGCCGACAAGCCGCGCATCCTGCAGGCCTTCAACGAGAAGACGCCGGACTGGCTGTCGTTCTTCATGTTCACCTACTTCACGGACCGGGACGGCAAGTACCAGTTGGCCTCGCTGGCGGAATCCGGCTTCGATCCGCTGTCGCGCACCTGCCGCTTCATGCTGACCGAGGAAGCCCATCACATGTTCGTCGGCGAGACCGGCGTCGGGCGCGTCATCCAGCGGGCCTGCGACCTGATGAACGAACACAAGAGCGACGACGTGCGCAAGCATGGCGGCATCGACCTGCCGACCATTCAGAAGTACGTCAACTTCCACTTCAGCGTTTCCGTCGATCTGTTCGGCCAGGAGATTTCCACCAACGCGGCCAACTACTACACCATGGGCCTGAAGGGCCGCTATCAGGAGAGCAAGATCGATGACGATCACCAGCTCGGCGACAGCGCCTATCAGGTGGCGGAGATTCGCGCCGAGAACATCGTCTTCACCGACCAGAGCGCCCTGACGGCGGTCAACGAGCGGCTACGCGACGACTATATCCGCGACTGCCAGCGCGGCGTCGACAAGTGGAACAAGATCATCCACGAGGCGGGAATCGATTTCGAGATCACCCTGCCCAGCCGCGCCTTCCATCGCGGCATCGGCTCTTTCGCCGCCGTCAAGGCGACGCCGGACGGGCAGATCATCACCGAGGCGGAATGGGACAACAAGCACAACGACTGGCTGCCCTGCGACGACGACCGGGCCTATGTCAAATCGCTGATGAAGGCCGTGACCGAACCCGGCAAGGTCGCCGCCTGGATCGCCCCGCCGGCCAAGGGCATCAACGGCCAGCCGACGGATTTCGAATACGTCCGGTTCAATTAGGCCGGAGGGAGACAACAGAAAGGGGAAAAGGGCCATGCGCGATCACACGGTTTCCATCGACAAGTCAACGACGCCGGCGACCATCTCCTATGCGGAAAATTTCAACGTCGCCCCGTTGTTCATCGACCGCCACCTTGAGGAAGGCCGGGCCGGAAAGGTCGCCATCCGCAGCACCGAAGGAGACGCCGTCACCTACGCCATGCTGGCGGAATACGTCAACCGGGCGGGCAACGCCCTCAGGGGGATGGGGATCGACGGGGGCGACCGGGTACTGATGATCGTCAAGGACTGCCCCACCTTCTATTTTGTCTTCTGGGGCGCCATCAAGGCGGGCCTGGTTCCGGTTCCCCTCAACACCCTGCTCCGGGCCAAGGACTACCGCTTCATGATCGAGGATTCCGGCTGCGCCGGACTGATCTATTCGCCGGAATTCGCCGCCGAGGTGGAACCGGCCCTGGCGGCGGCGGAGCGCAAGCCCGGCCAGGTTTTCCTCACCGACGCCTTCGAGGCCCCCATGGCCGAGGCCTCCGACACCCTGGAGCCCGCCCCCGCCAAGGCCGACGACGACTGTTTCTGGCTTTACTCCTCGGGCACCACCGGGACCCCCAAGGGCGCCGTGCATGCCCACCGCGACATGGTCGAGACCAGCGAGCATTACGCCGCCAACGTCCTCGGCATGACCGGGGACGACGTCTGTTTTTCCGCCGCCAAGCTGTTTTTCGCCTACGGTCTCGGCAACGGCATGACCTTCCCCCTGTGGCTCGGGGCGTCGGCCGTCCTGCTGCCCGGCCCGCCGACCCCGGACAGCACCTTCGGGGTCATCGAAAGCTTCAAGCCCAGCATCTTCTTCGGCGTGCCGACCCTCTATGCGGCGCAGTTGAAGGCCCTGGAGACGGAGGAACGGGACCTCTCGTCCCTGCGCGCCTGCGTCTCCGCCGGGGAGGCGCTGCCGGCGGATATCCTCCGCCGCTGGCGGGAAAAGACGGGAACGGAAATTCTCGACGGCATCGGCTCGACGGAAGCCCTGCACATCTTCATCTCCAACGTCCTCGGCGACGTCAAGCCGGGAACCAGTGGCCGCGTCGTGCCCGGTTATCAGGCCAAAATCGTCGACGAAAACGGCGACCAGGTGGCCGACGGCGACAGCGGCCGCCTGCTGATCCGGGGCGGCTCGACGGCCAAGTACTATTGGAACAATCCGGAAAAGACGGCCGAGACCATGATCGATGGCTGGCTCGACACGGGTGACACCTACATCCGCGACGCGGACGGCTACCATCATTATTGCGGACGCAACGACGACATGCTGAAGGTGGGCGGCATCTGGTGCTCGCCCTTCGAGATCGAGGCCAAGCTGATCGAACACGAAAAAGTGCTCGAGGCGGCGGTCGTCGGGCGCGCCGACGACGACGACCTGATCAAGCCGGAAGCCCATGTGGTCCTCAACGATCCCGCCGACGCCGGCGATGCCCTGGCGGAAGACCTGCTGAACCACTGCAAGGACGGGCTGGCCCGCTACAAGTACCCCCGCTGGTTCCATTTCGTCGAAGACCTGCCGAAAACCGCGACCGGCAAGATTCAGCGCTTCAAGCTGCGCTAGGACGGGATCATGCGGGACAAACTGACCACCCTTCACGACGCCGTTTCGCAACATGTCGGGGTCGGCTGTTCGGTGGTCATGGGCGCCTCGCTGGAACCGGACATCCCCTTCGCCGCCACTTACGAAATCATTCGCCAGGGCATCCGCGACCTGAACGTCATCGCGCCCATTTCCGACGCCTCAACGGACATGCTGGTCGGAGCCGGCTGCGTCGGACAGGTCACAGGCGCCTGGGTCGGCAACGTCTCCGGCGGGCTGGGGCACAACTACCGCCGGGCCTTCGAGGGGCGGGAGACCCCGGCGATCAAGCTCAACGACCATTCCAATTTTTCCCTCGGCATGGCCCTGATGGCCGGGGCCTACGGCATGCCCTACGCGCCCATGCGTTCGATCCTGGGGTCCGACATCACCCGCTCCAACCCGGCCCTGGTGCGGGCGGAGAACCCTTTCTCGGAAGACGGCGAACCGGTCGTCCTGGTGCCGCCCCTGATCCCGGACGTGGCCGTCCTGGCGGTGCAGCGGGCCGACGCCCAAGGCAACAACCACCACTGGGGCAACCGGGGCGTCGCCCAGGAAGCGGCCCTGGCGGCGGAAAAGGTGATCATCCTGGCCGACGAGATCGTCGATGAAGAGGTCATCCTGTCGGACCCCAGCCGGGTGCTGGTTCCGGGCTATCTGGTCACCGCCGTCTGTCACGTCCCCGCCGCCGCCCATCCGGCGCCGCAAACGGGCCTGTGGAAGCGGGACAACCGCTTCTTCAACGATTATCACGCCGAAAGCCGCACCGAGGAGGGCTACCGGGCCTGGCTCGAGGAATGGGTTCTCGGCGTCGCCGACCACGACGCCTACCGCGCGAAACTGGCGGACCGGCTCGAGAGCCTCCGCATCACCGGGCAAGCCCTGGCCGCCCCGGTCAACTACGCGGCGGAGTGAGGGCATGAGCGATTATTCCATTCAGGAACTGATGATCATCGCCGCGGCCAGGGAAATCGCCGACGGGGAACTGGTCTTCGTCGGCATGCGGCTGCCCATCACCGCCTACGGCGTCGCCCGCCTGACCCACGCGCCTAACGCCGTCGGGCTGTTCGAATGCGGCATCGCCCGCTACGCCCCCGCCGACGACATGCTCTACACCATGGGCGATCCGCCGAACCAGTTGCAGGCCGCCTGGTCCGCCGGGCTGGTGCCGGTGATGAGCCAGCTTCAGCGCGGCCGGGTCGACGCCGGTTTCATCGGCGGGGCCGAGATCGACCGCTTCGGCAACGTCAACACCTCCTACATCGGCGGCCATGAACGCCCGGCGGTGAAACTGCCCGGGTCCGGCGGCGCGGCGGACATCGCCACCATGTCCAAGCGCCTGCTGGTGATCATGAACCACGAAAAGCGGCGGCTGGTGGACAAGGTCGGTTACGTCACCTCGCCCGGCTACCTTAACGGCGGCGACGGCCGCGCCCGGGCCGGTCTCGCGGGCGGTCCGGCGGCGCTGATCACGGACCGGGCGATCCTCCGCCCGCACGGCCCCGACAACGAATTGCATCTGGCCTCGGTCCACCCCGGCCACGACATCGACGAGATCCGCGAAAACACCGGCTGGGATCTGAAGACGGTTCCCGACCCGCAACAGACCCCGGCCCCGACGAAACAGGAAATGGAGGCCCTGCACGCCATCGATAAAGACGGTTTTTGGAGATAATGCGTCTCGGGTGGTGACAGCGCCCCCCGCATGACATAGGATTTTGAATAGGTTCAACGTTTTCAGGCCGGACAGATCATAACAACGGCCGTTAACCCTCTTGGAAGAGAGAGAGAAAGGGAGACTTCTATCCATGACCACCGATCATAAATCACGCCGGAATTTCCTTGCCGGAGCGGCCGCCACCACCGGCCTGGTCGCGGCGGGCAGCGTCCTGCCGACCCGCTTCGCCATCGGCGCCCGGGCGCCCATCAAGGTCGGCATCCTGCTGCCCTATTCGGGCACCTACGCCATGCTCGGCAATTCCATCACCAACGCCATGAAAATGCGCATCGAACAGGCCGGCGGGACCATGGGCGGGCGGCCCGTGGAATACGTCGCCGTGGACAGTGAAATGTCGGTTCCGAAGGCGCCGCAGAACACCAACAAGCTGATCAAGAAGGAAAAGGTCGACTTCCTGGTCGGGCCCGTCCACTCGGGCATCGCCGCCGCCATGGCCAAGATCATGGGCCAGCGCAAGACGCCGATCATGATCGTGCCGAACGCGGGTTCCAACGCCGTCACCGGGCCGCTGTGCGCGCCGAACATCTTCCGTACCTCCTTCTCCAACTGGCAGCCCGCCTATCCCGGCGGCGTGCTGATGGGCGAGGAAGGGCACAAGACCTGCGTCACCATTTCCTGGAAATACGGCGCCGGCATCCAGATGATGGCCGCCGGACGTGACGGCTTCGCCACCAAGGGCGGCAAGTCCATCAAGGACATCCTGCTGCCCTTCCCGAACGTGGAATTCCAGGCCCACCTGTCGGAGATCGCGTCTCTCAACCCGGACTGCGTGTTCGCCTTCTTCTCCGGCGGCGGCGCCACCAAGTTCCTGAAGGACTACGAGGCCGCCGGCCTGAAGGGCAAGATCCCCCTTTACGGCCCGGGCTTCCTGACCGAAGGCGTGGAAAAGGCCGCCGGGTCCGCCGCCGAGGGCATCAAGACCACCCTGCATTACGCCTCCAACCTGGACAACCGCGAGAACCACAAGTTCCGCGCCGATTACGAAGCCGCCTTCGGCAAGGGCCCGAACGTGTTCTCGGTCCAGGGGTATGACACCGGCTCCCTGCTGTTGCAGGCCGCCGCCGCCGTCGGCGGCGACGTCGGGGCCACGGCGGACGTGATTTCCGCCATGGAAACCTCGAAAATCCCCGACAGCCCGCGCGGACCGTGGTCCATGTCCAAGGCCCACAACCCGATTCAGAACATCTATCTGCGTCAGGTCGTCGACGGCCAGCAAAAGCTTCTCGGCGTCGCCGCCGAGGCGCTGGAAGACCCGGCCGCCGGTTGCAAGCTGGCATAAACCGCAGGACGAACGAGACAACCCCGGGCATTGCCCTTCCGGCCGTGCCCGTGGTTTCCCATTTTCGGACACCTTCATGGATCTCGCTACATTCCTCATCCAGGTCCTGAACGGGCTTCAGTACGGCTTCACCCTGTTTCTCGTCGCCAGCGGCCTGACCCTGATCTTCGGCATCATGGGCATCATCAATCTCGCCCACGGCGCCTTCTACATGGTCGGTGCCTATCTGTCGTTCTGGCTGTTCGGCCTGACCGACTCCCTGACCATGGCCATCCTGATCGGGTTGCCGATCATGATCGTTTTCGGCTATGCGGTGGAAAGGCTGGCCATTTCGCTGCTTTACAAGCGCGACCACCTGTATCAGGTGCTGCTCTCTTACGGCCTGATCCTGATCCTCAACGAAATGCAGAAAATCCTCTGGGGCAGCGATTTCTACAGCGTCCCCGTCCCCGACATGCTCTCCGCCTCGATCCCCATGGGCAACCAGGAATACCCGGTTTACCGGCTGTTCGTCTCCCTGGTCTGCATGATCGTCGCCGCCGGCATGTATGTGGTCATCGGCAAGACCCGGCTGGGCATGATGATCCGGGCCGGGGCCAGCAACCGGGAAATGGCCCAGGCCCTGGGCATCAACATCAACCGGGTGTTCGCCGTGGTCTTCAGCCTGGGCGCGGCGCTGGCCGGGTTCTCCGGCATGATCGACGCCCCCTTGAGTTCGGTCTATCCGGGCATGGGCGATTACATCCTGATCATTTCCTTCGTCGTCATCGTCATCGGCGGCATCGGCTCGGTCAAGGGCGCCTTCGTCGGCGCCATGCTGGTCGGCCTGACCGACACCTTCGGCAAGATTCTCGTCCCCGAATTCGCCTCCATGGCGATCTACGCGCTGATGGCGCTGATCCTGCTGTGGCGGCCCCAGGGCCTGTTCGGAAGGCCGGCGTAAGATGACCCATTCCCGCCCCCTGTTGCTGTTCCTGATCCTGGGCCTGGCCGCCCTCGCCGCCTTTCCCCTGTTCGGCGACGAGTTTTATCAGGAGCTCGTCATCCGGCTGATGATCATGGGCATTTTCGCCATGAGCCTGGACCTGCTGATCGGTTTCACCGGCCTGATCAGCTTCGGCCACGCCGCCTTCTTCGGGCTTTCGGGCTACATGCTGGCTATCATCACGCCGGAAAGCGGGCCGGTGAGCATCTGGATCGCCCTGCCCTTCTGCCTCGCCGTGACAGCGCTGGCGGCGCTCGTGATCGGCTGGTTTTCCGTGCGCACGTCGGGCATCTATTTCATCATGATCACTCTCGCCTTCGCGCAGATGTTCTACTACTACTTCAACGAAAATCAGGGCCTGGGCGGCTCCGACGGCATTTTCATTTTCTACAAGCCGACCATCGCCCTCGGCGGCTTCACCCTGCTCGACCTGAACAACCATTATACCCTTTATTATTTCGTCCTCGTCTCCCTGATCCTGGTCTATCTGCTGCTGTCGACCGTTCTGAAGGCGCCCTTCGGCCAGGTGGTGCGGGGCGTTCACGCCAACGAGGCGCGGACCAAGGCGCTCGGCTTCAACACCCCGCGTTACAAACTGGTCAGCTTCGTCATCGCCGGCACCCTGGCCGGTTTCGCCGGTTTCCTGGAAGCCGTCCACGGCGGCATCATGAGCCCGGCCCACTTGGGCTGGCATGAATCGGGGACGGTGATGATGGTCGTCATCCTGGGCGGCATGGGAACCCTCTACGGCCCCGTGCTGGGCGCCTTCGTCATGGGCTTTCTGCAGGATTACTTTCAGGAACTGTGGAGCGACCACTGGCTGCTGCTGATGGGCGCCTTCGTCATCGCCGTGGTGCTGTTCCTGCCCCACGGCATCGCCGGGCTGTTTGCCCGCTTCGGCCGGAAAGATGAACAGGAGGAGGCGAAATGAGCGAGCCGGTCCTCCTGACCCGCGGCCTGACCAAGAGCTTCGGCGGCCTGATCGCCGTCGACAACGTCAGCATCGATTTCCTGGCCGGGCAGGTTCACGCCATCATCGGCCCCAACGGCGCCGGCAAGACCACCCTGATCAACCTGTTGTCCGGCGACCTGCCGCCGACGGGGGGAACGATCCTGTTCGGCGAGCACGACCTGAGCAACAAGCCAGTGCACGAGGTGTCCCAGTTGGGCATCGGCCGGTCCTATCAGAAGACCAACATCTTTCCCGACTTCACCTGCTTGCAGAATTGCTGGCTCGGCGCGCAATCGCGGATGCCCAGTTCCATGCGCTTCTTCAAGCCCGCCGCAGCCCATGACCGGGTCCGCGAGCGGGCCGAGCGGGCCATCGCCCTTTGCGGCCTGGACGCGCGCACCCACACCCGGGCCTCGGCCATGAGCTACGGCGAACAGCGGCAGTTGGAAATCGGCATGATGCTGGCCACGGAACCGGAACTGCTGCTGCTGGACGAACCGCTGGCGGGCATGGGCAGCGAGGAATCGCAACAGGTCGTCGACCTGATCAAGCGCCTGGCCAAGGACCACACGGTGATTCTCATCGAGCACGACATGGACGCCGTCTTCGCCGTCGCCGACGCCCTGACGGTGATGGTCAACGGCAAGGTCCTGGCGACGGGGACGCCGGAGGACATCCGCAACAGCCGGGAAGTCCAGGAAGCCTATCTGGGTGGCGGGGAGGACGAGGCATGAAGGCGTTCACCCCGGTTCTCGAAGTCACCGGCCTGCACACCCACTACGGCGCCAGCCATGTCCTGCACGGCGTCGATTTCTCCATCGCCCCGGGGGAATGCCTGAGCCTGATGGGCCGCAACGGCATGGGCAAGACGACGACCATCCGCTCCGTTTTCGGCCTGACCCCGCCGAGCCGGGGCACGGTGCGCATTTTCGGCGACGACCTAACCGGGGCCGAGCCCCACGCCGTCGCCCGCCGGGGCCTTGGGCTGGTGCCCGAGGGGCGGGGGATTTTCCCCAACCTGAGCGTCGAGGAAAACCTGCGCATGTCGGCCCGTCCCGGGCGCGACGGAAACCGCGAGTGGACCCTTGAGCGGGTGCTCGACACCTTCCCCCGGCTGGCCGAGCGTCTCGGCAACATGGGCAATCACCTGTCCGGCGGCGAACAGCAGATGCTGTCCATCGGCCGCGCCCTGATGACCAACCCGGACCTGCTGGTCCTGGACGAGGCGACGGAAGGCCTGGCCCCCCTGATTCGCAAGGAGATCTGGTCCGTGGTCCACCGCATCAAGGAAACCGGCATCGCCACCCTTCTCGTCGACAAGGACGTGGACGCCCTGCTCACGGTCTCGGACAAGAGCCTGATTCTGGTCAAGGGGCAGGTGGTGTTCAGCGGCCCCTCGTCCGAACTGGCGGAAAATCCCGACATCCACGTTCGCCACCTGGGCGTCTGATTTCCGCTTACTTCTTCGTCGCCGCTTCCAGGAGCGCCGCCATGGCCGCCGGTGTTTCCTCGCTGAACCAGCCGTCCCGGGCCGGGTCCGAGCCGTCGGCAATGGCCGTGCGGATCAGCGACAGGGGCCCGGCGCGCATCTGCGCCTTGACCGCCGCGAACGTCACGGGCGGGATCGAGGCGTAGTCCCGGGCGGCGGCGACGGCGCGCCCGAGAACCTCCTCCGCCGCGGCGGTTTCATCCACCACCCCCATGCCGAGGGCGGCGGCGGCGTCGAACAGGGAGCCGCCCAGCATGATCCGGCGCAAGGCCGGGGGCGACAGGGCGGCGCGGGCGATTTCCAGGGGACCGACGGGGAAATCGACCCCGACGCGGACTTCCGTCAGGCCGAATTTCGCCCTGTCTCCGGCGACCGTGTAATCGGCGGCAAGGACGAAGAACAGGCCCCCGGCGATGGCCGCCCCCGCCGCCGCCGTGACCACCGGTTTGGAAAAACCGTACAGGCGGCAAAAGGTCTCGTTCAGGCCATCGACCACGGCCCGTTGTTCGGCGGGGGAAAAGGCCATGGCCTCCTTCAGGTCCATGCCGGCGGAAAACACCTTGAGTTCGCTGGCCAGGACCACGGCGCGGACCCCGCCGTCCTCTTCCAGGGCGGCCAGTTCTTGCTCCAGCAGCGCCAGATAATCCGGGTTGAGGGCGTTCACCGGGCCGCGGTTCAGGGTCAGGACGCAGACGCCGTCTCCGGCGTCCTCTCTCGTCAGGGTCTCACTCATGGCTAATCGGCCTTGGCGAACTGAATCTGGCCGCCGGGCAACAGATAGAGGACCATGGCGTCGCCGCCGCTGACCGTCGGGCTGTGGGCGGAGCCGGGCTCGTTGACGCACCAGCCCGCGCCCGCGCCGTCGAACAGGGCGCCGTCGGTGAGCGGCATGGTCAGGCAGACCTCGCCCATGGGATGGCTGTGATGGGGACCGGCCAGATTGCTGATGCGGACCACGTCGACGCTGAGGTCATGGCTTTCCGGCGACGGCTTGACGACCCGCCCGAAACGAAGCTTGCCCTCCCCGTGAGGACACATCCAGCCCGCCTCGATGGCGGCGCGGCAGGCGGCGTCGATGGCCCGGAACATCTCGCCGTCGGCCGGGAAATCCCGGTTCAGGTCCTCGGCCAGGGCCTGGTCCAGGGGGCGGCCCCGGATGGCGTCCATGATCGGTTGCATCAGGGATTGAAACTGTTCCTGGGTCATCGCGGGTCCTTCGGCCTTGTGAAACAACGTTCCGTATTGTTCGGGCTAGATCAAACTGCCTTTAATCGGAATCGATTAAAGGCAGATCATTTGACCGTTATCAACAAATTAGAACAGCTTATTTGCGTTTATTCAAACGCAGATAAGTTGTTCTAACCGGTTCGGAGGCAAGCCTTTGTTACGGCTTGACCCGGAGATAAATAAGTATTAGGGTACCGAATTACAGTAATAGTGTTTCCATCATCAAAACGGGGCGGATTTTCCTGATGACCAACGAAACAACGGCCAACATCAGGCCTTTGCAACCGGACGACCTGGAACGGGTGGTTGAAATCGACACCCGCATCACCGGTCGTTCGCGGCGGAACTTTTTCGAGAAGAGGCTCGAGGCGGCGCTTGCCGACGCGCGGGGCTTCGTCGCCGTGGCCCTCGACGGCGCGTCCGGGCTGACCGGCTTCGCCATCGCCCGACTGCAAAGCGGCGAATACGGCAACGACCGGCAAACCGCGGTCCTTGACGTCATCGGCGTCGACCCGGATGCCTGGAACCAGGGGTGCGGGCAGGCGTTGCTGGAGGCGGTTTCCGAACTGCTGAAGAACAAGGGCATTTCCCAACTGCGGACCCAGGTGGACTGGTCGAATCAAGGCATGTCCCGGTTTTTCGCCGCCGCCGGTTTCTCCCTCGCCCCCGAGCACGTTCTCGAACGCGCCGCGGCGCGCACCCTTTAATCCCGAAAGCAGAAAGAAAGAGCCGCCCATGTCCCCCACAACCGACAACGGCGTCAACCGGCAGCGAATGGACGCCGGAATGCCCGATTACAGCGATCCCAACAGCGAGGATTTCGAGACCCTGTCCCGGGACCGGGTGCTCGTCCGCTCCATGCGCGAAGACGACCTGGACGACGTGGTCCGCATCGACGCCAAGCTGACCGGACGGGAGCGCGGCGACTATTACGGCGCCAAGTTGCGCGAGGTGATGAGCGAAACCGGCGTCCGTGTTTCCCTGATCGCCGAAGTGGACGGCCGGGCGGCGGGCTTCATCATGGCCCGGGTTGATTTCGGCGAATTCGGCCAGACCGAGTCCGCCGCCGTCATGGACACCCTCGGCGTCGACCCGGCCAACGGCCACGGCGGCGTCGCCTCGGCCCTGCTGTCGCAGCTTCTGATCAACCTGCAGGCCCTGCATGTGGAAAACGTCCGCACCCGGGTCGAGTGGGACAACCTGGAACTGCTCGGATTCCTCGGCGCCCGGGGCTTTGCCCCGTCGCAGCAGCTTTCCCTGGTCAAGAGCCTGTAAAGGCGGCCCCGGCCAGAACCTTGCGGCGGATCAGGGGAGAGCAGCGATAGCGGGGATCGCCGTAGACGGCGGCCATGTTATCCAGCGTTCTCTCCACCGCCGCGATGCCGATCGTGTCGGCCCAGCGCAGCGGACCCTCGGGATAATTGACCCCAAAGCGCATGGCCGTATTCACCGCCTCGGCGCTGCACACCCCTTGATTGACCGCGTCGGCCCCTTCGTTGGCCAGCATGCAGACGGTCCGCATCACCACCATGCCGGGGATGTCGTCCAGGACCGACACGGATTTCCCCAAGGCCTGAAACAGGCCGACGGCGGCTCCCAGGGCCTCGGGGGAACACAGGTCCGACGGGGCGAGGGCGATCCGCGACACCTTTTCGTAATCCAGGGCCAGATCGAAAAACACCAGATTGTCCTCGCCGCCGGTGGCGAAGGACCCGTCGGTCAGCCGCAGGCGGGCCGGGCCGGCGGCGATGAAGGCGGCACCGTCTTCCGTCTCTTTACGGGTGACGGACAATCCCGCCCCTTCCATCAGGGCGACGAGGGGGGCGGCGACACCGAGATCGCCATGCACGACGATGTCTCCCGGCGGGTCCTCGGCGGCGCGGGTTTGCGCCGCTGCCGCCGGTGCGCCTTCGCCGTAGTCGTAATAGCCACTGCCGCTCTTGCGCCCCAGCCTGCCCGCGGCGACCAGATCCTCCTGAACCAGGGACGGCTTGAAGCGCGGGTCCTGGTAATAGAGGTCGAAGACGGATTTGGTCACCGCCAGATTGACGTCGTTGCCGATCAGGTCCATCAGTTCGAAGGGCCCCATGCGGAAGCCGCCGCTTTCCTTCATCACCCCGTCGATGGTGGCGACGTCGGCGCCGCCTTCCTCCAGCACCCGCAGCGACTCGGCGTAGAAGGGCCGGGCCACCCGGTTGACGATGAAACCCGGCGTCGAGGCGGCGTACACCGGCTTCTTGCCCCAGGCCTCAGCCGTGGCGAAGGCGAGGGCGGCGATGTCCGGCGCGGTGGCGGCGCCGCTGATCACCTCCACCAACTTCATCACCTGGGCCGGATTGAAGAAGTGCAGGCCGACCAGGTTCCCGGGCCGGGACAAGGGAGCGGCGATGGCGGTGATGGACAGGGATGAGGTGTTGGTGGCGAGCACCGCCTCTTCGCCGCAGAGCTCCTCCAGCCTGGCGAACAGCTCTTGCTTAACCTGAAGATTCTCCACGATCGCCTCGATCACCAGGGCTGCGGGGGACAACTCTTCGAGGGCGGCGACCGGGGTCAGGCGCGACAGCACCGCCGCCACCTGGTCGGCGGTGAACTTGCCCCGCTCGACCATCTTGTCCAGACCCTTGGCGACCCCGGCGACGGCCTTTTCCGCCGCCCCGTCCTGAACGTCATACAGCAACACCGGATGCCCGGCCTGGGCCGCGACCTGGGCGATCCCCGCCCCCATGGTCCCGGCCCCGATGACCGCGACGGTTTTTTCCTTGGCGAGCGCGTTCATTGTTCAGCGTCCCTTGAATGCGGGTTTGCGTTTTTCCAGGAAGGCGGCGATGCCTTCGTCGCGGTCTTCCGTCGCCGCCAGGATGGTGAACGACCGGCGTTCGAAATCCAGGCCGTCCTTGAGCGGCGTCTCGAAAACCTTGAGCACCGACTGTTTCGCCATCTCCACGGCCAGGGGCGCCTTGCCGGCGATTTTTCCGGCCAGTTTGACGGCCCGCTCCAGGGTTTCCGCCGCCGGAACCAGCTCCGCCGCCAGTCCCGAGCCGACGGCGGTTTGCGCGTCGATGAAGGTGCCGCTGAGAATCATCTTCATGGCCAGGGACTTGCCCACCGCCCGGGTCAGCCGCTGGGTGCCGCCGGCGCCTGGAATGATGCCGAGATTGATTTCCGGCAGGCCGAACTGGGCGTCGTCCCCGGCGATGATGATGTCCGCATGCAAGGCCAACTCGCAGCCGCCGCCGAGGGCATAACCGTTGACGGCGGCGATCAGGGGTTTGGGAAAGTCGGCGATGGCGCGCCAGTAGCGGGGGCGGACGTCGCGGTGGATGCCGACCGCGTCCAGGGCCGCCATTTCCTTGACGTCGGCCCCGGCGGCGAAGACGCTGTCGCCGCCGGTCAGGACCACGGCGCGGATGGCGTCGTCGGCGGCGAACCGGGCCAGGGCTTCAGCCAGTCCCTCCAGCACCGCCGTGTTCAGGGCGTTGCGGACTTCGGGCCGGTTCAGGGTGACGACGGCGATGCCGTCGCCGGGCCGGGAATCAATCAGTAGAATGCTCATGGCGGACCCGTCAGGAAAAGGCGTTGAAGGTGATGATGGTCTGGGTGTCCCGGATTCCGTCGATGGGATGGACCTGTTCGTTGACGAAATGTCCGATGTCGTCTTCGTTGGCGATATAGAACTTGGCCAGCAGGTCGAACTCGCCGGAGATGGAATAAACCTCCGACGTCTGCTCGACCCTTTCGACCAGGGCGTTGGCCACGTCGTAGGCGCGGCCGAGTTCACATTTGACGAAGACAAAAACCGCTTGCATGCTGTTCTCCCGAGGCGAAATCCGTGTTGTGGCGGCCAGATTACTCTGGAAGCAGGCCTTGCGCAATCGTGCCCGGAGCGTTCCTTTGATATCCGTCAAATACAGCGGGGCAGGTCTTACTTTATGTTGATTTCATGAAGATCACGACCCCCATTCCCGTGCCCGAGGCCTGCCCGCCCCTGTCGTCCCGCGATGCCAAATCGCCCCCCCGCGAGGACGGTGTTTTGACGGTCAGGGACGGCCTGCCGTGCATCGACGTGCGCGGCCTGGAGCCGCCCCGGCCCCTGATGGACATCGTCTCCCTGCTGGAAAATCCCGACACCGGGGACAGCCTGATCGTGCTGCATGACCGGGACCCGCTGCTGCTCTACCCGGAACTGGAGGAGCGGGGCTGGGACTGGACCCGCCTGGATGCGCCGGAGGGAGAATTGCACCTTCTCCTGACCCGCCGGGACGCGGAGGGCGCCTGAGTGCAATTGGCCGGAAAGATCATGGCGGGGGCCCAATCCAGCCTGCTGCCGCCTTCCCTTCCCTATCGGTTTTTCATCGCCTCGGCGGTCTATCACCTCGCCGCCTGGGTTCTTGTTCTCGCCGCCGCCGACCAGCTTCCCGGATATCAGGGCGGGCCGGGCACCGTGCTGGCGGCGCTGCACGCCCTGACCCTGGGGGTTTTCGCCATGAACGCCATGGGCGCGTCCCTGCAGATCCTGCCGGTGGTGACCGGCCGCGGCTATGCGTCGCTCCGGCCGGTTTCCTGGACCTCCTGGCTGTTCATCCCCGGCGTCGCCATTCTTCTCGGCGGTTTCGCCGAAGGCCATGTGGACGCCATGGCCCTCGGCGGCGCCCTCAGCGGCGGCGGCCTCGCCCTCTACGCCGTGACCATTCTCCGCCTGATCTCCGGGGCGGAGGGATTCCGGGTGCTGACCGCCCATATTCGCCTTGCCTTTGCCGGCCTCGCCCTGCTCGTCGGCCTTGGGCTGGCCATCATTTTCGATATCACCTCCCTCGACGGCATGATGCTGGCGGCGGCCCACGGCAGCCTTGCCCTGTATGGCTTCATGGGCCTGCTGGCCATGGGTTTCGGCGCCATCCTGATTCCCATGTTCGCCCTCGCCAATCCGGCTTCCGACGGCCGCTCCCTGTTCGTCATGAACTTTTACGGCCTTGGCCTTCTGATCGCCGTCGGCGGCGTTTTCGCCGAAATGGACGGCGCCGTTCTGGCCGGTGCGGGCATGATGCTGATGGCCGCCGTCTCCCACGGCGTCACCCAGCAGGGCTTGTTGAAAAAGGGAATGAAGAAAAAACTCGGCGTTTCCTTCATCCTGATCCGGTCCAGTTGGGCCTGCTTCCCCCTGTCCCTAGCCCTCGCCATGGCCGCCGTGTCCGGCGTTCCCTTCGAACCGATGATGCTACTGGCCGCCTACATCGCGGTGTTCGGCTGGCTGCTCGGTTTCGTCCTCGGGGTGCAGCAACAGGTGATGCCGTTCCTCGCCGCCATGAACGTATCGAAAACCGGCGGCGCGCCGCCCCGGCTGTCGCAACTGTCCAAGGGACCGCCGCTGAAGGTCCACGCCGCCTGTCACTTCGCCGCCGTTATCCTGGCCGGCGCGGGCATCGCCGCCGATCTGGAAATCGCCGTCCAGGCCGGGGCCACCATGGGCGTCGCCGGGGCCCTCGCCTTCCTGTGGTTCACCCTCGATGTCTACCGGCGCATGCTGGCGGCAGGAAAATCCGCATAACCAACCAAACCAAGAAAGACCCCCGACATGATGGAATCAGACTTCGCGATCGTCCGCACCCTGCATGACGAACATTTCGCCACCATGGCCCTGCTGGAAAAGCTGGAGGCCGCGCTGGGCGGGGCGAAGGCCGTTCCCGCCGCCGACGACGCGGACCTGAACCGGCTGCTCGGCGACATCGAGGCGGTCCTGCACGAGGAAATCTCCCACCATTACGCCTTCGAGGAAGAACACCTGTTCCCGCTGTTCTCCCAGTTCGGCGAGATGGGCATCACCATGATGCTGAAGGGCGAGCACGAAGCCATCCGCCCCCTGGCGGCGGAACTGGGGGAATTGGCGAAGGCCGGACGGCGGGACGGATTCACCCCGGAAAGCTGGGCTAAGTTCCGGGAGAAAGGTCAGGAACTGGTGGAACGGGAGGTGTTCCACATCCAGAAAGAGGAAATGGGTTTCCTGCCCGCCGTCGACCAGATCCTCGACGAAGAGCAGGATTCCCAACTGACCATGGCCTACGTGGAAATCAAGAACGGCTGACCGGCGAAAAAACCCGAAATCCGTCCTTTTTTCGCCGATTCCGACGATCTTTCAGTGCCTTTCATGAAATTGTTTGGTATCCTAACAATATTGTAATGTTAGGGATTGGCGGGCATGCGCGAGATCATCATCATGGGACGGGGCGGACAGGGGGCACAGACGGCGGGCAACCAGCTGGCCCGGGCTTTTTTCACCGAGGGCCACTACGTTCAGACCTTCGCCACCTACGGCGGCGCCCGGCGCGGGACCCCGGTCTCCTCCACTATTCGGGTTGACGACCGGCCCATCCGCCTGCGCTGCGACATCGAACGGGCCTCGGCCCTGTTGTGTTTCGACGAAAGCCTGCTGGACGGGGCCTTTCTCCGTCGCGCCGATGAAAACTCCATCATCGTCGTCAATTCGCCGAAACCCCGCGAAGCCTTCGCAAGCCTCGGCGATTACCGAATCCACCCCATCGACGGCAAGGGGGTGGCGCGGCAAAACGACATGGGCAAAGTGGTCAATTCCGCCCTGCTCGGGGCCTTCGTCGCCAAGCTGGAACAGCCGGATATCGACATTATGTGCCGGGTCATCGAGGAAACGGCGCCGGCCAAGCAGGAACAGAACATCGCCGCCTGCCGCCAGGCCCATGGCCTGTTAAGCCAAAGCCGCTAGCCCGGAGGACGACCATGGATCAGCACACTTCTCCCCTTTGGACCCACGACACCTCGAAAGCTCGCCTCACCGGCACTTGGCGCAGCGCCATGCCGGAATACGCCACCTCGCCCTCGCCCTGCCTCGGCGCCTGTCCCGTCAACGGCCGCATCGCCGACTGGATCGGCCAAGTGCGCGGCGGCGATGTCGAAGAGGCATGGCGGACCCTGGTCGACAACAACCCCTTCCCGGCCATCGCCGGACGCATCTGCCATCATCCCTGCGAAAGCGCCTGCAACCGCCTGCAACTGGACGACACGGTCGGCATTTGCAGCCTGGAGCGTTTCGTCGGCGATAAGGCCCTGGCGGAAGGTTGGTCCTTCCCCCGCCCGGAGGTGGAACGGGAGCAATCCGTCGCCGTCGTCGGCGGCGGACCGGCCGGATTGTCGGCGGCCTATCAGTTACGCCGCCGGGGCTTCCGGGTCACCCTGCTGGAACGGCGCCGGGAACTGGGAGGCCTGCTGCGCCACGGCATTCCCGCCTACCGGTTGGACAAGGCGGTCCTCGACGGCGAGATCGAACGCATTCTCGATCTCGGAATCACCGTCGAGCTGGAGGCGGAACTGGACGGCGAGGCCGCCCTTAGGCAACTGCGCCAGGACCACGACGCCGTATTCCTGGCCACCGGGGCAAGCCGGTCGAAGCCCCTTCCCGGCCTCGACTACGACCAGCCCTGGGTCATGGACAGCGCCGAATTCCTAGCCGCCACCAACGCCGGAGAAGCTTGCGGGCTGGGCAACCGGCTGGTCATCGTCGGCGGCGGCAGCGCCGCCATGGACGTGGCCCGCACCGCCCGCCGACTGGGCCGGGCGGTCAGCGTCCTGTCCCTCGAGCCCGAGGCCCTGCTCCCGGCCCAGCGGGTCGAGGTCGAGGAGGCCCGGGAGGAAGCGGTCGAGTTCCTGTGCGGGGCGATGCTGCAATCCGTCGAGCCCGGCACGGACGGCCTGACCCTGAACTGCATCCGCGTCGATTTCAAGCCCGGGGCGGAACGGGGCGCGTTCACCGCCGCCCCCATCGACGGCAGTGAATTCCGCATCGCCGCCGACGGGGTGATTCCCGCCATCGGACAGGACGCCGACCTGGAACGCTGGTCCGGCCTGCTCGAGGGCGACGGGCCGGTCCTGCGCATCGACGAGGGCTGGCGGACCGGCGTCGACGGCATTTTCGCCGGTGGCGACCTGGCCAGCATGGACCGCTTCGTCACCCACGCCGTCGGCATGGGCAAGGACGCCGCCCGGGAAATCGCCCGCTTCCTCACCGACACGGCGGACAGCGGCGGGTCCGGGCGGGCGGAAATTCCCTTTGCCGCCATCAACACCAGCTATCATCCGAAAGCCCCGCGCCGCCTTCCCGCCAACGCGGCGGTGTCGGAACGGCTGGAGAATTTCCTCGAAGTACAGCAACCCTTGAGCGGCGGCGACGCCGCGGCGGAAGCCGAGCGGTGCTTCAGTTGCGGCACCTGCATCTATTGCGACAACTGCTACCTCTACTGCCCGGACATGGCAATCACCAAGCTTGAGCGGGGCTACGAAGTGAAGACCGATTATTGCAAGGGTTGCGGCCTGTGCGTCGAGGAATGCCCGACCGCCGCCATCGCCATGCGCGAGGATCAACAGGGAGACGCCTCATGACCATGATGCCGAACCGTCAATTGCTGAGCGGCAACCACGCCGTCGCCTGGGGCGTCAAGCTGGCCCGTCCCGACGTGGCGCCGGTCTACCCGATCACGCCGCAAACGCCGATCCTGGAGAAAATCACCGAGTTTCACAGCCGGGGCGAAATGAACACGGAACTTCTGACCCCGGAATCCGAGCATTCCGCCATGGCCGCCTGCATCAGCGCCTCGCTGACCGGCGCCCGGGTGTTCACGGCGACCTCGTCCCAGGGCCTGTTGCTGATGCATGAACTGTTGCATTACGCCGCCGGGGCCAGGGCCTCCATCGTCATGTGCAACGTCAACCGCACCCCGGCCTCGCCATGGGGATTCTGGCCCGATCAACTGGACAGCCTGTCGCAGCGGGACACGGGCTGGATTCAGCTTTACAGCGAGTCGCCGCAGGAATCCCTGGACACGGTCATCCAGGCCTTCCGCATCGCCGAGACCCTGTCCCTTCCGGCCATGGTCTGCCACGACGCCTTTTACGTTTCCCATTCCGTCGAGGCGGTGGAGGTTCCGGCCGAGGGGCTGGTCGACGGTTTCCTGCCGGACTTCGCGCCGCAATTCCGCCTCGACACCAACACCGGGCGTTCCTTCGGCGCCCCCATCGACCAGGCGACCTGGAACGGCAGCCGCCGGGACCTGGCCCATGCCATGGCCCGGGTCGAAGGCGTCGCCGCCGAGGCAGGCGCCGCCTGGGGCGAGGCCACGGGCCGTGCCTACGCCCCCCTCGAATCCTACCGCTGCGAGGACGCCGAGACCGTCATCGTCACCATGGGCTCCATGGCCGGCACGGCGCGGGTCGCCGTCGACGCCCTGCGCGAGAAGGGCATCGCCGCCGGTTTGCTGAAAGTCAGGCTGTTCCGCCCCCTGCCCGTGGCCTCGCTTCGCCGGGCCTTGAGCGGCGTCCCCCGGGCCATTGTCCTCGACCGCAACTATTCCCCCGGCATGGGCGGCATTTTGCATCAGGAGGTCAAAAGCGCCCTATACGCCCTTGACGGCGCGCCGGGGCTGCACGGCCTGCTGGCCGGGGTCGGCGGCGTCAACGTGCCGGCGGAAAAAATCATGCAATGGGTCGGCGAATGCCAAGACGCCGAACCGTCCGTTGAATCCCGGTGGGTGGAGTAGAGGCCATGGAGATCATCGACTATCAGGACCAGGACCGATTTTTTTCCGGCCATGTGGCCTGCGGCGGCTGCGCCGAGGCGCTGGCGCTCCGGGTCATCCTCAACACCGTCGGCGAGGACGCGGTCGCCGTCGTTCCGCCGTCCTGCACCGCCGTCATTTGCGGCGGCCATCCGTTCAGCGCCGTCGGCATTCCGGTGTTTCATACCACCCTGGAATCCGGCGCCGCCTCTGCCAGCGGGGTCAAGCGGGCCCTGCTCGCCCAGGGCCGGGACGACACCACCGTGCTATGCCTGGCCGGCGACGGCGGCACCTACGACATCGGCCTGCAGGCCCTGTCCTCCGCCGCCGAACGCAACGAGGACATCCTCTACGTCTGTTTCGACAACGAGGGCTATATGAACACCGGCGGCCAGAAGAGCTCTTCCACCCCTTTGGGGGCGGTCACCGGCAGCACCCCCACGGGAAAGGTCACCCGCAAGAAAAACCTGATCGAGATCCTCGCCGCCCACCGCATTCCCTACATCGCCACCGCCAGCCCGTCGCACCTGAACGACATGCGGGCGAAAATCGAAAAGGCCAAGGGCCTCAAGGGCACCAAGGTGATCATTATCGTCATCCCCTGCCTGCCCGGCTGGGGCGTTGCCGACGACAGTGCCGTGAAAACCGCCCGCAAGGCGGTCAATTCCGGCGTCTTTCCCCTGTTCGAGGTCGAGGGCGGAACCGCCTACACCTTGAACATTGACGGCAAGGACGAAAGCGTCGACGGCTACCTGGCCCTCCAGAAGCGCTACCGTCACCTGACGGAAGAAAACATCGCCCATATCCAGGCCGACGTGGACGAGGAATGGCGCCGCCTGCGCAAACGGGCGGCGGAGGACTGATCTCTCCCATTGCCCTCATTTTCAGGAAGTGGCATTATCGCCGCCGTTCTTTGCTGTGCAACACATGTTACGGAATACCGCCATGATCTTTCGCCTCGCGACGGCCGTTGCCGTTATGATGACCGCCTTCCCCGTTCAAGCCGCGGGAACATCCCATTCCCATGTGTCGAAATACGCCGGCGAGGAAAGCCGCGCCATCAAGAGCCTGTCGGCCAGGGATATCGCCGAACTGAAACGGGGCGGCGGCTGGGGACTGGCCAAATCGGCCGAATTGAACGGAGTGCCCGGCCCCGCTCATCTCCTGGAGATGAAAGAGGAAATCCCCCTCGACGAAGGACAAGTGACCGCCATCACCTCACTCTACAAAGACATGAAGGCCCAGGCCATGGCCGAGGGGGAGAGGCTGATCTCTTTGGAAAGGGAACTGGAAGACCACTTCAGGAACGGCACCATCGACGACGCCATTCTCCGCGCCTCCCTGGATGCCATCGCCGAAGCGCGGAAAAACCTGCGTTACATCCACCTCGCCACCCATCTGCAAACGCCGGGGATTTTGTCGGAGAATCAAATCCGGACCTACAACCGCCTCAGGGGCTACGCCGACCCCGACCCCTGCGCCGCCGTGCCCGAGGGACACGACGCGGACATGTGGCGGCGGCACAACGGCTGCGAATAGAGCCTCGGCCTACCCCAGCCAGCCCGGTTGCGCGCCCGGCCCGCCGCCCCGCCCGGCGGACCGTTCCGGGGTGTGGGCGAGGGCGTATCCCTGGGTGTAGGCGGCGCGGGTGACGATGATGAACTTCATCATCCAGCCACCCGCCAGCGCGGAAAGCCCGGCCAGGGAAAACAGGACGAGCGAGGCGTCGGCCAGCAGCAGCCCGGCGATGGTCAGGGCGAAGGGCACGATCGAGCCGATAACCGTCAACCGCAAATGAGCCCGGGCCAGAACCGCGTTGGCCTGATCCGGGGCGCGGGTCGCCAGTCTGCGGCGATAAGCGCGCCACAGGAGCGAGCGGGCGATCACCGCCAGCAGCATGACATTGACCGCGCCGGAGGTGGCGTAGGGAAACAGATAGGCCGAGGCGATGGTCATCAGGCCCAAGCCCTCGACCAGTCCCGTCGAGACCAGCAACGGCACGGACAGAGGTTCGCGCCAGACGGGGATTCCCTTGCCGCCGTTGAGCATCCGAGCCTGACAATAGAGGAACCCCAAGGCGAACAAGGCCGCCAACAGGGCCAGCGCCGAGCTGTTCCACCAGGCCGCAGCCAGGGCGGAGAGGAACAGGGGCGGGACCATCAGGGCCTCGCGGGTCATCCACGATGTCCGGGGATTGAACATCACGTTCAGGGACCGCCACGGACGGCCCAACTCCCACCACACCATGGACAGGCCGCCGGCGACAAACAGCAACGCCAGCAGGACGAAGGGCCAAAGCGGGGCCGGCGTGAGGGCCGAGACCCCCGCCGCCCCCGCCATCATTCCCGCCCCGGCACCGCCGCCGATGAAGTTCATGGCGGCGCGCCAGTCCCAGTGTCCCTGCAGCCAGGGCGCCGCCTGGCCGACGCCGCCGACACCCCGGGACGGTTGTTTTTCCTCCGTCCCGTCCGTGCCCGTGTCGGGACGGTTGTCCAGGGCCTTTTCCCACAGATAGTAAAACCCGGAATCCGTCTGCAATTCCTCATGCATGCGGAAATGGCGGTTTTCCTTCAACAGGGCGGAAATATTGCTGTCCGGGTCGTCTCGGTCGCCGAAATGCAGGGTGCCGGCGATGCAGGCGTTGACGCAGGCGGGGGTGGCGTCGGGATCGACCCCCGGCGTCAGGCCGTTGGCCAGGCCATGATCGATCCTGTCGGAACAGAAGGTGCATTTCTGGGCGACGCCGAGGCGGGCCGGGTCCTCGCGGGCCTGCTCCACCCGCATCGAGCGCCCCTTGCCGTAGGCGGGCCGGGGTTCGCCGACCTTGTAGCGGGCCTGATAGGGGCAGGCGACGGCGCAGTAGGCGCAACCGATGCAAATATCGTAATCGATGGTGACGACCCCGTCGTCCCGTTGCTTCGTCGCCGTCGATGGACAAACCTGCATGCACGGCGGGTCGCTGCAATGCATGCAGCCGACGGGAACGAAGACCCGGCCCACATCGGGGAAGGTTCCGGTCTCGATGTCCAGGACCCTGCGCCATTGCACGGCGGGCGAGGTGGCGTTGGCGTGCTTGCACGCGGCGGTGCAGGTTTGACAGCCGACGCAGCGGCGCAGATCGGCGACCATGGCCCAGCGCGTCATGACCGTCCCCCCACCGGCTTGATGGAGACCTTGACCAGATCCGCGCCGGAGCCGCTGGAGTCGGTCAGGTCGAGAAGCATGGGCGTCAGCTTGTTCATGCTGGGGGTGCGGAAGGTCTTGGCCAGCGGCGTCGCCCAATGGTCGAATTGTCCGATCATCAACAGGGTGTCGGGGCGGATGCCCTGACGGAGGATGGCGAAGCCCTTGGTCGAGGCGAGCGGCGAGGAGATTTCCAGCAGGTCGCCTTCGGCAATGCCCATTTCCCCGGCCCGTCCGGCGTTGATGACGACCCCGCCATGCCCGCCCACATTGGCCGACAGTTCCCTGATGATCTGCAAATCCGCGTTGCCGCCCCAGGCGTACTGCATGGACCGGGCGGTCAGCAGCCAGAACGGATAGTCCCGGATATCGACGGAGAAATTCTCCTCCAGGGCCCGTTCCCAGATGCCCGGGAAATCCCGCCACACGGGCAGGGGGTCGTATTCCTCGAGCTGCTTGTCCCACCAGCTTATGCCCCGCTCGTGCAGGCGGTTGGCCAGTTCCCTGCCGGTCCGGTAGAGCCGCTCCTGGTAGGGCATCTCGAAACGCAGGTCCTTGTCCTCGAAGGTCGGATACAGATACCAGTCCAGTTGCGGGAAGGGTTCGACCCGGTAGCCGTGTTCCCGGTAATAGTCCAGGCCCTGGCTCTCGGCGCCATCGGTCAGCTCGGCGCTGGCGGCGCGGCAGGACGCCTCCCAGATGGCCTCGACGCCATGGTCCTCCTCTTCGTCGAGGCGGAAGTCGAAGCTCTCCCCCTTCAGGGCGACCCCGGCGGCGCCCTTGTTGATGGCCTTGTTGTAGGCCTTCGTCAGTCCGGTGCGGCGGGCCAGTTCGCCGGCGACCCAGGACATGTCGCGGGTTTCCCCGGGGGGCTCGACGGCGGGCTGGCGCAGGGCGAAGCCGTGATGCTTCCAGAACTGTTCGATATACTTGCTGCCGCCGATGCGCATCAGTTGCAGGCTTTCCAGATCCGTGCAGTCGGGCAGCAGGATGTCGGCCATGTGATTGGTCTCGTCCCGGGTGTAGGCGAAGCAGACCGTGAACGGAAAGCCGCTGACCGTGCGGGCGATGGAGTCCGTGTCCCAGAAGGAGATCACCGGATTCGTCCGGTAGACGAACCAGATGTCGGGAGGCGTCGGTTCCGGCCAGTTTTCCGGGCCCTTTTCCTGCATCATCCAGGCCAGATGGGTCGGCCCCAGGGCCTGGCTCCACGGCGAATTGGCGACCAGGGGGATCAGGGTGCGGTTGGCGTTGCGCACGTCGGGACGGGAAAGCCAGTTCTCGCTATCCGTCGGGTTCATGGGATAATCCATGATGCCGTCCCGGCTCGACGTGACGCTGGCCTGGCGCGAGGTGGCCGGACGGTTCAGGCGCACCGTCGTGCCGAGGGTGCCGCCGGGAACCTCGAGCCCGCCGATCAGACAGGCCAGCATGGTCCGGGCCCAGCAGCAGTCGAACCCGCCCCAGCCGTTGTTGACGGTCTTGCCCAGCATGATGGCGACGGGCCTGAGGGGCAGGGTGCGGCCGTCGATTTCAATGGTTTCGCCGACCCGGGCGTGGTCCAGGTATTCCATGGCGATGCGGCGGATGGTCTTGGCCGGAACGCCGCAGATTTCCGACGCCCAAAGGGGGGTGTAGTCCTTGACGTGGGCGACCAGCCTTTCGAAGGCCGAATAGCAGCGCTCGTCCATGTGTTGCCAGACCTTGCCGTCGGCGTCTTCCTCGACCCCTTCCTCGACCAGGAACGGGCCTTCCAGGACCGGTTCGATACCGGGGGTGTCGAAGGGAACCGCCCGGTCCGTGTTGCCGTCCCAGACCAGCGGCTTGCGGGTTTCCGGGTCGCGCATGTAGAAGCCGAAGCGGCCGATCAGATAGGGCGACGTGGTGCGGTGGCGGATGAAGGGCAGGTCGAGCCGGTCCCTGCCATGTTCATGCAGCAGGACATGGATCATGGCGAACAGGAAGGCGGCGTCGGTCTTCGGCTTGATGGGCACCCATTCCTCGGAACAGGCGCCGGTGACCGAAAGATGCGGCTCGACCTGAACCCGTTTGGTCCCCCGGGCGCGGGCGTCGGCATGGCGGCGGACGCCGCAGACCCCGCCGGAGGCCTCGACGTTGGCGCCGAAGGAAATCAGGTATTCGGAGAGCGGCGTGTCCGGACAGACCGTAAACGCCCGGTGCCACAATTCCCCGTACAGGTGTTCGGAATGATAGCACTTCACCCCCTGGCCGCTGCCGAAGCCGAAATCCGTCGGCCCCCAGGCGCTGAGGAAGGCGGGGAAGGTGCCCATGTAGGCGGTCGGCGTACCGCCGCCGCCGAAGCTGGCGGCAAGGCGCGGATAGCCGGAGGCATCGTTCAGGCCGGTTTCGCGGACTTCGTTCATGCGCCCGGCGATGGTGTCGAGCGCCTCGTCCCAGGAAATGGGCACGAAGCCCGGGTCCTCGTCCTTGCCCTTCTTCGGGTTGGTTCGCTTCATGGGCGTCAGAACCCGGTTCGGGTTATAGGTCTTCTGAACCAGGCCGTAGGCCTTGACGCAGACCTTGCCCGAGGCCGGATGAACCCCCTCGGCGGCGAAATTGGGCTCGACCTGGGTGGCGACGCCGTCCTCGACGCGGACGGTGAGAAAATCAGGCCCGGCGACGCATTGGTAACAATAGGTCGGCACCCGCTTCGATGATGACGCCGCCGTCTTGTCCATGAGGTCCGCCCCGCCCGTCATTCCGGTTCAGCCGTCGCCGGCCGCTTTCGCCGCCTTGGCGGCGAGACGCTCGGCGGTTTGCCCCTTGTCGATGACAAAACGCATATGACGCCCCTTGGCGACGGCGTCGAACGGGTCCCGGGCCTCGAATTCCAGGGTCACCAGACGGCCCTTGAGTTCCGTCACCCTGGCCGTGATCTCGCACCACATGCCCGAGAGGGTCGGCGCCATGTGGTCGATCTCGACCCTGGTTCCCACCGTATCCTCGCCCTCGTCCAGATGCTCGAGGATAAAATCGCGGCAGGTCAGTTCCATGTGACCGACCAGGCTGGGCGTCGCATAGACCCTAAGGTCGTCGCCCATGAAACCGATGGTGTCGTCTTTTTCCACCGTGAAACGGCGGACCGTTTCCAGGCCGCTCGCCAGGGTATCCTTCATCAATCGCCTCCATGCCGTTGCCCCGCCCGGCAACGCGGGCGGGAGGATAAGTTCGGCCTTATTGTTAGCATACCGAACAATATTTATCCATAAAAAAGATAATAGAATACTAAAATACCGATATATCCCTTTCCGCCGCCCTTGAAATTGCACGGAAGAGAGGGCATGTTCCGTGATTATGGCTTCCTCCTCCCCCATTATCGCCGTTTCAGGCTGCCGTTTCATCCATGACGGCTTCGAACATGACGGCGTCCCGCAGGTCTATATCGAGGCCCTGGAACAGATTTGCGGCGCCCTGCCCCTGGTCATCCCGACCCTGGGCGGACGGCTCGACCGCCGGGCCCTGCTCGAACATGTGGACGGCCTGCTGTTCACCGGCAGCGCCTCGAACGTGGAACCCTATCACTACGGCGGCGACGACAGCGCCGAGGGCACGCTGCACGACCCGTACCGGGACGCCACCACCCTGCCGCTGATCCGCGAGGCGGTGGCCGCGGGCCTGCCCGTTCTCTGCGTCTGCCGGGGGTTTCAGGAACTGAACGTGGCCTACGGCGGCAGCCTGCATCAGCGGGTCCACGAACTGCCCGGCTTCATGGACCACCGCAGCAATCCCGAGGAAACTTGGGAGCAGCGTTTCGGCCCGGCCCACGAGGTGTCCCTGACGGAAGGGGGCCGCTTCGCCGCCCTGGCCGGGGCCACCCGGATCACGGTCAACACGGTTCACGGCCAGGGGATCGACCGGCTCGGCGACGGCCTGACAGTCGAGGCCACCGCCCCGGACGGCCTGATCGAGGCGGCAACCGTCGACGGCGCCCGGAGCTTCGCCGCCGGGGTGCAGTGGCATCCGGAATGGCGGGCCACGGAAAACGCCTTCTCCCGGGCGCTGTTTACCGCCTTCGGCGAGGCCGCCCGGAACCGGAATTCCTAGCCGAAAGCCGCCTTGCGGGCCTGTTTGCTGTTGACGACCGGGACCGGCAATGATACCCGAGGGGCCGAATTTCCATCTCGTGTAAGAGACCCCAAAAATTCTGTTTTGCGGAGAGTTACCATGACCGTCCAGGCGCCCTCGAAGGACACTCTTGATCCCATTGAAAATGCATCGCGCGATGAAATCAGCGCCCTTCAGCTTGACCGCCTGAAATGGTCCGTCAAGCACGCCTACGACAACGTGCCTCATTACAAGAGCAGCTTCGACGAGGCCGGCGCCCACCCGGACGACATCAAGGACCTGTCCGACCTGGCGAAGTTCCCGCTCAGCCGCAAGCGCCATATCCGCGACAACTATCCCTTCGGCATGTTCGCCGTGCCCCGCGAACAGGTGGTGCGGGTGCATGCCTCCAGCGGCACCACCGGCAACCCGACGGTCGTCGGCTACACCAAGAAGGACCTTGAGACCTGGTCCGACCTGGTCGTCCGCTCCCTGCGCGCCGCCGGCGCCCGTCCGGGCATGATCGCCCATGTCGCCTTCGGCTACGGCCTGCGCACCAACGCCTTCGCCCTGCACAACGGCGCCGAGAAACTGGGCTGCACCGTCATTCCCATGTCCGGCGGCCAGGCGGAAAAGCAGTTGCAACTGATCAACGACTTCAAGCCGGACCTGATCGCCGTGACCCCGTCCTACATGCTGGCCCTGGCCGACATCATGAAGCGCAACGGCATCGATCCCAGGGAAACCTCGCTCAAAATCGGCATCCACGGCGCCGAGCCCTGGACCTACGCCATGCGCGACGAGATCGAGGACGTCTACGGCATCGACGCCTTGGACATGTACGGACTGTCGGAGGTCATGGGCCCCGGCGTCGCCTGTGAATGCGTGGAAAACAAGGACGGCCTGCATATCTGGGAAGACCATTTCTACCCGGAAATCATCGACCCGGAAAGCGGCGAGGTACTGCCCGACGGAGAACACGGGGAACTGGTCCTGACCTCGCTGACCAAGGAAGCCCTGCCGGTGATCCGCTTCCGCACCCGCGACCTGACCCGCATCCTGCCGGGCACCAGCCGCAGCATGCGCCGCATCGAGCGCATCGGCGCCCGTTCCGACGACATGCTGATCATCCGCGGCCGCAACATTTTCCCGTCGCAGATCGAGGAAATCATCCTCCAGGACAAGCGCCTGTCGCCCCATTACGCCCTGGAGGTGACCAAGCACGACCGCATGGACACCCTGACCGTGATGGCCGAGGTCCGCCCCGACGCCGGCGGTTTCGGCGAGGATTTCCGTGGCCAGATCTCCCAGGATCTGGCCCGCCGGATCAAGACTTCCGTCGGCCTGTCCGTGACCACCAAGGTCCTCCCCGTGGATGAAATCGAACGCTCCATGGGCCGGGTGAAACGCATCATCGACCTTAGAAACGTCGACTGACCGGCGTTTTTTTAAAGAGATTTAACCCCTTTTCCGTATAGGCTGTCGGGATAAGAGTCCGCGTCCTGTATGGAGAAGGTGACATTTCCCGGTTTGCCCTCCCCGCCGTTCTGAACGGAGCGTCCGCCGTCCTGCTTTGCGGTCTTGTCCTGACGCCCATGCCGTCCCGTGCCGCATCCGAACAGGCGACGCCGCCGGACCAGGGGACCCGGGTTCTGGACGGGGTCATCCACTGGCTGGACGACTTTCTGCCCGAACCGCCCCAAGTCCCACGGGTCATCCTGGAAGTGCCGCCGAAACCACCGAAACCGCCAGAGAAAGCGGAACCGGTCCCGGTCGTTCCCCTGCCGGAACCGCTACCGGAAACGCCGTTCCCGGCGACGCCGCCGCCCGAGGATCCCCCCGCCCCGCCCCTGCCCGAAACGCCTCCCGTCCCGGTCGAAGAGGAGCCGGCCCCACCGCCCTTGCCCGAACCAGAACCCAAGCCGGAGCCCGAACCGGCCCCGGAACCCGTGCCCGTCGTCGAGGCCAAGATATTCCCGCCCGGCAACCCCAAACCAGAGCCCCCGGCGGAACCGAAGCCGAAGCCGAAACCGAAGCCGAAGCCTAAGCCTAAGCCGAAGGCGGAACCCGAGCCCAAGCCAGAGGCGAAACCGAAAACGCCGCCCAAGCCGGAAGCGGAGGCGAAGCCCGTTGCCGCGCCGCCGCCCGCCGACGGGTTGCGGATCGACCTCACAGAAGTCTTGGGAACGCCCCTGCCGGACGAAGCGAAGAACTGTATCGACAGGCATCAAGGGCACGTCCGCTTCTGCCTCAGAAACGTCCAACTGCCCGGGACCATCGCGCCCCTGTTCCAGATCGGCGGCGCCAGGACCGCGCGGCCGAAGATGCTGGCCCGTTACGACGGCGGAATATTGACCCATCTGCACGGCTCCTTCGTGCAGTCGGGCCTGGACGCGGTGGTCGATCATTTCCAGGCCCTGCACGGCCCGCCCCTGGAAACCCTGTCGCGGATCGTCACCCCCTTCGAGGGCCGCCCCACCAACAACCCCACCTTCCTGTGGCGCAAGCCCGCCGTCGTCAACGGAATCGAGCAGACGGTGACCTTGGAGATTCGTCAGTTCGACGACACCCGGGGGGGCTTTCCGGACATGCAATACGGCCTGGTGCGCCTGTACGGGGCCCATTCCCTGCCCATCTTCCCCCGCATCAGCCCCCGGGACGTGATGCTGCTGCGTTTCTCGGTGAATTAGCGCCGGGGCCGTAGCCGCCGCCGCCCGGGGTCTCGATGACGAAGACATCCCCCGGCCCGGCCTCGACCCGGGCCGTGGCGTCGAGGGCCTGTTCGCCACCGTCCGCGCGCAACAGCCGGTTTATTCCGCAAGCCCCCGGTTCGCCGCCGGCCATGCCGTAGGGCGGCACCCGGCGATGGCCCGACAGGATGGCCGCCGTCATGGCTTCGAGGAAGCGCAGCCGCCGCACCGTTCCATCGCCGCCGCCGTGGGTCCCGCCGCCGCCGCTGCCCCGGCGGATGGAGAATTCCTCCAGTAGCACCGGGAAGCGCCATTCCAGGACCTCCGGATCGGTCAGGCGGGAATTGGTCATGTGGGTGTGAACCGCATCGGCGCCGTCGAAATCGGGCCCCGCCCCGGCGCCGCCGCAAATGGTTTCATAATACTGATGCCTGTCGTTGCCGAAGGTCAGGTTGTTCATGGTCCCCTGGGCCGCGCCCATGACGCCCAAGGCGCCGTAGAGAGTATCGACGACCACCTGGCTGGTCTCCACGTTACCGGCGACGACCGCCGCCGGATAACGCGGGTTCAGCATGCAGCCCTCGGGAATGACGATGTCGATGGGCTTCAGGCAACCGGCATTCAGCGGAATGTCGTCATCAACCAGGGTGCGGAAGACATACAGCACCGCCGCCCGGGTCACCGCCGACGGGGCGTTGAAGTTGCTGTCCTGCTGCTCCGATGTGCCGGTGAAATCCACCCGCGCCCGGCGGTTGGGCCTGTCGATGGAAATGGCGACCCGAACCGTCGCGCCGCCGTCCATCTCGTAGGCGAAGGCCCCTTCCTTGAGAACGTCGAGAACCCGGCGCACGGATTCCTCGGCGTTGTCCTGGACGTGACGCATATAGGCCTGCACCACGCCGAGGCCGAAATGGCCGACCATGCGCTTCAATTCCTTGACGCCCTTTTCGTTGGCCGCCAGTTGCGCCATCAGGTCGGCGATGTTCTGGTCCGGGTTGCGGGCCGGATAGGGGCCGGAGGCGAGCAGGTCCCGCACCTCTTTCTCCCGGAAGCGCCCTTCCTCGACAAGCAGGAAATTGTCGATCAGGACCCCTTCCTGTTCGACGCTGGTGCTGTCCGGCGGCATGGACCCGGGGCTGACGCCGCCGATATCCGCATGATGGCCCCGCGAGGCGACGAAGAAGAGAATCTCTCCGCCCTCATCGTCGAACACCGGCGTCACCAGGGTGACGTCGGGCAGATGGGTGCCGCCGTTGTAGGGCGCGTTGAGGACGCTGACATCCCCCGGACGCAGGCTCGCCCCCCTTTCGCGGATCACCGTCGCCACGCTTTCGCCCATGGAGCCCAGATGCACCGGCATGTGCGGCGCGTTGGCGACCAGGCCGCCATCCCGGTCGAAGACGGCGCAGGAAAAGTCCAGGCGCTCCTTGATGTTGACGGAATGGGCCGTGTTGGCCAGCACCGCCCCCATCTGTTCGGCGATGGACATGAACAGGTTGTTGAAGATTTCCAGCATCACCGGGTCCGCCCCCTCGCCGCCCGCAAGGCCGGTGCCGGCGGCGTACACCGCCGGGCGGGGCTCCACCCGGCGCAGGATCAGTTGTCCCCGGCTCGCCGTTTCCGCCCGCCAGCCGGGCTCGACGATGGTCGTCCCGGTGTTCTCGATAATGATCGCCGGTCCCGGAACGACGCTGCCGGGCGCCAGGGTCTCCCGGTCGTGAACCGGCGCCGGGTGGCGCTCGCCGCCACTGACGAAGGCGGAAGTCTCCAGCGCCGGGGGCGTGGTGGCGATGGTGGGTTCCTCCGGCGGCCGACCGTCATCGGCATCGCTGCCGCCGATGGCCTCGACGGACAGGGTCTCGATGACCAGCCCCCGCTCGGGCATGACGAAGCCGAAACGGCGGCGGTGGGTTTCGGCGAAGGCCGCCGCCATCGCCGCCGCCTCGCCATAGTCGACCATCAGGGCCGTGTCCGTGCCCTGATAACGGATGTGGGCCTTGCGCTCCAGGGCGATGGCCCCGGCGGCGACCCCCTGGGAGGCGATCTCGCGCACGGCGTCCGCTTCCAGTTCCTCGAGAACGCCGCCCAGGCCCGCGAGCCCGTCCTCGTCCAGGGGCGTTTCCGTAGACCGCTCGCGCATGGCCCGCATGTCGGCCAGACCCATGCCGTAGGCGGACAGCACGCCTGCCAGGGGATGCACCAGCACCGTGTTCATGGCCAGGGCGTCGGCGACCAGGCAGGCATGCTGGCCGCCTGCGCCGCCGAAGCAGTTGAGGGCATATTCGGTGATGTCGTAGCCGCGCTGGACGGAGATCTGCTTGATGGCGTTGGCCATGTTCTCGACGGCGATCATCAGGAAGCCTTCGGCCACCTGTTCCGGGCTGCGCCGGTCCCCGGTGGCCGCCTCGATGTCCGCCGCCAGGGCCCCGAAAGCCGTTTCCACCGCCGCCCTGTCCAGGTGTTCGTCGCCGTCGGTTCCGAACACGGCGGGGAAGAACTTCGGCTGGATCTTGCCCAGCATGACGTTGCAGTCGGTCACCGCCAGCGGGCCGCCACGGCGGTAGCTGGCCGGGCCCGGAACGGCGCCGGCGGATTCCGGGCCGACCCGGTAGCGGGCGCCGTCGAAATTCAGGACCGACCCGCCCCCGGCGGCAACGGTGTGAATGCTCATCATCGGCGCGCGCATGCGGACCCCCGCCACCTGGGTTTCGAAGGCGCGTTCGTAAACACCGTCGTAATGGGAAACGTCGGTCGAGGTGCCGCCCATGTCGAAGCCGATGACCTTGCCGAATCCGGCTTCCTCGGCGGTGCGGACCATGCCGACGACGCCACCGGCGGGGCCGGACAGGATGCTGTCCTTGCCCTGGAACAGACCGGCGTCGGTGAGGCCGCCGTTGGACTGCATGAACATCAGCCGGGTGTCGCCGAGATCGGCGGCGACCCGGTCGACGTAGCGGCGCAGGATCGGCGACAGGTAGGCATCGACCACGGTGGTGTCGCCACGGGACACAAGCTTGATCAGGGGCGACACCCGGTGGGAGACGGAAATCTGCTCGAACCCGGCCTCGGCGGCGAGGGCGGCGGCCCGGACCTCGTGCGCCGGATGGCGGTAGGCATGCATGAAGACGATGGCCGCCGAGCGGTATCCGGCTTCAAAGGCCTCTTGCAGGCAGCGGCGCAGGTGTTCCTCGTCCAGGGGGGTCAACACCGCGCCGTCGGCGGCCATCCTCTCGTCGGCCTCGATGACCCGGCTGTAGAGCATGTCGGGAAGGCGGATATGCCGGTCGAACAGGCGCGGGCGGTTCTGATAGCCGATCCTCAAGGCGTCGCCGAAGCCCTTGGTGGTGACCAGCACGGTGGGCTCGCCCTTGCGTTCCAGCAGGGCGTTGGTCGCCACGGTGGTGCCCATTTTCACCGCCTCGACGGCGGCGGCGGGAATCGCCTCCCCGGTGGCGACCCCGAGCAGGCGGCGAATGCCCTCGAGCGCCGCGTCGGGATACTGTTCCGGGTTTTCCGACAGCAGCTTGTGAGAAACCACCCGGCCGTCCGGGGTCCGCGCCACCACGTCCGTGAAGGTCCCCCCCCGGTCGATCCAAAATTGCCACTGCTTTTGATGTTGAGACGTCATGACTGTCCGCGCCGTTCCTTCGATTGCTGGAAATTCCTTATCACGGGGTGGGATCAGGGGTCGAGGCAATCCTCTTCCCGGGCCAGTTTTTTCGCCCGTGCCCGCAGCGAGGGAAGCGGCGAGTCCAACGCCTCCCCGACCATTTCGGCGGCGGCTCCCGCCAGCACCTGATGGCGCCGGGCCAGGTCGCAGGCGGTTTGCAGGGCCATGACCCGAACGATGCGGCTGGGATCCGTATCGAAGGCATGACGAAGGCGGCGCATCAGCCCCGCCGCTTCGTCCGCGCCCAGGGACAGCCTGCCGCAAAGAACCAGGAGATGCCAGCGGACCTCTTTGCTGCCGTCGTCCCTGCCCCCTCCAAGCAAATCGTCTTTATAGGGCGAGAGCGGCGCGCCGTCCCGGCGGGTGGCCTTTTCCAGGGCGTCCGCCGCGCGCATGCGGACCACCGGGTCGTCATGGCCGAGGCAGGCCCACAGTTCCCCAAAACATTCCGGGGCCGCCGTTACCCGCTCCGCCACCCAGTCCGCCGCGCCGACGGACCGGCGGTCGCCGCCGCTTAACAGGGAGGCGAAATCCTCCACGTTCAGGCGGCCTCCTCTCCGGCCAGGGCGGCGGCCAGGGCGGCGGCGGTGAGGCGGGCTTGCGGCGGGTCGGCGCGGGAGGTCAGGACGATCGGCGCCCGCGCCCCGACGACGATGCCCGCCGCCAGGCCACTCATGAAATAGACCATCATCTTGAACAGGCCGTTGCCGGTCTCGATGTTGGGAACGACCAGGATATCAGCGTTGCCGGCGACCGGGCTGTCGACCCCCTTGAGGCCCGCCGCCGCCGGAGACAGGGCGATGTCGAAGGCGAAGGGGCCGTCGACCAGGGCCCCCTCGACCTCACCGTTGGCGGCCCGCTTCGCCACTTCCGCCGCCTCGCCGCTTGAGGGCATGGCCGCCAGCACGGATTCCGTGCCCGACAACAGGGCCACTTTCGGTTCCCCGTTGCCCAGCGCATGGGCCAGGGCGACGGCGTTGTTGACGATGTCCACCTTGGTCGCCACGTCGGGGCTGATATTGACCGCCCCGTCGGTGATCATCAGCACCCGGGGGCTGTCGGGAACGGTCATGTGGAAGATATGGCTCAGCCGCCGCCCGGTCCTCAGGCCCGTTTCCCGGTTGACCACCGCCTTCATCAGGGCGTCCGTGTGGACGTGGCCCTTCATCAGGGCCTTGACCTCGCCGCCCCGAACCAGGGCGACGGCGGCCTCGGGGGCCTTGCTTTCACCGGCGGCGTCGACGATCCGAAACGGTCCGACGTCCCAGTCCATGTCCCGGGCCTGGGCGCGGATGGCCGCCCCGTCGCCGACCAGCACCGGGTCGATCAATCCCGCCTCGGCGGCCTGGCGGGCGCTTTCCAGGGCCACCGGATGATCGGCCCCGACCACCGCCATGGGCACCCGCGCCAGGGCGGAAAACTTTTCGGCGAGATAAGGCGGCACCTGGAACGGTTTGTCGCTGAGCATGAACGGTTCTCCCGGAAATTTGCAAAAAAAAGGGCCGGGGAACGATGACGTCCCCCGGCCCGGATCGTCAAGCCGATTTAGGCGCCTTTTTGCGGGCGCATGTCGGCGGCGTCGATGCCGGCGACCACGACCGGGGCGGTCATGGCGTCGCGGCGGAAGGGCTCGCCCAGTTCCTGGTTAAGCACCACCTCGATGAAGGTCGTCACGCCGTCGGCCTGGGCCTTGCAGGCTTCCTCCAGGGCGGCGGTCAGGTCTTCCTGGGTCTGCACCTGGACGCCTTTGAGGCCACAGGCCTCGGCGACCTTGGCGTAGTTCAGGTCACGGTTCAGCTCCGTTCCGACGAAGTTGTTGGAGTACCACAGCGTGGTGTTGCGCTTTTCCGCGCCCCACTGGTAGTTGCGGAAAATGACCATGGTGATGGCCGGCCAGTCGCCACGTCCGCAGGAGCCCATTTCGTTCATGGAGATGCCGAAGGCGCCGTCGCCGGCGAAACCGACGACCGGAAGGTCGGGACGGCCGATCTTGGCCCCGAGAATGGCCGGGAAGCCGTAGCCGCAGGGACCGAACAGGCCCGGGGCCAGGTACTTGCGGCCCTGTTCGAAGGTCGGGTAGGCGTTGCCGATGGCGCAGTTGTTGCCGATATCGGAAGAGATGATGGCCTCCTTCGGCAGGCCTGCCTGAATGGCGCGCCAGGCCTGGCGGGGTGACATCAGGTCCGCGTCCCGCTCGCGGGATTCGGCGTTCCAGGAGGTGCCGGGATCGTCGTCTTCGTGATCCATGCTGGACAGTTCCTGCAGCCAGGCGGACTTGGTCTGATGGATCAGGGCCTTGCGCTCGTCCCGTCCGGCGTTACCGGCGTCGGCGCTCAACTGCTCGAGAAGCTGTTCGGCGACCAGCTTGGCGTCACCCTGAATGCCGACGGTCACCTTCTTGGTCAGCCCGATGCGGTCGGAGTTGATGTCGACCTGGATGATCTTGGCGTCCTGGGGCCAGTAGTCGATGCCGTAGCCGGGCAGGGTGGAGAACGGATTTAGGCGGGTGCCGAGGGCGAGCACCACGTCGGCCTTGGCGATCAGTTCCATGCCCGCCTTGGAGCCGTTGTAGCCCAGCGGACCGACGGACAGGGGATGGCTGCCCGGGAAGGCGTCGTTGTGCTGATAGCCGCAGCAGACCGGGGCGTCGAGGCGCTCGGCCAACTTCTTCGACGCCTCGATGGCGCCGCCGATGACGACACCGGCGCCGTTCAGGATGACCGGGAACTTGGCCTCGGACAGCATCTGGGCGGCCTCGGCGATGGCGTTGGCGCCGCCCGACGGGCGCTCCAGGCGGACGATCTGCGGCAGTTCGATGTCGATGACCTGGGTCCACATGTCGCGGGGGATGTTGAGCTGCGCCGGGGCGGAACCGCGGATCGCCTTTTCAATGACCCGGTTGAGAACCTCGCCGACGCGGGCCGGGTGACGGACTTCTTCCTGATAGCAGACCATGTCCTTGAACAGGGCCATCTGCTCGATTTCCTGGAAGCCGCCCTGACCGATGGTCTTGTTGGCCGCCTGCGGGGTGACCAGCAGCATCGGCGTGTGGTTCCAGTAGGCGGTCTTGATGGCGGTGACGAAACCGGTGATGCCGGGGCCGTTCTGGGCGATGGCCATGGCCACCTTGCCGGTGGCGCGGGTGTAGCCGTCGCAGATCAGGCCGCCGTTGGTTTCGTGGGCGACGTCCCAGAATTTGATGCCGGCCTTGGGAAACAGGTCGGAAATGGGCATGAACGCGGAACCGATAATACCAAACGCATGCTCGATGCCATGCATTTGCAGGACTTTCACAAAGGCTTCTTCGGTGGTCATTTTCGTCATAAGAGGGTCCTCCAGGCTGACAAGACAGATGGGCGCATCAATGGATGGCCGGAAATGGCGGGACCAGTGATAGGGGGTCGGCCGACGCCGTCATAGGGCCAGATTGTTGCTTTTTGCCATGCCAGAGCCCGACAGGCCGGGGAACGGACTGGTCTCGACCGGTCAAGCCATGCTTAGATCGCCGAACAGTTGCTTTCAGACTCGTCATGCAAAGGAGCCCCCATGACCCAGCCCCCGGACACCTATCAGCCCGTCGACGCCGGCGCGGTGCCCCGCTTCGCCGGCCCGGCCACCTTCATGCGGCTGCCGCAAATCGCCGATCCCGCCGCCGTCGATATCGCCCTGATCGGCGTCCCCTGGGACGCGGGAACCACCAACCGGGCCGGGGCCCGCCACGGCCCCCGGGAAATCCGCAACATGTCGAGCCTGATGCGCCGGGTCCACCATGTCAGCCGCATCGCCCCTTATGAACTGTGCCGGGTGGCCGACCTGGGCGACGCCCCCGTCAATCCCTTCGGCATCACCGAAACCATGGATGCCGTCACCGGCTTCTACGATCGGGTGGTGGAGGCGGGAACGCTGCCCCTGACGGCGGGCGGCGATCACCTGATCACCCTGCCCATCCTGCGCGCCGTCGCCAAGGACGGGCCGGTGGGGCTGATCCACTTCGACGCCCATTCCGACACCACCGATTCTTATTTCGGTGACAACAAATACACCCACGGCACCCCCTTCCGCCGCGCCGTCGAGGAAGGCCTGCTCGACCCCCGCCGGGTCATTCAGATCGGCATTCGCGGTTCCATCTACGGCGGCGACGACATGGCCTTCGCCGAAGACAACGGCATGCGGGTGATCTACATCGAGGAATTCTTCAAACTGGGCGCGGACGCGGTGGTCCGGGAAATTCGCCGCGTCATCGGCGACGGGGCGGCCTACGTCACCTTCGACGTGGACGGGCTGGACCCGGTCTACGCCCCGGGCACGGGCACCCCTGAAATCGGCGGCTATTCCACCTTCGAGGCGCAGACCATGATACGCGGCCTGCAGGGGCTCAACCTGATCGGCGGCGACGTGGTCGAGGTCGCGCCCCCCTTCGATCCCTCGGGCAATACCGCCCTGGTCGGCGCCACCATGATGTTCGAGATTCTCTGTGTGCTCGCCGACGGCTTCGCCCGCCGGGCCGCAGGGTGACGGACAAAAGAAAAGCCGACCCGGTTTCCCGGGTCGGCGAGTTTGGCATTTTGGGCTTCCAAACATAGTGTAGAGACAATGATCATTCACCGCCTCGACCCGATGATAAAACCACGCCGGGATCGCCCCGACTGTGATGGCCGTCACAGTGGGCCAATAAATTTGCAAAAAATTGATCATCGGGCAAAATGGCCCCACGAGCCGAATCGCGCGGCTCCTCGTCCATGTTAAGGAACAAGACGTCATGCGCCTGCTTCTCGCCCTGATCCTGCCCTGGCTGCAGTTTTTCACCATCGGCCGGCCCATCGCGGGAATCGTCTGCCTGATTCTGCAGATCACCCTGATCGGCTGGATTCCCGCCACCATCTGGTCCGTTTACGCCCTCAGTCAGTACATGACCGACAAGAAAATCGAAGCCGCAAAGTTGAACTGACCTCTGTAATTCCGACGAGTCCCATGACCTTTCATTTGATCGACGACACCCCGTCCGCCGTTCCCGTCACCCTGCTGGCCGGAGAAGACGCCCTGCGGCAATGGCTTGAACAACAGCCCGACAGAGTGGGCAACTGGGCCAAGGCGACCGGATTTTCCGCCGCCCCAGGCGCGGTCTGCCTGCTGCCCGAGGACGACGGGCGGATCGGCCGGGTGCTGGCCGGACTGGACGACGAGGCCCCGGACCCATGGTCCTTTGCCGCCATCCGCGCCGCCCTGCCGGAAGGGGATTATCGTCTCGAAGGCCTGTCCGGCACCGCCCGGGCGGAACAGGCGGCCCTCGGCTGGGCCCTCGCCGGTTACCGCTACGAAGCCTTCGCAGCCCCCGGCGGCCCCGGCAACGGCGGCGGGGCGCGGCTGGTCTGGCCCGAGACCTGTGACCGGGAACGGGTCCTGCGCGCCGCCCGGGCGACATATATGGTTCGCGACCTGGTCAACACCCCGGCCTCCCACCTGGGTCCCGGCGAACTGGCCGACGCCGCCAGGGAACTGGCCCGGGAACACGGCGCCGACTTCGGCGTCACCGTCGGCGAGGACCTGCTGGCGAAGAATTTCCCCGCCATCCACGCCGTCGGACGGGCCAGCGCCCATGCGCCCCGGCTCATCGACCTGCACTGGGGCGCCCAGTCGGACCCGAAACTGACCCTGGTCGGCAAGGGCGTCTGTTTCGACAGCGGCGGCCTGGGCCTGAAACCGGCGTCGGCCATGAAGCTGATGAAAAAGGACATGGGCGGCGCCGCCCACGTGCTCGGCCTGGCCTCGATGATCATGGCCGCCAAGTTACCGGTCAGGCTGCGGGTGCTCGTCCCGGCGGTGGAAAACAGCGTCGCCGGCAACGCCTTCCGCCCCCTGGACGTGATCACCATGCGCGGCGGCAAGACCGTGGAAATCGGCCATACGGACGCGGAGGGCCGCCTGATCCTCGCCGACGCCCTGACCGCCGCCTGCGAGGACGGCCCGGACCTGCTCATCGACATGGCGACCTTGACCGGCGCCGCCCGGGTCGCCCTCGGGCCCGACCTGCCGGCCCTGATGACCGACGACGACGCCCTGGCCGAGGCCTTGCTGGGCCACGGGGACTCGGAAAACGACCCCCTGTGGCGGCTGCCCCTGTGGAAGCCCTACGGCAAGATGATCGAGGGCAAGGTGGCCGACCTCAGCAACGCCGCCGAGGGCGGCTTCGCCGGGGCCGTCACCGCCGGGCTGTTCCTGCAGGCCTTCGTCGATGCAGGCATTCCCTGGGCCCATCTCGACCTGATGGCCTGGAACACGTCCTCCCGGCCCGGCCGCCCGGAAGGCGGCGAAGCCCTGACCCTGCGCGCCCTGTTCGCCCTGCTGGAAAATCGTTACGGGACCGGCTGAATCCACCGGCGGCGAGGTTTTTTGTTGCCTCGGCGGGGGCAACCCGGATAAAAGTTTTGCAGGCGTAACGAATTTTCAGGGGGGAATGGTCGCCATGACCATCGAACTGGAGGAACTGCAGGCACTGGATTTATGGCGGCGGGCGACCCTGTCCGGCGTGCGCCATGACGCGCCGGACCTGTCGGCCCGGCAGATGGCCCTGTTGCTGACCGTCTATCTGACGCCGCCGCCGCACACGGTGCGCGGCCTGGCGGACACCCTGAATGTTTCCAAGCCGGCCATCACCCGGGCCCTTGACCGTTTGAGCGACATCGAACTGATTCGCCGCAAGCCCGACGAGGAGGACCGGCGCAGCGTCCTCATCCAGCGCACTGTCAGGGGCTCCGTGTTTTTGCGCGAATTCGCCGAGTTGATCGCCAAGGCGGCGAAGGAACTGGACGGCTGAAACCGGCTCAGGCCTCCCGCAGATGCCGCCGCGACGGCGGCCGGTAACGCCTCAGGTAGGTCGGCAGCATGGCTTCCGCCGCCGCCGGCTCGATGCCCAACTCCGCGAACCCCGGCAATGCACCTGACACCACATTGTCGGTCTTCAGCAGGGTCACCTGATCGCGGGTCAGCAGGGGCTTGGGCAGGAATTCCAGGAACCAGGCGAAAATCTTCGCCAGGGCGAAGGGATAAGGCACCAGCACCCGGGAGCGGCCGCTTTCCCTGAGCACCATTTCCATCATCGCCTTGAAACTGTAGACGTGGGGACCGCCCAGCTCGTAGGTCTTGCCCGCCACGTCGTCGCGGCCGTCCAGGATGGCGACGATGGCGTCGGCCACGTCGCCCACGTAGACCGGCTGCAGGCGGGTGCCGCCGTCGCCGTAGAAGTCCAGATCGAAGGGCAGTTCCCCCTTGAACAGGATCGGCCGGGGGATCACCGGGCAGCCGAACACCGGCATCACCGGGGTGAACCGGGCGAGCCCCGCGAACATGTTGAAGAAGCGGTCCTGCTGGCCGAAAATGGCCGACGGGCGGACGATCACCGCATCGGCGAAAGCCTCGCGCACCGCCGCCTCGCCGGCGGCCTTGGAGCGGGCGTAGCCGGAAGCGGAGTCCGGCGACGCGCCGAGGGCCGAGACATGCACCAGGCGGGCGACCCCGGCCTCCTTGGCGGCCCGGGCGATGGTCCCCGCCGCCTGCACGTGGATAGTCTCGAAGGTGGAACGTCCCCATTCCGAAAGAATGCCGATCAGGTTGATCACCTGGTCGGACCCGCGAACGGCGCGGGCGACGGAGGCGGGGTCGGCCACGTTCACCGGAACCGGCAGCACCTGGGCGATTTCGCCAAGCAATTTCAGTTCCTTGGCCGCTTCCGTATCGCGGCTGGCGACACGCACGGCGACCCCCTGACGAGCCAGGCGCTGAACAACGTTGCGGCCGATAAATCCGGTCCCGCCAAAAACGGTGACGACACGACGAGGCATTCCAGTAGCTCCACTTTTTCCGGGGTTCGTCCAGAGCCCGACAATGCCATAAGGCCGCCCCGAAATCCAACCCGGAACTGGAAAAAAAGAAAAACCACGCCGACAAGCCGCCGCAACGGTTGACCTCGGCTTCCTGTAAGGGTAAAGACAGTCCCGAAAGCGGCCCCGGCCGCTTCCGTCAACAAGCCCCCTGCCCAGGTGGCGGAATTGGTAGACGCGCAGGTTTCAGGTACCTGTGGCCGCAAGGTCGTGGAAGTTCGAGTCTTCTCCTGGGCACCATTTTTTCTCTATACCCTCCCCATCACCTTCTGGAAGAACCGGGCTTGTTTCGCTATGGTTCGTTCCGGTGTGGCCTTGACGAGAGGAGGGCGATTGTGACTGCTGCCCATCCCCCGGCCCGGCTCGACGGGCTCGATCTGGCCCGTTTTGTCGCCTTCGCCGGCATGGTGACGGTCAATTTCCGGCTGGTGATCAGCGGCGACGGTTCAGGCGGAGGCGGCCTCCCCGGGGCCCTGGTTTCCATGCTGGAAGGACGCGCCGCCGCCACCTTCGTCGTCCTCGCCGGCCTCGGCCTCGGCCTGGCGGGGCGGCGGGACGGCCCGGGCGGCGTCTTTTCCGTCACCCTGAAACGGGCCGCCTTCCTGCTCGCCCTCGGGCTCGCCAACATGCTGATCTTCGATGCCGACATCCTGCACTACTACGCCTTTTACTTTCTGATCGGGGCCCCGCTACTGAGGCTCGGAAACCGGGGCCTGTTCGCCGTCATTGTGCTCCTGAACGCCCTCGCCGTCCTGTTGGCGCTGACCCTGGACTACGACGCGGAATGGGACTGGTCCGGCCTCGTCTATGCCGGCTTCTGGACCCCCGAGGGCTTCATCCGCAACCTGTTTTTCAACGGCTGGCATCCGGTCATTCCCTGGCTCGGCTTCCTGCTGTTCGGCTTCATGTTGAGCCGCCTCGACCTGATCGGCCGCCGCACGCAACTCCGGCTTTGCGGAGCGGGATTGGCGGCCATCGCCGGGGCGGAGCTGGCCGCCGCCGCGCTGGCCCCCCGGCTCGCCGCCATCGACCCGGCGCTCGCCGGCCTGGCGACCACCGCCGCCATGCCGCCCATGCCTCTTTACATACTGGCGGGCACGGGAGCCGCCGCCGCCGTCATCGGCTTCTGCCTGTTGGCCGGCGACCGGCTCGCGGGATGGGGCGTGACGGCCCTGCTCGCCCCTGCGGGACGGCAGAGCCTGACCCTGTACATGGCCCATATTGTCCTCGGCATGGGAACCCTCGACACGCTGGGCCTGCTCGGCGGCCAACCGGTGACGGTTTCCCTGGCCGCCAGCCTGATTTTCTGCATTCTGGCCGTCGTTTACGCCCGCCTGTGGTCCGCCCGCTTCCGGCATGGCCCGGTGGAGGCATTGATGCGCAAGCTGGCGGGCTGAGCCCCACCCCGCACCACCGGCGGCAAAGCATGTTGACGGGCGGCGCTCGGCGCTGCTACACAAAACCCCTCGAATCGATCTGGTTTATGAGTTCTTTCAATGCCTTGCCATACGGAACCCCACGCCCATACGGATCAACGCCGCCGACCGGAGGAATCCCGGTGAGCGTCAACAGCGCCAAGGATGCGGAGATTCTGGTTCATCGGGGGGATTTGCCCGGCGGGCTGGAATTCGGTGATGCGGTGGCCGTCGATACCGAGGCCATGGGCCTGAACAACCACCGGGACCGCCTGTGCGTGGTGCAGCTTTCCGCCGGCGACGGGACAGCCCATCTGGTCACCTTCGACGCCGAAGACGACTATGCGGCGCCCAACCTGAAGGCCCTGCTGGCGGACCCGTCGGTGACCAAGATCTTCCACTACGCCCGCTTCGACATCGCCATCATCCGGCGTTACCTGGGGGTTTCCTGCACCCCGCTCTATTGCACCAAGATTGCCTCGCACCTGGCCCGCACCTACACCGACGGCCACGGCCTCAAGGACCTGTGCCGGGAACTGCTGGGCATCGACCTGTCGAAGGCCCAGCAATCGTCGGACTGGGGATCGCCGGAGTTGAGCCGGGAGCAGATTCTCTACGCCGCCTCCGACGTGCTCTACCTGCACCGCCTGCGCGCCATCCTCGACGCCATGCTGCAACGGGAAGGACGGACGGAACACCTGGAAAGCTGTTTCCGCTTCCTGCCGACGCGGGCCGCCCTCGACCTGGAGGGCTGGATCAACGTGGATATCTTTCACCACTGATTGGCGCCGCGCCGGTTTTGTTGACGAATCAAGACGTTGAGCCCATAATCGGCGAAGATTTTCCGCCCGATCGCAGCATTCTCGAAAGTAACGACAGAAATCCATGACCGCGCCCCAAAGCCAACCGGCGAATCCCCTGCTCGAGTCCGCCCGCCGCGTCTTGCGCCTCGAGGTGGAAGGCCTTCAGGCCCTGTCCGCGAGCCTGGACGGCACCTTCATGGAGACCCTGGACATCCTGTCCGCCATGCAGGGCCGCGCCGTCGTCACCGGCATGGGCAAAAGCGGCCACGTGGCGCGCAAGATCGCCGCCACCATGGCCTCGACCGGAACCCCGGCGTTTTTCGTCCACCCGGGCGAGGCCAGCCACGGCGACCTGGGCATGATCACCGACAAGGACGTGGTCATCGCCCTTTCCAATTCCGGCGAAACGGCGGAACTGGCCGATCTGGTCGCCTACGCCAAGCGCTTCGAAATTCCCCTGATCGGCATCACTGGCAAAGCGCCCAGCGCCCTGGCGACGGCGGCCAGCGTCGCCCTGGTCCTGCCCGGCCTGTCGGAAGCCTGCCCCATGGGGCTGGCCCCGACCACGTCGACCACCGCCATGCTGGCCCTCGGCGACGCCATCGCCGTCGCCATGCTGGAGCGCAAGGGCTTTTCCCCCGACGATTTCCACGTCCTGCATCCGGGCGGCAAGCTCGGCAACCGGCTGCTCAAGGTGGCCGACATCATGCATGCGGGCGACACCCTGCCCCTGGTCGCCGACGACAAGGCCATGTCGGAAGCCATCGTCGAGATGACGGCGAAGAGTTTCGGTTGCCTCGGCGTCGTTGACGGCGGCGGTGGCCTCAAGGGCATCATCACCGACGGCGACCTGCGCCGCCACATGGGGCCGGAGCTGATGACCCGGACCACCGGCCAGGTGATGACCCCCGGCGGGCGCTGCATCCGCCCCGACGCCCTGGCCAGCGAGGCCCTGGGCATCATGAACGGCTTGTCTATCACCACCTTGTTCGTGGTCGAGGAAGAGCGCCCGGTCGGCATCGTCCACATCCACGACTGTCTGCGGGCCGGCGTTGCCTGAGGCGAGACCCGCCCCGGAACGACGCCGCGCGGCCCCCCGAGCCGCCCGCAGCCGCGCCGACGCCACCGGCATCGGACGCCCCAACGCCCTGCACGGGCAGCCGGTCAAGGCCTATTCCCGATTCGTCTCGCTGATGAAGGTCCTGCTGCCGGTGATCGCCCTGCTGCTGATCGCCCTGGTCGTTGTCTGGCCGCACCTGAAATTGCAGGACTCCCGCTTTTCCATTGGCTTCAGCGCCCTCAGGGTCGGCAACGTCGAGGACCCGGCCATGATCAACCCCCGCTTCCAGGGCGCCGACAAGGACCGCCAGACCTTCGCCATCACCGCCGACATCGCGAAAAACCTGCTCAACGCCGACAAGAGCGTCGAGTTGGAAATGCCCAAGGCCGACATCTCCCTCGACGACGGCTCGTGGTTGGTGGTGACGGCGAAGCAGGGCATTTACGTGCGCCAGCACGAAACCCTGACCCTGACCCATTCCGTCAACATGTTTCACGATTCGGGCTACGAATTCCGTACCGAAAGCGCCGACATCGATCTGACCAAGGGAACCGCCACCGGCACCGTCCCCGTCGAGGGGCAGGGACCGTTCGGCAACCTGCAGGCGGAAGGGTTTCATCTTGTCGATAAGGGCAAGACCATATATTTCACGGGCAAGTCGAAACTGACCATTTATCCCGGCGCCGGAGGGCCGTTGAAGTGAAGTCCCCGATCTCACGCATCCCGCCGATGGCCGCCGCCATCATCTTCCTCGCCCTGGCCTTCCCCTCGACGGCCCGGGCCCAGGGGCTGAATTTCGGCAGCGGCGAATCCGACGCGCCGATCGAGGTTTACGCCGACGACGGCATCGAATGGCAGCAGGACAGCCTGACCTTCTTCGCCCGTGGCAACGCCAAGGCGATTCGCGGCGAGGTCACCGTGCATGCGGACGAACTGCATGCCTTCTACCGCAAGCTGCCCGACGGCGGCACGGAAATCTGGCGGCTCGACGCCATCCGCAACGTCCGCATCGTCACCCCGGGGGAAACCGCCTACGGGGAGCGGGGGGTTTACGACGTCGACAACGCCATCCTGGTGCTGACCGGACGCAAGGTCCGGCTGATCACCCAGACCGACGAGGTCCTCGCCGACAGGCAACTGGAATACTGGGAACGCAAGCAAATGGCCGTCGCCCGGGGCAACGCCCAGGCCATCAGCGGCGACAAGACCCTGAAGGCCGAAGTCATCGTCGCCTATTTCAAGAAAAACAAGGCGGGGAAAAGCGCCATCCACAGGGTCGAGGCCTTCGACGACGTCATCGTCGAAACGACCAAGGAGAAGGCGACATCGGAACGGGGCGTCTATAATGTGAAAAGCGGTATCGCAACCCTCACCGGTTCCGTTAAGATAACCCGCGAAGGCAACATGATCGACGGCTGCAAGGCCCAGGTCAACATGAACACCGGCGTCTCGAAAATGTTCAGTTGCGCCGGCGAGGGAGGAGGCCAGGTGGGCGGCGTGTTCAACCTGGGCGGAAAGAAGAAGAACAAGGGGAATTAGACGGCCTGCCCGGCGATGCGCCGGCGGGTGGTTCGATGAAAACGGGAAACATGACAGACGATCCGATACATATTCACGGCGCGGCGCGCGGCCCCGGCGACCCCGGCCAGGAGGCGGACGGCCCGCATCTCATCGCCGAGAACACGGACCGCGGTCTGTTCGCCACCAACATGGGCAAGCGCTTCAAGAAGCGCCCCGTGGTGCGCGGCGCCAGCCTGTCCATCCAGCGCGGCGAGGTGGTCGGGCTGCTGGGCCCCAACGGGGCCGGAAAAACCACCTGCTTTTACATGATCACCGGCCTGATTCCCCTCGACTACGGCACCGTCATGCTGGACGGCCAGGACATCACCGACCTGCCCATGTACCGCCGCGCCCGCCTCGGCATCGGCTACCTGCCCCAGGAAGCGTCCATCTTCCGGGGCATGAGCGTGGAAAACAACATCCGCGCCGTGCTCGAGGTCGCCGAACCGGTGCGCGAGCGCCGGGAATCCATGCTCGACGCCCTGCTGGCGGAATTTTCTATCACCCATTTGCGCCGGACCCCGGCGCTGGCGCTGTCCGGCGGCGAGCGGCGGCGGGTGGAAATCGCCCGCGCCCTGGCGTCGAACCCGCATTTTATCCTGCTCGACGAACCGTTCGCCGGCGTCGATCCCATTGCCGTCGGCGATATCCGCGAACTGGTGGCCCATCTCAAGGATCGCGGCATCGGCGTGCTGATCACAGATCATAACGTCCGCGAGACCCTGGACGTGATCGACCGGGCTTACATTATCCATGATGGCATGATGCTGATGGAGGGCGCGCCTTCCGACATCGTCGGAAACGAGGACGTCAGGCGCGTGTATCTGGGTGAACGTTTCAGTCTCTAAGCACCGGCCCAACGGAAGGCGGCCGTCATCATGCCGTTGACGCCCCGCCTCGACCTGCGTCAAAGCCAATCCCTGGTGATGACGCCGCAACTGCAGCAGGCCATCAAGCTGTTGCAGCTTTCCAACGTCGAATTGCTGGATTTCGTCGAACAGGAACTGGAGCAGAACCCGCTGCTTGAACGCGACGAGGGCGAGGCCGCCGAGGTCGCCGCCGATTACGCCGATGAGGACGCCGACAACGGCGGCCTGGAAAGCATCGACTTCAGCGATCCCGGCAAGGACACGGAAGCCATCGGCAGCGACATGGACGTCGATGTGGACAACGAATGGAACACGGACGAGGAGCGGTTTTCCGACCTCGCCCGGAACAGCCTGGCCGAACCCGCCTTCGCCGATCCCGGCCCCGGGGGCGCCTCCACCGATTTCAGCGGCGGCCTGCCCAACCTGGAGGAAACCCTGCAGGACGGCACCAATCTGCGCCAGCGCCTCAATTCGCGCATGGCCATGAACCTGGGGGACCCCGTCGACCGCCTGATCGGCGCGCAGTTGATCGATATGCTCGACGAGTCCGGCTACATCACCGGCGCCCTGGAACAGGTGGCCGAAGGGCTGGACTGTTCCATGGAGCGGGTCGAGGAGGTGTTGCGGGTCCTGCAGGGCATCGACCGGCCCGGCCTTTTCGCCCGCGGCCTGTCGGAATGCCTGGCCCTGCAGCTCAAGGAACGGGACCGGCTCGACCCGGCCATGCAGGCCCTGCTCGACAATCTCGACCTGCTGGCGAAGCGGGACGTGTCGGCCCTGGTCAAGATCTGCGGCGTCGACGCCGAGGACATCGCCGACATGTTCGCGGAAATCCGCGATCTCGACCCCCGGCCGGCCCAGGCCTTCGAGGAAACGGTGATGCAGCCGGTCGTCCCCGACGTCATCATGCGCCCGCAGCCGGGCGGCGGCTGGGTCGTCGAACTGAACAGCGAAACCCTGCCCCGGGTCCTGGTCAACAACAGCTACTTCGCCACCATCCGCTCCGGCGGCGGCTCGAAAGAGGACAAACGCTACATCAACGAATGCTTCCAGTCCGCCAACTGGCTGGTCAAGTCCCTGCACCAGCGGGCGACCACCATCCTCAAGGTGGCGAGCGAAATCGTCCGCCAGCAGGACGCCTTTTTCGCCCGTGGGGTCCAGTTTTTGCGCCCCCTGGTGTTGCGGGACATCGCCGACGTCATCGACATGCACGAAAGCACCGTCTCGCGGGTGACGTCGAACAAGTTCATCGCCTCGCCCAGGGGCATCTTCGAACTGAAGTACTTCTTCACCGCCGCCATCGCCAGTTCCTCGGGGGGCGAGTCCCATTCGGCGGAATCCGTCCGCCACCGCATCAAGGCGTTGATCGACGAGGAAGCGGCGGATAAAATTCTCTCCGACGACAAACTGGTGAAAATCCTCAAGGCCGAAGGCATGGACGTGGCCCGCAGGACGGTGGCCAAATACCGGGAAGCCATGGGGCTGGGGTCCTCGGTCCAGCGCCGGCGGGAAAAAAAGTCGGGGCTATAGCAGGCGCAAGCGTTGTCAAAGCACAAACTATTGACAGCGGCGGATTGGGCCTCTAGGTTCCGGGCCTCCGACAACCGCTGGAGCCACGCAATGGCGTTTCAGGGTCAAGGTTAGAGACATCGTATCACATTTTTGCTAAACAATATGGATAGCTGAAAAGCCCAACAGGCAGGACGGCACACCCGCATGGAAATATCAGTCAAAGGTAAACACGTTGACGTCGGCGACGCCCTTCGCGGCCACGCCGAGAGTCAACTGCAGAGTTCCGTCACCAAGTATTTCGAGAACGCGCTCGATTCGACGGTTGTTTTCTCCAAGGAAGGGCACGGCTTCCGCGCCGACATTTCCGTCCACGCGGGCCGTGGCATGGTCATGCAGGGCGGCGCCGAGGGTGACGACGCCTATGGCGCCTTCGACGGCGCGCTGGGGCGTATCTCCAAGCAACTGCGCCGTTACAAGAGCCGGATTCGCAACCACCACCACAGTGGCCCCAGCGACGACGAACTGATCATGGCCCAGTACTCCATCCTCGCCACGGAAGGCGAAGAGGAACTGCCGGAATCCCACGAGCCGACCATCGTCGCCGAAATGTCCCACAGAATCGCCCCGCTGACGGTCAGCGAAGCGGTGATGCGCATGGACCTGGCCCATGCCCCGGTGATGATGTTCCGCAACCGCGCCCATGGCCGGCTGAACGTGGTTTACCGCCGCGAAGACGGGAATATCGGCTGGATCGATCCGGTGGACGGCGAAAAGGCTTAATTTTCAGCGCCAAGGTTTGAAGGAAGGTTTTGATGGAAATCACCGACCTCATCACGACGGACAGCGTTGTCGCCAATCTGCACGCGACATCGAAAAAGCAGGCGATCCAGGATTTGGCCCGCAAGGCCGCCGACATCACCGGCCTGCACGAACGGGCCATCTTCGACGTTCTCATGGAACGCGAGCGCCTGGGCACCACCGGCGTCGGCAACGGCATCGCCATTCCCCACGGCAAACTGCCCAACCTGGACAAGCTGCATGGCCTGTTCGCTCGCCTGGAAAAGCCCATTGACTTCCAGTCCATCGACGAACAGCCGGTCGATCTGATTTTCCTGCTGCTGGCCCCGGAGTCGGCGGGGGCCGATCATCTCAAGGCCCTGGCCCGGGTTTCCCGCCTGCTCAGGGACACGGCGGTTTGCGAAAAATTGCGCGGCACGGACCAGTCCGAGGCCCTGTACGCCCTGCTGACCGAAAATTCCACCCATCAGGCCGCCTGACCGGTTCTTCCCAAGGCCCGATCAGTGAACGCTGAACGGTTCCATGTCGTTCTGGCGGATGGTGGCGTCGGCCAGGTCCCGGCCTTCGATCAGGGCCAGTTCCCTGCCGTCCGCCGCATAGACGGCGAACAGCGCTTCCCCATCCACGGTGACGGGCTTGACGTAGGCCATGTCCTCCGCCCCGTAGAGGGCGAAATCGGCGACGGACATATAGCGGCTGGCCGGTCTCTGTGTGCTGGTGTTCTGGATCATGTAACAACTCCTTATCAACGCCCAAAAGGATAAGCGGCGCGTTTTTCGGGGCTTCCCGATTAATATGGGGTCTGGAAGGTGGGTTTGTAAGTCAAACCCGTTCACGGTTCCGTCAGCCGGCGTCTTTGGCCGGGTCCACGTCGATGGTCTTCGGCTTTTCCCTGGACGCCCCCGCCGGTTCGATCTTGATGGTGCGGATTTCCGGCTCCGGCACGTGGCGGACCAGGTCGATATGCAGCAGTCCGTTGTCCATGGAGGCGCCGCTGATCTCGATCCCCTCGGCCAGGACGAAGCTGCGCTGAAACTGCCGGGCGGCGATGCCCCGGTGCAGATAGACCCGCTCCCGGTCGTCTTCCGACTGACGGCCGCGCACCACCAGTTGATTGTCCTCGGTGGTGACGTTCAGGTCGTCCATGGCGAAGCCGGCGACGGCGATGGTGATGCGCAGGGCGTTTTCGCCGCATTGTTCGATGTTGTAGGGGGGATAGCCCTCGGCGGACGTTTTCGACGCCCTGTCGAGAATGCGTTCAAAATGGTCGAAGCCCAGCAGCAGCGGGCTGTTGAAACCGGATAGGCGCGACATTTGCCGTCTCCTCCTTCAATAATGAGCGAGCATGGCGCGTTTTCGGCCCCGCAGGCGCCGAAGACGGTACCCGTAATCTGGTTCATCAATGCAAAAAGTCAAGGGTTTGTGCTTTCTCTTCAAGCGGTTTCGGGGTAATAGATTTCGATTCGTAACTTTCACCCCCGTGCCTCCACTCCGGTTTTGTCGCTCATGATCAAACTTAGCATCATCATTCCCGCTTACAACGAGCAGGCGACGATTATCACCCTTCTCGAGAAGGTGGCGGAACAGAAGGTCGAAGGCGTCGACTTCGAGGTGATCGTCATTGACGACGGCTCCAAGGACAAGACCGTCTCCCTGTTGGAGGCCCGCCCGGAGCTGTACAGCCGGTTGATCCGCCAGCCCGTGAACGGCGGCAAAGGAGCCGCCGTCAAGGCGGGCCTGCGCCATGCCGAGGGCGACTACATCCTGTTTCAGGACGCCGACCTGGAATACGACCCGGCGGATTACGCCCAACTCCTGGCGCCTGTCCTGCGTTTTGATGCCGACGTGGTCATGGGCAGCCGCCTGGCCGGGTCGCCGATCACCCGTGTCTCCTATTTCTGGCACAAGGTCGGCAACACGCTGATCACCCTGGTCTTCAACATTCTCAACAATACCACCTTCACGGATGTCTATTCCTGTTATCTGCTCTACCGGCGCTCCCTCGTCGATGCCGAGGCCCTGACCACAGAAGGATGGGAACAGCACGCGGAAATCCTTACCCGGGCCGTGGCCGCCGGGCGGAATTTCTACGAGGTCCCCGTCAACTACTTCGGGCGCACCTACGACGAGGGCAAGAAAATCCGCGCCCATCACGTTATTCCCGTTTTCTGGACCATGCTCATCAAACGACTGCGCGGCTAAAGGAGGCCCCCGTTCATGTCCGAACCCGATATCGATCCTGTCACCGAGGAAGAAAAGCTGAGTTGGCCCGACGAGGCCCTGGTGCCCCTGGAAAAGCCCTTCGTCGACGGCCGCGGCACCATCCAGCCGCTGGTTGACCGGATGATGAAGTCGGCGGTGATGATCGAATCGAAAAAGGGGGCGCTGAGGGCCAACCATTATCACAAGACGGACTGGCATTACTGCTACGTGATCTCGGGCGCCATCGAATATTACCACCGCCCGACGGGCAGTACTGAGGAGCCCGAAATGTTGCTCGTCCGCCAGGGTGAGATGGTGTTCACGCCGCCGATGATCGACCACGGCATGAAGTTCCCCGAGGATACGGTGTTTCTGACCCTTTCACGCAACCCCAGGGACCAGGCCACCTATGAGGCGGACGTGGTGCGGGTCGACATGCTGGACGATTCCGACAGTATTTCCTGGCGCCCGGGGGACGACGGCTAAGTCCATGACCAGCCCCTGCCACCGCCGAACCACCTGCCGACTGTGTGGCGGAGAGGATCTCTCCATGGTCCTCTCCCTGGCGCCGACGCCGCCGGCCAACGCCTTCGTCGGCGAACACCAGCTCTCGGACCCGCAACCGTCCTTTCCCCTCGACGTTTTCTTTTGCGGGGACTGCCACCATGTGCAGCTTCTCGACGTGGTCGATCCGGCGGTGCTGTTCGAGAACTATGTCTACGTCTCGGGCACCTCGCCCGTGTTCGTCAAGCACTTCCGGGACTACGCCGAGGCCGTCATCGGCGCCTACGCGCCCGAACCCGGCTCCCTGGTTTTCGACATCGGCTCCAACGACGGCACCCTGTTGAAGGCCTTCCGGGACCGGGGCTTCCGGGTCCTCGGGGTTGATCCTGCCAGGGACATTGCCGCCAGCGCCACGGCGGAGGGCATCGAGACGGTCACCGGCTTCTTTTCCGCCACTATGGCCGAAGACCTGCTGGCCCGGCACGGGCCCGCGTCGGTCATCACCGCCAACAACGTCTTCGCCCATATCGACGACCTGGGCGGCGTGCTCGACGGGGTCCGCGTCCTGCTCGACGACGACGGGGTTTTCGTCTTCGAAGTCTCCTACCTTGTCGATGTTTTCGAGCACACCCTGTTCGACACCATCTACCACGAGCATCTGGCCTATCACGGGGTCGTGCCCCTGGTTCCGTTCCTCGATGCCCACGGCATGGAGCTGATCGGGGCGGAGCGGGTTTCCTCCCATGGCGGATCACTGCGCGCCGTGGCCCAGAAGGCCGGTGGCAAACGGCCCGTTTCCGACAACGTCGACGGGCTCATCGCCCTCGAACGGAGCATGGGCCTGGACAAGGCCGCCACCTACCGGGATTTCGGCGCCCGCATCGACATCGTCAAGGCCGAGCTGGCCAGCCTGCTGCTGGAAAAAAAGGACCAGGGCCGCAGCATCGCCGCCTTCGGCGCCCCGGCCAAGGCGACGACCCTGATGCATCATTTCGGCATCGGCCCGGACCTGATCGACTTCATCGTCGACGACAGCCCCCTGAAACAGGGGCTGTATTCACCGGGCATGCACATCCCGGTCCTGCCGTCGCAGGCCATATACGACAGAAAACCCGACGACATCGTCATTCTGGCGTGGAATTTCGCCGCGCCGATCATGGAAAAGCATCAGGCGTTCCGCCAGGCCGGTGGCCGGTTCATCGTCCCGCTTCCCAACGTGGTCGTCCATTAACGGAAGGATTCCTCCCCCCATGACCGAATTCCTGCTGAAATCCGATATCGACGAAATCTGCCGTCGCCTCGAAGACCCGGCCCGGGATTTCTCCGGCAAGACGGTTCTGCTCACCGGCGGGCGGGGATTTCTCGGCCGCTACTTCATGGAGATTTTCGCCCGCCTCAACGAGACGGTTCTCGACCAACCGGTGCGGCTGGTGGCCCTGGACAACCTGATCACCGCCGGCAAGGAAGGCTCGGACATCCCGGAGATGGAACATGTGCGTTTCGTCCAGCACGACGTCACAGACCCTTTCGACTGGGACGGGCCGCTGGATTACGTCATCCATGCCGCCGGCATCGCCTCGCCCTACTACTACCGGGCCTATCCCCTGCAGACCCTCGAGGTGGCGATCACCGGCACCCGCCGCATGCTCGAACTGGCAGACGCCCACGGCGCCCGGTTCACCTTCTTTTCCTCGAGCGAGATTTACGGCGACCCGGACCCCGCGCATGTTCCCATGGCCGAAAGCTACCGGGGCAACGTCTCCTGCCAGGGGCCCAGGGCCTGCTACGACGAAAGCAAGCGGGTCGGCGAAACCCTGTGCTATATCTATCACACCACCAACGGCACCAGGACCAACACCATCCGGCCCTTCAACGTCTTCGGGCCGGGCATGCAGGAGACCGATTACCGGGTGCTTCCCAACTTCGCCAGCCGCATCAAGGCGGGCCAGCCGCTCAACGTGTACGGCAGCGGCGATCAGACCCGGACCTTCTGCTACATCACCGACGCCATGGTCGGCTTCCTGCTGGTGGTGCTGAAGGGGGTGCCCGGCGAGGCCTACAACATCGGCAACCCGAAGCCGGAAATCTCCATGGTCGACCTGGTCAAGCGCATTGAGGCCCTGTCCGACGGACCCGTCGCCCACAACATCGTCGAATACCCGGACAGCTACCCGGCCGACGAGCCCAACCGCCGCGCCCCGGATATCCGCAAGGCCAAGCTGCAACTGGAATACCGGCCCGAGGTCGATCTGGACGAAGGCCTGAAACGGTTCCTCGACTGGGCCGACGGCGTCTATACCGGCGAGCAGTGACGGCATGGCCGGGCGTCCCCTCAACATCGGGCTGATCGGGGCCGGGCGCTGGGGACAAATCTTCATTCGCACGCTCAGGCGGCTCGAGGGCTTTCGCCTCGCCCGCCTGGCCAGCGGAAATCCGGACGCCGCCGCCCTCGCCGGTCCGTCCTGCATCGTTTCCCCGGACTGGCGCGCCGTCGCCGAAGCCGACGACCTGGACGGCGTCATCATCGCCACCCCGCCTACCCTGCACGCGGAGATGACCCGCGCCGCCATCGACGCCGGAAACCCGGTGCTGGTGGAAAAGCCCCTGACCCTGGATTTGCACCAGGCCACCGACCTGCTGACCTTCGCCGAAGGGCATGACGCCATCGTGCTGGTCGATCATATCCACCTCTACCATCCCGCCTACCGGGCCCTGAAGGACCAGGCCCTGGCCCTCGGCCCCCTGCACGCCATCCGCGGCGGCAACGGCGACCGGGGCCCCTTCCGCGGCGACACCCCCCTGCTCTGGGACCGGGGCTCCCACGATATCGCCATGGCCCTGGATTTGACCGGGGAACTGCCGGTGTCCTCCTCCTGCCGACTTCGGGAAGAACGGGAGACGGCGGAGGGGCCGGGTCAGGCCCTGACCCTGAAGCTCGCCTTCCCGGGCGGGGTGACGGCCGAGTTCCAGATCAGCAACCTGCTCGATAAAAAGACCCGTTTCCTCGCCGCCCAGTACGACCGCGACACCCTGATCTACGACGACACCGCCCCCCATCCCCTGGTCCGCGAGCCACGGGAAGAAACGGCCCGCTGCGAACCGCACGCCGCCGAAGTCATCGCCGTTCGGGACATCCTGCCCCTGGATCAGGCCCTCGCCGACTTCGCCGCCGCCATCGGCAAGGGAACGTCCGATCTCGACGGCCTGCGCCTCGGCGTCGACGTGGTCCGGGTCCTGAGTGAAATCGACGCCACGCACTGACTTCCAAAACAAGTTGATTTTCTAAAGAAATTCCGTACCTTACAAAAGCTATCTTTCTAGCTTTTAATGATCGAGGAACGCCATGGCCATGACCAGACGGCCCAACCGGGCGACCGGAAGGACGGAACAGTTCGCCACCCGGGTCACCCCCGCCTTCAAGGAAAAGGTCCGGGACCTGACCTATCGGGACAGGCTCAAGATCGTCGAGCTGCTGGAGCTAGCCCTCGACGCCTATGAGGGAGAGTCGCTCAGCACCGTCCCCGCGCCCCCCAAGTCCGCGCCCGCGCCGCCCAGCCTTGACGAGCACTGGCGGCAGACAGACGACGCGGAGCGTTGGGCCTTCGCCCAGTCGACGGTTCTGCCCTGGGTGCGGGAAATCCGCACCGGCCAGAAAAACTGACCCGCCCCGCCGGTCCGTGGTTGACGTGGCCCGGCGATGGGAGGATGCTGTTGGAAAGAGGTGGGGACCGCTTAACACGGAGGGTCGGATGATGACCGATACCGCAACCACCAAGGCCATCCAATGGAACGACGACTTCCTGATCGGGATCGAGGAACTCGATTACGAACACCGCATGCTGATCACGGACATCAACCGGCTGCACCGGCAACTGGGCGAACACGGCGACGGGGACGGGGCCAAGGGCACCCTGGGCGACCTGCACGCCCGCATGCAGGCCCACTTCGCCCTCGAAGAGCATGTCATGCTGGAAAACGAGTACCCGCACTACATCGAGCACAAGGCGGAACACAACCGCCTGCTCGATGAGTACACGGCCTTCATGGTCGATTACGACAACCAGGGCGACACTCCGGGCTATCGACGTTCGGAGGAGTTGCTGAGCCGCTGGATCGTCGATCACATCATGGGCAGCGACAAAAAAATGAGCCTGATGCTCGGGTGAGGGCCGTTCAAGGCCGAGAGAGCTTTTCCTCCAGCTCCCCGACGATGGCCAGGCAATGGGCCTCCAGGGTTTCGGCGCTGATGTGCAATTCCCGGGCGATGTCCTTTTTGTGGTAGCCGGCGACGGCCATGCGCAGAATTTGCCGCTGGTGATCGGTCAATTCCTCGACCACTTGCCGGGCGGGGCCGGCCAGGGCCCGCCGCTTGCTCCTGTCTGCGAACAGGGCGTTCCAGTTTTTCGAGACCTCCGCCACCAGCGTGTCCTTGAGCAGGCTGCCGATGCCGTCCAGCAGGTCCTCCACCGGAATATCATGGGCCGCCGCCGAAGCTTGTGCGGCCCCGTCCCTATTGGGGTTGGTGCTCATCCGTTCGCTGACCCGTGCCTGTTAATACCGCCCGTGGCCATTGTAGCGGGGGAATCGCTGCGTGTGCAACCGGGCTTGCCGGTCAATGCTTCGGCGACAAATCCTCAAAGGCGACGATGGCGTCGCGGACCTCGCGCCAAATGGCGCTGGCCTCGGCGTGATCCCCCTTCGAGTGGTCCAGCTCCCTGATTCGTTCCTCGACCTGGCGGCAGGCGTCTTCTCCGTACCGTTCGATCATATGCTGGGCGGTCTGCAGAATTTGTTGATCTTCCGACATCTTTATTTCAATGGCTAAATATATTTCAAAAATTTAATCTAAGGCTGTTTACCTGGACGCCACATTGATAGTAATCAATTCCGAGAAAATTAGTTCGAGGATGGAATGAAGACCACGTCCCACCATTCAAAATGCATCGACTGCCCGACCCGGAACAACACCGAGTGGAAGGACATGAACGCGGAAGAACTGAACCTGATCGACCGCTACAAACATGTCAGCGACCGCAGGCCCGGAGAAATCATTTACAATCAAGGGGATAAAAGCGAAGGCGTCTATTGCATCCAGTCCGGTCTGGTCGGCATCCGCCAGTTCGACGCCGATGGTCAGGAGACCCTCTTGAAGCTGTGCAATCCCGGCGAGACCATCGGCTACAGGGCCCTGCTCAGCAATTCCGAGCACACCCACTTCGCGGAAATTCTCAGCCCCAGCCACATCTGTTTCATCGACAAGCGAATCGTCAACGACCTGCTGGCGCAAAACCCGACCATCGGCGAACGCTTCCTGGCCCGCAGCCTGAAGGAGCTGAACGAGGCCGAGGAACACCTGGTGCGCTCGCGCAGCCGTAACGTCCGCACCCGCCTGCTGCACTGTCTGATGGTCCTGTTCGACCGGCACGGCTTCGAGGACAAGAAGGGCGGCCATATCCTGAAAATCCCGGTGTCCAGGCGGGACCTGGCATCGCTGATTTCCGTCGCCCCGGAATCCATCTCCCGGACCATCAGCCGGCTGGAGGACGACGGCCTGATCCGCTTCGACGGCCGCAACGCCCATATCGCCGATATCGAGGCCATTTTCGACGAGATCGGCGCCATTAGCTGACCTTGTTCGGGAGTCCGAAAGCCATGCCCGCCCCCCGTATAGCCCTGATTTCCCTCCTTTGTGTCCTTCTTCTTGAAGGTTGCATCTCCGGCCGTCTGGTCGGCTTTCGCAGCCTGAGCACCACGTCTTGGGGCTACGGGGTGGTGGAAAGCCCGGTGCGCGCCGGCAAGCAGTCGCAACGTTTCGAGGTCCGTCCCGGCGACTGCGCGGCGGACGGAAAGTGGAGCGACTGCAAGAACAACCGGGAACGCTCGGAATATTCTCTGAGGAGGGCCATCCCTCCCGGCCGCGACACCTGGATCGCCTTCAGCGTCTATGTGCCCGAGGACTTCGCCGACAGCCCCCGTGTCGCCACCTCCATGGGACAAATCCATCAGAAAGGCGGCCCGTCGGGCACCGCCGGCGGCCTGCCGTCCTTCCCGCCGCTGTTGCAGTTGAACATGAAAGGCGGCCTTTACCGGGCCTGCATCCACATCCTGACCGGCTCGCCCACCAACATCGGCGACCGGTGCGATTACTACACCCTGGCCGCCCTCGACGACATGCGCGGGCGCTGGACGGACGTGACCATCCATTTCGACACCACGGACAGAACCAGCCTGATGGAAATCTTCGTCAACGGCGAGGAAAAGGCCCGGCTCGAAGGCTTCGTCCGTTTCTGGCCGAAGGAATACTACGTCAAATACGGCCTCTACCGCTCCTTCGTCAGCCGCCACGGCGGCCCCATGCCGACGCAGGTCGCCTGGTTCGACGAGGTGAGAATCGGAAAAACCCGAGAAGCCGTCGCCATCGACCCGGCCAGACCGGTGGATTAGATCACTTCCGAGATCGCCGCCATTCTCGACGGCGGCGAACGGGGGGCCTAGAGCAACCTGCGTTTATTCAAACGCAGATAAGTTGCTCTATCTTATTGATAACGATCAAATTATCTGCCTTTAATCGATTCCGATTAAAGGCAGTTTGATCTAACGACAAAACCCCCCGCTTTCGGCGGAGGGTTTTCATTGGTGGAACCGAGGGGAATCGGACCCCTGACCTCTACAATGCCATTGGATACATGGCTTTCATTCGCTTGGGTTGCTGCGGGCTTAATACCGTTTTCCCATGCTTAAGTTTGGCCAAGTAGCCTCCTGGGGGGTCGAGAAACATCCAGCATTCTACCAATTTTCGCTAACCCACTATCGGACAGCCCATACTCTGTGGCCAACGGGGACATCGGCTTTGAGCAAACTTGTTCATATCTTCACGTGTGGGGGAAAGAACAATTATGGAGAATAACCCCATGAACCTTGCTCCTCGATGCCTAGCTAAAAATAGGAGAGGGATGCCTTGTCAGGCCCCAGCGATCCGAAGTAAGCACCGTTGTCGGCTTCATGGCGGGAAGTCTACAGGGCCGCCCAAAGGTTCTGAGAACGCTCTCAAGCACGGCTATTTCACCGCCAAGGCGAAGGAGCAACGACGACAGGTTCGGGAGCTAATTCGTGAGTGCAATCGTCTCGCGGACGAATTGTGAAGCGGAATAATTAGCTGAACTCCCGGAATTTGAGAAGGTTTCCAAAAGTGGAGAAAAGGTTGTAACATTCAATTTCCACTCAATTGCTGAAGGGGATCGTTATGATAGAAGTGCCTGATTTTCTTGAAAGCGGTGAAATCGCCAGACTCATCCCTGTTATTTCTGATAGCCGAAAAGAACAAAGAGCTGCGTCAGCGCTTTTGGCAGTCTTCTCGGCAGTACCCGGTTTCGCCGATGCAGTTTTGTCTCAGCTAGGTCAACGAATAAACAAACGCACCGTAGTGAATACATTTACCGAAATAGTTCTTCCTGATGATGGCACATCGTCAAAAGATAGACCTGATGGCTTAATCATACTTCAGTCGGGTCAAAAAAGATGGACGGCTTTAGTCGAGGCAAAAATTGGAAAGTCGAAACTGGAGCGAGAGCAAATTGAAAGGTACCTCAAGCTTGCAAAAATCCATTCAATTGATGCGTTAATTTCAATTTCTAATGAGTTTGTTGCTCGCCCTACTCACCATCCCTTTTCAACTTCCAGGGCACTTATCAACCGGGTTGATTGGTTCCACCTTTCGTGGACGTCAATTTTGACTGAAGCCATATTGCTTCATGAAAATTCAAAGATTGCCGATCCGGAACAGGCTTTCTTGATCCGTGAGTTTGTTCGTTTTTTCTCCCACGAAAGTGCTGGTGTAAATGGATACACCCAAATGCCAGATTGCTGGAACGGCAGCATTAAGGCGCTCCAAGCTGGTGGTAATCTTAAGAAACATTCAGATGACGTTTTCAAACTCGTTTCTGGATGGCATCAAGAGGCTCGAGAATTATCCCTTCAATTATCACAGTTTCTTTCCAGAAAAGTGGACCTAACCTTATCCAAGAAGCATCTGGGAGACCCAGATTTACGTGTGAAGGATGACATTTCATCCCTTTGTGAAAAAGGCGCTTTGGAAGCAGGCTTTCATATTCCAGATGCCGCTTCCACTCTCTTTGTAGTCGCTGATTTACGAACACGCACGATTCGTGCGCGCATGTCTGTGAACGCTCCTACAGAGAAGAAGACGACGAAAGCACGTATAAATTGGCTTATTCGGCAATTGAAAGAAACAGCCCCTGACGGCGTCTCCGTTCGCTTCAAATGGCAGTCGAAGGCTGCAGATACAAGCATACCTTTAAGCGCTCTACGAGAGAGCGTAGATTTGCCAGAAATTAAGGCTTCAAATGCTCCCGTAAGGGCCTTTGAGGTCGTCATGCATAAATCCCAAGGTGGGCGTTTTTCTGGTCGTAAAACCTTTATTGAGGACATTGAGAATTTCTGCCCTCAATTCTATGAAAACGTTGGCCAACACCTTAAACAGCCACCACGCCCTACGCCTCCAAAACCGAGGACGGTCAAAGAAAAGGAACAAAAAGACCAAGATCCACCTCGCAAAAATGATATCTCCCAAGGCAATGAACATACAGCCTTGCTTGAGGTTCCCGAGTTCCTGCGGCGCATGGAGACGAAAAGGGAAAACACAGTCAGTTCTAAAGAACTATCGAGTGGAAAGCCGTTTAGTGGACGGATATCACGTTTCCCGTCTCGTCTAGGGCATGGCAATGTGCATGTTCAGTCTGGATGGTTGAGGCGGTGAGTTGCTTTGGCAATGTCCTGGTCAGGACGGAGGCAACCTCGGAAAACTAGCCTGTGGTAAATTTTCGACGGAATGATGGAGTACAAAAAACGAACGGGTTTGGCCGCGAAATTGGTTCGCGTGCCTACCCGATGCCTACCCGAGCGATTTTGATGATTTTGGCGAAAAGCGGAAAAGACAAAACCCCCCGCTTTCGGCGGAGGGTTTTCATTGGTGGAGCCGAGGGGAATCGAACCCCTGACCTCTACAATGCCATTGTAGCGCTCTCCCAACTGAGCTACGGCCCCATTTGGTTTTTCGGGCCGGGCGCCGCTTGGGGGCGGCGGGTGTGTTCCGGCACGGGACGGATACATACGGGCGGCGGCGCTTGATGGCAAGGGAAAAATGACGGCCCCGGCGGGAGCGGCCTATTTATCCTCGACGCCGCTGTCCACATGTTCGAGAACTTCCGACATGTCGTCGTTGTCCTCGCCCATGTCGGAGGTGTCTTCCATCAGGTCGTCGTCGTCGGGATCATCGTCCAGGTCGTCGTCCAGATCCTCCAGGCCGGGGGGGTCTTCCAGGCCGTCCGGACCGCCGTCGCCGTCCGTGGCCTGGGGAACCGCCGGGGCGGTCGTGCCGCCCTGCCCCCCCTCGCCGGCCGTCTCTTCCGCCGCGGCCGTGGGCCGTTTCGGCTTCGGCTTGCTGACCTTCACCTCTTCGCCGCATTTCGGGCAGACGGGAGGGGTTTTGTTCAAGTCGAAAAAACGCGCCTCACAGCTTTTGCAAGTGTGCTTCCTTCCCAATTCAGGCTTCGTCACCCGTGACCTCCGTCGTCAGACTTTTTTTGTTCCCCGCACCATGCCAATTGCCACGTTCCGGCCCCCCTGTCAAAAGCAAAAATAAGCCGTCCGGGAGCCCGTGATCAAGTCAGCTCTACCTATGCCGGGCCTTTTCATGCTAGAGAGCGCCTCTGGCTTTTCTCCATGCTCGGAAGAAGCATTTGCATTCTTTGAATTTTTTGGGAAACACCGCGTGAAACCGCTCAAATCGCAAGCTGTCGAGAGCCTCAACGGCGCCGTGCGGGCGCCCGGGGATAAATCCATCTCCCACCGGGCGCTGATGATCGGCGCGCTGGCCGTCGGCGAGACCCGCATCGACGGCCTGCTCGAGGGCGAGGACGTGCTGGCGACGGCGGAAGCCCTTCGCGCCCTCGGCGCCGAGGTGACGAAGGAGCCGTCCGGAACCTGGTCCGTGCACGGCCGGGGCATCGGCGGGCTCAGGGAACCCGAGGGGGTTCTCGACATGGGCAATTCCGGCACCGCCGCCCGCCTGCTGATGGGGGTGCTGGGCTGCCATCCGTTCACCGCCACCCTTACCGGCGACGCCTCCCTCAACGGCCGCCCCATGGGCCGGGTGATGGAGCCCCTGTCGCGCATGGGCGTGAGCTTCCGCGCCCGCGAAGGCGGCCTGATGCCGCTTAGCGTCGGCGGCCTATCCGACCCCCTGTCCATCGACTATCAGCCGCCGGTCGCCTCGGCCCAGGTGAAATCGGCGGTGCTGCTGGCCGGACTGGGGGCGGCGGGCCACACCCGGGTGGTCGAGCCCAGCCCGAGCCGGGATCACACGGAACACATGCTGCGCCACTTCGGCGCCACGGTGGAGGTGGAGGAGACGGCGGACGGCGGACGCGCCGTCACCGTCCACGGCCAGCCGGAACTACGGGCCCGCGACGTTACCGTGCCGGGGGACATTTCCTCCGCCGCCTTCCCCATGGCCGCCGCCCTGATGCTGGAAGGCTCCGACGTCCTCATCGAAAACGTCGGCGTCAACCCGCTGCGCACGGGCCTGATCGACACCCTGCGGGAAATGGGCGGGCGCATCGAGCTTGAAAACCGCCGCAGGCAGGCGGGCGAGGAAACCGCCGACCTCAGGGTGCGGGGCTCGTCCCTGAAGGGGATCACCGTGGCGGCGGCGCGGGCGCCCTCCATGATCGACGAATATCCCGTCCTCGCCGCCCTCGCCGCCCGCGCCCAAGGGGTCACCCGGCTGGAGGGGCTGGCGGAACTGCGGGTCAAGGAAAGCGACCGCCTGGGCGGCATGGCCCGCGGCCTGGCCGCCTGCGGGGTCGAGGTGGAGGAAGGCGAGGATTATCTGGTCGTCCACGGCGACGGCGCCCCGCCGCCGGGGGGCGCCATGATCCGCACCGCCCTCGACCACCGCATCGCCATGGCCTTCCTGGTCCTCGGCATGGCCGCCCGCCGGCCCGTCGAAATCGACGACGCCGGACCCATCGAAACCAGCTTCCCCGGCTTCGTCCCGCTGATGAACGGCCTGGGGGCGGATATCAAGGAGGCATGATCCCATGACCCACACCCCGAAAATCATCGCCATCGACGGCCCGGCGGCGGCGGGCAAGGGAACGCTTGCGAAACGGCTGGCCGAGCACTTCGGCCTCGCCCTGCTCGACACCGGCCTGCTCTACCGGGCCGTCGGGCGCAAGGTGATGGACGCCGGGCATGACCTCGCGGACCCGGCACTGTACGCCGAGGCGGCGGGGGAAACCGCCCGCTCGCTTAGCCCCGGGGACCTCGAGGCCGATGGCCTGCGCAACGACGAGACCGCCCAGGCGGCCTCCAAGGTTTCCGCCCTTCCCGCCGTCCGCGACGCTTTGCTCGACTTCCAGCGCCGCTTCGCCGAACAGCCGCCGGAAGGGGCCGGGGGGGCCATTCTCGACGGCCGCGACATCGGCACCGTGGTTTGCCCCGGCGCCGACGTCAAACTGTTCGTCACCGCCTCCACCGAGGTGCGGGCAAAAAGACGGCATAAGGAGTTGCAGGATCGCGGACTCGAAGCTATATATGCCCGCGTTCTCGAGGATATGGAGGAACGGGACGCCCGCGATGCGGGCCGCGACGTGGCTCCGCTGGCGCCGGCCGAAGACGCTTTTCAGCTCGATACCAGTCACATGGATGCCGATCAGGTGTTCCGGGCGGCGCTGGATTTCATCTCGAAGGACTGACGATAGAGACGGCTTTCCCGCACGGTGCGGGACGGCTTTATTTTTTCCGCACGACAAAGACCGCCGGAACCAACCGGCCGGCCGGAAGACCATTTTAGACTAAGGATACCAAACCATGGCTCCTGCAAACCAGGCAAGCACAGAACCCACCCCGTTCGACACCGGCGAGAACTTCGCCGATCTTCTTGAAGAATCCCTTGGCGGCGGCAATCCCTTCGAAGGATCGGTCGTTAAAGGCACCGTCGTCGCCGTCGACGGCGACGCCGCCACCATCGACGTCGGCCTGAAATCCGAAGGCCGCGTCCCCCTGAAGGAATTCGGCGTTCCCGGCCAGGACACCGAGGTCAACGTCGGCGACACCATCGACATTTTTGTCGAGCGCTTCGAAGACCGCGAAGGCATCGTCCGGCTGAGCCGCGAGAAAGCCCGCCGCGAGGAAGCCTGGGCGGAACTGGAAACCCTGTTCAACGCCCAGGAACGGGTCAACGGCGTCATCTTCGGCCGCGTCAAGGGCGGCTTCATCGTCGACCTTTCCGGCGCCGTCGCCTTCCTGCCCGGCAGCCAGGTCGATATCCGCCCGGTGCGCGATATTTCGCCCCTGATGGGCACGCCGCAGCCGTTCCAGATCCTGAAAATGGACCGGGCCCGCAACAACATCGTCGTTTCCCGCCGCGCCGTGCTTGAAGAAACCCGCGCCGAGGAACGGGGCGAGTTGATCTCCAACCTGTCGGAAGGACAGATCCTGGAGGGCGTGGTCAAGAACATCACCGACTACGGCGCGTTTGTCGATCTCGGCGGCGTCGACGGCCTGCTGCACGTCACCGATATCGCCTGGCGGCGCATCAATCACCCGTCGGAGGCCCTGCAGATCGGCCAGACCCTGAAGGTCCAGGTGATCCGCTTCAACGCCGAAACCCAGCGCATCTCCCTCGGCATGAAACAGCTCGAGGCCGACCCGTGGGAAGGCGTCCAGCAGAAGTACCCGGTCGGCGCCAAGTTCCAAGGCCGCATCACCAACATCACCGACTACGGCGCCTTCGTCGAGCTGGAGCCCGGTGTGGAAGGCCTGGTCCACGTGTCCGAAATGAGCTGGACCAAGAAGAACATCCATCCCGGCAAGATCGTCTCGACCAGCCAGGAAGTGGAAGTCATGGTCCTCGACGCCGATCCCGACAAGCGCCGTATCTCCCTCGGCCTCAAGCAGTGCGGCTCGAACCCGTGGGAGGATTTCGTGGAAAACTACTCCGTCGGTTCGGAAGTGGAAGGCGAAATCAAGAACATCACCGAATTCGGCCTGTTCATCGGCCTCGCCGGCAACATCGACGGCATGGCCCACCTGTCCGACCTGTCCTGGGACAAGTCCGGCGAGGACGCCCTCGCCGACTACAAGAAGGGCGACATGGTCAAGGCCAAGGTGCTGGACGTGGATGTGGAGAAGGAACGCATTTCGCTCGGCATCAAGCAGCTCAGCGAAGATCCCTTCGAAGGCGAGATTTCCAGCCTCAAGAAGGGTTCAGCGGTTACCTGCACGGTTAGCGCCATCACCGACGGCGGCATCGAGGTCAAGGTCGGCGACGGCCTGCCCGGCTTCATCCGCAAGGGCGACCTGTCGCGCGAGCGCAGCGAACAGCGCCCCGAGCGTTTCGCCGAAGGCGATAAGGTCGACGCCAAGGTCATGCAGATCGATTCCGCCAGCCGCAAGCTGACGCTGTCGATCAAGGCCCTGGAAGTGGCGGAAGAGAAACAGGCCATGAAGGAATACGGCTCGTCCGATTCCGGCGCCTCGCTCGGCGACATCCTGGGCGCGGCCCTGAAGGAAAAGCAGGACGCCGCGGCGGAAGAAAAACCGGCCAAGAAAGCGGCGCCGAAAAAAGCGGCGGCGAAGAAGGCCGAGCCTGCCGAAGCCGAAGCCGAGGCGGAAGGCGACGCCGAGGAACCGAAAAAGGCGGCGCCGAAAAAAGCCGCCGCCAAGAAGGCGGCGAAAAAGGACGAAGCGGAAGAAGAATAAGCTTCGTTCCCGGATTCAGGCCCGGGGCGGGACCCGTTCCCGCCTCGGGCCCATATCCTTGAGCACCCCCCGACGGAGGCAGGATGTCCCTTGAAGCGGATTACGTTGTCGATCGCAGGCGGCTGAAACGCCGCCTTCTGTTCTGGCGCATCGTCGCCCTGGCCATACTCGCCGCCGCCGTCATCTTCACCCTGACCGATTACGAAGACATCGCCGACGGCGAACACATCGCCCGCCTCGACATCACCGGCATCATCATCGACGACGCGGACCGCGAGCGGGCTTTGGCCGAGGCCGGGGAGGACGCCGACGTCCGGGCCCTGATCGTCCGCATCGACAGCCCCGGCGGCACCGTCGTCGGCGGGGAAAACCTTTATCACCAGCTTCTCGACGTGGCCGGGGAAAAGCCCGTCGTCGCCGTGATGGGGGCCACCGCCACGTCGGCCGGCTACATGGTCGCCCTCGCCGCCGACCGCCTGTTCGCCCGCCAGGGCTCGCTGACCGGCTCCATCGGCGTGCTGTTGCAGACCACCGACGTGACCGGGCTGCTGGACAAGATCGGCATCAAGCCGGAAACCATCAAAAGCGGGCCTTTGAAGGCCCAGCCCAACCCCCTGGAACCCTTAAGCCCGCAAGCCCGCGAGGCGACCCGGGAGGTGGTTCTGGATATGTACGAGATGTTCCTGGAGATGGTCTCGAAGCAGCGGGAACTGCCCATGCCCACGGTGCGCGCGCTCGCCGACGGGCGCGTCTTCACCGGGCGGCAGGCGCTCAGGGAAGGCCTCATCGACGCCATCGGCGGCGAGGCCGAGGCCCTGGCCTGGCTGGCCGAAATCGGGAAAGTCGAGCCGGATTTGCCGGTCCGCGACCTGGAGATCGACCGCCCGGAGGACAAATGGCGCGATTTCATCAGCGGAATGGTTGGAAAAACACTGTTTTCAGAACCCCTTAGACTTGACGGGCTGGTCTCGCTTTGGCAACCTGAGGGCTGGTGAGGTCTGGCGCGGAACGTGACAGCGCCTCCAACAGGGGAGAAAAGGTAGAGATGACCAAGTCCGAATTGATCCAGCGTCTTGCCGATGCGAACCCGCACCTGTACCAACGGGACGTGGAGCGGATCGTCACGACCATCTTCGACGAAATCACCGCTGCCCTGGCCAACGGCGACCGGGTGGAACTGCGCGGCTTCGGCGCGTTCTCGGTCAAACAGCGGGGCTCCCGGGTCGGCCGCAATCCGCGCACGGGCGAATCGGTCAGCGTCGCGGCCAAGCATATTCCCTACTTCAAGACCGGCAAGCAACTGCGCGAAAAACTCAACGGATAGTGCCCGGTGAGCCGCGTCCTCTCATGGCTTTTGATGATTCCGCTCGGCGCGGTGGTGGTCGCCTTCACGGTGTCCAACCGCTCCCGGGTTTCCATCGACCTTTCGCCCGCGCCCTACAGTTTCGAGGTCCCCGTCTTCGCCGCCATCCTCGGCGCCGCTTTTTTCGGCTTTCTCATGGGCGGCCTGATTTCCTTCCTGTCCGCGGGGGGGCGCCGGACCCGGACGCGGGAACTGGTGCGGCTGCTGGAAAAATCCCGGCGCGAGGAAGCGCGGCTCGGGGAACGGGTGAAAAAACTCGAAGAGGACGCCCGGCAGCGAACCGACGCCACACCGGCGCTGCCCGCCGCATCGGCGCCCCCCGCCCTGCCGGCGAAGGCGGATGCGGCTTGAACCCATGCGCCTGATCTCCGCCGACGACCTGCGGCAAGTCCTTGACTATCCCTCGCTGATCGACGCCATCGACGCCATGTTCCGGGACGGCTGCACCGCCCCGGTGCGCCACCATCACGGCATCGATACCCCGGACGGCCTGGACCCGACCCTGCTGCTGATGCCGGCCTGGCGGCAGGGGGATGTCATCGGCATCAAGATCATCACCGTGTTCCCGGAAAACGGCGCGCAAGGCCTGCCCGCGGTGATGGGCTCCTACATGCTGATCAACGGCGCCAACGGCGTTCCGCTGGCCATGCTGGACGGACCGGAACTGACCGCCCGGCGCACCGCTAGCGGCTCCGCCCTGGCGTCGCGTTATCTGTCCCGGAAGGCCAGCCACGACCTGCTGATGGTCGGCACCGGGGTGCTGGCGGGGCATCTGATCCGGGCCCATGCCTGCGTCCGGCCGATCCGCCGGGTCCGGGTCTGGGGGCGCAACCCGGACAAGGCCGCCGCCGTGGCCGAGACCCTGGCCGCCGAGGGCCTCGACATCGCCGCCGCCGACGACCTTGAGGCCGCCGCCCGGGACGCCGACATCATTTCCTGCGCCACCCTGTCCCGCGCCCCCCTGATCAAGGGGGACTGGCTGCGCCCGGGGCAGCACCTGGACCTGGTCGGCGCCTTCACCCCAGACATGCGCGAGGCCGACGATACCTGCCTGAAGCGGGCCCGGGTCTACTGCGACACCCGCGCCGGGGCCGCCAGCGAGGCCGGCGACCTGGTGCAGCCCCTGGCCGGCGGCGTCATCACCCACGAGGACATCCTCGGCGACCTGTTCGACATGGCCGCCGGCGACTGTCCGGGACGCCAGAGCCCCGACGACATCACCTATTTCAAATCCGCCGGAACGGCGCTGGAAGACCTGGCCGCCGCCAAGCTGGCCTTTGAACGCCTGAACCAGTAGGGACCGACCATGCCCCAGCCCCACGAAAGAACTTTCGTCGCCCTGGATACCACGGATCTGTCCCGGGCCGTCGATCTGGCCCGTAGCCTGGCCGGTCATGTGGGCGGCATGAAGGTGGGCAAGGAATTTTTCACCGCCTGCGGGCCCGACGGCGTGAGGGCCGTCGGCGACTGCGGCATGCCGGTGTTCCTCGACTTGAAGTTTCACGACATCCCGAACACGGTGGCGGGCGCCGTGCGGGCCTCCCTGCCCCTGTCACCGTTCATGGTCAACGTGCACGCCTCCGGCGGTCCGGCGATGATGCGGGCGGCGGCGACGGCGGCGGCGGAAGCCGGAGCCGCGCGCCCCCTGGTTCTCGGCGTCACCGTGCTGACATCCATGGACAAGGACGACCTGGCGGCGGTCGGCATCGACACGCCGGTCACCGATCAGGTCCTCCGGCTGGCCGCCCTGACCCAGGACTGCGGCCTGGACGGCGTCGTCTGTTCCGCCCGCGAGGTCGAGGACATCAGGGAGCATCTGGGCCGGGACTTCAAGCTGGTGGTTCCCGGCATCCGCCCCGGCTGGGCCGCCAGCGACGATCAAAAGCGCATCGTCACCCCCGCCGCCGCCATCGCCATGGGGGCGGACTATCTGGTCATCGGCAGGCCCATCACCGGCGCCGCCGACCCGGTGGAAGCCGCCGATAAAATCGCCGCCGAAATCGCCGCCGGGGCCTGAGTCATGGCCGTCGCTATCAAAATCTGTGGTCTGTCGACGGTGGAGGCGGTGGAGGCCGCCGTCGCCGGCGGCGCCGCCTATGTGGGCTTCGTTTTTTTTCCGCCCTCGCCCCGGGCGGTGACCGTTGACGCCCTGGCCACCCTCGCCGCCCCCGTGCCGGACGCGGTGGAAAGGGTCGGCCTGTTCGTGAACGCCTCCTTCGAGGACATGGAGGCCGCCGTCGCCACCGGCTGTCTCGACATGCTGCAACTGCACGGCTCGGAAAGCCCCGGCCTGGTGGCCCAGATCAAGGAACGTTTCGGGCTGCCGGTGATGAAGGCCGTCGCCATCGCCGGAGAAGACGACATCGCCCGCGCCCGGCAGTATGAAATCACCGCCGACCGGCTGCTGTTCGACGCCAAGCCGCCGCCCGGCGCGACCCGCCCCGGCGGCAACGCCCTCAGCTTCGACTGGCGGCTGATCGCCGAACAGGACTGGGTCCTTCCGTGGATGCTGGCCGGCGGCATTGATGCGGGAAACCTGGCCCGGGCGGTCGCCGCCAGCGGCGCCGGCGCCGTCGATGTCTCCAGTGGCGTCGAGGACGAACCGGGGGTGAAAAACACCGATAAAATCAGGGAATTCCTCGCCCTCGCCCGAACCCTGTAGAGGGGACAAGATTTTTCTCGGAACCGGGCTCTCATTGTGCTTTATTGCGGCCATGAGCACACCGAACACATTCCGCGCCGGACCCGACGAAAACGGACGTTTCGGCATTTACGGCGGGCGCTTCGTCGCCGAAACCCTGATGCCGCTGATCCTCGACCTTGAACAGGCCTACGAGGCGGCGAAAGAGGACCCGCAATTCGCCGCCGAAATGGCCTATTACTTTTCCCAGTACGTGGGCCGCCCAAGCCCGCTTTATTTCGCCGAGCGGCTGACCCGCCACCTGGGCGGGGCGAAAATCTACTTCAAGCGGGAAGACCTGAACCACACCGGGGCCCACAAGATCAACAACTGCATCGGCCAAGTGCTGCTGGCCAAGCGCATGGGCAAGACCCGCATCATCGCCGAAACCGGGGCCGGGCAGCACGGGGTGGCGACGGCGACGGTGTGCGCCCTGTTCGATCTGCCCTGTGTCGTCTACATGGGGGCCAAGGACATCGAGCGCCAGGCCCCGAACGTGTTCCGCATGCAGATGCTGGGGGCCGAGGTCCGCCCCGTCTCCGCCGGGTCGAAAAGCCTGAAGGACGCCCTCAACGAGGCCCTGCGCGACTGGGTCACCAATGTGGAGGACACCTTCTACATCATCGGCACCGTCGCCGGGCCGCACCCGTTCCCGGCCATGGTGCGGGATTTCCAGTCGGTGATCGGCGAGGAGACCCGCGAACAGATTGAAAAGGCCGAGGGCAAGCTGCCGGGCACCGTCGTCGCCTGCATCGGCGGCGGCTCCAACGCCATGGGCCTGTTTCATCCGTTCCTGGACGACGCCGAGGTGGAAATCATCGCCGTCGAAGCCGCCGGGCGGGGCATCGAGACCGGCGAGCATGCGGCTTCCCTCAGCGCCGGAAGCGCCGGGGTGCTGCACGGCAACCGCACCTACCTGCTGCAGGACGGCGACGGCCAGATCACCGAGGCCCATTCCATTTCGGCCGGGCTGGATTACCCCGGCATCGGGCCGGAACATTCCTGGCTGCACGACATCGGTCGCGCCCAATACGTCTCCATCACCGACGACGAGGCCATCGAGGCGTTCCAGCTCTGCACCCGCCTGGAAGGCATCATCCCGGCCCTGGAATCGTCCCACGCCATCGCCCATGTGATGAAGATCGCCGCCGACTACCCGGCCGATCACGTCATCGTCATGAACATGAGCGGCCGCGGCGACAAGGATTTGAACACCGTGGCCAGGGCCACCGGCATGACCTTCGGAGTGGAATGATGAGCGGCAGGATTTCACGGCGTTTCGCCAAGCTGGCCGAGCAGGGCCGGGGCGGCCTGGTGACCTTCTCCACCGCCGGCGACCCGGACTACGAGACCTCTCTCGCCCTATTGCGGGGCCTGCCGGGGGCGGGCGCCGACCTGATCGAACTGGGCATGCCCTTCAGCGACCCCATGGCCGACGGACCGGCCATACAACTGGCCTCGGGCCGCGCCTTGCAGGGCGGGCAGACCATGGTCAAGACCCTGGACATGGTGCGCGCCTTCCGCGATGGGGACGACGACACGCCGATTATCCTGATGGGCTATTACAATCCCATCTACGTCTACGGCGTCGAGGGTTTCCTCGCCGATGCCAGGGATGCCGGCGTCGACGGCCTGATCGTCGTCGACCTGCCGCCCGAGGAAGAAAGCGAATTGTGCATCCCGGCCCGCGAGGCGGGACTGAATTTCATCTACCTGACGGCCCCGACCACGGACGACCGGCGACTGCCCCGGGTCATGGAACAGGCGAGCGGCTTCGTCTATTACGTCTCCATCACCGGCATCACGGGCACGGCGTCCGCCGCCGCAAGCGATATCGAGGCCGCCTACGGGCGACTGAAATCCCACACGGATTTGCCCATCGCCGTCGGCTTCGGCATCAAGACACCGGAACAGGCGGGCGAGGTCGCCGCCATCGCCGACGCCGCCGTCGTCGGCTCCGCCCTGGTCAACATCATCGCCGACAACCTGGACGGCGACGGCCGGGCCGGGCCAGACCTGATCGGGCGAGCGTTGGATTTTGTCGCCGCCCTGGCAAAGGGTGTACACTCGACGGCGAAGGGAGCCGCCTGAATGAACTGGCTGAAAAATTTCGTCCGCCCGAAGCTGAAGGAGCTGGTCGGCGGACAGAAGGAAATTCCCGACAACCTGTGGCACAAGTGCCCCAGTTGCACGGAGATGATCTTTCACCGGGACCTGGAAAAGAACCTGAAGGTCTGCCCCCATTGCGGTTTCCACATGCGCATCGGCGCCGCCGAACGGCTGCAATACCTGTTCGACAACGGCGAGTATCAGAGCATCGAACTGGCCGAGGTCGCCGCCGACCCGCTGAAGTTCCGCGATCAGAAGAAATACACCGACCGCCTGAAGGAAGCGCAGAACAAGACCGGCCTGCAGGATGCCCTGACCGTGGCCCACGGCCGCATGGGCGGGCTGAACGTGGTCATAGCCGCCCTCGATTTTTCCTTCATGGGCGGCTCCATGGGCATCGCCGTCGGCGAGGGGCTGGTCACCGCGTCGCGCCTCGCCGTGGTCCAGGACGCGCCGCTGATCGTGGTGCCATCGTCGGGCGGCGCGCGCATGCAGGAAGGCATCCTGTCGCTGATGCAGATGGCCCGCACCACCATCGCCGTCGAGGAAGTGAAAGACGCAGGCCTGCCCTACGTGGTCGTCCTCACCGACCCGACCACCGGCGGGGTCTCCGCCTCCTTCGCCATGCTGGGCGACGTGGCCATCGCCGAGACCGGCTCGGTCATCGGCTTCGCCGGAACCCGGGTCATCGAGCAGACCATCCGCGAGAAACTGCCCGACGGCTTCCAGCGGGCGGAATACCTGCTCGAACACGGCATGGTCGACATGGTGGTCCGCCGCCAGGAACTGCGCCAGACCCTGATCCGGGTGATCGGCCTGCTGATCAACACCCGCCCCGCCGCCGAGGTGGTGACCATCCCCCCGGCCAACCATGAAATCCTGCCCCCGGAGAGACCCGCTGACTGACAGCGACGCCATCCTCGAAAGGCTGATGACGCTGCATCCCAAGGTCATCGACCTGACCCTCGAGCGGGTCGAGACCCTGCTGGCGCGCCTCGGCCATCCGGAACGAAACCTGCCGCCCACCATTCATGTCGCCGGCACCAACGCCAAGGGGTCCGTCATCGCCTTCATGCGGGCCATCCTGGAAGCGGCCGGGCTCAAGGTGCATGTCTACACCTCGCCCCATCTGGTCCGTTTCAACGAGCGCATCCGCCTGGCCGGAACGCTGATTTCCGACGACGGCCTGGCCGCCGTGCTGGAGGAATGCGAGAGGGTCAACGCCGGGGACCCGATCACCTATTTCGAGATCACCACCGCCGCCGCCTACCTGGCCTTTTCCCGCTGCGAGGCGGACGTGCTGCTGCTGGAAACCGGCCTCGGCGGCCGCCTCGACGCCACCAATGTCCTGGAAAAACCGGCCCTCACCGTGCTTACCCCCATCTCCATGGATCACCAGCAGTTTCTTGGCGACACCTTGGGCGAGATCATCGGCGAGAAGCTTGGCATCGTCAAAGCCGGGGTGCCGTGCCTGTCGGCCAAGCAGGAACGGCGGGAGGAAAAGAAGGTCATCGCCAAGATCGACGACATCGGCGCGCCCCTGTCCCTGGAAGGCCGGGACTGGTTCGTCCGCAAAAGCCGGGACGGCATGATCCTGGAGACCCAGTCCGGCGGCGGCAAAGCCGCCCGGACCTTCCCTTTGCCGTCCCTCGCGGGCGGCCACCAGATTCGCAATGCCGGGCTGGCCATCGCCGCCCTCGACCGCCTGGACGGTTTCGACATCCCCGACGGGGCCATTGCCCTCGGCCTGCAAAGCGCCCGCTGGCCCGCCCGCATGCAGCGGCTGGAGCGGGGCCCGTTGGTGGACCTGCTGCCCGAGGGCTGGGAACTGTGGCTCGACGGCGGCCACAACGGGGCGGCGGCGAAAATGATCGCCGCCCAGGCCCGAGCCTGGCGCGACCGCCCCCTGCACCTGATTTTCGGCATGATCAATTCAAAGGAGCCGGGGGAATTCCTCGGCCATCTGGAAGGCCGCGTCGGCCTGTTCCGGGGGGTTTCCATCCCCGGCGAGGACGCCACCTTAAGCGCCGGCGAGGTCTGCGACGCGGCCCGGGACTGGCGCATGGACGCGGAGCCCGCGGACAGCGTCGAGGCCGCCTTGAAGGACATCACCGGGCAGCCCGGCCCGGCCCGGGTGTTGATCGCCGGGTCCCTCTATCTGGCCGGAACCGTCTTGCGCGAGAACGAATAATCGAGAGTATGAGAGAGGAGTGATCCCGCCATGGCCTATCTGCTGCTCGGCATCGCCATTGTCTGCGAAGTCATCGGCACCACCGCCCTGAAACTGTCGGACGGCTTCACCCGCCTGCTGCCGTCGTCCATGACCGTGGTCTTCTACGGCGCCTCTTTCTACCTGCTGGCGGTGGTGCTGAAGAGCCTCAACATCGGCTTCGCCTACGCCGTCTGGGCCAGCGTCGGCATCGTCTTGGTCGCCGTCATCGGCGTCGTCTATTTCGGCGAGAAGGCGGACCTGCCGGGACTGCTCGGCATCGCCCTGATCGTCACCGGCGTCATCGTCCTGAACGGGTTTTCGAAAATGTCCGGCGGCTGATCAGATAACCGACTCGACCCATTCCACCAGCTTGCCCTTGGGCATGGCGCCGATCTTGGTCGCCGCCACTTCACCGTCCTTGAACAGCATCAGGGTGGGAATGCCGCGAACCCCGTACTGGGACGGGGTGGTCGGATTCTCGTCGATGTTCAGCTTGGCGACGGTGACCCGGCCTTGCATTTCCGTGGCGATTTCCTCCAGGGCCGGGGCGATCTGCTTGCACGGGCCGCACCATTCCGCCCAAAAATCGACAATCACCGGCAGGTCGGATTGTTTCACGTCGGCGTCGAAAGAAGCATCGGTCACGGCTATGGGCATGTATTCGGTCCTATTGCATGGGATTGAAAGAATCTGCCTGAATCTAGGCAGCCCCGCCGCCGCCGTCAAGGTGCGTGGACGTCGAGAAGAGCGTCGGGAAGGGTCATCAGCCGGGGTCCGTCGGTCCAGGCGAGAACGCAGTTTATTCGCCGCCCCGGATAGATTTCTCGAAGCAATCCGCGATAGAGGGCCATTTGCGCCAGATAGGCGGGGGCGACGTCCTCCACAGCCGTGGGCGGCGGGCGGTTGGTCTTGTAATCGATGATCCCGACCTCATCCCCGGTAATGGCGAGGCGGTCGATCCTGGCCGATACCGCGCGCCCGCCGACGACCCCGCTGATCGGCACCTCGGCCAGGGAACCGGCGGCGAACAAGGGGGCGAAGTCCGGGTTTTCCAGGACCGCCAGGACTTCTTCCAGGATGGCCCGTTGCCGATCCTCGGCCAGGCCGTGCACCGGCCGGGCCAGATACCCGGCGGCCCCGGCGGCGCGGCGTTCCGGGGCCATTTCGGGCAGGCTTTCCAGCAGCCGGTGGATGAGGACGCCCCGTTTGAACCGTTCTCCGTCGCCGCCGTCGAAGGGGGAACGCACGGCGGGCTCCTCGCCGCCGTCGAGCCGGGACGGGTTGAGGGGTTTGGAGGGCTCCGGTTCCGGCTTCGGCGGCGTCCTCGCCCATTCGGGAAGGCCCGGGGTCTCGTCCACCGCCGCTCCCTCCCTTTCCGGCTTTCCGTCCGGCGCCGCCGTTTGTTCGTTTTCCAGCCTGAGGACCGTCTCCCCGTCCGCCCCCGTCACCTCCCGGGCCACCCCCTCGAAGGCGGCCTCGACCAGGCGGTACCAGCAATCGTCGCCGATCTTCCGCGCCCCTTCCCAGCCGCCGATATAAAGCCGGTCGCGGGCCCGGGTCATGGCGACATAGAGCAGACGCCGGTATTCCTGGGCCCGTTCCCGGGCGACCCCTTCGGCCAGCGACCGGGTCAGGCTTTCCTCCTGTTCCTTCACCGGCGCCCACAACAGGGCCGGTTCCGGCTCCTGCAACCAGCGCAGTTTGGTTTCCTGGCGCGCCGTCGGCAGGGAGCAGGTATCCGGCAGGAAGACGATATTGCCCTGCAGGCCCTTGGAGCCGTGAATGGTCATCACCCGGACCTCGCCGTGCCCCTGTTCCAGGTCCCGCTTGATCTGGGTCCGGCCCGCCTCGACCCAGCCGAGGAACCCCTGCATGGAGGGCACGTGCTGGCGTTCATATTCCAGGGCCAGGGAGAGGAATTCGTCGATGGGATCGTCGGCCTCGTTGCCGAGACGGGCGAGCAGCGCCCGCCGCCCGCCCTCGGGCCCGAGCAGGCGGGCGTAGAACTCATAGGGCGGCAGATAGTCGGCCCGGGCGAGCAGTTCCGTGAGCCGCTGATAAGCCCTGGCGTAGTCCTCCCGTCCGGACGCCGCCTCGCCCAGGGCCGCCCACAGGCTTCCCTTGCGGTTGTAAGCGAGGGGAAACAGGTCTTCGTCGTCGCGGAACCCGAAGAGGGGCCCCTTCAGGACCACGGCCAGGGTCAGGTCGTCCTGGGGCAGCAGCACGAAGCGGCCGAGGGCCAGCAGGTCCATCACCGCCAGTTGTTCGCTGAGCACCATGCGGTCCGCCCCGGCGACGGGAATGCCCCGCTTTTTCAGGGTGTTGACCATTTTTTCCGCGAAACTTCCCCGTTGACGCACAAGGATCATGATGTCGCCCGGGCGGATCGGCCGCCGGGCCGAGACCAGTTCCTCGCCACCGTCGAGCCAGCCCTTGATGGTGTCGGCGATGCGTCCGGCCATGCGGTCTTCCGGGCTATCCACGGGCAGGCGGTCCAGCGGCGCGTCCCAGGGTTTGACCTCGATGGCCTCGCCCGGCTTCATGGTCGGCCACAGTTCGACCAGCCCGGCCTGTCCCCGGCGTTCCCAATGGTGGACGATGGGTTTCCCGTCGAAGGTCAGTCCCTCGCGGGCCCGGTCGTCGGCGAACACCCGGTCGACGGTTTTCAGCACCGGTTCCGTGGACCGGTAGGACGACACCAGCTCGACCGGGGTGAAGGCCTTTCCCGCGTTCCCGGCATCGGCGGAGAAATGCTCCCGGGTGTGGCCGAACATGAAGGGATCGGCCCCCTGAAAACTGTAGATGGACTGTTTCTCGTCGCCGACGGCGAACACCGTCCGCCCGACGTCCCGGGCCCCCTCGCCGGTGAAGAAGTCCCCGGCCAGGGCCTTGATCACGTCCCACTGCTCGGGGCTGGTGTCCTGGGCCTCGTCGACCAGGATATGATCCAGGCCGCCGTCCAGCTTGTAGTGGACCCAGGAAACGCCCCCCTCGGCGGTGAGCAGTTCACGGGCCTTCAGGATCAGGTCGTCGTAATCGAGCAGGGCGCGGGTGTGTTTCAGGGTCTCGAAGATCTCCAGCAGCCGGGAGCCGAGATGAATCAACGACCGGCTGGCCCGCAACACAGCCAGCGCCCGCAAGCGTTCGCTGATCCCGACCAGCCGCTGCCGTTCGTCCTCGAGGACCTTCAGCGCCGCCGGGTTGGCCTCGGCGATTTTCTTCGTCATCAGGCGGGCGCGGGGCTTGCGTTCCTTGGTCAGGAAAAGGTCGAAATAATCGCCCTCGAAGGTTCCCTCCCCCCGGAGCCAGGCGCGCAGACCGGCGCCCAGGGCTTGATCGGTTTTCGTGCCGCCGGCGAGGGCTTCCGCCGCCCCGGCCAGGCCGTCCCGGTCGAAGGCCCCTTCCGCCGCCGCCGCGGCCAACAGGCCCTCCTCGCTCTCCCCTTCCCCGAGCCCGAGGACGCGGGCGGCGGCGGCAGCGAGGCCCTCGCTCGACCCGTGATGGCGGATCAGGCCCCGCAGGTGCGAGCGCCGGGACGACAGGTCGCCCATCAGGCGGGCGAAGTCCTCTTCGTTCAGCAGCGCCGCCATATGGGCGAGGGCGGCGGTGACCCGGGGCGAGTCCTCGCGGGCGGCCCCGGCGAGCAGGCGGTCGCGGGCCTCGATCATCAGTTCGGCGGCGGTGCGCTCGTCGATGACGGAAAAATGCGGGGCGATTCCGGCCTCGATGGGAAAGCGTCCGAGCAGGGATTCGCAAAAGGCGTGGATGGTGCGGATTTTCAGGCCCCCGGGCACGTCCAGGGTTTCCGCGAACAGCCGCCGCGCCGGGGCCAGGCGCGCCGCTTCCGGGGGTTTGCCCAGCAGGGCCCCGATCTCCGCCTTCAGGTCCTCTTCCTCGGCCACCGCCCAGCCGCCGAGGCGGTCGGCCAGGCGCGACGCCATTTCCGCCGCCGCCGCCTTGGTGAAGGTCAGGCACAAAATCCGTTCCGGGCGGACGCCGTCAAGCAGCAACCGGGTGATGCGGTCGGTCAGCACCTGGGTCTTGCCGGTGCCGGCGTTGGCCGACACCCAGACCGAGCTTTCCGGGTCGGCGGCGGCGACCTGGGCGGCGGTGCGGACCTGGGGCTTGCGGGCCGGGCTCATGCGCCGCCCCCGTCATCGTCGCCGTCCATCCACTCCCGGACCCGGGCCAGGTGGTCGTAATCGCCGAAGCGGCGGGCGAATTGGGGCACCGGGCGGGACAGGTAGGGTGTCGCCTCGTCGTCGAAGGTGGCGACCCGTTCCTGCAATCCTTGCAGGGCGTCGGCGGCGAGGGTTTCCACGTCTTCCGAAACGCCGCTTTCCCGACCCGGGACACGGCCGCCGGACAACTGCATGTAGACCAGGTCGGAGACGACTTCCCCCGCGACCCCGTCGAACCGCCCCGCCTGCGCCATCGCCGCCTCTAGGGTCAGTTGCGGCGCCAGGCCGCTGGCCACCTGCTTTTGCGACGGCGCGCCGCCGGTCTTGTAGTCGATGATGACCAGCCCCTCCGGCCCCCGGTCGATGCGGTCGGCGCGGCCGTTGAGGGTGAACGCCCCGCCCGGCGCGGCGAAGCGGATTTCACCGTCGGTTTCCGTCTGCACCGGCATGCGCCCGGCCAGGCGGCGGGCCCGTTCATTGTCGACGAACCAGGCGGCGATGCGTTCGAAACGGGGCCACCAGAAGGCGCGCACGGCGGGATGGGTCAGTTGCTCGTCGAACACCCCGGAGCCGGTCTTCAGCAGTTCCCCGAGGGCGTCGTCGGGAAGGGCGTCGGGCCAGCGGCGGACGAACCGGTCGAGGGCCTCGTGAACGACGGTTCCCCGGTCCGCCGCCCCCGGGTCGGCGTCAATGGGATCAAGCGGCTTGAGCTTAAGGATGTCGCGGGCGTAGATGGAATAAGGGTCGCGAATCCAGGTTTCGACGCGGGAAACGGACAGCTTGCGGGGCCGGCTGGCCAGCGGCGGCGTCGGCCGCGGTTCCACCGGGTCGAGAAAACACCCGGGCCGGTCCAGTTGCCGGAACAGGCCGTTCCAGGCGCCGTCGGCGACGAACCGGCCTTCCAGGGCGCTGCCCCTGAACAGGGTCTCGAGGCGCAACAGCCAGCGCGACGGGACGCTTGGCGAGCCGCCGCTGCGGGCGGCCCGGCTGAGGATCACCTCCGGCGCGGCGGCGGCCTGGGTGAAGTCGTGGGCGGCCAAGCCCAGCCGCCGTTCCGGCTGGGACAGGCCGAAGCGTTCCAGCATGGGGCGGCTCATCCACGGGCTGGCCTCCGCCTCCGGCGGCCAGCCGCCTTCGTTGAGGCCGCCCAAAATCATCACGTCCGCCTGTTGCAGGCGGGCCTCCAGCAGGCCCCAGATGAACAGGCGCGGATGGCGGCCGTACCTTGGCCGGTGGGCGCGGGGGGCCAGCAGGGCATCGATCAGGGCCGGATACTCCCGGGCCGAAATCGCCCCCAGGGCCGGTGCGGCCTCGTTCAATTCGGCGACGAAACCGGCCAACGCCTCGCCCGCCTCCCCCGCCCAGAGCCGGGCGGAACCGCTTTCCCCGTCGCTGGCGGCGAGGCTTTCGGCCATGCCCACATGGGCCGCCAGCAGGCCGGTCAACGCACCGTCCGGCCCATGAAAGCAGGCGGCGAAAGGGCTTGCCGCCCGTTGCAGGCCCTCGATCAGGACATCCAGTCCCCCGGCCCGTTCCGGGGCCAGCTCGGCGACGGCGGCGGCGAGGCCGTCCAGTCCCGGGGCCGGGCGGGGCCCACGCAGGACCGCCCGTTCCAGGCGGCGGACGAGACGGCGACAGGCCGCCGGATCGAGGCCGCCCGCAGCGAAGGGATGTTTCAACAGGCTGAGCAGGCCGACCGGGGCCAGGCCGTCGGCGACGACCCGGGCGCAGAGGCGGAAAAATGCCCCGGGCGGCGTTTCCATCAGCGGCGTTCCGGCGGAATCGTCGATGTCGATGTCCCAGCGGGCGAGTTCGGCGGCGACCCGGCGGGCCAGGCCTCGGTCCGGGGTCACCAGGGCGGCGGTCTTGCCTTCCGTTTCCAGGGTCCGGCGCAGGACGAGGGCGATCATCGCCGCCTCGTCCCGTTCGCCGTCCGCCTCGATACGGTCGACCCCGTCGAAGGCATTCCCCGGCGGCGGCGTGCGCGCGCGCCAGCGGTCGGTCATGGCGGCGGGCATCAGGGCCTGATTGATCAGCGCCGTGCGCAGGGGCGGCGAGGCGGACCCCACCGGCGTCGGCCAGTCGGCCACCGCGTCCCGCTCCACGCCCAGGTGGCGTAGCAGGTTGGCCAGGCCGTATTGCGGATGGCTCGGCTCCAGCCCCTCCCAGACCGCGTCTTCCGCGTCCCGGTCCAGGCCCGGCAGGACGACCGCCCCGCCGGGCAGTCCCGCCACCGTCTTCAACAGGTCGGCGGTGGCCGGAATGGACCCCGTGGACCCGGCGGCGATGACCGGGCCCGGCGGCGGCGATCCCCGCCACCGGGCGGCCTGGGCCTCGAGCAGGCGGTTGCGCCTGTCGGCCGGATCGACGGTCCCCTCCTCGGCCAGGATGGACGGCCAGTGGTCGGTCAGAATGGTCAGGAAATCCAGGGTCCGCCGCCAGTGTTCGGAAAGGCCGGCATCATCGACCAGCGCCGCCAGGCCGTCGAAGGACAGCCGTTCCGTCTGCACCTGATCGAGCAGGCGGGCCAGCTCGCGGGCCAATTGGGCGGCCTGTTCCGGGCTGGTGTCGCCGTCGCCCCGGGCCATGATCATGCGCGCCAGCAGCAACTGGCGGCGCAACCCGGGGATGGCCGGGGGGATTTCCAGCTCCGCCTCGCCGCCGAGGATCAGTTCCTCTTCGTCAATGTCTCCGAGGGGCGTCATTTTCGGCAGCAGCATGGGTTTGCCGTCGCCGAGACGCAGGAAGGACTCCGCCAGCGAACGGCAGGCGCGGCGGGTTGGCAGCAGGACGGTGACCCGGACCAGGGCCTCTGGCGCGGCGCCGTGCCGCTGCAAAACACCGGCGGCGAGGGCGTCGAGGAAGGGGACGCCGGCGGCGATGGTGTAGACACCGTGGCCGGGCGGCGCTTGCGTCATCTGTGCTTGACCCCGGCGTAACGCAGCCGCATGTAGGCCTCCGCCTCGGCCAGGGAGTCCGGGGTGCCGACATGGAACCACTCGCCGTCGTGCACCATGCCGTAAAGCCGCCCCCGGGCGATGGCTTGGTCGTAGAGCACATTGAGGGAGAAGGCTCCCCCGGGGGCGTCCTCGAACAGCCGGGGGTGAAGGATCTGCACGCCGGTGAACAGATAGGGCGAGACCTCGCCCTCCGGTCGGCGGGAAACCAGTCCCAGGGGATCGAGGCAGAAATCCCCGACGCCGTGGTAGCCGTAGGCGTCCACCGTGGAATGGACCATCAGCAGGGCGTCCATGGTTTCTTCGTCCCAATGGCGCAACATGCGGTGCAGGGCGTTCTGCGTTCCGTTCAGCCACAGGGTATCGCCGTTGCAGGCGAAAAACGGCTCGTCTCCCAGCAGCCCGAGGGCGTTGGCGATACCGCCGCCGGTTTCCAGGATCGTCTCTTCCGGCGAGAACAGGATTTCCAGATCGTCGCGGGCGGACAGGTGTTCCTCGACCCGTTCCCCCAGATGGTGGGTGTTGACGACGACGGTCTCGACGCCGCCGTCGAGCAGCCGGTCGATGGTGCGGTCGATCAGGCTGCGGTCCAGCACACGGACCAGGGGTTTCGGAATCGTATGGGTGATGGGCTGCATACGCACGCCGAAACCGGCGGCGAGGACCATGCCCCGCTTGAGGACCGTCATGAGCGCGCCTCCGTCATCGGCGGCGGCGCAACGCGCATGGGGGCGGGCATGTGGCGGGCGAACCAGTCCCGCATGTCGGCAAGCGCCGGATGGTCCAGGGCCTGTTCGAGCAGCCCCCAGACCCGGGGGATGTGGCGCAGGTAATCCGGCTTGCCGTCGCGTTGGCACAGGCGGGTGAAGATGCCGATCACCTTGGCGTGACGCTGGGCGGCGAGAACGGCGAAGGCGGTCTCGAAGGAGGCCCGGTCGAGGCCGGGAAAAGCGGAGAGATAGTGATGCATCATTGTTTCTTTCAATCCCCGGCCCAGGTCGCGGCGGGCGTCTTCAAGCAAGGACATCAGGTCGTAGGCCTGATGCCCGGCGACGGCGTCCTGAAAGTCGAGCAGCCCGCAGCCGCGAATCCCGTCCCGGTCCGGCAACCATAGCAGATTATCCACATGGTAGTCGCGCAAGACCAGCGTCTTCGGCCCGTCCTCGAGAGGCTGGAACAGGGGCCGCCAGATTTCCTCGAAATCCCGCCGCGCCGCCGCGCCGGGGGCGTCGCCGGCGAAGGCCGGATAGGTCCACTCCAGGATCAGCAGGGCCTCGTCCAGGAGCCGCCCGGCGTCGTACGCGGGCAGGCCGGAAGGCACGGTTCGCGCCGCCGGGCGGCGGTGCAGGTCGATCAACACATCGACCGCGCCCCGGTAGAGGGCCTCCTCGTCGCCGCCTCCGGCGAGAACCCGGGTGAAGGTGTCGTCGCCCAGGTCCTCCAGCAGCATCAGGCCGGTTTCGGCGTCGGCGGCGAAGACCTCCGGCGCCGAATAGCCGAGGCCGGTCAGGTGTTGGGCCAGGGCGTGGAAGGGGCGGATATCCTCTCTCGGCGGCGGCGCGTCCATCAGCACGGCGCTGCGCCCGTCCCGGACGATACGCTCGTAGCGGCGGAACGAGGCGTCGTCGGCAAGGGGCGAACGTTCGCCGCCGCCCCAGCCGTACCGGCCGAGGAAGGCCTCGATCAGGCCGTCGCGCCCCGCCGTCACGGGGTAACTCCCCGCAGCCGCTCGGCCCAGCCGTCGGGGCCGGTGAGGAGGCAATTTCTCTGCCGTTCTCCCTCGCCATAAGACAGGGCCACCCGCAGCACGCCACGGGGCAGCAGGTAGCCGAGCCGGTCGGGCCATTCGATCAGGCAGACGCCGTCGGCGAAGGCGTCGTCGATATCCAGTTCCAGGGCTTCTTCCGGGTCCCGCAGGCGGTACAGGTCGAAGTGATACAGCACCCGCCCATCGGCGGCGTCATAGGTTTGCACCAGGGTGAACGTGGGCGAGGGCACTTCCGTCCCGTCGCCGCAAAGGGCGCGAATGAAGGCGCGGGCGAAAACCGTCTTGCCGACCCCCAGGTCCCCTTCAAGGGCCAGTTGCTCGCCCCGTTCGGCCAGCGCCGCGAGACGGCGGGCCAGGGCCTCCGTCGCCGCCTGATCGGCAAGCTCGATGGTCACGGTGCTGCTCAAGGTCACTCCTTCCCCTTGCAAGAATCCGCTTGAAAGGCGATAACCTGTTTAACCTTTTGATCCAGGAGTTTCCATGACGAATCAAAGCCATTCGCCGAACCGGGAGGAAAAGACCGATGTCGCCGTCATCGGCGCCGGCCCGGCGGGACTGTTCAGCGTTTTCGAATGCGGCATGCTGAAGATGTCGTGCCATGTCATCGACGCGCTGGACGCCATCGGCGGGCAGCTTTCCGCGCTCTACCCGGAAAAGCCCATTTACGACATTCCCGGTTATCCCCACGTCCTGGCCGCCGACCTGGTGCACAACCTGGAGGCCCAGGCCGCCCCCTTCGAGCCGGTCTACCATCTCAACCAGCAGGTCATCGCCCTGGAGCAACGGGACGGCGGGCGCTGGCTGGTCGAAACCTCCAGGGGGACCCGCATCGACGCCGGGGCGGTGATTATCGCCGCCGGGGTCGGCGCCTTCGGCCCCAACCGGCCGCCGCTGCAGGGGATCGAGGACTACGAGGGCCAGGGGACGGGCGTCGGCGTGCATTATCTGGTCAAGAGGCGTCAGGATTTCGCCGGCAAGAAGGTGGTCATCGCCGGTGGCGGCGATTCCGCCGTCGACTGGGCGGTTTCCCTGGCCGAGGTGGCGGACGGCCTGGCCGTCGTCCACCGCCGCCCGAAGTTCCGCGCCGCGCCGGAAAGCGCCGACAAACTGCACCGACTGGCCGAGGCGGGAAAAATCGAACTGGTGATCCCTTATCAGTTGGCCGGGCTGGAGGGAGACGGCGGCAGGCTGGCAGCGGTCACCGTCGCCGACCTGGACGGCAACACCCGCACCCTGCAGGCCGACGCCCTGCTGCCGTTTTTCGGCCTGAGCCAGAATATCGGCCCCATCGCCGACTGGGGCTTCGACCTGGATCACAATCACATTACCGTCGACCGGGAAACCATGGCCGCGGGACGGCCGGGGATTTTCGCCATCGGCGACATCATCACCTACCCGGGCAAGCTGAAGCTGATCCTGAGCGGTTTCGCCGAGGCCGCCACGGCGGCCCATTCCGCCCGCGCCCACCTGCACCCGGGCGAGGAACTGCATTTCGAATACTCGACCACCCAGGGCGTGCCCTGATCAAACGTCCCGGCAGGCGATGAAGTTGGTGGCGTTGAAGTCCATGACCACCTTGTCGTCCTGGTTAAGGACCTCGACATGGGACTGCACGATGCCCCGGTCCGGCTTCGAGGCCGAGCGGCGGGTGCCGGTGGTGGTGACGCGCACCGACAGGACGTCCCCCGGGCGGACGGGGGCGATCCACCTGAGCTCGGTCAGCCCGGGGGAGCCCAGGCTGGAAACATCCGACAGATAGTGGACGGCGAACTGGCTCATCATCATTGACGCCGTGTGCCAGCCGCTGGCGATCAGGCCGCCGTAGAGGCCGTCTTTCGCCGCTTCGGCATCAATATGGAAAAACTGCGGATCGTAGCGCCGCGCGAAGTCGATGACCTCCGCCTCATCGACGGGAACCGAGCCGAAGCTGTAGGTCGCGCCCTCCACGTAATCCTCAAAGTAGCGTTCTCCGGCCTCTGCCATGTTTCCATCCCGTATGATTGTTGACTTATTCGCCGACGACGGCCAATTCCGCCCGGCCGTCCCGGCCGCCCCCCGCCGCCGGCATGCGGCAGGTGATGGTGGTGCCCCGGCCCCGGGGCGTCTTCACCTCGACCGTGCCGCCGTGCAGTTCGACGAAGCGGCGCACCAGGGTCAACCCCAGCCCCGCCCCCATGCGCACCGCTTGCCTGGGCGGCGTGCCGTCCCCACCGGCGCCCGGCGAAGCGAAGATGTCCAGTTGCTCGTTTTCGTCCTCGCCGGTGCTGCGGCCGGTGACCATGAAGTTGATGGCGGCGGCGTCCTTCTCACCGATCCGTTCCGCCCTGAGCCGCACCGTGCCCCCCGGCGGCGAGACATTGACGGCGTTCGACAGCAGGTAGAAAAGAACCTGCTTCAGGCGCTTCTCGTCGGCGACGATCCAGCCGATGTCCGGCGGGCAGTCGAAGTCGATGTCCAGCGCCTTGCGCCGGGCCCGCTCGTGGATCAGGTTGAGAACGGACGCCAACATGGAATGGACCTGAACCGTATCCAGTTCCAGGGTCATCATGCCCGCCTCGATGCTGGCCATGTCGAGAATATCGTTGATGACGCTGGTCAGCCCCTCGGCGCTGTCGAGGATGCCCTGGCAATATTCCTTCTGGCGGGCGTTGAGGGCGCCGAAATATTCCTGGGCCAGGATATCGGCGAAGCCCTTGAGGGTGGTCAGCGGGGTGCGCACCTCGTAGGAGACGTTGGCGATGAATTCCGACTTCAGGCGGTTGGCCTCGCCCAGGGCCTCCGCCCGCTGGCGCAGGGCCGCCTCGACCCGGGCGCTGTCGGAAACATCCAGGTAGCTGAGCAGGACCGCCCCGTCGGGCAAAGGCACCGAGGAATATTCGAGAATGCCGCCGTTGCCGAGCCGCAGGCGGCCACTGGACGCCTGACGGGCGGTGAAACGGGCGATCTCGTTGCCGACGTAGGTGCGCCACTGCCCGTCGCTCCAGGAATCGACGCCGTCGATCAGGGGCCTGGTGGCGTCGATGATCTCGCCGATGTGGGGCTCGCCCGTCAGAACCGCCTCGTCCAGGCCCCACAAGGCGGCGAAGGCGGGATTGGACAGTTTCATCCTGCCGTCGCTGCCGAACACGGCGATGCCTTCATACAGATTGTCCAGGGTTTCCCGCTGCACGGCGTTGAGGGTCTTGAACGAGCGTTCCAGGGCCAGCCGGTCGCTGACGTCTTCGTAGGAAAAGACCAGGCCGCCGTCCCCATGGGGGGTGACCACCGCCCGCACCGTCCGCCCGTCGGGCAGGTGCATGAGGGACTCCCGGGAACCGGCGAGGCCGGTGAACAGGGCCGCCTGGCCCTCCTTGAAAGATCTGAAGTCGGCGACTTCCGGCAACTGCCTGCGTTCCCGCAAGTGGTCGAGAATTTCGCTGAGGGACGGGGCGTCGGCCAGCCAGTCCCCGTCGAACCCCCACAGGTCCGCATAGGCCCGGTTGCCGAAGGTGAGGCGTCGCGAGCGGTCGAACACGGCGACGGCGGTGTTGATGGTGTCGAGCACCCCGCTTTCCGCCGCCCTCGCCCCGTCGCCGTTTTGTCTCTCAAGGGCGAAGCCGATGGTGCCGTTCCAGCCCCTGGCCGGGGCCTCGCCGACATCGAAGCGGCGGCCACTTCCCTCCCGGTCGATGAGGTGTTCCTCGCCGAGGGCCTGGCCTTCGGCCCGCGCCCGTTCCGCCAGCGGACGGCTGAGGCGGCTCGCCGCCACATGGGTTTCCGCCCGGTTTGAAAACACCACGTCCAGGCCGCCGTCGCGCACCCAGACCGGCAGGGGCAGGGAATCGAGAAGCTGGTGAAAATGGTCGAGCGCCGCGCCCCCGTCATCCGGGCCATCTGTTCGCGTCCGCCCCTCGCCGACCTCGCGCATCCACATCAGATCGTCAAGCGGCCTGCCGTCCACGGTCGCCGCCCGCGTCCCCGTCGCCTGAATGGTCCGCTCCCCCAGGGGCAACAGAAGATTGAAAGATTCGCCACCGACATGCAGGCGGTCGACGGCTTGCTTGAGGGCCTCTGCGTCCGTCGGGGCGAACACCGCCAGCACGTCGGCGAAGCCGGCCCCGGTTCCGGCCCTGAGCCCGAGCAGGACGGCGAGGCGGCGCGAGCAGCGTTCCTCGGCCCGAACATGATCCCAGACCAGCAGGCCGTCGGGGGCGGCGGCGAGGATTTCCCGTCCCTGCTCCACGTCGGCGGCAAGGCGGGCGTTGGCCCGGCGCAGGTCCCGCTGTCGCCGGATCAGCCACGAGGCGAGCGCCGCCGCCGGAACCAGGGCGGCGAGCAGGCCGAGGAGAAACATCGGCAGGGGGTTCTGGAACAGGGAATCAAACACCCGCGAAGTCTAATCCCCGCCCGGGAAAATGAAAAGGGGCGGTCCCGGAAAAGGACCGCCCCTTGATGATCGTGCCGCAGGCGGCGCCCTAATACCGGTAATGCTCCGGCTTGAACGGGCCTTCCTGGTCGAGGCCCAGGTATTCCGCCTGTTTCTCGGTCAGCCTGGTCATCTTCACACCCAGCTTGTCGAGGTGCAGGGCGGCGACCTTTTCGTCCAGGTGCTTGGGCAGCACGTAGACGTCGCGCTCGTAGTTTTCCGCGTTCTGCCACAGTTCGATCTGCGCCAGCACCTGGTTGGTGAACGACGCGCTCATGACGAAGCTGGGGTGGCCGGTGGCGCAGCCCAGATTGACCAGGCGTCCCTCGGCCAGCAGGATGATCCGCTTGCCGTCGGGAAATTCGACCTCGTCCACCTGCGGCTTGACGTTGTGCCATTTGTAATTGCGCAGGCCGGCGACCTGGATTTCCGAATCGAAATGGCCGATGTTGCAGACGATGGCCCGGTCCTTCATGTCGCGCATGTGATCGACGGTGATGACGTCCACGTTGCCGGTGCAGGTGACGAAAATGTCGCCTTGCGGGGCGGCGTCTTCCATGGTCGTCACCTCGTAGCCTTCCATGGACGCCTGCAGGGCGCAGATGGGATCGATTTCGGTGACCAGGACCCGCGCCCCCTGATTGCGCAGGGAGGCCGCCGAGCCCTTGCCGACGTCGCCGTAACCGCCGACCACGGCGACCTTGCCGGCGAGCATGACGTCGGTCGCCCGCTTGATGCCGTCGGGCAGGCTTTCCCGGCAGCCGTACAGGTTGTCGAACTTGGACTTGGTGACCGAGTCGTTGACGTTGATGGCGGGCACCTTGAGGCTGCCCTCCTTGACCATTTCATAGAGACGGTGAACGCCGGTGGTGGTTTCCTCGGACAGGCCGCGCACGTCGTCGAGCAGGTCCGGATAGTCCTCGTGCATCATCAGGGTCAGGTCGCCGCCGTCGTCCAGGATCATGTTGGGACGCCAGCCGTCCGGGCCTTCGATGGTCTGCACGATGCACCACAGGAATTCCTCTTCCGTTTCCCCCTTCCAGGCGAAGGTGGGGATGCCGGCGGCGGCCATGGCGGCGGCGGCCTGGTCCTGGGTCGAGAAGATGTTGCACGAGCTCCAGCGCAGTTCCGCGCCCAGATCGACCAGGGTTTCCATCAGCACGGCGGTCTGAATGGTCATGTGCAGGCAACCGGCGATGCGCGCGCCTTCAAGGGGCTTTTCACCCTTGTATTCCTCGCGCAGGGCCATCAGGCCGGGCATTTCGGTTTCCGCGATGGCCACTTCCTTGCGGCCCCATTCGGCCAGCGACATATCGGCGACCTTGTAATCGGTGAAGTCGCTCATTTCGACTTACTCCTGATGCATGATGAGGGTGTGAGAATTCAAGCCGGGGTGTATCAGGGAAGCGCCCGTTACGCAAGGGCGTTGAAGTCTTCCAGCAGCATGGTGATGCGCCCGACGTCGACCTGATCCATGATCACCCGGGCCCGGGATTCGGCGGCCAGCAGGTCGAGATCGCGGATGCGCTGCTTGACCCGGGGGATCGCCGAGGCGGTCATCGACAGTTCGCGAAAGCCGAGGCCCAGCAGCAGCGCCGTGTAACGGGGGTCGCCGGCCATCTCGCCGCAGATGCTGACCGGTTTGCGGGCCCTGAAGGCGGCCTCGGCGGAAAACTGAATCAGCCGCAACACCGCCGGGTGCAGGGGATTGTAGAGACTGGCCACCTGCTCATCGGAGCGGTCGATGGCCAGGGTGTACATGGTCAGGTCGTTGGAGCCGATGGCGAAGAAATCCGCCGCCTGGGCCAGGGCGTCGGCGGACAGGGCGGCGCCGGGAACCTCAATCATGGCGCCGATGGGGGGCTGCTCCTCGGCAATGGCGACTTTTCGCCGCTTCAGATTCTTCGCCATGCGCTTGACGATCTCCCGCGCCTTACGGATTTCCCCGGTGGTCGAGACCATGGGCAGGAGGATGCGCACCGGCCCCAGGGCGGAGGCCCGGAGGATGGCCCGGATCTGGGTTTCGAAGACCTCGCTGTGGGCCAGGGACAGGCGGATGCCGCGAAGGCCCAGGGACGAGGATACGCTTTCGCCGAACTTGTCGAGCAGGGACGGCGCGATCTTGTCGCCGCCGATATCCAGGGTGCGCACGGTCACCGGCTGGCCGTCCATGCCTCGGACGATGGCGGCCAGGGCCTGGTACTGTTCGTCCTCGCTGGGGATATCGTCCCGGTTCATGAACATGAATTCACTGCGCAGCAGGCCGATGCCGCCGGCCCCGGTCTGGCCGATGGGACCCAGTTGAAGCGGCAGTTCCATATTCGCCTGCAGGCCGATCAGGGTGCCGTCCCGGGTCACCGAAGGCTGATTGCGCAAACGGTTCAGTTGCTTGGTCTGTTGGCGGATTTCCAGGCGCCGGCGCTCATAGGCGGCGAGGGTCGCCTCGCCGGGGTTGACGACGATGCGCCCCCGGTCGCCGTCGACGATGATCGTCTCGCCGTTGTTGGCCCCCCGCAACAGTTCCGGCGCGCCGAGGACGGCGGGCAGGCCCAGCGCCCTGGCCATGATCGCCGTGTGACCCTCGGCGCCGCCGACGGCGGTGGCGAAGCCGGCGATGCACGACGGGTCCAGTTGCGCCGTGTCCGCCGGGGTCAGTTCCTCGGCGACGATGACCGAGCCCTTCGGCACCCGGAGCGAGGAGCCGCTAGGCTTTTTCAACAGGTTGCGGATCAGCCGGGCGGCGATTTCCCGGATGTCGTCGAGACGGGCCGCCAGGTAGGCGTCGCCCATGTTGGCGAAGGCGGTGGAGATTTCCGTCAGTTCCTCGTGAACGGCGGCTTCGGCGTTGAGCCGCTGCTTGGCGATGCGCTTTTCCGCCCCCCGGATGAGCCGGGAATCCTTCAACATCTGGCTGTAGGCGTCGAGCAGGAACAGCATTTCGTCGGCGGCGACGCCGGGCAGGGAGCGGGCCTTCGTCCGCAGCCGTCCGATCTGCCGCCGGGCGGTGGCGACGGCGCCTTGCAGCCGCTGCAGTTCCTTGTCCACGCCCTTGGCGGGGATGGCGTACTCGGGCACGTCGACGGCGCCGCTTTCCCGTTCGTGAACGGTGCCGACGCCGATGCCGGGAGAAACGCCGAGACCGGTAAAGACCTGCTCCTTGCCGGACACTAATCTTCCTCGAACTTGTTGGCGACCAGGTCGGCCAGGGCGTCCAAGGCCGCTTCGGCGTCGGGGCCGGAACAGGAGATATCGATGTCGCAGCCGGTGCTGGCGGCCAGCATCATCAGGCCCATGATGGAATGGCCCGAGACCGTCTGCCCCTGGCGGCTGACGGCAATATCGGCCTGAAAGGCCCCCGCCGTCTTGACGAACTTGGCCGCCGCCCGGGCGTGCAGGCCCCGCTGGTTGAGGATGGTCGCGGTGCGGCCGACCGCACCGCCCGTATCGCCGCCGCCGGAGCTCATGCCGGGTCCTGGCTCAAAAGCTGGGAGGCGATGTTGATGTACTTGCGGCCCGCCTCCTGGGCGCAATTGGCCGCCTCCATCAGGCTGCTGTTCCTGCGCACCGAGGCGAGCTTGATCAGCATCGGCAGATTGATGCCGGCGATCACCTCCACATTCGCCTTGTCGATGACCGAAATCGCCAGATTGGACGGGGTGCCGCCGAACATGTCCGTCAACAGCACCACTCCCTTGCCCTGATCGACCTCGGCGACGCTTTTCAGGATGTCCTTGCGCCGCTGCTCCATGTCGTCGTCGGGACCGATGCAGACGGTGGACACCTGCTCCTGTTCGCCGACCACGTGCTCCAATGCATCGACGAACTCGTCGGCGAGGCGTCCATGGGTGACCAAAACCATTCCAATCATTCTTCAAGCAGCCTTCTTCATAAATCTCTGTGTAACAGATGGATCGGCCTGTCCTGCCGTCCCAGCCAGCGGGCCAGTTTCTCGGCGACGAAGACGGAGCGGTGACGCCCGCCGGTACAGCCGACCGCTATGGTCAGATAACTTTTACCTTCCGCCGCGTAACGCGGCAACAGGGGACTGAGCAAACCCGTCAGGCCGTCGAAGAAAGCGTCGAATCCCTCGTCCGCGGCGATGAAGTCGCCGACCGGCGCGTCCCGGCCCGACAGCGCTTTCAGGGCCGGGTCATAGTGGGGATTGTTGAGAAAGCGAACGTCAAAAACCAGGTCCGCCTCCCGGGGCAGGCCCTTGCGGAAGGAAAAGGAGGTGACGAAGACGCTGAGGGCCGCCCCCTCGCCGAGGGCGAAATGGCCGTTGAGAATCCGCTTCAGTTCGCCGGGGCCGAAGCGGGTGGTATCGATGACCACGTCGGCCCGGTCTCTGAGGGGGCCGACCAGGGCCCGTTCATGGGCGATGCCGTCGCCGACCGGGCGGTCCTGGGCCAGGGGGTGGCGGTGGCGGGTTTCGGCGTATCGCCGCCGCAATTCGTCGTCGTCGCAATCGACGAACAGGACCCGCGCCTTCGCCGTCCCGCCGCCGGACAGCCGGTCGAGATGACGGAACACGGCGTCGACGGCGAAATCCCGGGTGCGGATATCGACGCCGACGGCGAGGGGCCGTTGAAACTCCGGCCCGGCGAGGGCTCCCAGCAACGACAGGGGAACGTTGTCGACGGCCTCCCAGCCCATGTCCTCAAGGGCCTTCAGGGCCGACGTCCGGCCCGCCCCCGACATGCCGGTGACCAGCAGCAGGCCCCGGGGGGAGGTGTCGTTCGAGGGGTTGGCGTCATCAGGGTACATGGACGATATCCCCCCTGACCCGGCGCACCACAAGCCTGACCTTGGCCGGGGCGGAGGCTTCGAAGGGGGCGAGGCGGAAGCGGGGCAGGTCGAGCCCGAGCAGGCCGGCGGTCTCGTCCTCGGGCAGCCGCTCCACCTGCCCGCCCGGAACCAGGTCGACGACCACCGCCAGCTCCGCCCGGACGGCGCAGCCCGTCTTCAGCAGGCCGACGCCGCGCACCTCGATCAGTCCGGCGAGGGCGTCCGGGGCCCGGGCCGTCAGGGTTTCGCCGTCACGGGTCAATTCCGTGTAGTCGTCGGCGATCAGACGGGCGCCGCCGTCAATCAGCCGCAGCGCCAGATCCGACTTGCCGCAGCCGGACGGACCACGCAGGAGAACACCGGACCCATCGACTTCCACACAGGTGGCGTGCACGGTTTCACGAACAGGGTTTGTCATCGCCGGCGAGGGTGCGGCGGAAGCGGCGAAGAGTCAAGCTTTCGGCAAAGTGACCGTGAACCGGGCCCCGGTCACCCGACCGTCTTCGCCATGGCGGTTTTCGGCGACGATGGCGCCGCCGTGGTTTTCGACGATCTGCCGGGAGATGCTCAAGCCCAGCCCGGAGTGTCCGCCGTAGGCCTCGCCTTCCGGGCGTTCCGTATAAAACCGCTGGAAGATGGCCTGCAGCTTTCCTTCCGGCAGGCCCGGCCCCTCGTCCTCGACGGCGACCGTGATCGAGCCTTCGCCTCCACGGGCGTCGACGGAGACGGAACCGTCCGCCGGGCTGAAGGAAAGGGCGTTGTCGAGCAGATTGGTGAAAACCTGGGCGAGACGGCTTTCGACCCCTTCCACGCGCAGGTCGCCCTGGATGATCAGATCGATGGTCCGGCCGTGCCGTTCCCCGAGGGCGCCGGTCAACGTCGTCAGCAGGTTTTCCAGGTCCACCGTGCGGGTCCGCGCCTTCGACAGTTCGGAATCCAGGCGCGAGGCGTCGGAAATGTCGCTGATCAGGCGGTCGAGCCGGTCGACGTCGTGCAGGATGATGTCCATCAGCTTTTTCTGTTGTTCCGGGTCCCTGACGCGAGCGGCGGTTTCCACGGCGCTGCGCAGGGAGGTCAGGGGATTCTTGATCTCGTGGCTGACATCGGCGGCGAAACGCTCGATGGCGTCCATGCGCGCCCACAGGGCCTCGGTCATTTCCTTCAGGGCCTGGGACAGTTCGCCGATCTCGTCGCCGCGCGCGCCGAAGTCGGGGATTTCGTGCTGACGGTGATGACCGTGGCGCACCCGTTCGGCGGCCTCGGCCAGGCGGCGCACCGGGCGGGCGATGGTCGAGGCGAGATACAGCGACAGCAGCACGGTGACCGCCAGCGCAACGGCGAAGACCTTGAGAATGTCCAGGCGCACCTGGCGCAGGGCCAGCTCGATATCGCCGGAATCCTTCGAAAGCATCAAGGCCCCCAGCACCTGCTTGTAGTGCTGCACCGGGACGGCGAAAATCAGCGTCAGGTCACTACCGCCAAGCGACCTGACGGCGAAGTCCGCCTCGCCGGACAAGGCCGAGACCACTTCCGGATAATCGTTGGCGTTCTGCCGGGTATGCTCCACATAGGGCGGCAGGGAGCCCCGCCCGGGCAACAGGGCAAGCAGGTTCTCATAGGCGTCGAGGGCCTTTTCGATCAGGGTGTCGCCGTCGAGGGGGCGGCTTCCCGGCGGCGGCAGCTCCTGCCTGACGACGCCGCGCCTGTCCGTGCTCCGCCGGGTGTCGGCGATCAGGGCCCCGTTGGGGGCGAACAGGCGGGCCCGCCCGCCGGTGGTTTCGACCAGACGGTGGACCATGCGCACCGCCATGGCCGGGCGCAGGTGCTGGTCGCCGGAGGGAATATCCTCCGACGCGCTTTCGCCGAGGGCGGCGGCGAGCATTTCCGCGTTGACCCGAAGGGCCGCCAGTTCCGAGGCGATCAGGCTTTCCCGGTACTGGCCGTGATAGAGCAGGCCGGCGACCAGGATCGCCAGGGCCAGCACGTTGATGGCGAGAATCCGGCGAATGATCGGCGACGACAGCCTGGGACGTCTGGACGGGACGGGGTCGGCCATGGGGGGGCCGTTGTTTCTAAAGCGGGACATCACGCGTTGCGGTAACGGTAGCCGACCCCGTAAAGGGTTTCGATCTGTTTGAAGTCCGGGTCCTGGGCGCGGAATTTCTTGCGCAGGCGCTTGATGTGGGAATCGATGGTGCGGTCGTCGATGTAGATGTGCTCGCCATAGGCGGAATCGATCAGCTGGTCCCGGTTCTTGACATGGCCCGGATGGGCGGCCAGGGCCTGCAGCAGGAGGAATTCCGTTACCGTCAGGACCACTTCCCGGCCCTTCCAGGTGCACAGGTGACGGGCCGAATCCAGCACCAGGTCGCCCCGTTTCATGGTCGCGCCGCCGGTTTCCGCTTCCGCGTCCCGGGCGCCCCGGCGCAGGATGACGTTGATCCGCTCGATCAGTAAACGCTGCGAAAAGGGCTTGGTGATGTAGTCGTCCGCGCCCATGCGCAGGCCGAGAAACTCGTCGATTTCATCGTCCTTGGAGGTCAGGAAAATCACCGGCATGTTGGAAAAGGCGCGGATTTTCTGCAGCAGTTCCATGCCGTCCATGCGCGGCATCTTGATGTCGAGGACGGCGAGATCGGCCGGGCCGTCCTTCAGCCCCGCCAGGGCTTCCTCGCCGTCGCCGTAACAGCGCACCGTGAAGCCTTCGGATTCCAGGGCCATGGAGACCGAGGTCAGAATGTTGCGGTCGTCGTCGACCAGGGCGATGGTGCGGGACATGAAACGGCCTCGTGCTACTGCGTCGCCTGAACTTTCCTATGGAAACAGGCCTTTATGGCGAAATTATAGCACGAGGCCGCGGTCATGGCATTAGTTGGACGAAGAGTGACTTTTCTTCATGTGTCCGGAACTGTGATCGTGCTGCATCATCGCCCCGGCCTTGCCCACATGGACCGTGACCGTCGCCTGGCCCGCCTTCTCGAAGGTCAGGGTCAGGGGGAACATGTCGCCTTCCTTCAACAGGGCGTGCAACTTGAACATCATGACGTGGAAACTGCCCGGCTTCAGCAGGGTCATGCCGCCGGCGGGAACCTCGATGGCCGGGACCTGGCGCATCTTCATCATGCCGTCTTCCATGATGTGGGTGTGCAGTTCTGTCCTGGCCGCGGCGGGGGTTTCGGCGGCGATCAGGCGGTCCGCCTCGGCGCCCGGGTTGTGAATGGTGAGAAACGCGCCGCCGGGCCTGTGCAGCCCGGTGGAGGCGCGGCTCCAGGCTTTTTCGATCTTCAGGTCACCCACCTGCACCGGGTCCGCCGCTTGGGCGAAGGGGGAGAACAAGAGAAGGGCGGCGGCAAAGAGTACAATTTTTTTCATCGGTCTGAATTCCTTCGAGGGATAACGGGGAAACACCCTTTCGCGCTCGGCGAAAGATCAAGGCGTTTCAATGATTTCGGATTGGGAGTCAGACCGCCGGGGGCGGGGCGCGGGCCCGTAGGCCGTGGACCGCCCTATTGCCGGGGGCGTGGCCGCCGATTTCCGGCGGATAGGCGGCGGAACGAAAACGGGGCGGAAGAAGCTCCGTCGATGCCGGGACGTAGAGAGGGGCCGAGATATTCTGGCTCAGGCAGATGGGGCATTCCAGCAGGTCCGGGTTCCCTCCCGGCGCGCCAGAACCGTCCGTTCCCGCCTGCATGGCCTTGCACAGCACCGTATAGAACGGCGGGCCGTCGCCAGTGTCGGACACCGCCAGCGGCAGACCCTGGGCCATCGGGGCCAGCATGGGCAGGACCAGGGCGAACAGGCCCAGCCAGGCGGCAAGGGACCTGCGGCGCTTCATCGGCTGGCGGGGTCGGACTGCGGACATTTTCATCACTCTTACATCGCCGTAAAGGCGGCATCAGACAACCCCTTATTTGTCCGGGCCGCCTTGACGGTTGTCAAACCGGCGGTCACATTACCCCGATGACAGGTAAAAACCCGGACACCGCCATGGCAACCCATGCCCGCGCCCTGGTCCGCCGCGCCCGCTCCGCGAGCCTTGGGACGGTGCTGACGGGCAGGCGCAAGGGCTGGCCCTATGTGTCCCTGGTCAGCGTTGCCTGCACCGCCGACGCCAGCCCGCTGCTGTTGATTTCCACCCTCGCCGACCACACCCGCAATCTAGCCGACGACGACCGGGCCTCCCTGTTGTTCGAAGAAGCCACCGGCCTGGCCAGCCCGCAGACCGGCCCCCGCGTCACCCTGACCGGGCGGCTGAAACCGACCGGCGACGAGGCCCTGGCCCGGCGCTTTCTCGCCCGCCATCCCGGCGCCGCCCTTTACGCCGGATTCGCCGACTTCGGCTTTTACCGCATGGAGGTGGAACAGGCCCATTACGTGGGTGGATTCGGCACGGCGAAAAGGTTCGCGGCGAAGACCTTCCTGTTCGACGGGGGAATCGCCGACGCCGTCGCCGCGGCGGAGGAACGGATGCTGCGGCGGCTCGGGGGAGAACTGGCCGAAGACCTGGCCCGGGCCGCCGGAAAGACCACCGCCGCCATCGCCGTCGACCCGGAAGGGATCGACCTGAAACGGCGTAACGCCTTCAAACGGTTGAACTTTATCAAGCCCGTCAAAAGCGGTCGCGGCCTGAAGGGGGCGCTGGCGAAATCGCCGCCCCTCTGAGCGGGTTTTTTTCCTTGGAAATCTGCCATTTTCCGCGCCTCGGCTGTTGTCAGCCCGAATGTTACTCCTTATATTGCGCGCTTCCAAAATGGACGGACCCGCAATTTCTCGAGGACATTTTATGACCACTTCAGGTAACGCCCCGACGGGCAATGCCAGACTTCTGTCTTGGATCGAAGAGTTGACCGCCCTGTGCAAGCCGGACACGGTCCATTGGTGCGACGGCTCCGACGCGGAATACGACCGCCTGTGTCAGGAAATGGTCGATAGCGGCACCCTGATCCGCCTGAACCCGGAAAAGCGCCCGAACAGCTATCTGGCCCGTTCCCACCCCGGCGACGTCGCCCGGGTCGAGGACCGCACCTTCATCTGTTCGGAAAAGGAAGAAGACGCGGGGCCGACCAACAACTGGACCGAACCGGCAGACATGCGGGCCACCCTGAACGGCCTGTTCGACGGCTGCATGCGCGGGCGCACCCTGTATGTGGTGCCCTTCTCAATGGGGCCGCTGGGCTCGCCCATCGCCCATATCGGCGTGCAGATCACCGATTCCGCCTATGCCGTGGTCAACATGAAGATCATGACCCGCATGGGTGAGAGCGTCCTTGACGTGCTCGGCGATGACGGGGACTTCGTCCCCTGCATCCATTCCATCGGCGCCCCCCTGGAACCGGGCGAGGCCGACGTGGAATGGCCCTGCAACGACGAAAAATACATCGTCCATTTTCCCGAGACCCGGGAAATCTGGTCCTACGGCAGCGGCTACGGCGGCAACGCCCTGCTTGGCAAGAAATGCTTCGCGCTGCGCATCGCCTCGGCCATGGCCCGGGACGAAGGCTGGCTCGCCGAACACATGCTGATCCTCGGCCTGGAAAGCCCCGAAGGCGAGAAAACCTACGTCGGCGCCGCCTTCCCCAGCGCCTGCGGCAAGACCAATCTGGCCATGCTGATCGCGCCGGAGGGATTCGAGGGCTGGAAGGTTCACACCGTCGGCGACGACATCGCCTGGATCAAGCCGGGCAAGGACGGCTCGTTCAGGGCCATCAACCCGGAATCCGGCTACTTCGGCGTCGCCCCCGGAACCTCCTACAAATCCAACCCGAGCGCCATGAAGGCGCTGGAGGAAAACTGCATCTTCACCAACGTCGCCCTGACCGACGACGGCGACGTCTGGTGGGAGGGCATGGAAGGCGAGCCCCCGGCCCACGCCATCGACTGGCAGGGCAACGACTGGACCCCGGCCAGCGACAAGCCGGCGGCCCACCCCAACGCCCGCTTCACCGCCCCGGCGAGCCAGTGCCCGAGCATCGACCCGGCCTGGGAGGACCCGGACGGGGTGCCCATCTCGGCGTTCATCTTCGGCGGCCGCCTGTCCACCACCTTCCCGTTGGTATTCCAGGCCTTCGACTGGAAGCACGGCGTCTACCTGGCCGCCACCATGGGTTCGGAAGCGACCGCGGCCGCCATCGGCCAGGCCGCCATCCGCCGCGATCCCATGGCCATGCTGCCGTTCTGCGGCTACAACATGGGCCGCTACTGGCAGCACTGGCTGGACATGGAGGGCAAGGTGGACAATCCCCCCGCCTTCTTCCGCGTCAACTGGTTCCGCAAGGACGAAAATGGCAAGTTCATCTGGCCCGGCTTCGGCGAGAACATGCGGGTGCTGAAATGGATTGTCGACCGGGTCGCGGGCCGGGTCGAGGGCGTGGAAAGCCCCTTCGGCCTAATGCCGCGCCACGAAGACATCACCTGGCAGGGCCTGGATTTCGACAGCGAGGCCTTCTACAAGCTGATGGAAGTGGACCGGGCCGCGGGCAAGGCGGAAACGCAAGAGCAGAAAGACCATTTCGACAAATTCGGTGCCAGCCTGCCGGTGGAAATGGAGCATCAGCGCGAACTGCTCAACCAGCGCCTGGACAACGCGCCCGAGGTGTGGAAGCTGCCCGACTCCTAACCGCTTTTCGCCTGCTTGATCTTCCAGCCGCAGAGAACGACCCCGGCCCAGCCTGCCATCATCAGGTAACCGCCGCCGGGGGCCGCCCCCTCGACGGGCACGTGGCCCATGTGGGTGAAGAAGTACAGGGTGCCTGAAAACAGGACGATGCCGAGGCTGAAGGCGATGCCGGAGAGCAACGGCAGCTTCGAGCCCGCCAGTTCCGGACGCGCCGCCAGCCAGGCCACGGCCAGCAGGGCGAGGGCGTGCCACATCTGATAATCGACGCCGAGCATGAAGATCCGGCGGATGTCCTCATCCTCCATGCCGTGCCAGCCGTAGGCCCCCGCGCCGACGGCGCTGAACCCGAACAGGCCGCCAACAATCAACCATGAACCCGACATAACCGCTCCTGAATCCGTTTCCACCCTGATATAAGGGAAAGACGTTAACGTAACATTGAGGGCCAACGGGACTTAGGGACATGCGCAGCACCAGGATCATTCATACCGTCAGTTGTCACGCCGAGGGGGAAGTGGGCGACGTCATCGTCGGCGGCGTCGCGCCGCCGCCGGGCGACACTCTATGGCGGCAATCGCGCTTCATCGCCGAGGACGAGACCCTGCGCAACTTCATGCTCAACGAACCCCGAGGCGGCGTCTTCCGCCACGTCAACCTGCTGGTGCCGGCGGTCAACCCGAAGGCGCAAATGGGCTGGATCATCATGGAGCCGGCGGACACGCCGCCCATGTCCGGCTCCAACTCCATGTGCGTCGCCACCGTGCTGCTGGAAACCGGCATCATCGAGATGCAGGAGCCCATCACCCATTTGACTCTGGAAGCCCCGGGCGGGCTGGTCACCGTGGAGGCCCAGTGCAAGGACGGCAAGGTGAAACAGGTGCGGGTGCGCAACGTCCCCTCCTTCGTCGACAAGATGGCCGCGCCCCTGGAGGTCGAGGGACTGGGAACCCTGACGGTGGACACCGCCTACGGCGGCGACAGCTTCGTCCTCGTCGACGCTAAGTCCCTGGGCTTCGCCCTGACCCCGGACGAGGCCCTGGACATCGCCCGCACCGGCACCCGCATCACCGACGCCGCCAACGAACAGCTTGGTTTCGACCATCCCGACAACCCGGAATGGACGCACCTGTCGTTCTGCCAGATGACCGGTCCCGCCGCCATGGTTGACGGCGTGCTCAGCGGACGCAGCGCCGTCGCCATCCAGCCGGGAAAGATCGACCGCTCGCCCTGCGGCACCGGCTGCTCCGCCCGCATGGCCCTGCTCCACGCCCGCGGCGAACTGGCCGTCGGCGACCCCTATCACGGCCTGTCCCTGCTGGGGTCCCGCTTCGAATGCAGGATCGAAGAGGCGGCCCGGGTCGGCGACAGGCCCGCCATCGTCCCCAGAATCGCCGGGCAAGCCTGGATCACCGGCACCCACCAGCATACCCTGGACCCCGGCGACCCGTGGCCCGGCGGCTACCGCCTTAGCGACACCTGGCCGGGGGCCTGACCCTCAGCCCTTGAACGCGGCGGCGACGATGATGTAGGCGCCGAGGGCGAACAGGCCGATAAAGAACACTTTGCGGAAAAGGCTGTCCGGCAGCCGTTTGCGGATGCGCTGGCCGAGGGCCATGCCGAGGAGGGCCGGGATCAGGGCCGCCGCCGAGGCCAGCCCCAGTTCCACGCTCAGCAGCCGGTTGTCCTGCAAGGCGACGGCGAGGGACAGGGTCGAGACCGTGAACAGCATGCCCATGGCCTGGACCAGCCGGTCCGGCGTCAGGCCGATGGCCTGAAGGTAGAGAATGCCGGGAATGCCGAAGGAGCCGGTCATGCCGGTCAGGATGCCGTTCACCGTACCGAACGCCGGGCCGGCCCAAACCTCCCGCCGTCGGTGAATTTCCACCCGAATTCCGAAAAGGCCCACGGAGGCATAGGAAATCAGCAGGCCGCCGAGCAGCATGGACAGCCACATCAGATCGACCCGGGTCAGGGCCATGGCGCCGATCCACGCCGTCGCCGCCGCCATCAGGAGGAAGGGCCAGATTCTGAGCAGGACCTCCCTGGCGTTGCCGCCGAGGGCGGCCTGCCAGATATTGGTGACCAGCGACGGAACCAGCATCAGCGCCATGCCCGTGGGAATATCGTAAATCGCCGCCATCACCCCCATGCTGACAGACGGCAGGCCGAGACCGATCACCCCCTTGACCGTGCCGGCGAGCAGAAACGTCAGAACGATCGTGGCGATAAAAAACCCGTCAAACATGGTGGCGGAAGGAAGAGGCCGCGCCCCTTACTTCATGCCCGACATGGGGCAGCCCGTGTTGCCGCAGGCGGGCGCGCCGCAGGCCGGGGCCGGGGCGGCGGCGGCCTTGGCCACGTTGGGGGCCATCAGGCCCTTGCCGACCTTCTTGTCGTCGCAGGTCGGACAGGCCAGGCTTTTCGCCTTGACCTGTTCGTCGTATTCGGCGGACGAGGTGAACCACTCGTCGAAGCTGTGGCCCTTGGAACAATTCAGGGTGTAAACGATCATGTCAGCGGTAACTCCGAGGAACCCGTGAGATATTCATCGATGGCGCGGGCGCATTGCCGGCCTTCGCGGATGGCCCAGACGACCAGCGACTGGCCGCGGCGCATGTCGCCGGCGGCGAACACCTTCTGCACCGACGTCTGATAGGGCCGGGCCCCTTCCAGGGCCGCCTTGACGTTGCCGCGCTCGTCGTAGGCGACGCCGAAATCGTCGAGCATGCTTTCGTGAACCGGGTTGACGAAACCCATGGCCAGCAACACCAGGTCGGCCTTGAGGTCGAATTCCGAACCCCCGATGGGCTCCGGCCTGCCTTTGGACCAGTCCATGCGGACCCCCTTCAGGGTCGTCAACTTGCCGTCCTCGTCACCCTCAAACGCGGTGGTGCCGACGGCCCAGTCCCGCTCGCAGCCCTCTTCATGCGAGGTCGAGGAACGCAGCTTGTGGGGCCAGTTGGGCCAGGTGGAACCCTTGTCTTCCTTTTCCGGCGGGCGGGGCATGATTTCCATCTGGGTGATGGAGGCCGCGCCCTGGCGGGCCGAGGTGCCGACGCAGTCGGCCCCGGTGTCGCCGCCGCCGATGACCACCACATGCTTGCCGGTGGCGAGAATTTCCTTCACGTCGCCCAGGGGCTCGCCGGAATTGCGGCGGTTCTGCTGGGTCAGGAAATCCATGGCGAAATGGACGCCGTCCAGGTCCCGGCCCGGCACCGGCAGGTCGCGGGGCTGTTCCGAACCGCCGGTCAGCGCGATGGCGTCGAAGCGCAGCAACAGGCGTTCCGGCAGCACGTTGTAGCCAACGTGGGAATTGGGCCGGAATTCGACCCCTTCCGCCTGCATCTGCGACATGCGGCGGTCGATCAGATCCTTGTTCAGCTTGAAGTCGGGAATGCCGTAACGCAGCAGGCCGCCCATCTTGGCGTTCTTTTCGAAAACCACCACGGAATGGCCGGCCCGGGCCAGTTGCTGGGCGCAGGCCATGCCGGCGGGACCGGCCCCGACGACGGCGACCCGTCGCCCGGTCAGGCGCGTCGGCAGTCGCGGTTCGATCCAGCCTTCCTGCCAGGCCTTGTCGACAATAGCGCATTCGATGGTCTTGATGGTCACCGGCTCGTCGGTCAGGTTGAGCGTGCAGGCGGCCTCGCAGGGCGCCGGACAGATGCGGCCGGTGAATTCCGGGAAATTGTTGGTCGAATGCAGCACCCGCGCCGCCTCTTTCCAGTCCCCGTTGTAGACCAGATCGTTCCATTCCGGGATGATGTTGCTGACCGGACAGCCGTTGTGGCAGAAGGGAATGCCGCAGTCCATGCAGCGCGCGCCCTGATCCCTGGTTTCCTTTTCGGACAGGGGGATCATGAACTCGTCATAGCCCTTCAGCCGTTCGGCGGCCGGGGCGTAGGCCCGGTCCTTGCGGTGAAATTCCTTGAAACCCGTTGGCTTGCCCATGGCTTAACTCCCCACCGCGAGGGAAATTCCATCCTGCTCGCTGGCTTTGCTTTTCGCCTGCATCTCCTGCAGGGCGCGTCGGTAATCGACCGGCATGACCTTGACGAATTTGGGCAGCATGTTGTCCCAGTCGTCGAGAATGGCCCGGGCCTTGGCCGAGTCCGTGTATTTCAGATGATTGTGAATCAGGGCCCGCAGGCGCTGGGCGTCCTGGCTGGTCATGTCGCGCATGATGTCGATCAGGCCGTGCGCCTCAAGCTCGCCGCCCTGGGGTTCCATCTCCTCGATGGCCCGGTCCTCGTCGGCGATGGGCTCCAGTTCGACCATGGCCAGGTTGCAGCGCCTTTCGAAATCGCCGTCGGCGTCAAGCACGTAGGCGACGCCGCCGGACATGCCGGCGGCGAAGTTGCGCCCGGTCGAGCCGAGCACGACGACGCAGCCCCCGGTCATGTATTCACAGCCGTGATCGCCGACCCCCTCGACGACAACCGTCGCGCCTGAGTTGCGCACGGCGAAGCGTTCACCGGCGATGCCACGGAAATAGCATTCGCCGGAAATCGCCCCGTAGAGGACCGTGTTGCCGACGATGATGTTGTCTTCCGGCTGGATGGGGCTTTTGGCGTTGGGGTAAATGATGATCCGCCCACCGGAAAGGCCCTTGCCCACGTAATCGTTGGAGTCGCCGGCCAGTTCCAGGGTCACGCCCTTCGCCGCCCAGGCCCCGAAGCTTTGCCCGGCGGTGCCGGTCAGCTTGATGTGGATGGTGTCGTCGGGGAGACCCGCATGGCCGTGCTTTTCGGCGATGCGTCCCGACAGCATGGCGCCGACCGAACGGTTGACGTTGATGATGTCGGACGAAATGCTCACCGGCGTTCCATTGTCGATGGCCTCGCGCGCCTGCTCGATCAGCTTGTTGTCCAGGCCTTTCTCGAGCCCGTGATCCTGGCTCTCGCAGTTGTAGACGGCCACGTCCGGGCCCGCCTCGGGAGTGGCCAACACGCGGGAGAAGTCCAGCCCTTGGGATTTCCAGTGGCTGATGGCGTCGGACTTCATCAACCGGTCGGAGCGCCCGATCATCTCGTCGATGGTGCGGAAGCCCAGTTGCGCCATCAGTTCGCGCACTTCCTGGGCGATGAAGGTGAAGTAGTTGACGATGTCTTCCGGCTTGCCGGTGAAACGCTTGCGCAGTTCCGAATCCTGGGTGGCGACGCCCGCCGGACAGGTGTTCAGGTGGCACTTGCGCATCATGATGCAGCCTTCGGCGATCAGGGCGCCGGTGGCGAAGCCGAACTCGTCGGCCCCGAGCAGGGCGCCGATGACCACGTCGCGGCCGGTCCTGAGGCCGCCGTCCACCTGCACGGCGATGCGGCCGCGCAAGCGGTTGCCGACCAGAGTCTGATGGGTTTCGGCGAGGCCGATTTCCCACGGGCTGCCCGCATGCATGATCGAGGTGATCGGGCTCGCCCCGGTGCCGCCGTCGGCGCCCGAGATGGTGACATGGTCGGCATGGGCCTTGGACACCCCGGCCGCCACCGTGCCGACACCGACTTCGGAAACCAGCTTGACGGAAATCCGCGCCCCGGGATTGACGTTTTTCAGGTCGTGGATGAGCTGCGCCAGATCCTCGATGGAATAAATGTCGTGATGGGGCGGCGGCGAGATCAGGCCGACGCCGGGGGTGGAATGGCGCACCCGCCCGATCCAGTCGTCGACCTTGTGACCGGGCAACTGGCCGCCCTCGCCGGGCTTGGCCCCCTGGGCCATCTTGATCTGGATGTCGTCGGCGTTGACCAGATATTCGGTGGTCACGCCGAAGCGGCCCGAGGCCACCTGCTTGATGGCCGAACGCATGGAATCGCCGCTCTCCATGGGCTGGAAGCGGACCGCCTCCTCGCCGCCCTCGCCGGTGTTGGACTTGCCGCCGAGGCGGTTCATGGCGATGGCGATGGTGGTGTGGGCCTCCCAGGAGATGGAGCCGAAGGACATGGCCCCGGTGGCGAAACGCTTGGTGATTTCCGACACCGGCTCGACCTCGTCCAGGGGCACGGACGGACCGTCGGTGAAGCCGAACAGGCCACGCAGGTTCTTCAGCTTCCTGTCATGATCGTCGACCATGGCGGAAAACCGCTTGTAGCCCTCGTAGTCGCCGGCGCGGACGGAATGCTGCAGGGCGGAAATGGTTTCCGGCGTCCACACATGTTCCTCGCCCCGGGCCCGGTAGGCGAGCTCGCCGCCGACATCCAGCGCCTTGCGGTAGATCGGCGCGTCGCCGTAGGCGTTGCCGTGCCGGGCCACGGTTTCGGCGGCGATTTCCTCCAGGCCGACCCCTTCGATGGTGGTCGCGGTGCCGGTGAAATACTTGTCGATAAAGGCCGAGGACAAACCGACGGCGTCGAAGATCTGCGCCCCGCAATAGGACTGGTAGGTGGAGATGCCCATTTTCGACATCACCTTGAGGATGCCCTTGTCGACGGCCTTGACGTAGCGCTGATGGGCCTCCTTCTCGCTCAGGGGTTCGGGGAAGCCGGCGCACATGTGCGACAGGGACTCGAACACCAGATAGGGATTGATGGCCTCGGCCCCGTAGCCTGCGAGCAGGCAGAAGTCGTGCACCTGCCGGGCCTCGCCGGTTTCCACCACCAGGCCGACTTCCGTGCGCAGGCCGGCGCGGATCAGGTGATGGTGAACCGCCGCCGTGGCCAGCAGGGCCGGAATGGCGATGCGGTCGGCGTTGACGCCCCGGTCCGACAGAATCAGAATGTTGTGGCCTTCGGCGACCACCTGGCGGGCCTTCTGACACAGATGGTCGAGGGCCGTCTCCATGCCCTCGGCCCCGTCGGCGGCCGGGTAGCAGATGTCCAGGGTATAGGTGACGAAGGCGTGATCGACCTTGTTTTCGATGCGCCGCACCTTTTCCAGATCGACGTTGGACAGGATCGGCTGGTGCACCTCCAGGCGCATGTGCTTGCCGCCGGTCTTCAGGTCCAGCAGGTTGGGCCGGGGGCCGATCAGGGAAACCAGGGACATCACCGATTCCTCGCGGATCGGGTCGATGGGCGGGTTGGTCACCTGGGCGAAGTTCTGCTTGAAATAGGAATACAGCATCTTCGGGCGGTCCGACAGCACCGCCGGCGGAATATCGCTGCCCATGGAGCCCAGCGGGTCCTGGCCGCCGACGGCCATGGGACCGATGTAGAACTTGATGTCCTCCTGGGAATAGCCGAAGGCCTGCTGGCGGTTGAGCACGGTTTTCCGGTCCGGCGTCATCGGCGAGACTTCGTCGGCCAGGTCGTCGAGGAGGATCTGAGTCTCGTCGAGCCATTGCTGATACGGCTTGGCCCGGGCCAGGGTTTCCTTCAGTTCCGCGTCGTCGACGATGCGGCCTTCCTCGAGGTCGATGAGCAGCATCTTGCCCGGCTGCAAACGCCATTTCTTGACGATGCGGCTTTCCGGCACCGGCAGGGCGCCGACTTCCGAACCCATGATCACCTTGTCGTCGTCGGTGACGATATAGCGGGCCGGACGCAGGCCGTTGCGGTCCAGGGTGGCGCCGATCTGGCGGCCGTCGGTGAAGGCCATGGCGGCGGGGCCGTCCCAGGGCTCCATCAGGGCGGCGTGATATTCGTAGAAGGCGCGCCGTTCCTCGTCCATCAGCGGATTGCCGGACCAGGCCTCGGGAATCATCATCATCATGGCGTGGGCGAGGGAATAGCCGCCGGCGAACAACAATTCCATGGCGTTGTCGAAGGTCGCCGAATCCGACGAGCCGTCGCCGATCAGCGGCCACAGTTTCTCCAGATCTTCCCCAAGGATGTCCGAACTCATGTTATGGCGGCGGGCCTGCATCCAGTTGATGTTGCCGCGCACGGTGTTGATTTCGCCGTTATGGCACAGGTAGCGGAACGGCTGGGCCAGCCGCCAGGACGGGAAGGTGTTGGTGGAAAACCGCTGGTGAACCAGGGCCAGGGCGGATTCGCAGCGCTCGTCGTTGAGGTCCCGATAGTACTTGTCGACGTTGCTGACCAGCATCATCCCCTTATAGACGACGGTGCAGCTGGACAGGGACGGCAGGTAGAAATGTTGCCCTTCCTCGATGTCCACGTCCCAAACCTCATGGTGAATGCGCTTGCGGACAACGAACAGCTTTCTTTCGAAGGCGTCGGAATCGGCGATGTCCGCGCCACGGCCGATAAACACCTGGCGGATTCTGGGCTCGATGGGCAGGACGCTTTCGCCCAGACAACTGTTGTCCACGGGCAGGTCACGCCAGCCGAGGATGGGCAGGCCTTCTTCCTCCGTCACCTTGTCGAAGGCGGCGAGGCAGGCGGCCTGGGTCAGTTCGTGGCGGGGCAGGAAGACCATGCCGACGGCGTAGTCACCCGCCGCCGGCAGCTCGAAGCCCAGCTTGGCGCATTCCTCGCGGTAGAGGCGGTCGGGAACCTGCAGCAGGATACCGGCCCCGTCGCCGGCCAGGGGGTCCGCGCCGACGGCGCCACGATGGTCCAGGTTGATCAGAATCTGCAAGCCCTGACGGATGATGTCGTGGGACTTGCGGTTCTTGATGTCGGCGATGAAGCCGAGACCGCAGTTATCGTGTTCGTTGTTCGGGTCGTAAAGCCCTTGTTTGGGGGGCAGCCCGGGCGCTTGGGGCCAAACCTGTTGGCTCATGATGCAGTTCTCTTATTTATATAAATTCAGACGGGGGCGTTTAAATATCAAACCAGACGGGGTGTTGCCAATCAGAAAAGCGGTTGTTTTTGTCCACAATGGCCGGTTTTGGCCCCTGATTCGCCCATTCCCCGCCTTTTCCGGCTTGGGGAGGCCCCGGCGGGCTGCTATAAAGGCCGCAAGATATTGGAAGGATCAACGTGCCCGTTCTACATATTGTAGTGTTAGCCCTGATTCAGGGCGTGACCGAGTTTCTCCCCGTCAGTTCTTCCGGACATTTGGCCCTGACGCCCCTTTTCGCCTGCTGGCCCGATCAGGGGCTGATTATCGACATCGCCGTCCATGTCGGCACCCTGGGGGCGGTGATGCTGTACTTCTGGCGCGACATCGTCGGCATGGTCCGGGGCCTGCTGCTGGCCGCCCGAGGCCGCAGCGACCCCCACGCCAAACTGGCCGGACTGATCGTGCTGGCAACCCTGCCCGTCATCGGCGCCGGTTTCCTGCTGCAGCGCCACGGCGTCGACGGCCTGCGCTCCCTCCAGGTCATCGGCTGGACGACGCTCGGCTTCGGCATTGTCCTGTGGATCACCGACAAGGCCGGCATGACCGTGCGCCGCGTCGAGCATCTGGGCCTGTTCGACGCCGCCGTCATCGGCCTGGCGCAGGTTCTGGCCCTGATTCCCGGGGCCAGCCGGTCGGGTGTCACCATGTCGGCGGCGCGCATGCTGGGCATGGAACGGTCCGACGCGGCGCGCTTTTCCATGCTGCTGTCCATCCCCGCCATCCTCGGGGCGGGGACCCTGGCCGGACTCGACCTGTACCAATCCGGCGATGCCCGCCTGACCGCCGACGCCTTCCTCGCCGCCGGTCTCGCCTTCATCGCCGCCCTGATCACCATCGCGCTCCTGATGGCCTGGTTGAAACGCGCCGGTTTCACCCCCTTCGTCTTCTACCGCATCGCCCTGGGCGGCCTGCTGCTGGCCATCTCCCACGGCGTCATTGACATGGACATTTGTCCCTAGTGTCCTGCCCCAGAAATACGCAAGCGTATTTCTGGGATAAGCAGGCCACGTAACTATTTGATATCGTGTGATGGTCTAATACCCGGCGCCCATGTCGACCACATCGTTGGGCGGTTCGCCACGGCGGACGCGGCGGATGTTTTCGGCGATCTCCGCCGCCGCCGAGGCGGGCGAGGACAGGCTGGCCACGTGGGGCGTCAGCAGGACCTTGGGATGATCCCAGAAGGGGCTGTCCCCGGGCTGGGGTTCCTGGTGAAACACGTCCAGGGCCGCCCCGGCGAGATGGCCGCCATCGAGGGCTTCCAGCAAATCCGCCTCGACCATCTGCGGCCCGCGTCCGGCGTTGATGACGTAGGCCCCGGGGGGCAGGGCGGCCAGGGTGCGGGCGTTCAGAATGCCCTCGGTCTCGGGCGTCAGGGGCAACAGGCAGACGAGGATGTCCGTGCGCGCGAGAAAGGGCATGAGCCCCGCCTCGCCGTGAAAGGATTGAACGCCGTCGATGTCTTTTTCCGTCCGGCTCCAGCCCGCCAGCCTGAAACCGAAGGGGGCCAGCCGCCGGGCCGCGTCGGCGCCGAGATGGCCGAGCCCGAGGATGCCGACCCGCTTTTGCAGGGTGTCGTCCTGCGGCAGTTCCCGCCAATCATGGTCCCGCTGCATGCGGTCGTAAATGTGGAATTTGCGGTGAAAATGCAGCACCCGATGGACGACGAATTCGCTCATGTGCCGGGTCAGGGCGGGGTCGACCATGCGCACCAGCGGCACCTTCCGGGGGTAGGTGGCGTCGGCCATGATGGCGTCGACCCCCGCGCCCAGGTTGATCACCGCCCGCAGATTGGGGAAATCGTTCAGGGCCCCCGGCGGCGGACGCCAGACGATGGCGACATCGACGGAGGCCGGGTCGGGAACCTCGGGCCAGACATGGAAATCCCGCTCGAAGTCCACTTCCGGCATCTCGGGGACCAGGGCGTCCCGCCACGGATCGGGGACCTCGCTTTCGCTGACGTAGACAAGGGACTTGCTCATGCTCTCTACCTCCCCACCACGCCGCTTTCGTCGGCCTTCATTTCCAGGGCCGCGGCCATCAGGGCGCGGGTATAGGCCTGTTTCGGGTTGGCGAAGACCTCCGCCGCCGGGCCCTGCTCGACGATTTTCCCCCGCCGCATGACGACGATATCATGAGAGACCGCGCGCACCACCTTCAGATCGTGAGAGATGAACAGATAGGTCAGGCCGTGGCGGCGCTGCAGGTCGCGCAGCAAATCGACGATCTGCGCCTGCACGGACACGTCCAGCGCGCTGGTCGGCTCGTCCATGACGATGAAATCCGGTTTCAGGACCAGGGCCCGGGCGATGGAGATACGCTGGCGCTGGCCGCCGGAAAATTCGTGCGGGTAGCGCTGCATCATCTCCGCCTCCAGGCCGACTTCCTCCAGGGTGGCGGCGATCAGGGCGTGGCGTTCCTCCGCCGTTCCGCCCAGGCCGTGCACGCCGAGCCCCTCGCCGACGATCTGCCCGACGGACAGGCGCGGGCTGAGCGAGCCAAAGGGATCCTGAAAGACGATCTGCATGCGTTTGCGCAAGGGCCTCAGCGCCGCCTCGCCGAGGTCGTCGATGGCCCGACCGGCGAAGACGATGCGGCCCTGGCAGCCCTCGAGCCGGAGCAGGGCGCGGGCCAGGGTGCTCTTGCCGGAACCGGATTCTCCGACGACCCCCAGGGTATGACCCCGCCTGACGGTCAGGCTGACGCCGTCGACGGCCTTGACGTGATCCACCGTGCGCCGCATCAGGCCCTTCTTGACCGGGAACCAGACCTTGACCCCCTCGCCGCTCATCACCTCGGGCGCGGCTGCGTCGGCGGCCTCGGGGGCGCCTTTCGGCTCGGCGGCGAGCAGGCGGCGGGTGTAGGGGTCGCGGGGTCCGCCGAAAACCTCTTCCACCGGGCCCTGTTCGACGATGCGGCCCCGGTTCATCACCGACACCGTGTCGGCCATGCGCCGCACCACCCCCAGGTCGTGGGTGATCAGCAGCAGGGCCATGCCCAGTTTGTCGCGCAGGTCGTTGAGAAGCTTCAGCAACTGGGCCTGAATGGTGACATCGACGGCGGTGGTCGGTTCGTCGGCGATCAGCAGGTCCGGCTCGTTGGCCAGCGCCATGGCGATCATCACCCGTTGCTGCTGGCCGCCGGAAAACTGGTGCGGCAGGGCGTCGAGGCGATCCACCGCCTCGTCCAGGCCGACCAGGTGCAGCAGTTCGACCACCCGCTCGCGGGCCTGGGCGCGGCTCATCATCTTGTGCACGAACAGCACCTCGCTGATTTGCTTTTCGATGGAATGCAGCGGGTTCAGCGAGGTCAACGGTTCCTGAAAGATCATGGCGATGCGGTCGCCGCGCAGCTCGCGCATGCGGGCTTCCGGGGCGTCGATCAGTTCCTCGCCGGCGAAGCGGATGGAGCCGGCGGGATGGCGGGCCAGGGGATAGGGCAGCAGCCGCATCACCGAAAGGGCGGTCACCGACTTGCCCGATCCGGACTCGCCGACCAGGGCCGCCGTCTCCCCCTTGTCGATGGAAAGGGAGGCGTTTCGGACCGCTTCCGCCTCGCCGAAGGAGACGCCGAGATCTGTGATGTCCAGCAGGCTCATTTGAAGGTCTTCCTGGGGTCGAAGGCGTCGCGCACCGCCTCGCCGACGAAAATCAGCAGGCTCAGCATCACCGCCAGGACGAAAAACGCGGTCAGGCCGAGCCACGGCGCCTGCAGGTTGGCCTTGCCCTGATTGAGCAGTTCACCCAGCGACGGCGAGCCCGGCGGCAGCCCGAAGCCGAGGAAATCCAGCGCCGTCAGGGTGGTGATGGAGCCGTTCAAGATAAACGGCAGGAAGGTCACCGTCGCCACCATGGCGTTGGGCAGGATGTGCTTGAACATGATGGTCCGGTTACGCACACCGAGCGCCCGGGCGGCGCGGACGTAATCGAAATTCCGCGCCCTGAGGAATTCCGCCCGCACCACGCCGACCAGCGCCATCCAGGAGAACATCAGCATCAGTCCCAGCAGCCACCAGAAATTGGGCTCGACGACGCTGGCCAGGATGATCAGCAGATAAAGGGTCGGCAGGCCCGACCAGATTTCGATGAACCGCTGGAACAAAAGATCGGTCAGGCCGCCGAAATAGCCCTGCACGGCCCCCGACGCGATGCCGATGAGGGAACTGAACAGGGTCAGGGCGAGGCCGAACAATACCGAAATGCGAAAGCCGTAGATCAGCCGGGCGGCGACGTCGCGGCCCTGGTCGTCGGTGCCGAGCCAGTTCAGGTCCGACGGCGGGGCCGGGGCGGGAACGTCCAGTTCGTAGTTCACCGTGTCGTAGCTGAACCGGATCAGGGGCCAGACGATCCAGCCCTTTTCCTCGATCATCTCGCGTACTTCCGGGTCGGCGTATTCGGTCGGCGTTTCGAGAAAGCCGCCGAAATCGGTTTCCGGATAATCGACGAAAACCGGGTAATACAATTCCCCCCCGTAGCCGATCAGCAGGGGGCGGTCGTTGGCGATCAGTTCGGCGAACAGGCTCAGAATGAACAGGCCGAGGAAGATCCACAGCGACCAGAATCCCCGCCTGTTGGCGCGGAAGTTGGCCAGCCTGCGGCGGGTCAGGGGGGTCAGGGCCATGGCGTCTAGGCCCCCCGTTTCTCGAAATCGATGCGCGGATCGATGACGTGGTACATCAGGTCGCCCAGCAGATTGAGCAGCAGTCCCAGCAGGGTGAAGAAGTACAGCGTCGCGAACATCACCGGATAATCCCGGTTGATGGCGGCCTCGAAGCCCAGCAGGCCGAGGCCGTCCAGGGAGAAGATGATCTCCGTCAGCAGGGCGCCGGTGAACAGAATGCCGACGAAGGCGCTGGGAAACCCGGCGACGACGATCAGCATGGCGTTGCGGAAGACGTGGCCGTAGAGGACGCGCCGTTCCGTCAGCCCCTTGGAGCGGGCGGTGATGACGTATTGCTTGCCGATCTCGTCGAGGAAGGAATTCTTCGTCAGCATGGTCAGGCCGGCGAAGCCGCCGATGACCATGGACAGGATGGGCAGGGCCAGATGCCAGAAATAATCGGCGATCTGCCCCAGCGTGGACAGGTCGGCGAAGTTGTCCGAGGTCAGCCCGCGCAGGGGGAACCAGTCGAAATAGCGCCCGCCCGCGAACAGCACGATGAGCAGGATGGCGAACAGGAAACTGGGCACCGCGTTGCCGACGATGACGACGGCGCTGGACCAGACATCGAAGCGGGAGCCGTCGCGGACCGCCTTGGCGACGCCGAGGGGAATGGAGATCAGATACACCAGCAGGGTCGTCCACAGACCCAGCGAGATGGACACCGGCATCTTGTCGATGACCAGGTCGACCACCTTGCGGTCGCGGAAGAAGCTGTCGCCGAAGTCGAAGCGGATGTAATTGCCCATCATCATGAAGAAGCGCTCGTGGGCTGGCTTGTCGAAGCCGAACTGACGCTCGATTTCCTTGATGAAGTCCGGGTCCAGCCCCTGCGCCCCCCGGTACTTGCCCGATGTCCCGCCACCCGCCGCCGCCGTCCCGGACGGCTTTGCGGACCCGCCGGCCTCGCCGCCGCCGGCGCCGCTGACCCGGGCCGTCGCCTCCACGTCCAGGCCCTGGATCTTCGCCAAAGCCTGCTCCACCGGCCCGCCGGGGGCGGCCTGAACGATAATGAAATTGACCACCATGATGCCGAACAGGGTCGGCACGATCAGCAACAGGCGGCGCAGGGCGTAGGCGAGCATGGTTTAGCCGCCCTTCAGACCCTGCTTGGCCTGTTCGGTTTTCTCGGCGCTGTCGGGGTTGATCCACCAGGTGTCGAACTGGGTTCCCTTGAGCGGGGTCACCGAAGGGCGCTTGAACTTGTTCCAGTAGACCAGCCTGTCGTAGTCCAGGTGCCAGTGGGGGATCACGTAATGGCCCCATTGCAGGACCCGGTCGAGGGCCTTGCTGCGGGTGATCAGGCTTTTGCGGTCGGGGGCGGCGATGAGCTTTTCCACCAGTTCGTCGACCACCGGGTCACTGACGCCGATGAAGTTGCGGCTGCCGTCCCGGGACGCCGCGTCGGAATTCCAGTAGCCCCGCTGTTCGTTGCCCGGCGACAGGGACTGGCCGAAGACGAAGGTGATGACGTCGAAGTCGAACACCTCCAGCCGCCGCAAGTACTGGGCGCTGTCCACGGTCCTGACTTTGGCGGTGACGCCGAGGCGGGCCAAGTTCTTGGTGAACGGCAGGGCGATGCGCTCGAACAGGGGGCTGACCAGGAGGATTTCAAACTCCAGCGCCTCGCCGGTTTCCCCGTGAACCCGTTTCCCGTCCCGGATCACCCAGCCCGCCTCTTTCAGCAGGGCGTCGCCCTGTTTCAGATTGGCGCGGATGCGGCCGTCCCCCTTGGTCTTCGGCGGCTGATATTCGGCGTTGAAGACGGCGTCGGGGATGCGCCCCCGGTAGGGTTCCAGGACGGCCAGCTCGTCGGCGTCGGGCAGGCCGGTGGCGGCCAGTTCCGAGTTGTCGAAATAACTGCGCGAACGCTTGTACTGGCCATAAAACAGATTGCGGTTGGACCATTCGAAATCGAAGGCGTAAGCCAGGGCCTGGCGGACACGGGGATCGGAAAACTTGCCCCGCCGGGTGTTGAAGATGAAACCCTGCATGCCCGAGGCCCGGTCGTGCTTGATCTCCTCCTTGATCACCAGCCCCTTTTCATGGGCCGGAAAATCGTATGACGTGGCCCAGTTCTTGGACGAATTTTCCGCCCGGTAATCGAACTCGCCCGCCTTGAAGGCCTCCACCTGCACGGTAGCGTCCCGGTAATAGTCGTAACGGATGCTGTCGAAATTGTTGCGGCCCACGTTGACGGGCAGGTCCCGGCCCCAGTAGTCCTCGACCCGGCTGTATTTGACGAAACGCCCGGCCTCGAAACTTTCGATTTTATAGGCGCCGCTGCCCAGCGGCGGCTCCAAGGTTGTCTTGGAAAAATCCTTGCCCTGCCAATAATGTTTCGGCAGCACCGCCAGTTGCCCCATGATCAGGGGCAGTTCCCGGTTTTCGCCGGGCTTGAAGGTGAAGCGCACGGTGCGCTCGCCGATCTTGTCGGCCTTTTCGACGCTGGCGTAATAGTAGCGGTAGAAAGGCTGTCCCTTTTCGATCAGGGTGTTGAAGGTCCAGATCACGTCATCGGCGGTGACCGGCTCGCCGTCGTGCCAGCGGGCCTCCTTGCGCAGGACGAACTGGACCCAGGAGCGGTCTTCCGGGGTCTCGACGCTTTCCGCCAGCAAGCCGTATTCGCTGAAGGCCTCGTCGGCGCTGGAGGTCAGCAGGCTGTCATAGATGCCGCCGATGCCCGCCGCCGACTCCCCCTTGACGATGAAGCCGTTGAAGCTGTCGAAACTGCCCGTCGACGCCAGTTTGACATCACCGCCCTTAGGCGCTGCCGGATTGACGTAGTCGAAATGCCGGAAGTCCGGGCCGTATTTCAACTCGCCGTGCATGGCGATGCCGTGGCCGGGCTGGGCCGAGGCGACCATGGGCCAGGCCAGCAGGACGGCGCCGAGGAGGGCGGGGACGATGGGTTTCATGGGTCGGCTCCTATTCCGCAGAGCAGGGATTGTGGCGTCACGCCGCGTCGTTATCAAGCAGGAGTTGCCGCGCCGCGTCGCCCAGGGCCGGGTCTCCGGCGGCGACGACCCTGCCGTCGGACTGCAGGCCGAGGGGCTCGCCCCGCCAATCGGTCATGCTGCCACCGGCGCCGGTGACCACCGGGACCAGGGCGCAATAATCGTAAATCCCCAGGGAGGCCTCGATCACCAGATCGCAGTTGCCGCTGGCGAGCAGGCCGTAGGCGTAACAGTCCTTGCCGTAAATGGCGTGGCGGCAGCGCCCGCGAACCCGCTCGAAGGCCGGAAAGTGCTCTTCGAACATCTGCGGCGAGGTGGCCAGCAGCCAGGCTTCCTCCAGGCTGGCGCAGGGACGGGTGCGGACGGCCTCGCCGTTGAAGGTGGTGGCCATGCCCTCGCAGCCGGTCCAGCGTTCGTCCAGGGCCGGCATGTCGATAACGCCGAGCACCGGGAGTCCGTTCCTGAGCAGGGCGATCAAGGTGCCGAACAGGGGCGAGCCGGTGATGAAGGACTTGGTGCCGTCGATGGGGTCCAGGGCCCAGACGAATTCGGCGTCGGTGTTCTCCGCGCCGAATTCCTCTCCGAGAATGCCGTGATCGGGAAAGCGCTCGCCGATGCGCGCGCGCAGGGCCCGTTCCGCCTCCCGGTCGGCGGCGGTGACCGGGCTGGCGTCGTCCTTGACATCGATGTCGAGAGGCTGGCGAAAACGCGACAGGGTGATAGGCCGCGCCAGATCCGCCAGTTCCCCGGCCAGGGCCAGTTCCCGGGGGTAGGGTCCGGTCATTCGGGCAGCGCCTTCGGGGCGTCGCTCAGGGAACGCAGATAACCGATCAGGGTCGCCCGCAGGGCCGGGTCCTTGTAGCCCTTGACCGACATCTTGGTGCCCATGATGAAGGTCCTGGGGTTGATCAGGAAGGCGTCCAGGTCCTCGTAAGTCCAGGCGCCGCCCTTGTTGATCATGGCGTCGGAATAGCGGAAACCCTCGACGGTCCCCTTGGCGCGGCCGACCACGTCCCACAGATTGGGGCCGACCCGGTTGCCGTCGTCCTTGCCAGACGTGTGGCAGGATTTGCATTTGCGGAAGGCCTTCTTGCCCGCCTCGGGGTCATAGGCGGCGAGCCGCGCCGCCAGGCCGGGTTCGTCGGATTCCTCCGCCGCTTCCGGTTCCTCCTCGACGGCGGCGCTTTTCGCCGGTTTGTTCTCATCCTCTTCGACGACGGATGTTTCCGGCAGCAACGGCCGGTGGGTGAGGGCGAAATCGCCGATCACGTTGACGACGACGACCAGGACCAGGGCCAGGACGACGGAAAGACCTAGGTGTTTGACGAATTCCATGTTCACGGCGGCGCATCCTTTTTCTTTTCGCGGAACCGGCCATGGTTATACTGCATGGTGCGCGAAGCCGAAACCTTGATATCTTGATGCCTAAGACAAATCCATGACCGAAACCCCGAACCGCCCCACACCGCCCCGCAACCCCGTGGTCGTCATCCCGGCCCGCATGGCCTCGACCCGGCTGCCGGGCAAGCCCCTGGCCGATATTTGCGGCCTGCCGATGATCGTCCAGGTCTGGCGCCGGGCCATGGAGGCCGACGTCGGCCCCGTCGTCGTCGCCTGCGCCGAGGAGGAGATCCACGACGCCGTCGTTGAGGCCGGCGGACAGGCGGTGCTGACCCGGCCCGACCATCCGTCGGGCTCCGACCGGGTGCATGAGGCCCTGGGGCGGATCGACCCGGACGGGCGTCATGACGCGGTGGTCAACGTGCAGGGGGACCTGCCGACCATCGAGGCCGGGGCCGTGCGCCGGGCGCTCGCCCCCCTGGCCGACCCGGGGGTCCATATCGCCACCCTGGCTTGTGAGATCAGCCGCGAGGAGGAAAAGGACAATCCGAACGTGGTCAAGGCGGTTCTCTCCCTGAACCCGGGCCGGGATATCGCCCGGGCGCTCTATTTCAGCCGCAGCACGGTGCCGTCGGGGGACGGGCCGCTGTATCATCACATCGGCCTCTACGCCTTCCGCCGCGATGCGCTGGAGCGTTTCGTCGCCCTGCCGCCCGCCCCCCTGGAACGGCGCGAAAGGCTGGAGCAGCTTCGCGCGCTCGAGGCGGGCATGCGAATCGACGCCGCCCTCGTTGACACGGTGCCCCTCGGTGTCGATACTCCGGCGGACCTTGAACGGGCGCGGCGCATGCTGGCCCGGGGTTGAGCAGGAACGAGGGATGAAAAAACTATGACCGAACCGGCCGAAAAAATCGCCTTCCAGGGGGCCCCGGGCGCCTATTCGGACCTGGCCTGCCGCAATGTCCATCCAGAGATGGAGACCCTGCCCTGCCACACCTTCGAGGACACCTTCGCCGCCGTCCACGACGGCAGGGCCCGGCTGGCCATGATCCCCATCGACAATTCCGTCGCCGGGCGCGTCGCCGACATCCACCACCTGCTGCCCGGTTCCAACCTGCATATCATCGGCGAACACTTCCAGCGGGTCGACCATCACCTGCTGGCCCTGCCGGGGGCGAAAATCGAAGATCTGACCCACGTTCATTCCCACGTCCACGCCCTGCCCCAGTGCCGTAACGTGATTCGCGAACTGGGCCTGGAACCGGTGGTCTACGCCGACACCGCCGCCGGGGCGAAAATGATTGCCGAGCGGGGCGAGTCCACCCACGCCGCCATCGCTTCCGAACTGGCGGGAAAAATCTACGGGCTGGACTCCCTCAGGGCCAACATCGAGGACGCCGCCCACAACACCACCCGCTTCCTGATCATGACCCGCGAGGCCGACTTCCCCCGCTATGACGGCAGCGACTGGGTGACCAGTTTCGTCTTCAAGGTGAAGAACCTGCCGGCGGCGCTGTACAAGGCCATGGGCGGCTTCGCCACCAACGGCGTCAACATGACCAAGCTGGAAAGCTATATGGTTGACGGCAATTTCTACGCCGCCCAGTTTTACGCCGAAATCGAAGGCCATATCGACGACAAGAGGGTTCAGTTCGCCATGGACGAACTGCGTTTCTTCACCTCCATGGTCAAGGTGCTGGGGGTCTTCCCGGCCAACCCGTTCCGCCGCGAGCAGGGCTGAATCAGGCCAATCAGCCTTCTTTGAGCCACTCGTCGATCAGTTGGAAGGCGATGGAATCCCGTCGCGGCAGGCGAATGCCTCGGTTTTCCATGCCGTGCACCTGATCGCGGGTGAACCAGCGGGCGTCCTCCAACTCGTCGGCGCCGAGATCGATGGCGACGCTGACGGCGCGGGCGCGGAAACCCATCATCAGCGAGGCCGGAAACGGCCAGGGCTGTGAGCCCCGGTACTGCACGTCCTCGACCCGGACGCCGGTCTCCTCGAATACCTCGCGCATCACCGCCTGTTCCAGGGTTTCCCCCTGATCGACGAAACCGGCCAGGGTGGAATAGATGCCGGGGGGCAGGTTGCGGTGGCGGCCCAGCAGGCAGGCCCCGCCTTCCGGCCCCGGCCGGGTGACCAGCATGATCACCGCCGGGTCCGTGCGCGGAAAATGGTCCCGCCCGCAGGCATCGTTGGCGCAACGGCGCATGCGCCCTGCCTCGGCTGAGCGGGTCCGTCCGCCGCAATCGCCGCAAAAGCCGTTGTGGCGGTGCCAGTACAGCAGGCCCCGGGCATGGGACAGCAGGGAGCCGTCATGGGGGTCCATCAGCACGCCGACCTGACGCAGGTCGAGAAATTCCGCCCGGCCCATGACCGGGGTCAGGGCCGGCAGTTCGTGTTCGGACACGTCGGCGGCGAAACAGGCCACCGGCTCCGCCCCTCCTTCGGCCCCGGTCTCGACCCCCAGCAGGGCGACCTCTCCGGCGATTTCCAGCAGGCCGCGGGCGTGATCGCCGGTCAGGCCGACCGCGTACGGGCTGTCGCCGTCGAGAATCAGGTTGCGGTTGCGCCAGACCGGGTAAATCCGCGCGGCGCGGTCGTGCAGGCGGCTTTCCATGACGGCCGGGTCGAGGAACAGTTCCGGCCCCCGGTGCAGCCTGTTGGCGCCGTAGTAGGTGAAATCAGCCATATGTCTCTTCTGTCTCTTCCTTGCCCCATCCTGTCACGGCGGGGCCCGGGCTGGAAGCCCCGATCCACTTTTCCACGTAAATCGCCTCCCTGCCCATTGACCGACCCTCCCCGTCCGCTGTTATAGTGCGCCCGGGAGATCGGTGCCGGACGGGCCCCTCGCCAACCCGGTCAGGTCCGGAAGGAAGCAGCCGTAACGAGATTTGGTTCGGGTCGGCATTCGGTCTCCCACCCTTTACACGATGTCCGGCGCCCCATGACCGATCAGCAGGCCGAAACCGAGCAGACCGGCGAGTATACCGTCCTCGCCCGCAAATACCGCCCCGCGTCCTTTGACAGCCTGATCGGCCAGGAAGCCCTGGTCCGCACCCTGACCAACGCCATCGCATCGGGCCGCCTCGCCCATGCCTTCGTACTGACCGGGGTTCGCGGCGTCGGCAAGACGACCACCGCCCGCATTCTCGCCCGGGTCCTCAACTGCGTCGGCGAGGACGGCGAGGGCGGGCCGACGGCGTCCCCCTGCGGCGTCTGCGAGCACTGCCGGGCCATCGCCGAGGACCGCCACGTGGACGTGCTGGAAATGGACGCGGCCAGCCGCACCGGCGTCGACGATATCCGCGAGCTCATCGAAGGGGTGCGCTACCGCCCGACCTCGGCCCGCTACAAGGTCTACATCATCGACGAAGTGCACATGCTGTCGAAGAACGCCTTCAACGCCCTGTTGAAGACCCTGGAAGAGCCGCCGGAACACGTCAAATTCATTTTCGCGACGACGGAAATCCGCAAGATCCCGGTCACCGTTCTCAGCCGCTGCCAGCGCTTCGACCTCAGGCGCGTCGATGCGGAAACCCTGGCCGCCCATTTCAAGGGACTGGCCGAAAGGGAAGGGGCGCGGGTGAGCGACGGCGCCCTGGCCCTGATCGCCCGCGCCGCCGACGGCTCCGTGCGCGACGGCCTCAGCCTGCTCGACCAGGCCATCGCCCACGGCTCCGGCGAGATCGACGAGGTCCGCATCCGCGAGATGCTGGGCCTGGCCGACCGCTCACAGACTTTCCGGCTGCTGGAACAGGTGCTGAAAGGCGAGATCGCCCCGGCCCTGGAGCGTTTCGCCCTGCTCTACCGGGAAGGGGCGGACCCGGCGACGGTGATCGAGGACCTGCTTGACATCACCCATTGGCTGACCCGCATCAAGATCGTCGCCGGCGCTGCCGACGACCCGGGAGTGGCCGAGATCGAACGGGTCAGCGGCCGGGACATGGCCGAGAAACTGACCATGGCCGCCATCGCCCGCGCCTGGCAGATGCTGCTGAAGGGCCTGGCGGAAGTGCGCGGCGCGCCGTCGCCGGTACAGGCCGCAGAAATGGTGCTGGTGCGCCTCGCCTACGCCGCCGACTTGCCGACCCCGGCCGACGCCCTGAAAGCCATGCAGAACGGAACCCCGTCCGCCGCCCCGGCCCCGGCCCCGCAAACCCCGCCCCCGTCCGCGCCGCCACCGCCCCGGGCGGCCCTGGCGTCGGGCGGCGAGGCCACACCGTCCCTGCAAACCGCCCCCCAGCCGGTCGAGGACGACGCCCCCCGGAGCCTGGCCCAGGTGGCGCAACTGGCCGAGGCCAAGCGGGAGGCCATCCTGCGCGCCAACATCATCAACAACGTCCATCTGGTGCGTTTCGAGCCGGGCCTGATCGAGGTCGCCCTGGGCGAACACGCCAACCGGGAACTGCCCTACGAAATGGCCAAGTTCCTGAGCGAGAACACGGCGCGGCGGTGGGTGGTCACCGTTTCCAACGAGGCCGGCGAGCCGACCCTGCAGCAGCAATGGGACGCCGAAGCCGCCGCCGAACGGGTCCGGCTTTCCGAACACCCCCTGGTCAAGGCGGTGCTCGACACCTTCCCCGGCGCCGGCATCGACGCCATCCGCCCCGGCGGCGGGGATGAGCAGTCCCGGTCATGATCGAGCTGCACTACTACCCCGGCAACGCCAACCTGGCCCCCCACTTCATTCTCCAGGACGTGGGCGCCGATTACCGGCTGATTCCCGTCGACCGCCCCGCCAACGCCCAGAAGTCGGAGGCATACCTGAAAATGAACCCCTTCGGGCGCATCCCGGTGATGGTCGACGGCGGCCTGGTGCTCTATGAATCGGCGGCGATTTGCCTGCATCTGGTCGATACCCATCCGCAAGGCGGGCTGGCCCCGGCCCCGGGCACGCCGGAGCGGGCGCATTTCTACAAGTGGCTGATGTTCCTGACCAACACCATTCAGCCGGATGTGCTGATGTATTATTACCCCGAGCGTTACACCGACGGCGGCGACCCGGAGACGGTGAAACGGGCGGCCGAGAACCGCCTGACCGGCTTTTACCGGACCGTCGACCGGCATCTGGCCGAAAACGGCCCCTGCCTGCTCGGCGACGCCTTCAGCGCCGCCGACTACTACCTGCTGATGGTGGCCCGTTGGGGCCGCCCCCTGAAGACGCCCCCCGGGTCCATGGCGGCCCTCAAGGCGGCCCTCGACGCAACCGCCCGGCGGGGCGCCGTCGAGCGGGCCTTCGCCGCCGAAGGCATCGAACCACCCTACTTCTGATCCGCCCCGGCGAAGCCGGAGCCGGGTTTTTTGTAGTCCTCGCGGGGCGGGGCGAAGACGTC
>CAYFOJ010000009.1:0-118399 GCA_964344645.1 uncultured Thalassospiraceae bacterium
CCGTCCACGGTGAGCTTCTGGGTGGGCACCTGCGCGATGGCGGCGTTGCAGATGAGCGCGTCGATCCGACGGACCGATTTCAGGACATCCTCGGCGGCTTCGCGCACGCTGGCGAGTGAGGCGAGGTCCATGCGAACGAAACTCACGTCAGCGCTCGACCCGAATTCCTCTTTCAGCACGCCGACAGCGGTTTCCGACTTTTCGGGCGACCGGTTCAACATCACCACCCTGGCGCCCTTGCTCAGGAGCGTCCGTGCCGCCTGAAATCCCGTCCCGGCGTTTGCGCCGGTGATGATATACGTCTTGCCCGCAAGAGAACCGAGCCGCTCCGGCGTCCAGCCCGTCGGTCCGAATGTTCCGTTTTTCATTTCAATGGTCCTTTCAGTTGTTGTCGGTTGATAGAGCAACAAGCGCCGCCCCCACCTAAAACAACAATATGGCTCATTATTTTATAAAAATAGGCGATTTACTCTCTAATAGATGCCTATTTGTATCAATGCTGTTGTGTCAGGTGTTTTTCGGTGTTACATGAACTGCATGAGCAAACAACAGATCAAACTCCTTATCGAGAGGCGGCTCGGCGAGCCCGGCATCATCGAGAGCGGTGTGAAGGGAGTGCGGCTCTTCCGGGTTGCCGATCCGGTTCGCTGCGCCCCAGCGGTGTACGAACCCTGCGTCGTGGCCATCGTCAACGGGTCCAAGGAAGCCATATTGGATGGCGAGAGATATGAATACGACAGTCGCCGGTACATGTGTTGCCCCATATCCATGCCGGTGGAGGCAGGGTCTCCGAAAGCTTCACCGGACAACCCCCTCCTGGGTGCGTTGATCTCGCTGGACACGCGCACAATGACCGAACTGGCGATTGAGATGGAAAGGGCCACCGGCGCCATCCGAGGACCCAAGGCCGGTCCGGTTCCGCAGGGCCTAGCCCTCGCCCGATGGGACGACGCCTTCACCGAGGCGCTGTTGCGGCTGCTGCAACTGGGGGACAGCCCGACGGATACGGCGGTGCTGGGGGACGGCCGGTTGCGGGAGCTGTATTATGCCGTATTGAACGGCGAGTCCGGGGAGACCGCAAAACGCGCGTTCGGCGTGGGCAATGAAATCGCCCGGGCAATCGAGTATATGTCTTCCCGCCTCGATAAAGCGGTCACTATCGAAGATACGGCCGCACAGGTGGGGATGAGCCGCGCCGTGTTCCACCGTAAGTTCAAGCAGGCGACAACCCTGTCGCCCATCCAGTTTGTGAAGTCCATGCGGCTCAACAGCGCTGCCATGAAAATCGCCGGAGGAATGACGGTAAACGAAGCGGCCATGGAAGTGGGCTACGTCAGTTCCTCTCAATTCAGCCGGGAGTTCAAACGTTTGTACGGGCTATCTCCCAGACAGTGGGGCCACGCCAAGCAACTTCCCGCGGGAATGGCGTGACGATCAGGCCTTCCCCCCAATTACAGATACAAACGTGGGGAGAGATGGGCGTTTACCGGCGGTTCGGAATTCCGTCGGTTTCAGGATCGGCGGCTTCTCAATTCTTTTCAGCCGGACCTTTGGCAGGTCGAGCTTATCGCCACCGTATTTCAGCCATATCTTGCGAAAATCGCCGTTTTTCGCTTCCTCCGGCAGAATGCCATAGGCGAACATCATCAACAGGCCGTTCTCCATATGGAAAACCCCGGTTCCGGTCCCCTTGCCTTTATAGGGTCCCTCCTTCTGTCTGCCGTGCGAGCGGAAGACGCCCTTGCCATGCCTGGCGTCGGCGAAGCAGTTCAATCTTGCCACACTGCTCCGGGACCACCCCTTCCAGACGAAGCCTCCCTGACAAACGGGCTGTCGGTCCCGGTCCAGGATCTCCAGAGTTTGCAGCCGGTTCATCTCTATTCTCGGATCGTAGCGGACCCAGCCGGCGAATTCGTAACTTTTCAGTTCCTGTTTCCCGCCCAGGACCGCCACGGCGATCGGCGTTGCGCTGCAGTAGTTGATCCGGCAAAAGGTCTTCAGCTTCTCAAACTCGCTCACCTGCTTTGTCTCGATACCGTTTGAAGAACAGCCGATGAGAAAGAACGCCGATAACAATGAAACAAGGCGCATGATACACCTCAACAGAATTGATTTCCGATCAATACACGCTCATTAAGGGTATAGGAAGGGCGCCGGATTGTCCAGGTTATCGGATCATGGGCTCACCACACCGCCGCCGCGTCGTCGACCAGCAATTGGGCGGAGCTGCGGCCCTGCCAGGTGTTGACGCGGATTTTTCCGGCGATGTGGAAGGGTGCGCCGCCGTGGTGGATCAGGGCCTGGCCCATGTCGGTGTCGACGGCGCGGAAGGCGATGGCGTTGAGCCGCCTGCCGGTCTCGTCGGTCAGGGAGAGCCTGAGATGGCTCTGGTCCCGGCCCACCGGGTCGGCGTGGGCGATGCGGGCCTTGCTGACGGCGAAGCGGGGTTCGGCGTTTCCGGAACCGAAGGGGCCGACCCTGGCCAGGGTCTCCGCCAGCGACAGGGTGACCCCCGAAACCTTCACCGCCCCGTCCATGGACAGGCCGGGCACGGCGGGCCTGCCGGCCATGACATCGGCCAGGCGGTCGTTGAGAAAACGTTTCAGGTCTTCCAGCCGGTCCGCGTCCACGGTCAACCCCGCCGCCATGGCGTGCCCGCCGCCCTTTTCGATGATCCCCGCCTGACGGGCGGCGATCACCGCCCCGCCCAGGTCCACGCCTGGCACGGAACGTCCCGACCCGGTGCCGATGCCGTCGTTGAGGGCGACGACCAGGGACGGCCGGTCGAAGCGTTCCTTCAGGCGGCTGGCGACGATGCCGACGACGCCGGGATGCCAGCCCTCGCCGGCGGCGACGACAATGGCGGAACCCTCCGCCGCCGTCTCGGCCTGCGCTTCGGCTTCCTCCAGCACCGCTTTCTCGATGTCCTGACGTTCCTTGTTGAAGGCGTCCAGGCGGGCGGCGATTTCGGCGGCCTCGGTGTTGTCGTCGGAACTGAGCAGGCGGGCGCCCAGACCCGCCTCCCCCACCCGTCCACCGGCGTTGATCCGGGGGCCGAGGACGAATCCGGCATGATAGGCCCCGGGCGGTTCGTCGATCCCGGCGGCATCGGCCAGGGCCCTTAATCCGGGGTTGGAACGGCCCGCCATCACCTTCAGTCCCTGGGTCACCAGGGCCCGGTTGACGCCGGTCAGCGGAACCACGTCGCAGACCGTGCCCAGCGCCACCAGGTCCAGCCAGTTCAACAACTGCGGCTGCGGGCGTTGACTGTACCAGCCGGCCTGGCGCAGGCTTCGGTTGACGGCGACGGCCAGCAGGAAGGCGACGCCGACGGCGGCCAACTGGCCGTGCGGGCTGTCGTCGTCGAGACGGTTGGGATTGATCACCGCCGTCGCGGGAGGCAATGACGGCTCGGCCTCATGGTGATCGACGACAATGACGTCGAGGCCCGCCGCCGCCGCTTCCTCGAGCGGGGCGAAGGCGGTGGTGCCGCAATCGACGGTGACGACCAGCGACACCCCCTCTCGGCGCAATTTCAGCAAGGCCGGGGCATTGGGGCCGTAACCGTCCTTTATGCGGTCAGGGATGACCACCCGGCAGTCAGTCCCCAAATGGCTGAAAAAACGCTTCAGCAGGGCCGACGACGTCGCCCCGTCCACGTCGTAATCGCCGAAGACGGCGATGCGCTCCCCTTGCATGACGGCGCTGGCCAAGCGTTCGGCGGCACTGTCCATGTCGCGCAGGTGGCCCGGGTCGGGCAATAGATCTTTCAGAGTCGGCTCAAGGAAAAGAGCCGCCTCGTCGATACCGACGCCACGGGACACCAGGACCCGGCCGACGATGTCGGCGACGCCGAGCCGTTGCGACAGCATCATGGCGGCCCTGTCGTCACAGGGTCGGGCCTGCCAGCGCTTCCCCGTCAGGGACTTCTCGACGCCGAGAAAGGCCGCCCCCGGGTTTTCAGTCATTGGAGCGGCGGCGGCCGAACTGATGATAGCCGTCGACGTAGCGCAGGGTTCCCGTCTTCGAACGGACGACAAGGGACTGGGTGACGGAAATGTCGCCGATCTTCTGAATGCCGTTCAGCAGGGCGCCGGATGTCACCCCCGTGGCGGCGAACGTGATGTCGCCGGAGGCCATCTCGGCGATGGAAAGCTTCCGCGCCGGGTCGGTGATGCCCGCCTCTTCCGCTTTTAGCCGGTCCCGGCCGTCCCGCAGCACCAACCGGCCCTGCATCTGACCGCCGACACAGGCCAGGGCGGCGGCGGCGAGAACTCCCTGCGGGGCGCCGCCGATGCCGCAGTACAGGTCGATGCCGCTTTTCGGCCAGGCGGTGGCGACGACGCCGGACACGTCGCCATCGACGATCAGCATGATGCGGGCCCCGGCTTCCCTGATCTTGGCGATCAACTCGCCATGACGGGGCCGGTCGAGGATGCAAACCACCAGATCGCTGACGGGCACCTTCTTGGCCTCGCTCAAGGCCATCAGGTTTTCCGCCGGTTCCCTGTCCAGATCGACCACGCCGTCGGGCAATCCGCCGCCGACGGCGATTTTCTCCATGTACAGGTCGGGAACATTGAGGAATTCTCCTCCTTCCGCCATGGCGACCACGGACAGTCCGTTTGCCTCGCCCTTGGCGACAATGGTGCGCCCCTCGACAGGCATCAGGGCGACATCGACGGCGGGGCCGTCCCCGTTGCCGACCTTGTCGCCGACGACCAGTTTCGCCTCGCCGTTGGAGCCGTCCTCGCCGATGCGGACCGTGCCGTCGATGGAGAGGGTTTTCAGGGCCTCCTCCATGGCGTCGACGGCGGCGCGGTCGGCGGATTCCTCGTCGCCCCGGCCCATCCAGTGGCTGGCGGCGCGGGCAGCGGCCTCGGTCACCCGCACGGTTTCCATGGCGAGGTTGCGGCCCTGGCTTCTGGGAACAGACATCTCCGCCCTTCCCCCTATTGGTTCTCGATGCGGATCATCACCGGCTCTTCCAGCACGCCGTCGAGGGCGGCGATGGCCTTGATGACCTTCGAGGCCCGGTCTTCTTGCGTTTCATGCAGGGTCAGGATCACCGGCACCGCTTCGCCCGGGGCGCGCCCCTGCTGCAGGATGGATTCCATGGAAACCTGGTGATCGCGCAGCGCCGTCGCCACGTCGGCGAAAATGCCCGGCCTGTCAACGACCATCAGGCGGACGTAATAGGCTCCCCGGTGGCGGTCCATGGAGGCGGTGTCGGCGGGTTTCAAATCGGCGGCGGCGATGCCGAAGGCGGGCACGGCGATGCCGCGGGCGATGTCCGTCAGGTCGGCGGCGACGGCGGAAGCGGTCGGCCCCTCGCCGGCCCCGCGCCCTTCCATCATCAGGGTATCGACGAAATCCCCCTGCGCGACGACGGCGTTGAACACCCCCTCGACGACGGCGATGGGCGCATGCAGGGGAACCAGGCAGGGATGGACCCGCTGCTCGACGCCGTGTTCCGTCTCCGAGGCGATGCCGAGAAGCTTGATGCGGTACCCCAGTTGCTCGGCGAAGCGGATATCCTTCTGGCTGATGCGGCGGATGCCTTCGATGTGAACGGAGTCGAAGTCCACTTCCCGGCCAAAGGCGAGGGACGCCAGAATCGCCAGCTTGTGGGCGGCGTCGACGCCGTCGATGTCGAAGCTGGGGTCCGCCTCCGCATAGCCGAGACGCTGGGCGTCCTCCAGCACTTCGTCGAATTCCAGGCCCTCGTCGCGCATGCGGCTGAGGATGTAATTGCAGGTGCCGTTGAGAATGCCCTGGATGGAGGAGACGCCGTTGCCGGCCAGCCCTTCCCTCAAGGCCTTGATGATGGGTATGCCACCGGCGACGGCGGCCTCGTAGGCCAGGGTCACCCCGGCCGCTTCCGCCCGTTTCGCCAGGTCCGTGCCGTGATGGGCGATCAACGCCTTGTTGGCGGTGACCACGTGGCGTCCGGCGGCGATGGCCGCCTCGACCGTATCCTTGGCGATGCCGTCGGCGCCGCCGATCAGTTCGACGACGACGTCGCAATCCGCATTGGCGGCCATTTCGGCGGCGTCGGCGAAAAAGGCGTATCCGTCCAGGGAGACGCCCCGGTCCTTGTTCGCATCCCGGGCCGAAACGGCGGTGATGACCAGTGGCTTGCCGCAGCGCCGTTCGAGCAGGCCGCCGTGTTGCGTCAACAGTTTGACAAGGCCCGCGCCGACGGTTCCAAGGCCGGCGACGGCGATTTTCAGGGGGCTGTTCATGGGTCTTCTTATCCTGATATAGCCGTCAACGATGGGCGGCCTGTTGCTCCGCTTCCTCGAGAACCTTGTCGTAGTTCCCCAGGAACGATTTGATGTTGCGAAGGGCCTGACGGGTGCGGTGGACGTTTTCCACCAGCCCGATGCGGACATGTTCGTCGCCGTGCTCGCCGAAGCCGATGCCCGGCGCGACGGCGGCCTGCGCCTCGCGCAGCAGCAGCTTGGAAAATTCCATGGACCCCAGATGCCGGAAGGCGGGCGGGATCGGGGCCCAGGCGAACATGGTGGCGGGCGGCGACGGCACCTGCCATCCGGCGGCGTCGAGACCGTTGATCAGTACGTCCCGGCGCTCCTTGTAGAGGGCGCGGATGTCATCGACGCAGTCCTGCGGCCCGTTGAGGGCGGCGGCGGCGGCGACCTGGACCGGGGTGAAGGCGCCGTAATCCAGATAGGACTTGATCCGGGTCAGCGCCCCGACGAGGGTCTTGTTGCCGCTGGCGAAACCGATGCGCCAGCCGGGCATGTTGTAGGTCTTGCTCATGGAGGTGAATTCGATGGCGATGTCCCGCGCCCCCGGAACCTGCAGGATGGACGGCGGCGGGTTGTCGTCGAAATAGATTTCCGCATAGGCCAGGTCCGACAAAATCCAGATTTCATGATGGCGGCAGAAATCGACGACCTGGGCGTAGAAGTCCAGATCGACCAGTTCCGCCGTCGGGTTGTTGGGGAAATTGAGAACCAACGCCGTCGGCTTGGGGACGCTGTGGGCGACGGCGCGCTCCAGGGCGTCCATGAAGCCCTGGTCCGGTGTCACCGGCACGTTGCGCACGGCGGCCCCGGCGATGATGAATCCGAACGGGTGGATCGGATAACTGGGGTTGGGAACCAAAATCACGTCGCCGGGAGAGGTGATGGCGGAAGCCAGATTGGCGAGACCTTCCTTGGAGCCCAGGGTGACGATGGTTTCGCTGTCCGGGTCAATGGAAACGCCGAAGCGGCGCTCGTAGTAGGCGGAAACCGCCTTGCGCAGCCCGGGGATGCCCCGCGAGTTGGAATAGCGGTGGGTGCGCGGGTCCTGCACGGTTTCGGTCAGCTTGTCGACGATGTGTTGCGGCGTCGGCTGATCCGGATTGCCCATGCCGAAATCGATGATGTCCTCGCCGGCGGCCCGGGCCCGGGCCTTCATGGCGTTGACCTCGGCGAAGACATAGGGCGGCAGACGCCTGATCCTGTGAAAATCCTTTTCCATTCTTTTTATCGCATCCATGCAAAAACGTGAAACGTCGCACCCTGAAAGTACGATGAGTATCCCACGGGCGGCGTCCCGGGATCAGTTCTGAAAGTAGATTTCGGCGCGGCGGTTGCCCGCTTCACCTGACGGCATGGTCTCGTAATAAAGCGGCATGGTGTCGGAGCGGGCATCGACGACGAGGGCGTCCGGGTTCATGCCGTAGCGGCGCAACTGCGCGGCGATGCGTTCGGCGCGGTTCACCGACAGGCGGTAGTTGACCATCTTGTGGCGCACCGAGTCCATGTCGCGGGTGCGGCTGGAGGCATGGCCGACGACCGTGACCTTGCCGCCCTGGCGCTGATGCAGCTTGACCACTTCCTTGAGGATTCTGCGGTCGTGGGCGTTCAGGCCGGACGAGCCGTTGCCGAACAGGATGGTGGCGATCTTGGTGCCTTCGATCCTGCCCTTGCCCATGGGCATGACCGCCCCCCCGGCCGCGGCCTGCAAGGGTTTCTTGACCGCCGCCGGTTGTACCGATTGCGGGGCGAAAGCGGCGGACGTGCCACCGGCAACCACGCCGTTGGAGGAGATCACAACCGTCGAATACTGGTCTTCGGCAAAAGGCCGCATGGCGTTGGCGGGCAGCCCCTGCGCCGAGGCGGGCGGGGTCAGGATGATCTCCTTGGGCTTGATGGCCTGGATATTCAGCGGTTCAGCCGGTGCCGGAGCCTGGGCGACCTGCTGGACCGGCATGGCGGGCGGCTTGGGCTGCGTCGGGGCAGCGACGACCGTGGGCGCCTTGGCCGGTTCCGGAGACGGCGCCGGAGGCGGCGCGGGCGGTTGCGCCGCCAGCATTTCCGTCGCCTCGCCCTGCCGGGCGATGGGTTTGGCGTATTTACGGTTCTCCGTATCGGCGACCAGGCCGTTTTGAACCGGCGTCACAGGACGGGACGGCACGGACGACAGGTTGGGGAACGGCTTGTCCTCGCCGGGAACCGCCTGCTGCTGTTCCGTCGTGGCCTCGGCCTGCTCTTCGCCTTCCTCCCCGGCGAAGAAATCGACCGTGCTCTTGTACCATTCCGCGGGGTTGACGGCATCGGGGACCGACGAGCAGCCGGCGACACCGCCGAGCATGACGAACACGGCGCCGAGCATGAGTGGGCGACGTAAGATCCTTGTTTCAACCAATACGTTGACCGGGCGATCCACTTTGTTGCTCATCGACTCTCTTCGTCCTCTCTGCATGATTCAGTGCCGTCACGGACCCCGAAGATAGCCGCATTTGCTTAAGGACCCGTTACGGCTATACTGGCGATCCGGCTGATTTTCCCGCCTTTTTATCAACAGCTTGCAGGCAAGTACAGTCCCTCGGGCAATCATGGCATGAAAGTCGGGAATCCGATACCTTTTTTGCTGTAGAGTTTTGATTCGGTGCGATAACTCATGACGACGGACGAAAAGGCCCCGCCCCCGACCGGCGACGAAACGCCGCCCGCGCCGATGGGGGCCGAGTTAATGCTTCGGTTTCAGCGGGTTATGGCCGATTATCTGGTCCGGCAAGGGAGCGCCGGAACGGCCCTCGAGGCCTCACTCGACTTCAATCCCTTCCTTCAATTCCTGTCGAAAGCGGTCAGCGATCCCGCCGCCATGGCGGAAAGCCAGGCCTCTTTTTGGGGCCGCCAGTTCGACCTCTGGTCCTCGGCCCTGAACGGCATGATGGGCGGCGAACGAACCTTCGAGATCGAACAGGCCGCCGACGACCGGCGCTTTCGCGATCCGGCCTGGACCGACAACGACGTCTTCCATTTCATCAAGCAATGCTATCTGCTGAGCGCCGAACACATCCTTGCCACGGTCAGGGAGGTGGAGGGTCTGGACGAGAGAACCGCCCGCAAGGTGCAATTCTTCACCCGCCAGTTCGTCAACGCCCTGTCGCCGGAAAACTTCATCGCCACCAACCCGCAGGTGCTGCGCGAGACGTTGGACAGCGGCGGTGAAAACCTGGTCAGGGGGCTGGAAAACCTGCTGCGAGACATGGAGAACAGCAAGGACCGCTTCCGCATCGCCATGACCGATGAAAACGCCTTCCGGCTGGGCGACAACATCGCCGCCACGCCGGGAAATGTGGTCTTCCGCAACGAGTTGCTGGAATTGATCCAGTATGCGCCGACGACGGAACAGGTGTTCGAGATTCCCCTGCTGATCGTCACCCCGTGGATCAACAAGTATTACGTTCTCGACCTGAAGCCGGAAAATTCCCTGATCAAATGGGCCGTCGACCAGGGGCACACGGTCTTCGTCACCTCCTGGGTCAACCCAGACGCCCGGTTGGCCGGCAAGACCTTCGACGACTACGCCCGGGAAGGGCTTCTCGACGGCCTGGACGCCATCGGACGGGCCACCGGCGAGACCCGCTGCAACGCCATGGGGTATTGTCTCGGCGGCACCCTGCTGGCCGCCACCCTGGGCTACATGGCCGCCACCGGCGACGAGCGAATTCATTCGGCGACCTTCCTGACCACCCTGGTGGATTTTGCCGACCCCGGCGACCTGGGGGTGTTCATCGACGAGCGGCAACTGGCGAAGCTGGAAAAAAGAATGACCGCGCGCGGCTATCTGGACGGGGCGGACATGGCCGCCACCTTCAACATGCTGCGGGAAAACGACCTGATCTGGTCCTTCGTCATCAACAACTACCTTCTGGGCAAGTCCCCCTTCCCCTTCGACCTGTTGTATTGGAACGCCGACTCGACGCGCATGCCGGCGGCCATGCACGGCTTCTACCTGCGCGAGATGTATCTGGAAAACAAGTTGTCCCGGCCCGGCGGCCTGGAACTGCTGGGCGTGCCCGTGGATTTGACCGCCATCCGCGTCCCCACATATGTCCTCGCCACGGAGGACGATCACATCGCCCCCTGGCGCTCCACCTACAAGGCTGCGGGTCTCTACGACGGCGAGGTATCCTTCGTTCTCGCCGCCTCCGGCCATATCGCCGGCGTGGTCAACCCACCGGCCAAGGGCAAATACGGCTACTGGGAGGGCGGCGAGATCGATGACGGACCCGAGGCCTGGCTCGACGGCGCCAGCCATCACGACGGCTCCTGGTGGCCCCATTGGGCGGACTGGATCGGCAAACGGGCCGGAGCCAAAACCCAACCGCCCCGCATACTCGGTTCCTCCCTGTGCGACGCCCCCGGAACCTACGTTAGGGTCAGGTCCGGGTAGAGCGCCAAGCCACCCGGTCTTCCCTGGGGGGACGGCCGAAGCGGGCCTTGTAGGCGCTGGAAAAATACCCGGCGGAGGAAAACCCGCACTCCACGGCGACGTCGATCACCGGCAGGTCGGTCAGTTGCAGCATGCGCCGCGCCCGCTCCAGCCTGAGCCGCCGGTAATGGGCGCCGGGCGTGGTTTTCAGCCAGTGATGGAACAACCGCTCCAGGGCCTTGACGGAAATCCCGACCCGGTCGGCGACGCCCTTCGTCGAAATCGGCTCGGACAGATTTTCCTCCATCACCTCGATCGCCCGGATCAGCCGGGGATTTGAGACCTGCAGGCGCTGGCGAAGGGGCATGCGCTGTTCGGCGTCGGCCTAGCGAATGCGGTGATAGATAAACTCGTCGGCGACCAGCGCCGCCAGTTCGTGCCCGTGTTGGGCGCGGATCAGGTTGAGGGACATATCCAGCCCCGCCGTCGCCCCGGCGCAGGTGAAACGCTCGCCGTCGACGACGAAGATATCCCGCGTCACCTCGACCCGGGGGAACTGTTCGGCGAAGCGGTCGAGGATTTCCCAGTGGATGGTGGCGCGGTAGCCGTCCAGCAACCCGGCGCTGGCGAGAAGATGGCTGCCCGTGTCCACCGCCCCCATGGCGGCCCCGAACACGGCCCGCCGCCTGAGCCAATTGAGCACCGGCGTTCCGGTCATGTGCTCGGGATCATAACTGCTGACCACGGTGACGGCGGCCAGGTCCGGGGCGTCTTCCATGGCGTGATCGACGGCGGTGGTCATGTCGTTGCTGGCGACCACGGGACGGCCATCGAGGGACAGCAGTGTCCACTCGTACAAGGGCCTTTCCGCCTGGGTGTTGGCCATGCGCAGGGGCTCGATCATGGCCGACAGGGCCATCATGGAAAAACGGGGCAACAGCAAAAAGCCGATTTCCTGCAACCGGTCGGCGGGCAACGGGCGGAACATGGCGCGCTTTTCCTCGAGGTTGACGAAATATCAAAATTATCGTTCGAAATATCATAAATACTACCTAGTCAAATGGATCATCTTCAAGCTGAATTCATCAACGCTTGGGGAGGCCCGTCTGACCATGAATAAGAACGTCATCATCACCTGCGCCGTCACCGGTTCCGGCGACACCTACGGCAGACATCCGGAATTACCGGTAACTCCCGAGCAGATCGCCAATTCGGCCATCGGGGCGGCCAAGGCCGGGGCCGCCGTCGTCCACCTGCATGTGCGCGACCCGGAAACCGGCCGGGGCAGCCGCGACCCGGCCCTGTTCCGCGAAACCGTCGAGCGCATCCGCGACTCCGGCGTCGATGTCATCATCAACCTGACCGCCGGCATGGGCGGCGACCTGACCCTTGGGCCGCCGGAAAACCCCGGCCAGTTCGTCATGGAGGAAAGCGACCTGGCCCCGGCCCTGGAGCGCCTGGCCCATGTGGAGGAACTGAAGCCGGAAATCTGCACCCTCGACTGCGGCACCATGAACTTCGGCGACAGCAACCTGTTGATGATCAACACCGCCCCGCTGCTGCGGGCGACGGCGAAACGCATCCAGGAATTGGGCGTGAAGCCGGAGATCGAGGTTTTCGAACTGGGCCACCTGTGGCTGGCCAAGCAGCTTATCAGTGAAGGCCTGATCGACTCCCCGCCCCTGTTCCAGCTCTGCCTCGGCATCCCCTATGGGGCGGAGGCCAACACCACGACCATGAAAACCATGGTCGACCTGTTGCCCGAGGGGGCCCTGTGGGCCGGTTTCGGCATCAGCCGGGGGCAGATGCCCATGGTCGCCCAAGCGGCCCTGCTGGGCGGTAACGTCCGGGTCGGCCTGGAGGACAATCTGTATCTGGAAAAAGGCGTCTTCGCCAGCAACGCGCAACTGGTGGAACGGGCGAAGAGCCTTCTCGAACTGATGGGCTCCACCGTCGCCACGGCGGCGGAAGCCCGCAAGACGCTGGGGGTCTGACCATGCACGGAATCAAGACCGCCGGCATCGTCGGAACCGGGGTCATCGGCGCCGGCTGGGCCGCCCGCTTCCTCGCCCACGGACTGGACGTGGTCGCCTGGGACCCGGCGCCGGGGGCCGAGGAAAAGCTGCGGGCGGCAGTGGAAAACGCCTGGCCCGCCCTGTCCAAGGTCGGGCTATTCCCGGGCGCCGACCTCTCCCGACTACACTTCACGAACTCCCTTGAAGAAATGGCGAAGGCATCTGATTTCATTCAGGAATCCGCCCCTGAAATCCTTGAGCTCAAAACCAGCCTTCATCGGGACCTGGACCGGGCCGCCCGGCCGGAAACGCTGATCGCCTCGTCCACGTCGGGTCTGCTGCCGACGGACTTTCAGTCCCAATGCGAACACCCGGAACGGGTCCTGGTCGGCCACCCGTTCAATCCGGTCTATTTGCTGCCGCTGGTCGAAATCGTCGGCGGCGAACGGACCGGCGAGGCGGCCCTGGACAGGGCGACGGACTTCTACACCGCCATGAGCATGAAGCCCCTGCGCCTGAAGAAGGAGGTCGAGGGTTTCCTGTCGGACCGCCTGCAGGAGGCGCTGTGGCGGGAAAACCTGCACATCATCAACGAAGGCTACGCCAGCACCGGCGACCTGGACGACAGCATCCGCTACGGCCCCGGCCTGCGCTGGGCCATGATGGGCACCAATCTGGCCTTTTATCTGGCCGGCGGCGACCAGGGCATGCGGCACTTTTTGAAGCAGTTCGGCCCGGCCCTGAAACTACCGTGGACCAAGCTGGAAGCCCCGGAACTGACCGACGAACTGATCGACAAGATGGTCGAGGGCACCGAAGAGCAGGCGGAAGGCAAGACGGTCAAGGAACTGGAGCGCCTGCGCGACAACTGCCTGATCGCCATCATGCAGGCCTTGCGTTCCTTCGATGTGGGCGCGGGACGGGTCTTCCATGAAAACGAAAACCGCCGCGTCGCCCAGGCGCAAACCATGGCCAAGTGGGGCCCCGGCGATACCGTTCCGGCGCCGCTGTCACAATACCGCACGCCGGTTCTGCCCGAGTGGGTGGACTACAACCGGCACATGACCGAGTCCGCCTACCTGCTGGCCATCGGCTGGGCCGCCGACGCGCTTTACCGCTATATCGGCAACGACGACGCCAACCGTGAGGAAGGCTATTCCCTCTACACCGCCGAAACCCACCTCAACCACCTGCGCGAGGCGGCGGCGGGCGATCCGTTGGTGGTCACCGCCCAGGTCCTTGATTGCGACGACAAGCGCCTGCACGTGTTCTTCGCCATGCACAACGAGGAAACCGGCGACCTGCTGTGCACCGCCGAGCAGATGATCCTTTACGTGGACATGAACGCGGGCCGGGCCACGGCCATGCCGCCCACCATCCGTCAGGCCGCCCAGGCGGTGGCCGACGCCCACGCCCACTTGCCCAAGCCGGAACAGGCGGGGCGGCGGATCGGCATCAAGAGGGGCTGAGCATGGGACACAAGGTCATTGTCACCGCCGGGGCTTCCGGCATCGGCCGGGCGATCGCGGAGGCGTTCCTGGCCGACGGGGCGCAAGTTCACATTGCCGACCTGAACATCGAAGCCGTCGAAGACAGGCCCAACCTGACGGCCAGTGTCGCCAATGTCGCCGATGAAGACAGCGTCGCCCAGTTGTTCGACGATGCTCTCGGCCATCTCGGCGGGCTGTCGGTGCTGATCAACTGCGCCGGTATCGCCGGACCGACGGCGGCGCTGGAAAACATCGCCTTGAAAGACTGGCATGACTGCCTCGCCGTCAACCTGGACGGGACCTTCCTCTGTTCCCGGCTGGCGATCCCGCACCTGAAGGCTGCCGGGGCCGGCTCCATCGTCAACATATCCTCTACCGCCGGACTGATGGGCTACCCCCTCCGGTCCCCCTACGCCTCGGCGAAATGGGCCCTGATCGGCCTGACCAAGACCATGGCCATGGAACTGGGGCCCTTCGGCGTCAGGGTCAACGCCATCTGCCCGGGCAGCGTCGACGGCCCCCGCATGGACCGGGTGATCGCCGCCGAGGCAGAGAAAAAGGGCGTCGAGGCGCAAGTCATCCGTGACCGCTACACCGCCGACACGTCCCTTAGAACCTTCATCGACGCGGAAGACATCGCCGACATGGCCGTCTTCCTGTCCTCCCCCCAGGCCCACCGGGTATCCGGTCAGGCCATTCCCGTTGACGGGCACGTCGTCAACGCCGGTTCCCTGGAGCAAGACTGATGGATTTTTCCCTGAGCGAAGAACAGGCCCTGATCGTCGAAACCGCAAAACGCTTCGTCGAGGAGGAACTCTACCCCCATGAAACCAAGGTCGAGAACACCGACCAGGTCAGCCCCGAGCTTGTCGAAAGCATTACCGCCAAATCCCGGGAAATGGGGCTGTACGCCGCCAACATGCCGGAAGAACTCGGCGGCGGCGGACTCGACACCCTGTCCATGTGCATGCTCGACCGGGAACTGGGCCGGGCCTCCATGGCGCTGAACTACATCGTCGCCCGGCCGTCCAACATCCTGCAGGGCTGCGTCGGTGAGCAGCGGGAAAAGTACCTGTTTCCCTGCATTCGGGGGGAAAAGGTCGATTGCCTGGCGATGACGGAACCCGGGGCCGGGTCCGACGTGCGCTCCATGTCCTGCAAGGCGGAAGCGGACGGCGACGATTTCGTCATCAACGGGGTCAAGCATTTCATCAGCCACGCGGACCTGGCCGACTTCGTCATCCTGTTCGCCGCCAGCGGCGTCGAGGAGAGCCCGCGCGGGCCGCGCAAGAAAATCACCTCGTTCCTGATCGACAAGGGAACCCCCGGCTTTGCCGTCCGTCCCGGATACAAGAACGTCTCGCACCGGGGCTATCATAACTTCGTCCTGGAATTCGACGACTGCAGGGTTCCCCGCTCTCAGGTCCTGGGTGAAGTGGACAAGGGATTCGATGTCGCCAACGACTGGCTCGGGGCGACCCGCCTGCAGGTGGCGTCCATGTCTCTCGGGCGCTGCGACCGGGCCCTGGAACTGTCGGCCGAATACGCCGCCAGCCGCAAGCAGTTCGGCCAGACCATCGGCAAGTTTCAGGGCGTCGCCTTCAAGCTGGCGGACATGGAAATGCGGCGAAAATCGGCGGAACTTCTGACCTACGAGGCGGCTTGGAAACACGACCGGGGAGAAATGGCGGATCAAGACGCCGCCATCGCCAAGCTGGCGGCGACGGAAGCGCTGGCTTACATCGCCGACGAGGCAATCCAGATCCACGGCGGCATGGGGCTGATGGACGACCTGCCCCTGGAGCGCATCTGGCGCGACGCCCGCGTCGAGCGCATCTGGGAAGGCACCAGCGAAATTCAGCGCATGATCATCTCCCGCGCCATGTTGCGCCCCCTGGAAGGCTGACCCGGGCCATGACCGCCGCCCCGAAGGCGCTGTCACGCCTGCTGCGGCCCCGTTCCATCGCCGTCATCGGCGGACGGGAAGCCGCCGAGGTGATCCGGCAATGCGAGAAACTGGGGTTCGACGGCGATCTCTGGCCGGTGAACCCGAGGCGCGACAGTCTTGAAGGCCGTCCGTGCTTTTCCAGGCTGGAGGACCTGCCCGCCCCGCCCGACGCCGCCTTCATCGCCATTCCGGCGGCGCCGACGGTGGAAGCGGCCGCCGTTCTCGCGGGCATGGGGGCCGGCGGGGCCGTCTGCTATGCCTCCGGCTTCAAGGAAGTGGACGGCGGCGGCGGATTGCAGGAAGAGCTGATCGCCGCCGCCGGAGACATGCCCATCATTGGCCCCAACTGCTATGGCGTCGTCAATTATCTCGACGGCGCCGCCCTGTGGCCCGACCAGCACGGCGGCAGGCGTTGCGGCAAGGGCGTCGCCATCATCACCCAGAGCGGCAATATCGGCCTCAACCTGACCATGCAGGCCCGGGGGCTGGACCTGACCTACATGGTCACCCTGGGCAATCAGGCGGCCATCGGCATCGAACACTGCATCGAGGCCCTGCTCGACGATCCCCGGGTCAGCGCCATCGGCCTGCACATCGAGGGCCTGGGCGACCTGCCGGCCTTCGAACGGGCGGCGCTGAAGGCCGCCGACCGGGGGGTTCCCCTGGCCGCCCTGAAGGCGGGACGTTCCGAACAGGGGGCGCGCATCGCCCTCAGCCACACGGCGACCCTGGCCGGCGAAGACGACCTGTACGACGCCTTCTTCCGGCGCGTCGGCGTCGCCCGGGCCCATGCCATCCCCGACTTCCTGGAAACCCTCAAGTGTCTCGGCATGGCCGGACCGCTGACGGGGAACAGGCTCGTCTCCATGAGTTGTTCCGGCGGCGAGGCGTCCCTCATCGCCGACCTGGCCCGGGACCTGCCCCTCGCCTTCCCGGACATGGAGCCGGACCACAAACGGGCCATCGGCGACACCCTCAACGAATACGTGACCGTCTCCAATCCTCTCGACTATCACACCTTCATCTGGGGCGACGAGGAACGCATGGCCGCCTGTTTCTCCGCCGTCATGCAGGGCGGCTACGACATGACCCTCCTGATCCTCGACATGCCGCGCCGGGACCGCTGTGACGGGACGGACTGGCTAAGCGCCTGCCGGGCCCTGGCGAGGGCGGCGAAGGACACGGGCGGCAAGGCCGCCGTGGTCGCCACACTCCCTGAATGCATGGATGAGAAAACGGCCTTATTCCTTTGCGATAACGGCATTATTCCATTTTATGGAATGACGGAAGCCCTCGCGGCACTGACCGCCGCCGTCGCCTACGGGGAGTTTCTCAAGACCCCCGCCCCCGACCCCTTCCGGCCCGGGACCTTAACAGAGGGACCGGTGAGGATATTCGACGAATGGCGCTCCAAGCGGCTGCTTTCCTCCATCGGCATCGCCCCGCCGCAAGGCTCGCTGGTGACCTCCGAGACCGAGGCCGTGGCGGCGGCGGAAGCCCTCGGCTATCCAGTGGTGCTGAAGGTGGTCTCCGACACCCTGGTCCACAAGACGGAAGCCGGCGGCGTCGCCCTCAACCTGGCCGACGGGGATCAAGTCTTCGAAGCCGCCTCGCGCCTGCTCGGCCTGGCCGGTACCCTGCTGATCGAGACCATGATCACCGACGGGGTCGCCGAACTGATCGTCGGCATCGACCGGGATCCCCAGTTCGGCGCCTACCTGGTGGTGGGATTCGGCGGCGTGTTGGTCGAACTGATTGGCGACAGCCAGTCCCTGCTGCTGCCGACGAACCGGGAGACGGTGAGCGCCGCGCTTCGTTCCCTCAAGGTTTCCGCCCTGTTGGACGGTTATCGCGGCCTTCCCGAAGGGGATTTCGACGCCGCCGTTGACGCCATTCTGGCCATCGCCGCCTTTGTCGGCGACAATGGGGCCGGGATCGAGGAAATCGACATCAATCCCCTGGTGGTCCGCCCCCGTGGCAAGGGCGTCGTGGCCCTGGACGCCTACATAAAAATGATTGCAGGAGACTGAACCCATGACCGGCGACGTGATCAAGACCGTCCGCAACGGACGCATTCTCGAAGTCACCCTGGACCGCCCCAAGGCCAATGCCATCGACGGCGCGACCAGCCGCATCATGGGCGACGTGTTCGCCGGGTTTCGGGACGACCCGGACCTGCGGGTCGCCATCGTCACCGGCGGCGGCGAGAAATTCTTTTCCGCCGGCTGGGACCTGAAGGTCGCCGCCGAAGGCGAAAGCCCCGAGGTGGATTACGGCCAGGGCGGCTTCGGCGGCCTGCAGGAACTGCCCGACCTGAACAAGCCGGTGATCGCCGCCGTCAACGGCATGGCGGTGGGCGGCGGCTTCGAGCTGGCCCTGTCCGCCGATTTGATTCTGGCCGCCGATCACGCCAGCTTCGCCCTGCCGGAAATCAAGGCCGGAACCCTGGCCGACGCGGCAACCATCAAACTGCCCCGGCGCATCCCCCACCACGTCGCCATGGACATGCTGCTGACCGGCCGCTGGATGGACGCCGAGGAGGCACGGCAATGGGGGCTGGTGAAGGAGATTGTTCCCGCCGCCGGACTGATGGACGCCGCCCGGGAACTGGCGCAACTGCTGGCCGACGGCCCGCCCCTGGTCTTCGCCGCCATCAAGGAGGTCATGCGGGAAACGGAGGACATGCAGGTTCAGGATGCCTTCGACATGCTGCATGAGCGGGAAATCGAAGCCGTGAACACGCTTTACGACAGCGAGGACGGCATGGAGGGGGCGAAGGCCTTCGCCGAGAAACGCGACCCGGTCTGGAAAGGGCGTTGATACAAGGCATCGGCGAGAATATCTGGCTGGTGGAAGGAGGCATCGTCGACTTCTACGGCTTCCCCTACCCCACCCGCAGCGTCGTCGTGCGCCTCGACAACGGCGATCTGTGGGTCTGGTCCCCGGTGGCGCTGACGGCGGACTTGAAGGCGGAAATCGCGACCCTGGGCCGGGTCGCCCATCTGGTCAGTCCCAACAAAATCCATCACCTCTACCTGCAGGATTGGCGGGCCGCCTATCCCGACGCCCTGTTGTGGGGACCGGCCTCGACGATCAAGAAGCGCCCGGACCTGTCCTTCCAGCCGCCCCTGGACGACACCGCCCCCGCCCCCTGGGCCGATGAGATCGATCAGGTCTGGTTCCGGGGCTCGCCGTTTCTCGACGAGATCGTCTTCTTTCACCGCCCCTCGAAAACCGCCATCCTGGCCGACCTGTCTGAGAACTTCGGCGACGCCTTTCTCAAACAGCACTGGAGCGCCTGGAAACGGCTGATCGCCCGGGCCTGGAAAATCACCGTCGGCCACGGCCACGCGCCGCTGGAACTTCGGCTCACCTGGTTCGGGCGCAAGGCGGGCCCCCGGGCGCTGGAAAAGCTGCTGTCCCTGGCCCCGGAACGGGTCGTCATGGCCCACGGCGAATGGCAAAAGGAAAACGGAACCGCCTACCTGAAACGGGCCTTTTCCTGGCTCGGTTAACGCACCACACGGTTTGACCGGAACTCGACTCAACACCCGGTGATGAGTTTGATCGTTCGGTCAACATGTGCAGTGATCCATTTGGGGTCGGTGGCTTGTCGAGTGAAGAGATGACGGAAGAAGATGGGAGCAGAAAACAACAGAGCCGTGTGCTCTGGCTCGGTTTCCTCGGACAACTCGCCTCGTTTGATCGCCCGTTTGATGATGTTGCTGTCGAAAGCAACATGGTGGTCCGCCATGGATTGCTGAATCCGTCTCATTTCGGGATCGATAGCGGCGGCGGCTAGTAGCTGGGCGGTAACCCCCCCCCAGGTCGTCTGTTCGAGAGCATGGCCGAGCCCAAGCATGGCTGTCAGCATGTCGTCCCTCAAATTGCCGGTATCTGGCGCGATACGCTCGATGAACTGGCTTTGAAGGGCGTCCATGAGCAGTTCCGATTTATTGTCCCAGTGCCTGTAAAGGGTACTGCGGGAAATACCGGACCGCTCAGAGACGTTTTCAAAGGTACAGCCTGAAATTCCTACCTCTGTTGCGAGTTCAAGTGTCGCTTGGATGGCATGCAGCCGCGTTCTGGCGATGCGCGGATCATGACGCCCTGAAGATTTAGTAGACATATTGCCTGACTTTTCGGACATTATTGTTGCATACAAATCATTTTAGAATTATTTATTCAATATCGTTAACTACAGAACACATGTGTCCGATTGAAGGTATCCGCCTAATTCCCTATGGGCAATACGCTTTCGGCCGGAATGAGAGGAGATGGCATGCGAAAACAGCCTGCCGCCCCCGGGCCCACGGATGAAAAGCGTGTCGGAATCATATTCGGAATCCTGTTATCCGGTTTCATGGCGGTCTTTTTCGCTGGTTTCTTCCCCCTACTGGCTCTTGGATTTACCATGGCCTGGCTGTCGGCTTGGGGAATGGGAGTCTTGATCGGCTGGCCGCTTGGTTTTGGGCTCGTCGCCGTCGTTGAAAAGCCCCTGAAAACGCTTGCCGTCCGCTTGGCCCGCAGGTAACACTTTAGACTTCGTATGATTAGGGCCTTGGAATAGGGCCACTATCACGAGCGATTTTTTGGAATCACCTCGTAGCCCGGCTCTTCCGGCTCGTCGTCGAGGATTTCCGGCGGGAAGCCCGGGGCCAGGACCCGGATGTCGCAGGCCTCTTCGAGACGCTTGATGATGTTGGGCGACCATTCCCGGGGGCCGTAGCGGTCCTGGCCGTCCTTGAAGATGTCGATCAACAGGGGCGAGACCTCAAGCGGCACCCCGGCCCGGTCGGCGACATCCTGGAATAGGGAGATATCCTTCAACACCAGATCCATGGTGAAGCTGATATCCCGGCTGCCGTTGAGAATGACCTGACTTTCCGTCTCATGGACGAAGGAATTGCCGGACGAAATACGGATCGCCTCGTAGGCGGTGTTCAAGTCCATGCCCGCCTGCTTGCAGGTGGTCAGGGCCTCGGCCAGGGTGACCAGATTGGCCGTCGCCAGGAAATTGGTGACGACCTTGAGAACCGAGGCGGAGCCCAGGGGACCGGTGTGCAGGACCCGCCGCCCGAGGGTGGTCAGGACCGGCAGCATTTTCTCGAACACGGGGCGCTCGCAGCCGGCGAAGATGGAGATGTTCCCCGTCGCCGCCCGGTGGCAGCCGCCGGAGACCGGGCAATCCACCGGAAACGCCCCGGTGGCGGTGACTTTTTCGCCCAGCCGGGTGACTTCGGTCTGGTCGCTGGTGCTCATCTCGGCCCAGACCTTGCCTGCGGACAAACCGGCAAGGACGCCGTCGTCGGCCTCCATCACCTGGGCGCTGGCCGCCGGGCTGGGCAGGCAGGTCATCACCAGATCGGTCTTTTCCGCCAGTTCCCGGCCGCTATCGGCCCACTTTGCCCCCTTGGCCAGGAACGGTTCGGCGATGGACCGGTCCAGTTCCCGAACGGTCAGGTCGAAGCCGTTTCTCAGAATGCTGCCGGCCAGTTTGCCGCCCACATTGCCCAATCCGACAAATCCTATTTTCATGATGCTTTCATGGCCTCCCTCGGCAATTTGATGTCAACCAGCGCGCGGATTGCCTCGTCCGCCTCCCGGCCTATGTGATCGGGAAAGACCGACGTCAAAATCCGTCGCTTTTCCCGCCCCGCCGTTTGCACCAGATCCGGTTTTTCCCGTTCCACCCATTCCTTGGGCGAGGTCCGATCCGCCGTGGCGGGATAGACGTATTCGCTCTGCATCAGGCCCAGGGTTTGTTCGTGACCCAGGTAATGCCCCGGTCCTTCCAGGCAAACCTGACGCATGGCGGCGGTGGAAACCGTCTCTTCAGTGACTTCGATCCCGCGCACGCAGCGCAGGCTCTGGCCCAGCATGTCGTTGTCGATGATCAGGCTTTCCAGACAGAACCCGAGCAGCGAGGCATGCATGCCGGCGGATTCGTAAACCATGTTGACCCCGGCCAGTCCGGCCATGACGGCGGAAATCCCCTTCTCGTATCCCGCCTGGGCGTCGGGCAGCTTGGAATCGGCCATGCCCGAGGCGGACCCGGAGGTCAGGCCGTAGAACTGCGCCATCTGCCCGCAGGCGGCGCTGAGCAGGGCCTGCTCGCCCGACCCCCCCGACATGGCCCCGGTGCGTAGGTCGGAAACGAAGGGCCAGGTGCCGAAAATGGCCGGATGCCCCGGCTTGACGGCGTTGACGTAAATGACGCCTGCCAGGCATTCGGCCACCGCCTGTGTCACGGCGCCCGCCAGGGCCGGTGGCGCCGTCGCCCCGGCCTGCCCGGCGGACAGCAACAGCACCGGCATGCCGCCGCGAATGCAGGCTTCCATGACTTCGCAGGACTCGGTGGCGAACTTAAACGGCGGCACGACGAAGCAGTTGGAATTGGAAACGAACGGACGGACCCGCCAGGCCTCCTCGCCGCCGGCGACCAGATGCAGCATGCTCAGGGCCTCATTGACGTTTTCCGGACTGACGAAGCTGGTGCCGATGTGCTTGCGGGTGCCTGAAATGCAGGCGTAGACGGTGTTGATATCCAGGTCCCGGCTGCTTTCCATGTCGCGGGCGACCATGGGGCGCTGGAAGAAGTGGATGTTGTCCAGCTGTTCGGCGATACGGGCGGCGTCGTAGAGATCCTGCAGGTTGGATTCCCGGTATTCCCGGTTTTCCACATCGACGATGTGAACGGCGGCCCCTGCGGTGCCGTAATAGACCCGGGCGCCGCCGGGCCTGATGTCGAAGTCCGCATCCTGCCCGTGCAGGGTGAAATCCCGCCCCGCCTTGGCCAGCATGTCCTCGACCATGCGCCGGGGAAAGCGCAACCGACCGTCGTCGCCGAGGATCGCCCCCACAGCGGTCATCGCCTCGATGCCCGATGCCGGCGCATCGGCCAGGCCGATTTCTTCCAGGGTCTGCAAGGCCGCGTTATGGATCAGGGCCACATCGTTGTCGCTCAGGGGCTTGTAGGCGCCGCCTTTCAGGCCGCCCCGCACGGGACGGATATCGGCGGCGAGCGGGGCGGCCCGGGACGCCATTTTCGCCTGACGCCCGCCGCTCCGGCGTGATTTCCGTTGTGGGACCTGCTGGTTCATGCCGTACCTCCTGGTCTCAGGATCTGATCCGGGCGTTTTCCGGGTCGTAAAGGGGTTCCGCCGCAACGACGGCTTTCCTCATGTCCCCGAAAACGTCCACCTCCACTTCCGTCCCCTCCTTAACCAAATCGGCCCGGATGGTCGCCAGTGCAATGGATTTTTCGATGCGGCAGCCATAGCCGCCGGAGGTCACCAGCCCGACCCGCTCGCCGTCCTTCCACACGGTGGACAGATAGGGCGCGTCCTCGTCCCCGGCGTCGACGATGAGGGGGGTGAACAGTTCCGCCGAACCGGCCTGTTTTTCCGCCTGCAGGGCCGCCTTGCCGATGAAGTCCGGCTTGTCCAGCTTGACGAACCGGTCCAGACCGCCGGTCAGCACCGAATAATCCGTCGACAGATCGCCCTTCCAGGTGCGGTAGCACTTTTCCAGCCGCATGGAGTTCATGGCGTACATGCCGAAATCCCTGAGCCCATGGCCTTCACCGGCCCGCCACAGGGCCTCGTAGACGGCCTTGACCCCGTCCATGGGCAGGTGCAGTTCCCACCCCAGTTCACCCACGTAGGTGACGCGAATGGCCAGGCCCGACACACCGGCTACCTGCACCGGCTGGTGGGTCAGCCAGGGGAAGGCGGCGTTGGAAAGGTCGAGATCGCACACCGCGCCCAGAATATCCCGGCTTTTCGGCCCGGCCAGGACCAGGGTCCCCTGTTGTCCCGAGACATTTTCTATTGTGATTTCAGAGTCTTCTGGCAAATTTTTAGCAAGCCAGTCGAGATCGTGCCACTCGGCCCCGGCGCCGCTCAGCAACTGCACGTTGTCCTCGCCCAGACGTGTCAGGGTCATCTCGCTGAGGATGCGTCCGCCCGGGGTGGCGAAGTAGACAAGACCGATGCGTCCGACACCGGGAATCGGCCCGGTGGTGAGGCCGCGCAGCCAGTCGACGGCGCCGGGTCCGCTGATGTTGAAGCGGGAAAAGCCGGGCAGGTCGAGAATCCCCGCCGCGTCGCGCACGGCCCGGCATTCCTCGCCCATGGCTTCGAACCAGGGGCCTTGGCGACCGAAGGTCTCCTGGGCCTCCAGCGCCGTTTCATCCCCCGGGCGGGCGAACCAGGCGGCCCGTTCCCAGCCGGCAGCGGCGGTGAACTGCGCCCCCTTCTCCTTCAGGGTGTCATGAAGAGGCGACAGCCGCTTATTGCGGGCCGCGGGCCATTCGTAATGGGGGAAATGCATGGCGTATTCGTTGGAGTATATCTCGATCGCCTTCTTGACCGCGTAGTCCTCGTCGACGAAACCGGTGAAGCGGCGCGGATCGACGGACCACATATCCCATTCCGTCTCCCCTTCGGTGATCCATTCGGAAAGGATCTTTCCGGCCCCGCCGCCCTGAACGATGCCGAAGGTAAAGACGCAGGCCTCGAAGGCGTTGGGCACGCCCGGCATGGGGCCGATCAGAGGATTGCCGTCCGGCGCATAGGGAATCGGCCCGTTGACCACGTTGGTCAGGCCGACGCTGCCCAAGATCGGCACCCGGGCGCAGGCGTCCTCGATATGCCATTCGATGCGTTCCAGGTCGTCCGGATAAAGCTGGAACGAGAAATCCTCGGGCATGGGATCGTCGGAGGTGATCCAGTGGGCCTTGCAGCCGCGCTCGTAGGGCCCGAGCAACAGGCCGTTCTTTTCCTGACGCAGGTAATAAGAGCTGTCCGGGTCGCGCAGCAGGGGCAGCAATTCGTCCCGTCCGGCGAGTTCCTCGATCTCCTCGGTGACCAGATACTGGTGGGCCAGTGAAACACAGGGAATGTCGCGTCCGAACCAGCGCCCCACTTCAGCCGCCCGGTAGCCCGCCGCGTTGACGACGAATTCGCAGCGGACCTCGCCCTGTTCGGTTTCCACCACCCATTCGCCGTTTTCCCGCCTGACGCCGGTCACCGGGCAGAAGCGGATCACCTTGGCCCCCATGTCACGGGCCCCCTTGGCGAAGGCCTGGGTCAACTGGGCCGGGTCGATGTCTCCGTCCAGCGGGTCCCAGCAGCCACCGATCAGGTCGTGGGTTTCGAGGAAGGGGTAGACCTCCTGCATTTCCTCGTTGCTCATCATCCGGAAGTCGATGCCCTGATACTGGGCCATGGAGACGACGTGCTCGAATTCCTGCATCCGCTCCTTGCTGTGGGCCAGACGAATGGCCCCGGTGACGTGATAGTTCATGGGGTAATCGACCTCTTCGCCCAAGCGCCGGTAGAGCGAGGTCGAGTAGGACTGCATTTTCATAACCGACCAGGAGGCGGAAAAATTGGGGCAGTTCCCTGCCGCATGCCAGGTCGAGCCCGAGGTCAGTTCGTTTTTCTCGATCAGCAGGCAATCGGTCCAACCGGCCTTGGCCAGATGATAGAGCGACGAAGCGCCGACCGCCCCGCCTCCGATGATGACAACCCGCGCCGTGGATGGAAGTGTCGCCATGATGTCCGTTCCTTTACCTAACTGTTGTTCAATAGACCGGAGGGGTGATGACCCAGATGACCACGGCGGCAACGTCGCCGGGGTTCTTCCAACGATAGGGTTCTCCGGCAAAGCGGAAACTGTCGCCCTCCTCAAGGGTGAACTTGCGCTCACCGACCCAGAGTTCCAGGCGGCCGGAAACGACATAACCGGCCTCCTCCGTTTCCCGGGTGACGGCTTCGCTGGATTCCGCGCCGGGCTCGAAGATGGAGCGCACCATCTCGATGCCGCCGCTGAGGTCCGGCGACAGCAGTTCCTCGATCAGCCCGCCCGCCGAGTTGCCCAGTGCATGGCGGGCCTCGCTGCGGACCACGTAGTTGCGTTCCTCGTCGGGGGCGTCGTCGTTGTGAAAAAACAGGCCGGTCGGCACGTCGAGGACGGCGGCGATGCGCCGAAGGTCGGAAATGGAGGCGTCCGAAAGCCCCCGTTCCAATTGGGATATCCAGCCCTGGGACCGCCCCACCGCGAGGGCCAGCTCGGCCAGGGTCAGCCCCCGCGCCTTGCGCAACGCACGCAGGCTGGCGCCGACGGGCGACGCTTCCGATTCCAGATTGTCCACCAGAGCCTGAGCCAAAACAACTCCCCCATAAAATTCATATTGGTGAAATTTTTATTGATTTCTTCACAAATGAGGCTTTTTGCGGAAAAAGACAAGCGAAAAATGTTGGGAAGCCTCAGGACTGCTGGGCAATCAGGTTGGTCAGCCAGTCCGGGTCCATTTCCGGAACCGAGGACAGTAGCAACCGGGTGTAGTCCTTGTGGGGGGGCGAGAGGATTTCGCTCTTCAGGCCCTGCTCCACCACCTCGCCCTGATACATGACGACGATCTCGTCGGAAATCGCCTTCACGGTGGCGATGTCGTGGGTGATGAACAGGTAGGAAATATTGAATTCCTCCTGCAGGCGCAGCAGCAGCTTGAGGATGCCCTCCTGAACGATTTGATCGAGGGCGGAGGTCACCTCGTCGCAGATGATCACTTCCGGTTCCGCCGCCAGGGCGCGGGCGATGCAGATGCGCTGCTTCTGGCCGCCGGACAATTCCCCGGGCAGGCGGTCGATAAAGCTATGATCCAGTTCGATCATCTCCAGCAATTCGCCGACGCGGGCGTCCCGCTGCCGGCCCCGCAGGTTGTGATAGAATTCCAGTGGCCGGCCGATGATGTCGCGCACCGTTTGCCTGGGATTCATGGCCGTGTCCGCCATCTGATAGATCATCTGAATGCGGCGAAGCTGGTCGATGCTGCGGTCCTTCAGGGCCGGAGGCAGGGCCTCGCCGTTGAACATCACCCGCCCCTTCGACGGCGGCAGCAGGCCGGTGATGACCCGGGCGGTGGTCGATTTCCCGGACCCGGACTCGCCGACGACGGCGACGGTGCTGCCCCGGGGCAGATTGATGCTGACGTCGAACAACACCTGCACCCCGCCGCCGTAGCTGGCATCCACGCCATCGACGCCGAGGACGATATCCTCCGACGCCCGTTCCGGCTTGGCCAGCGCCCTGACCGACCACAAAGACTTGGTGTAGGGCATTTCCGGTTCCGACAGCATGGTGCGGGTCGGCGCTTCCTCGACTTCCTCGCCGTAGCGCAGCACCTTGATGAAGTCCGCCATCTGGGCGACCACGGCCAGGTCGTGGGTGATGTAGATGGCCGCCGTATGGAAATGCTCGACGATCTTGCGCATGGCCGTCAGCACCTCTACCTGGGTGGTCACATCCAGGGCCGTGGTCGGCTCGTCGAAGATGATCAGGTCCGGCCGGGGAGACATGGCCATGGCGGTCATGATCCGCTGCAACTGCCCGCCGGAGACCTGATGGGGATAGCGCGCGCCGATGCTGTCCGAGTCCGGGAGCTGCAAGGACTTATAGAGTTCCCGGGCGTCCTCCTTCGCCTCCGCATCGCCGCGCACGTTGCGGTTGACCGTCGCCTCGACGGTTTGCTCGATCAATCGGTGGGCCGGATTGAAGGCCGCCGCCGCCGACTGCGCCACATAGGCGATACGGGTGCCCCAGAGGCGTCTTTTCTGCTTTTCCGGGGCGCCCATCAATTCCTCGCCGTCGAAGCGGATCGACCCGCTGGTCAGGCGGCAGCCGGGCCTGGCGAAGCCCATGGCCGCCAGCCCCAGGGTCGACTTTCCGGCCCCGGATTCGCCGATCAGGCCCATGATCTCCCCGCGCCGGAGGGTCAGGCTGACGCCCTTGACGATTTCATGCCAGCGTTCGTCGCTGAAACCGTCGATGACCACGTCCCGCATTTCCAGCAGGATGTCCCCCTTCCCCGCGCCGGCGTTGTCAGTGCTCATCTTTCAGTCCGCTCGTTTTGTGCAGGAACCAGTCGACGACGAAGTTGACGGCCACCGTCAGCAGGGCGATGGCGGCGGCGGGCAGCAACGGCGTGATCGCCGCCGTCATGTCGTACTGGGCGAACTGGATCAGCGAGGCGTTGTCGCGCACCATGGAACCCCAGTCCGCCGTCGGCGGCTGAATGCCGACCCCGAGGAACGACAGGGCGGCGATGGTCAGGAAGACGAAGCAGAAGCGCAGACCAAACTCGGCCACCAGGGGCGGCATGATGTTGGGCAGGATCTCCTTGCGCATGACCCATCCCAGTTTTTCCCCGCGCAGCCTGGCCGCCTCCACGTAATCCATGACCACCACGTTCATGGCGACGGCCCGGGTCAGCCGGAACACCCGGGTGGAATCGAGGACGGCAATGATGACAATCAGGCTGGTCACGGAAGAGCCGAAGATGGACAGCAGCATCAGGGCGAAGATCAGGCTGGGAATGGCCATCAGCACATCGACGAGGCGGCTCAGGGCCTGATCCATCCAACCGTGATTGATCGCCGCCGCCAGCCCCAGGCCGCCGCCGATGCCGAAGGCCAGCAGGGTCGCCGCCAGGGCGATGCCGATGGTGTTCCGGGCGCCGAAAATCAGCCGGGTCAGGATATCCCGGCCGATCTGGTCGGTGCCGAAGATATGCTCCTCGCTCCACGGCGCGAAGGGAGTCGGAAAGACCTGCGCCTCGCCGTAGGGGGCGATCAACGGCGCGAAAACGGCGAGGACGGCGTAGAAAAGGATGACGACCATGCCGAACCAGGCCGAAAGGGGCACCTTGCGGGCGCCGATGCGCAGTCGCTCGCCCAGGCTTCGCCGCGCCTTCACCTGGCCGACTTCCGCCGCCGCTGAATATGTCTGCTCGGAATCCGTCATCTCGGGTGCAACAGCCTCGGGTTGGTGACAATGGAAATGATGTCGGCGATCAGGTTGAGAATGATGTAGGTGGCGGCGAAAATCAGGGCGCAGGCCTGGACCACGGGAATATCCCGCGACGTCACTGCATCCACCATCAACTGACCGATGCCGGGATAGACGAACACCACCTCGACGACGACGACGCCGACCACCAGGTAGGCCAGGTTGAAGGCGACCACGGTGGCGATGGGGGCCCAGGCGTTGGGCAGGGCGTGGCGCAGGATGACCTTGCTTTTCGAGATGCCTTTCAGGCGAGCCATCTCGATGAAGGGGCTGGCCAGAAGGTTGATGATCGCCGCCCGGGTCATGCGCATCATATGCGCGACGATGACCAGGGTCAGGGTCATGGCCGGCAGAGCCGAACGGTAGATGCGTTCACCCAGGGCCATTTGATCGGTGACATTGGCCAGCGACGGAAACAGGGGATTGAGGGAGGCGAGAAACAGGATCAGCAGATAGGCGACGAAAAATTCCGGGAACGAGATGGTCGATAGGGTCGTCGCGTTGATCACCCGGTCATAAAGGGAGTTGCGGTAAAGAGCCGCCGTCACCCCCAGGAACAGGGCCAGGGGGACGGCGATGACGGCGGTCATGCCGGCGAGAAATAGCGTGTTCCACAATCGGGGCGCGACAAGGTCGACCACCGCCCGCGACCGGTCGATGCCCGAGGCCGCCCGGCCAGAGAACGAGGTGCCGAAATCCCCCGTCATGGCGGCGCCGATCCAGTCCAGATAGCGAAGGTAGGCGGGCTTGTCCAGGCCCAGTTCCTTGCGAAAGGCGGCGACGGTCTCCTCGGTCGCCGCCTGCCCAAGAACCGCCTCGCCGAAGTCGCCCGGCAGCATTTCGATGGAACTGAAGATAATCACCGACACCATGAACAACGTCACGACGCCAAGCGTCAGCCGCTTGATGGTTGTCGATACGATCGGGTGCATACCCTCCCCCGTCCTGTTAAACGCCCGCCCGGCACGGTTTTTCCGTCCTCTGGCGCCGGAATTTCTCCGGTCATTGATGGGTAAAACGATAAACAGCCGTCCATGGACTGTAAAGCGGCAATGGCGTTTTCTTCAATCAAGGGCTTGATCGGGCCCTGCAAATATGCCCTGATTTGGGCTCCAGAATAATCTTTGTCGCTTTCAGACGGCCATTGACAACGAGCCGTGCCACTATCTGCGGCGAAGAAATAATAAACCCAGGGAAGGCAATTACAGGAGGAGCATCCCATGCGCGAAAAATACATCATCGACCAGAAACTAGGATTGTTGACCGGCCGCATCGACCGCCGTCAGTTCATCCGTTCGGTCCTGGCCACCGGCATCGCCCTGCCGACGGCCCTGTCCATGGCGAGCGAGGTGCTGGCGGCGACGCCGAAGAAGGGCGGCACCCTGCGTCAGGGTTTCGGCCACGGCTCGACCACCGACTCCCTCGACCCGGCGACCACGGAAAACGGCTTCATGGGCGCCGCCAACGTCAGTTACGGCAACACCCTGACCGAGATCGCCCCGGACGGCTCCCTGGCCACGGAACTGGCGGAAAGCTATGAGTCCGCCGACGCCAAGACCTGGGTCTTCAAACTGCGCCAGGGCGTGGTTTTCCACAACGGCAAGACCATGACCGCGGACGACGTCATCGCGTCTTTCAACCATCATCGCGGCGAAGACACCAAGTCGGCGGCCAAGGGTCTGCTGACCTCGGTCAAGGATATCCGCAAGGACGGCAACAACGTCGTCTTCGAGCTGGACAGCCCCGACGCTGGCTTCCCCTTCATCATCAGCGACTATCACCTGATCGTCATGCCGGCCAAGGACGGCAAGGTGGACGCCATGTCCGGCATCGGCACCGGCCCCTACAAGATCGACAACTTCGAGCCCGGCGTGCGCCTGCTGGCGTCCCGCAACGCCAACTACTTCAAGTCCGACCGGGCCCATGTGGACGCCATCGAGAACCTGGTCCTGCTGGACACGGCGGCCCGGCAGAGCGCCATCATGAACGGCGACATCGATGTCGCCAACCGCATCGACCCGAAAACCGTCGCCTTGCTGGCCCGGGTCCCGACCCTCACCATCCTGGAGAAGACGGGCACCCTGCACTACACCTTCCCCATGCGCCTGAACGTGGAGCCCTTCGGCAACTACGACCTGCGCATGGCCTTGAAGCTGTCCATCAAGCGCCAGGAAATGCTCGACAAGATCCTCCTCGGCCACGGCGCCATGGGCAACGACCATCCCATCTCCACCGCCAACGCCTATCACGACGCCGGTCTGGCGCAGCGGGAATTCGACGCCGACAAGGCCAAACACCACTACAAGAAATCCGGCCATAGCGGCGCCATTCAGCTTTCCGCTTCCGACGCAGCCTTCGCCGGCGCCGTCGATGCGGCCCAGTTGATCGCCGCGTCCGCCGCCGAGGCCGGCATCAAGATCGAGGTGGTTCGTGAACCGAAGGACGGCTACTGGTCCAACGTCTGGAACAAAAAGGGCTGGTGCGCCTGCTACTGGGGCGGCCGTCCGACGGAAGACTGGATGTACAAATCCGCCTACACGGACGACACGGAATGGAACGACACCGCCTGGAAAGGCACCGATGCGTCGAAGAAATTCAACAGCATCGTCCGCGCCGCCCGTTCCGAACTGGACGAGAACAAGCGCCGCGCCATGTATGCGGAAACCCAGCAGCTCATCAACGATGACGGCGGCGCCATCATTCCCATGTTCGCCAACCACATCATGGCCCTCAGCAAGAAGGTCGGTCATGACGACGTGGTCGGCGCCAACTGGGAGAACGACGGCCTCAAGAGCTCGGAACGCTGGTGGCTCACCTAAACCTTCCGTTCGACCGTTAGACGACCGGGAAACCGGCGGCAATTCCCTTTGCCGCCGGTTTTCTTTTTCCCTCTCTTTCAGGTAGGCCGAGATGAAACACATCCATGACTTCCCCCGCGACATCGTCGAACACGAGGACATGGGCATCGTCATGCCCGACGGCTGTCGGCTGTCCGCCCGGGTCTGGCTGCCCAAGGACGCCGAGGCCGATCCGGTTCCGGCGATCCTGGAACACCTGCCCTACCGCAAGCGGGACGGCACCGCCGCCCGCGACGCCCTGACCCATCCCTGGTTCGCCGGACACGGTTACGCCTGCATCCGGGTCGACATGCGTGGCAACGGCGACTCCGAAGGCCTGATGGAGGACGAATACACCCCGCAGGAACTCCAAGACGCCTGCGACGTCATCGCCTGGGCGGCGGCGCAGCCCTGGTGCAACGGGCGCGTCGGCATGATGGGCATTTCCTGGGGCGGCTTCAACGGCCTGCAGGTGGCGATGATGCGGCCCCCGGCGCTGAAGGCGGTGGTGACCCTGTGCTCCACCACCGACCGCTTCGCCGACGACATCCACTACAAGGGCGGCTGCCTGCTCAATAGCAATCTCGGCTGGGCGACGACCATGTTGTCCTATTCGTCGCGGCCGCCGGACCCGCGCCTGGCCGGCGGGGACTGGAGGCGATTGTGGCTGGAGCGACTGCAGGCCCAGCCCTTCCTCGCCTCGACCTGGCTCCGCGAGCAGGCCCGGACCGCCTACTGGGAGCATGGCTCCCCCTGCGAGGACTACGCAGCCATTGAAGCCGCCGTGCTGTCCATCGGCGGCTGGCATGACGGGTATCGAAACACCATCAGCCATCTGGTCTCGAACCTGTCGTCGCCGGTGAAGGGCATCGTCGGGCCGTGGAACCACAAATACCCCCACATCGCCGCCCCGGAACCGAAAATCGGCTTCCTGCAGGAAGCCAAACGCTGGTGGGACCGGTGGCTGAAAGGCATCGAGACCGGCGTCGAGAAGGACCCGGATTACCGGGCCTGGCTGATGGACTCCGTCGCCCCGGCCCGCAAACTGGAAAACCGCCCGGGCCGCTGGATCGCCGAGGACCGGTGGCCGTCGCCTGAAATTATGGAACGAACGTTCCATTTTGGCGACGGCACTTTGCGGGAGGAGGCGGCGGACCTTACCATCCCCGTCTCCACGCCCGTCGGCGGGGGCCTCTGTTGCGGTTCCTTCTTCCCCTTCAACTACGGCGAGGAAATGCCGGACGTCCAGAACCCGGACGACGCCGAGGCCGCCTGTTTCGACGGGCCGCCTCTGGCCGAAAGCCTGGATATTGTCGGCGCACCGGCGGTCGAGTTCACCGCCGCCGCCGACAGGCCCCGGGCCCTGGCCGCGGTGCGTCTGTGCGATGTCGCCCCGGACGGAACCTCGGCCCTGATCACCTACGGCCTGCTCAACCTCACCCACCGGAACGCGGCGGCGGCCCCGGAGCCCCTGGTTCCGGGCCGTGACTTCACCGCCAGGGTCGTCCTCGATCAAATCGCCTACCGTATTCCCGCCGGACACCGCCTGCGGGTCGCCGTCTCCACCGACTATTGGCCGCTGATCTGGCCCTCCCCGGAAGCGGTTTCCCTGACCCTGACCTCGGGCGCCCTCTCACTCCCGGTCCGGCCACGGGCGGAAGGGGACGAATGGACCTTCGAGGAGCCCGAGGGGGCGGCGCCCTGGAACATCGAGACCCTGCGCCCCTCCTCGACCACTCACGCCCAGGAAACAGACGGGGAAAGCGGCGAGACCGTCACCGTCATCCGTCATGATTTCGGCGAACAGAGAGACCGGGACCTGGACCTGCTTTCCGGCAGCCGGGCCGAGGAGCGATGGTCCGTGCGTCCCGGCGACCCCCTGTCGGCGAAGGCCCACATACACTGGCGCCAGGACGGCGGACGGGAAGGCTGGCTGTGGCGCAGCGAAGCGGAAACGGCCATGCGCTGCGATGCCGGGAACTTCTACCTGGACGCCCACCTGCGGGTTTTCGAAAACGACGAACTGATTTTCGAGCGGCGTTACGAGGACGTGATCAGGCGGGATTGGGTGTAGAGATATTCAACTCGCGGATATACCGCTCACGGATTTCCCGCTTCAGGGTCTTCCCGGCGACGGTGCGCGGGAACTGATCCACAATCAGCACATGGTGAAGCCGCTGGAACTTCGCCCCGACCCGTTCGTTGGCCCAGTCCTTCAACGCCCCGGCTGTTGCGCGTGCGCCTTCGGACAGGCGAACCGCCGCGACCGGCCTTCCCCCCCATTTTTCGTCCGGCACGCCGAACACGGCGGCCTCGATGACCTCTTCGTGGCGGGTGAGAACCTCTTCGATATCCTTGGGATAGACGTTGACGCCGCCGGAAATGATCATGTCCTTGATGCGGTCGACGAGAAACAGAAACCCTTCCTCGTCCACGTAACCGGCGTCGCCGGTCCTCAGCCAGCCGTCGACGATGGCCTGCTCGGTCAGGTCCGGGCGGTTGTAGTAGCCGGGCATCATCATCGGCGAACGGCCGCAGATTTCCCCCACTTCGCCGGGCGGCAACTCTTCCCCGTCCGGTCCGATGATTTTCAGGTCGTAAAGGGGCGGCGGCACCCCCACCGATCCGGTCTTGCGCACCGCGTCCTTGCAGTCGAGAACCGTGCACATGCCCTCGGTCAAGCCGTAGAGTTCATAAAACCGGCCAGGCAGAGACTCGTTGAAACGTTCCTTGTAGGCGAGCGGCAGCGGCGCGCCGACGGACAGCACCATTTCCAGGGATTGCAGCCGCGCCGGGTCGAAATCCGGATGATTGAAGATCTCGACGATCTGCGCCGGAACCAGGACCATGTGGGTGACCTTTTCCGCCTCGATGGCGTCCATCACGGCGGCGGCGTCGAAGGTCTTGTGCAGGATGTAGGTGCAGCCCAGGTACATCCACGGCATCAGGTCGAGCATGGCCCCGTTGAAGACGATGGAGCCTGCGTGCAGGACGATGCTTTCCGGGCTCATGCGAAAACTGGAGGCGAAGGTGGTGCAATAGTAGGCGCGGACGTGGTGGGTGTGAACGATCCCCTTCGGTTCCCCCGTGGTGCCGCTGGTGTACATGATGTTGTAGACGTCGCCGTCTCCGAGACCGGCGTCCGGCGGCTCCCCGCCGGAGGCCTCGGCGACCAGGGCCTCGTAGGCGCGGAACCCCTCGGGCGGCTCCCCGTCACAGCCTACGAGAACGTAGCCGTCGTCGCGCACCTTCTCCAGGCCCGGGCGGATTTCCTTCAGGCTGTCGGCGAACCCGGCGTCGGCGAAGACCATGACGCTGTCGGAATTGGCGATCAGGGACTTCAGGCCCGAGGCCTGCAACAGGGTGCTGGCCGGAACGATGACGAAGCCGGTTTTCGCCGCCGCCCAATACAGGGTCATCAACTCGACGCTGTTGGAAAGGGCGGTGAACACATGCTCACCCTTGCCGAGACCCAGCCCCAGCAGGGCGTTACTCAGCCGGTTGACCTCAGTGTTGAAATCCCGATGGCTGAAGCGCCGGTCCTGAAAGACGAAGCCCGGATGGTCGGGCCGGTAGCGGGCGTGGCGGGTGGGCAATGATCCGATATACATGGTCTTGGCGTCCTCCGCGATAGTTGCCGTCAGTCCAAAAAGCCCAGCCCGGGAAAAGCGGTGACATGGTCGATCACCGCATCGGCCAAGGGCTCCAATTCGGCGCGGGTGCCGTTGCCGCTAAGCACCCCGACCACATAACCGGCCCCGGCGTTCCGCCCCGTCTCCATATCACAATGGTTGTCGCCGACAAAGGCGACGGCCCCCGGCGGTAAACCGTGGGCGGCGCAAAAGGCCTCGATCATGCCCGGGTCGGGCTTGCTGCCGTGGCCGCTGTCATATCCGGCGATGAAGGAGACATGGGTTTCAATTCGGGCCGAACGGACGAAGTCGCGGGCGCCGGCTTCGCTGTCGTTGGTGGCGACGCCGACGACCACCCTCCTGCCCGTCAGCTCGGCCAGTAATCTCCCGATGCCCGGAAAGGGAGACGACGAACGGGCGGTGACATCGGCGAACAGCCGGTCGAGGTGGGGAATCATTTCCTCCTCGGGACGGGACAGCCCGAACTCCCGCCACGCGGCGACGATGCCTTCCGTCGTGCCCGACGCCAGCAGGGAGCCGGGGCGGAAGCTCTCCGTCTCCGCCTCGTAACCGGTGGCGGCCAGCATTCGCAGGGCTTTGTTCCCGTCGCCACCGGCGGCGAATTCGGCCCCGGCCCGGTAAGCGGGCAACCAGGTCGGCGTGAAGTCGAGCAGGGTTCCGTCCTTGTCGAACAGAACCCCCCGGAGCGGTTCCCTGTTGCGTTCTTTCCGTTGCTTCATGGGCCGATCCTATTGCAGGTCTTCCGGGCGGTCGATATCCCTCAACACCCCCGTGTCCCGGCATGCCACCAACTCGACACGCCCGGCATGCCGGTCGAGCAGGTCCCGGGCGCCCCGGTCCCCGGACAACTCCAGGATGGAATCGAAGAAGACGCGGGGCCAGAGCACCGGATTGCCGCGCCTGCCGTTGCACAGCGGGGCGCAGATCATGGACCCGCCCCGCCGCCGGAAGGCCTCGATCAGGGCGTTCAGGGTTTCCACTTCCACGGCGGGCATGTCCCCCAACAGGACCATCGCCCCTTCCCTGCCTTCCCCGACGGCGCGGAGTCCGGTGATGAGGGAGGTGGACAGTCCGTCCCGGTGATCGGGATTATCGGCGAAGATCACATCGAGCCCGGCCAGAGCCCGGCGCACCTCCCGGGCCTGATGGCCGGTGACGACGACGACCTCCTCGACGCCCGACGCAAGGGCCGTCACCGCCACCCGCCGGATCATGGGCGCGCCCCGCCAGTCGGCGAGCAGCTTGTTCGCCCCCCCCATGCGGGTCGAGGAACCGGCGGCAAGAATGACGGCGGCGAGGCCTTGGGTCACGGGCATTTGTCCCTAAAATACTTTGTCGTTTCCGGCTGCGATGACCTCGGCCAGGATGGAAACGGCGATCTCTCCGGGCGAACACCCGCCGATATCCAGTCCGACCGGGCCGTGCAGGCGGGCCAGGTCCTCGTCGCCGAAGCCCTTTGCCCGCAAGCGTTCGTGCCGCGCCGCCTGGGTCTTGCGGCTGCCCAGACATCCTATATAGAAAACATCCGACTTCAGCGCCCGGATGAGGACCGGGTCGTCCAACAGGGGATCATGGGCCAGGGCGACGACGGCGGTCCAATTGTCCAGGGGGATTTCCTCCGCCGCTTCCTCCGGCCTGCCGGTGAGGATGTTGACGCCGGGCAGCCGTTCCGGCGTGGCGAACTTGGGACGGGGGTCGATGACGCTGACCCGAAAGCCGATGGCCGCCGCCATGGGCGCCAGCATCTGGGCGATATGGACCGCGCCGACGATGACCATGTTTCTCGGCTGGGCGTGAACCTTGACGAACAAGTCCTGTCCGTCCGCCGTGATCCCTCCGCTGGTGCCGTGTTTCAACAGCAGCCGGGCGTCGGCCAGCACCTGTTCATCGAGCCGTAAATCCCCTTGCGCCCCGTCTTGGCCGAGAACCGTGAACGCGCCGGTTTCGATATCGACAATGCGGGCGATGGGCTGTTCCCCGTGAAGACGTTCCAGCACCGCCCGTTCCGGCGCCCGCTCGACCAGGACCCGGATCGTGCCACCGCAGGCGAGACGGACCTCCCGCGCCTGTTCATTGCTGACGCCGTATTCCAGATCGAGGACCTCGCCCTCGGCGATGACGTCAATGGCCTCGGACACGACGAAGGTCTCGATACAGCCTCCCGACACGGAACCACGGAAGTCCCCCCGGTCGTTGATCACCAGTTGCGAGCCGACGGGCCTGGGCGAAGAGCCCCAGGTCTTGACGACCGTGGCCAGGGCAAGATCGTGGCCTTCGTCCAGCCACCGCAGGGCCTGCCCGAGAATATCGTCCATTTCGTTCATCGGCCGGACTCCTGATCAAACAACGGTGATTTCGATTTCGCCTATGCCGTCGATGCCGCCGGTCATCACGTCTCCCGGCCTGACGGGGCCGACACCGGCGGGCGTGCCCGTATAAATCAGGTCCCCGGGCTTGACCTCGAACAGGGTCGACAGATGGGCGATTCCTTCCTGAACCGACCAGATCTGCTTGTCCAGGGTGCTATCCTGGCGCACCTCCCCGTTCACCGCCAGCCAAATGCGGGCGTCGGCGGGGTGGCCGATCTCGGCGGCGGGGCGGATGGGGGCGATGGGGGCGGCGTGATCGAAGGCCTTGGCCGCCTCCCAGGGCTTGCCGCCCTTCTTCGCCTGCCCCTGCAGGTCGCGGCGGGTCATGTCGATGCCGAGGGCGTAGCCGTAGACGTGCTCCAGGGCCGTGTCGGCGGGAATGTTGACGCCCCCCTTGCCGATGGCGACCACCAGCTCGATCTCGTGCTGCACGTCGTCCGAGGCGGGGGGATAGGGAAACGCGCCGCCGCTGGGCAGCAGGGCGTCCAGGGGCTTCTGGAAGAAGAACGGCGGCTGGCGTTCGTCGTTGCCCAGTTCGCGCACGTGTTCCAGATAATTGCGCCCGATGCAGTAGATGCGGTGGACGGGAAAACGGTCCGCGCCGCCGGCGACGGCCACGGACGCCGGTTCCGGCGCGGGGATGACATAATTCATCAAAGGGTCTCCTTCATAATCCATTCAGCGCCCGAGGGCGCACCCGTCCTTGCGCGGATCGGACGCCCCCGTCAAGAGGCCCCTGTCGTGGTCAATCCAGATGGCCTGACCGCCGCCGATGGGACCGTCGGGACGCTCCACCACGTGCCCCCGGGCCGACAGGTCGGCGGCGATGTCCTCGCCGTATCCCGGCTCCAGGGACAGCACCCCGCCGGAGGCGAAGCTGCGCGGCCGTTCCAGGGCCTCCTGCACGTCCATCCCGTAAGACAGCACCCGGCTGATGTAATTGCCCTGTCCGGCGGCCTGATAGTGCCCGCCCATGACCCCGAAAGGGGCGACGGGCTGTCCGTCGCGCATGACCACGCCGGGAATGATCGTGTGCAGGGGCCGCTTGCCCGGGGCCAGTTCGTTGGGATGTCCCTCTTCCAGGCTGAAGCTGGCCCCCCGGCTGTGCAGAAGCACCCCGCTCGTTTCCTCGTAGAGGGCCGAGCCGAAGGGGTTGAAAATGGAATTGATGAAGGACACCGCGTTGCCGTCCCGGTCGACCACCGCCAGGTAGACGGTGTCCTTGTGCTCGACGCCGGGAATGGGCCCATTGGGCACGGCGCTTTGCATGAGGATACTCCCGGCTAGCTCCCGCGCCGTTTCCTTGGACAGCAGCCTGTCCACCGGCACCGGGGCCAGGGCCGGGTCGGCGAGGTAGGCGTCGCGGTGCCCGTAGGCGATCCGGGTCGCCTCGGCCAGCAGGTGAATCTGATCCGCCTCGCCGAAGCCGCCGCCGAACTGTTCGAGAATGTTGAGGATCATCAGGGCGATGACCCCTTGTCCGTTGGGCGGGCATTCGAAAATTTCGTGATCCCCGAAACGGCTGGAGATGGGGGTCACGTATTCGCAACGTTGGGCGGTGAAGTCCTCCACGGCATGGACACCCCCCTGCCCCTTCAGAAAAGCGATCAGCCCTTCCGCGACCTCGCCCTCGTAGAAGGCGGCGCGGCCTTCCGCCGCGATCCGGCGCAGGGTCCGGCCCAGGGCCGGATTGTGGAATCGTTCCCCCTGCCGGTAGGGCTCGCCGTCGCGCAAATAGAGCCGACGCGCAGAGGGGCTGTCGGCCAGCATTGTCCGGTACATGGGCCAGTCATGGGCGACCCTGGGGGCGACCGTGCAGCCCTCCTCCGCCAGGGCGATGGCCGGGGCGAACAGCCGTTCCAGGGGCATGGTGGCGTGGTCTTTGTGCAGCCGACACCAGGCATCGACCGCGCCGGGCACGGTGACGGCATGGGGGCTGTCGATGGCGATGGTCTTCAGGCCCTGCCCGCGAAGCCGGGCGGCGTCGACGGCGGCGGGGGCCCGGCCGGACCCGTTGAGCGCGAGCACATCGCCGCCGGACGGGGCATAGAGGACGAAGCAATCGCCGCCGATGCCGGTCATGTGCGGTTCGGCCATGCACAGGACGGCGCTGGCGGCCAGGGCCGCATCCATGGCGTTGCCGCCTTCCTCCAGAATATCCAGGGCGGCGGCGGAGGCCTCGGGATGGGAGGTGGCGGCCATGTGGGTGTCTCCCTGGACGGCGTCCCGGGGCGGTGTCTGAAAGTGACTCATGGCTGCAAATACCCGGGATTGCTTTCCCGGACCTTCTCCACGGCTTGTTCCATCAATAGATCGTATACCGCCCGGGAGCGGCCCAGATCGCCTTTGCGAATTTCCGATCCGAGACGGCGGTAGCCCCGTTCCAGGGCCTCCCTGGGCGAGAGGCCCCGGTCGTCCAGGTCGATGATCCGTTTCAGGCGTTCCAGTTCCCGGCGCTCGGGTTCGTCGCCGTTGTCGATGCGGCGGGCGGCGATGGCCATGACGTTGGCCACCATCAGGGCCGAATACCTGTCTTCCGGCGGAATATGGACGAGAAGCTTCTCGCGCAAGACCTCGCGGGCAAGGGTCAGCAGCGCCGACGCCGACGGTTCGTCTCTCATGATAGTCCCTCCCCCGTCATGTTGAGGATTTCCAGTTCCAGTTCCGGCACCACGTGGGCGGTCAGCGCCGCCTCCAGGTTCCGTTCTCCGTCGCGGACGAAGCGGTCGCCCTGTTGCACGGCGATGACGGCCCAGCGGACATGGGCCATGACCTCCCAATAGTGGACCGACTGTTCGTCTACGGTGCGCCCGGATTCCGCCTCGTAGGCGCGGTAGAAATCTGCCCTGTCGCCGATGCCGCCCGCCTCACGGTCATTGGCCCCGAAACGCCAGCACTTGGCGCAAAACCAGCCGAGATCGGACATGGGGTCGCCCCAGGCGGCGAATTCCCAATCCAGGATGCCGGTCACCTCGTCGCCGTCGAGCATGTAGTTTCCGGTGCGGAAATCCCGGTGAGTGAGGACGATTTCCGTCACCGGCGGGGCGTTCTCCTCAAGCCAGCGCAGGCCCCATTCGAGGACCGGGTGCGGCGCCCGGAAGGCGTCCAGGTCGGCCCGATAGCGGGCGATGTCGCGACCGGCGGGGGACTGTTCTGGAACCTCCAGGAATCCCAGTCCCTCATGGGGCGGAACGATGGTGTGGATTCGGGCCAATTCCTTCCCAAGACGGGCCAGCAGGGCTGCGCCATCCACCGGGGCCTTGACGACACGAAAACCTGCGGCAATGCCGGCGACCCGACCCATGACGAAGAACGGACGGCCGAGGAGCGTGGAGTCGGCGCACAGCCACAGGGGCTCGGGCACGCTCACCCCGGCCCGGAAGGCGGCCCGAAGCAGGGCGAATTCCTCGGCCCGGCCAAGGCTGGCGGAGACCGAGGCCGGGGCGTCGGTGCGCAGCACCAGGTCCCGGGTCCCGGCCATGGGGCCGGAGGAAAACACCGCAGTGACCGCCCAGTTTTCCTGAATGGCCCCGCCGGACAGCTTCTCCATGCCCTCGAGGGAGACCTCGGCGGAACCGGATTGCCCGGCCAGCCAGGCTTCCAGGCGGGGACGTTGTTCCTCCGGGTTCACCGGGTCACGCCCCCCAGGACCAGAAATCCATGCCTTCCGCCTTGTGCTGCCGGGACAGGACCATCTTGTGGATTTCCGACGCGCCGTCAACCAGCCGCGCCTGCCGGGCGTAACGGTACATCCATTCCAGCAGGGTGTCCTTGGAATAGCCATGGGCGCCGCAAAGCTGGATGGCCGTGTCGACGGCCTTGTGCAGGGTGTCGGCGACCTGCACCTTGGCCATGGAGACCTCCTTGCGGGCGAAGTCCCCCTGATCGATCTTCCAGGCGGCGTGCATGGTCAGCATGCGGCCGATCTGGATGTCCATGGCCGCCTCGCCCATCATCCACTGAACCCCCTCGTGCTCGTCCAGCTTGATGCCGAAGCTTTCCCGCTTGGCGACGTATTCGGAGGCGATCTCCAGCGCCCGTTTCGCCTGACCCAGCCAGCGCATGCAGTGGGTCAGCCGGGCCGGGCCGAGACGGATTTGTGTCACCTTCAAGCCGTCGCCGACTTCGAGCAGGCGCTGTTCGTCGGGGATTTCCAGGCCGTCGTAAATCAGTTCGCAATGGCCGCCGTGTTCCTCGGGCCCCATGATTGGAATCCGCCGTTCGATGCGCCAGCCCGGATCGTCGGCGTGGTGAAGAAAGGCGGTCAGGCCCTTGCGCGGATCATCGGAGGTCTTGGCGATGACGATGAAGTGCTTCGCCCCCTCGGCCCCCGTGATAAAATGCTTGCGGCCGTTCAGGACCCACCGGTCCCCCTTCTTTTCCGCCGTCGTCAGCATCATCGACGGATCGGAGCCGCCACCGGGATGAGGCTCGGTCATGGCGAAGCCGGAGCGGGCGTCGCCGTCGACCAAGGGCTGCAGCCACTTTTGCTTCATCTCCTCGGACGGCAGAATCTTCTCAAGGGCCATCATGGTGCCGTCGTCGGGAGCCATGGAATTGAAAGCCAGCGGTCCGAAGGGGGAACGGGCCATTTCCTCGTAACAGGCCGCCATGCCGACCAGCCCCAGTTCCTGGCCGCCCCGGGCCTTCGGCATCTGCAGGCACCATAGCCCTTCCGCCTTGGCCTTTTTCCGCAGTTCCCGGACCGGTCCCTCCAGCAGCATTTCATGCTCGTCGAAATTCTCCCTGTCGTGTTCCAGCGGCATGACATGACGGGCGACGAATTCACGGATGCGCAGGCGGTAATCTTCAATTTCGGGCGACAGGGTGAAGTCCATGATCTTCTTTCCTTAAAGCGAGCTGACGAGATGGCCGCCGTCGACGGTGATGATCGAGCCGGTCATGTACGATGAGGCGTCCGAGGCGAGCAGCAGCATCGCCCCATCCAATTCTTCGGGCCGACCGACCCGCCGCTGCGGCAGGGCCTTGATCATGGCCTGTCCGGCGTCGCTCAGCAAATAATCCCGGTTGATGTCGGTTTCCACGTAGCCCGGGGCCAGGGCGTTGACGCGGATGCCGTGCCGGGCCAGTTCCAGGGCCAGGCATTTGGTCATGTGGATGACCCCCGCTTTCGATATGGCGTAAGGGGCGACGCCCTTGCTGACCCCGAAGCCGAGGATGGAGGCGATGTTGACGATCGATCCCCGCCCCCCCGCCTCGCACATGCGCCGCGCCGTCTGCTGGGCCACGGTCCAGGCGCCCTTGAGGTTGGTGTCGAGAACCAGGTCCCATTCCGCCACGGGAACCTCGAGCGCGGCGGAGGAACCGGCGACACCGGCGTTGTTGATCAGGATATCCGGCGTGCCGAATTCCGTTTCGACGATATCCAGGGCCTCGGCGACGGACTCCGGCTTGGTCACGTCCATGGCGACCGCCATGGCCTGGCCGCTCACCTCCGTCAGGGTTTTCTCAAGCTCCCGGACCCGGTCGAGCCGCCGGGCGGCGACGACGACCCGGGCCCCGGAACGGACGAGAATTTCGGCGAAATGGCGGCCCAGGCCCGAGGAAGCGCCGGTCACCAGCGCCGTTTGGCCGCTCAGGTCCACTGTCAGGGGGGTGCTCATGAACGGGTCTCCCTCGGAACTCAGGTCTTCAACACGATCTTGCCGATGGATCGGCGGGCCTTGATAGTATTCATGGCTTCAACCGCCTCGTCCAGTTGGAAGGTCATGACATCCACCGGCTGCAATTTTCCGGCGGCGAGCCAGTCCTGCAGTTGGGCGAAGGAGCGGGTCACCGCGTCCGGGTCGAACTTCCGGTGTCCGCCCCAATAGAAACCGATGGCGGAAACGTTTTTCACCATCAGGATGTTGGCCGGAATGGGCGGCACTTTGCCGGAAGCGAAACCGACCACCAGGATCCGCCCGCCCGGCCCGGCGGAACGTAGCGAGGCCTCGAAGGAATCGCCGCCGACGGGATCGAAATAAACGTCGCCGCCACCGGGAAGCAACGCCTTGATCTGGTCTTTCACGTCACCGTCACGATAATCGATCACGTGGTCGGCGCCCTGCTCGCGGACGGCGGCGATCTTGTCGGCGCCGGACGTGACGGCGATGACCTTCGCCCCCACCGCCCGGCCAACGTCGATGGCGGCCATGCCGACGCCGCCGGACGCGCCGTGAATGATCAGGGACTCCCCTTCCCTAAGCCCGGCCTTGTTGACCAATCCCATATGGGCGGTGCCGTAGGCGATGGGAAAGGCGGCGGCGGCCTCGAATTCCAGTTGATCAGGAAGGCGCATCAGGTCGATGGCCTCGGCCACGGCCTCTTCGGCGTAACCGCCGTAATTGAGGACCGCCATCACCCTTTCCCCCACCCCGTGGCCGGAAACCCCCTCGCCCAGTTCCAGGATTTCCCCCGCCACCTCCATGCCGGGGCTGAAGGGAAACGGCGGCTTTTCCTGATAGCTGCCGCCGACCATCAGGATATCGGCGAAGTTGAGGGCGGCGGCGCGGACGCGCAGCTTCACCTGTCCCGGTCCGGCGGCGGGACTTTCCGCTTCGACGACGGACAGGGAGTCCGGCTCCCCCCAAGCTTGGCATACGACGGCTTTCATTGTTTTGAATTTTCCATTTTTCGGTGGGAATGATACTTTGCAAAAAACAAATCATACAGGAGGCATAGAGTGGCGGATCAGGAAAATATTTTCGAGCAAAATCTCCACCCGAGGACAGCCAATTTTCGCCCCCTGTCGCCGATCAGCTTCCTGCAATGGTCGGCCCATGTCTACCCGGGCAAGACCGCCGTCATTCACGGTGCGCAGCGCTTCACCTGGCGGCAGTTCGACGAACGCTGCCGACGGCTGGCGAGCGCGCTGAACCGGCGCGGCATCGGCCCCGGCGACACGGTCGCCATCATGTCCCCCAACACGCCGGCCATGCTGGAGGCCCATTACGGCGTCCCCATGTCGGGCGCGGTGCTGAACGCCCTCAACTTCCGCCTCGATGCGCCGACCATCGCCTTCATCCTGGACCACGGCGAGGCCGCCCTTTTGATTACCGACCGGGAATTCTCGCCGGTCATCGAGGAGGCCCTGGCCCTGTTAAAACGCCCGATCACCGTCATCGACGTCGACGACCCCCTGGCCGAGGGCGGCGCGTTGATCGGCGAAAGGGATTACGAAAGCCTCCTGCTGGAGGGTGACCCGGAATTCCAGTGGCAACCGCCCGAAGACGAATGGCGGGCCATCGCCCTCAATTACACCTCGGGCACCACGGGCAACCCGAAGGGCGTCGTCTATCATCACCGGGGCGCGTTCCTCAACGCCATGGGCAACGCCCTGGTCTTCGGCCTCAATCAGAGTTCCGTCTACCTGTGGACCCTGCCCATGTTCCACTGCAACGGCTGGACCTTCACCTGGGCGGTGACGGCGGTGGGCGGGACCCACGTCTGCCTACGCCAGACCGATCCGGCGAAGATCTTCCCGGCCATTCGGGACCACCGGGTCACCCACATGTGCGGCGCCCCCATCGTCCTCAACATGCTGGCCCACGCGCCCAACGAGCAGAAAGTTTCCTTCGAGCAGACCGTCGATGTCGCCACCGGCGGCGCGGCCCCGCCCAGCGCCGTCATCGCCACCATGGAACGGATGGGATTCCGGGTGCTGCATCTCTATGGCCTGACCGAATCCTATGGCCCCTCGACCATCTGCGCCTGGCAGGACGACTGGGCCGACCTGCCCCTGGAGGAAAAGGCGACGAAGATGTCCCGCCAGGGGGTGCGCTATCCGACCCTGTTCGATCAGGCGATCCTCGACCCGGAGACCCTGGACCCGGTGCCCGCCGACGGCGAGACCATCGGCGAGTTGATGTTCAGTTCCAACACGGTGATGAAGGGCTACCTGAAAAACCCGGAGGCGACCGACGCCGCCCTCGCCGGCGGCTGGTTCCACACCGGCGACCTGGGCGTCATGCACCCGGACGGCTACGTGGAAATCAAGGACCGGTCCAAGGACATCATCATCTCCGGCGGCGAAAACATTTCGTCACTGGAAATCGAGGAATGTCTGTACAAGCACGACAAGGTGATGGAGGCCGCCGTGGTCGCCATGGACGACGAGAAATGGGGGGAAACCCCCTGCGCCTTCGTCACCGCCAAGCCGGGCAGCGAGGACGACATCGGCGAGGACGAGATCGTCGAGTGGTGCCGGTCCCACATGGCCCGCTTCAAGGCCCCGAGGAAAGTCGTCTTCGGCCCCCTGCCGAAAACCTCGACCGGGAAAATTCAGAAATTCGTTCTCCGCGAGCGGGCCAACGAATAGGGTCACGGCCGCATCAGGTGAACCCCCTCGGCGACCAGGGAGACGGAGACCCGGTCACCGGCTTTCAACCGCCGCTGTTTCGCCTCCAGCATGGGGATCGACATGAACAGGGGGTGGCTCGAGGCATCCTTGATGGAAACGGCGACGGTGACCAGGTCGCCGAGCCGGACGAGACCGGAAACGACGCCGGTGACCACGTTCTCGTCGTCCGCTTCCGCCCTGCCGACCGGAACGATATGGGAAGTGGGAATCACCCAGTCCACGGGCTTGCCCGGCTTGAATTCCGGCTGAAGGGCGGCCGACAGGGTGTAGCGCCCCCACGACAGATGGGTCAGGCCGTAATGGGTGTCATGACCAATCACCGTGCCCTGAAAGATGTTGTTGATATCCATCAGCCGGGCCACTTCCTTGTTGGCCGGCCTGGCCAGCACGTCGAAGGGCGGGCCGTCCTGCAGGGTGCGCCCGCGCCTTAGGATGCACAGGCGGTCGGCCAGCAGGGTCGCCTCGTCCAGGTCGTGGGTGACGAAGATCACCGGCATGCCGAAGGCCTGGCGCAGTTCCGCCAGTTCCAGATAAAGCCGCTGGCGGGTCGCCTTGTCGACGGCGGAAAAGGGTTCGTCCAGCAACAGCACCCGGGGGTTGCGGGCCAGGGCCCGGGCGACGGCGATGCGCTGTTGCTGACCGCCGGAAAGCGCCGAAGGCTTGCGCCCGCCGAGGCCCGACAGATGAACCAGGGACAGCAGTTCTTCGGCCCGCCTGCGTCTTTCTTTGGCCTCCAGGTGACCCAGACCCTCGATGATGTTTTGCTCCGCCGTCAGGTGCGGGAACAGGGCGTAATTCTGAAACACCATGCCGATGCGCCGATGCTGGGGGGACATGCTGATGCCCCTCGCCGTGTCCAGCCAGACCTCGCCGTTACAGGTGATCCTGCCTTCGTCCGGGTTGCTGAGCCCGGCGATGGTCCGCAGGATCGTCGACTTGCCGCCGCCGGACGGGCCGACCAGGGCCAGCAGTTCGCCGGGACGGCAGGTGATGTGGGCGTCCAGGGGAATGCCGCTTTCGTGGCGCAGTTGCACGTCCAGCCCGTCAGTCATGGCGGCGACCGACAAAGGAGGTGGTCAAATAGGTGGCGCTGATGGCGACCAGGGAAATCAGCAGCAGCACCGCCGACATCAACCCGGCGGAGGCGTTGTCGAACATCTGCACCTGATCGTAGATGGCGATGGCGATGGTCTGGGTCTCGCCGGGTATGTTGCCGCCGACCATCAGGACGATGCCGAATTCGCCGATGGTGTGGGCGAAGGTCAGCACCAGCGCCGAGAGGATACCCGGCCAGGCCAGGGGCAGCTCGATGCGCCAGAGCGTGCGCCAGCGGCTGAGGCCGCAACAGGCGGCGGCCTCGCGGACATCGGCGGAAATCCCCTCGAAGGCCCTCTGCATGGGTTGAATGGCGAAGGGAAGATTGAAAATCACCGAAGCGGCGACCAGTCCGTCGAAGGAAAACGCCAGCGTCCGCCCGGCGACGGCCTGATAAAGATGGCCGAGTGGCGAGTCCGCCCCGAAGGCGATGAGCATGTAGAATCCCAGCACCGTCGGCGGCAGCACCAGCGGCAGGGCCAGCAGGGCCTCGACGAAGACCTTGCCGCGAAAGCTGCGCCAGGCCAGGAAGCGGCCCAGAACGATGCCGACGGGCAACAGAATCAGGGTCGTCCACAAGGCCAGATTCAGGGACAGGTCCAGGGCGAGCCAGTTCATGGCAGGGTGTATCCGTTCTTTTGCAGGATGGCGTCGGCGCCGCCGCCCAGAATGAAATCGTAGAACCGCCGGCTGGTTTCTCCCGCCCCGGCGATCAGGGCCATGCGCTGGCCGAGGGGGGCGTGCCAGTCGGCGGGGATCAGATGATGGGCCCCGCCTTCGGCAAACGCCGGGCTCAGGGCCTGGGAATAGGCGACGATGCCGCCGAGGGCCGAACCGGAAAGGGAAAACTGGGCCGTCTGGGCGATGCTCTCGCCGACGATCAGGCGACCCTTCAGGCGCGGCCACAGGCCGGCGTGACTGAGAGCTTCTTTCGCCGCCCGCCCGTAGGGAGCCAGTTTCGGATTGGCGATGGCGTAACGCAGCCCGCCCTCGCCGTCCAGGACATCGCCGTAGCCGCCGGGAAAGGCCCTGCCCCGCAAGGGCGAGCCGTGGGGTGTGAAGGCGGCGATGCGTCCGAAGGCGTAGACGGAGCCCCGGTCAAGAGTCTTGCCCGCTTCGAACAGCCGCAACACATAGTCCTCGTCGGCGGACATGAACATCTGAAACGGCGCGCCCTGGAGAATCTGCCGGGTCAGGTTGCCCGACGCGCCGAAGGAAAAGCGCAGTTTCAGGCCGCTCCGTTTCTCGAAAACCTGGGCGATTTCTTCCATGGCCGGGCGCAGATTGGCGGCGACGGCGATGACCGGCACGGCCTCCGCCGCCCGCAAGGGGCCGGCATGAAGAAACAGGCCGACGATGATCGCCAGCCAGCCGCAATGCTTTACCCGCCGTCCATTCATGTTTCGGCCCGCCCGGACTATCGATATCCCAAACCGACTATATCGCTTGCATCCCAGTCTGACAATCTTTCGGCGGGGAAAATATTTCATCGGATATGTCCATATTTTGACTGGGGTCAATGTTATCGGAGAAACGGAGAGTTACAGTCCCGGCCAGCAAGACCAACGCCACCCGCGGTGGTTCGCAGAGACCGAGAATGAGTCCTATGGGGATCCCGAGTCCGTCATCAACAGAAGTCAGGCGTTTCGACTTTCTGCGCGGGAAGTTCCGCCCGACCAGCCCCGACATCCGCCCCCCGTGGGCACTACCGGAATTGCGCTTTCGTGATCTCTGCAGCGGCTGTGGCGATTGCATCGAGGTGTGTCCGACGGGAATCCTGACGCGGGCGCGCGGCGGTTATCCGGTCGTCGACTTCAGCACCGACGGATGCACCTTCTGCGCCGACTGCGTCCGGGCCTGCAAGCCTAAAGCCCTCCTCAAGGAACTCGGAGCCGCTCCCTGGAACCTGACCGCCGCCGTCACCTCGTCCTGCCTTTCCGCCAAGGGCGTCACCTGCCGAGTCTGCGGCGAGCAGTGCGAGCGGGAGGCCATCAATTTCCGCCTCGCCCCGGGCGGCAAGGCGATCCCGGTCATTGATTCGTCCCGGTGCAACGGCTGCGGCGCCTGCGTCGCCCCCTGCCCGGTCGATTCCGTTGAAATCCACATGGAACAAGTGAGGACCCAGAGAAAGCCATGAGCATTTCCAGCCTAGTCATTCAGACCAGACCCGAAAACGTTGCGAACCTCGAGGCGACGCTGAATTCCATGTACGGCGTGGAAGTTCACACCACCACCGGGGAAGGCAACCTTGTGGTCACCGTAGACAACCCCGACGACGCCAAGGCATCGGAGACTTTTAGCGAGTTTCTGAAGCTGGACGGCGTTCTCAATACCTCTCTCATTTACAATTACTTTGAACAAGACATTGCCGAGAAGGAGCAAGCACAATGACCATTTCGAGGCGCGATTTCATTAAAACCCAGGCAGCCGTGGCGGCTGCCGCTGCCGCCGGCACCACCCTCACCGGCGTTCAAAAGGCCGAAGCAGCCGGCGGCGACATCCGCTGGGACAAAGGCGTTTGCCGCTTCTGCGGAACCGGCTGCGGCGTTCTCGTCGGCACCAAGGGCGGCAAGGTCGTCGCCACCCAGGGTGACCCGGACGCCCCGGTCAACAAGGGCCTGAACTGCATCAAGGGCTATTTCCTGTCCAAGATCATGTACGGCAAGGACCGCCTGACGAAGCCCCTGCTGCGCGGGGCCGGAGGCAAATTTGACAAGAGTTCCAAGGAGTTCTCTGAAATTTCCTGGGATCAGGCCTTCGACATCATGGCCGAAAAATGGAAAGCCGCCATCGATCCGGAAGACCCGGCAGGCGCCACCAAGGTCGGCATGTTCGGCTCCGGACAGTGGACCATCTGGGAAGGCTACGCGGCGGCCAAGTTCATGAAGGCCGGCCTGCGTTCCAACAATATCGATCCCAACGCCCGCCACTGCATGGCGTCCGCCGTCGGCGCTTTCATGCGCGCCTTCGGCATCGACGAACCCATGGGCTGCTATGACGACCTTGAACACGCCGACGCCTTCGTCCTGTGGGGCGCCAACATGGCAGAAATGCACCCGATCCTGTGGTCGCGGCTGACCAACACCCGCCTGACCAAGAAGGGCTGCGAGGTGCATGTGCTGTCCACCTTCAAGCACCGCAGCTTCGAACTGGCCGACAACCCCATGGTGTTCACGCCTCAGTCGGACTTGGCGATCCTCAACTACATCGCCAACTACATCATCCAGAACAAGGCCTATAACGAAGACTTCCTGAAGAACGTCAACTTCACCAAGACGGTCACCGACATCGGCTACGGCCTGCGCCCGGAACATCCGCTCGAAAAGGCGAAGAAAGGCAAGGGCGGCAAGCTGACCAAGATCAGCTTCGACGAATATGCCGCCTCCGTCGCCGAATACACCCTGGACAAAGCCGTCGAACTGTCCGGCGTCCCGGCCGAGAAACTGGAGCGTCTGGCCAAGCTGTACGCGGACCCGAACAAGAAGATCTCGTCCTATTGGACCATGGGTTTCAACCAGCACACCCGGGGCGTCTGGGTCAACGGCCTGCTCTATAACGTGCATCTGCTGATGGGCAAGATTTCCGAGCCCGGCAACAGCCCGTTCTCGCTGACCGGCCAGCCGTCGGCCTGCGGCACCGCCCGCGAGGTCGGCACCTTCGCCCACCGCCTGCCCGCCGACCTGGTGGTGATGAAGGAAGCGCATCGGGCCGCCGCCGAGAAGATCTGGAAGGTCCCGCCCGGCGTTATCCCCGGCAAGCCCGGCTATCACGCCGTGCTGCAGAACCGCATGCTGAAGGACGGCAAGCTGAACGCCTACTGGGTTCAGTGCAACAACAACATGCAGGCCGCCCCGAACATGAACGAGGAAGGCTATCCGGGTTATCGCAATCCGAAAAACTTCATCGTCGTGTCCGACCCCTACCCGACGGTCACCGCCATGGCCGCCGACCTGATCCTGCCCACCGCCATGTGGATGGAGAAGGAAGGTGCCTACGGCAACGCCGAACGCCGGACCCAGTTCTGGCGCCAGCAAGTGGACGCTCCGGGCGAGGCGCAATCGGACATGTGGCAGGTGATGGAATTCTCCAAGCGCTTCAAACTCTCCGAAGTGTGGCCCGCCGCCGTCATCGCGGCCAGCGGCTACGCCGCCGACAAGTCCCTCTACGAGGTTCTGTACGCCAACGGGCAAGTCGATCAGTTCGGACTGGACCAGTTGCAGAAAGGCTTCAACAACTCCGAGTCCAAGGATTTCGGATACTATGTCCAGAAAGGCCTGTTCGAGGAATATCGCCGCTTCCAGTATGAGGGTCCGAAGCCGGGCCATGAAATGGCGGCCTTCGAAACCTACCATCAGTCCCGCGGCCTGCGTTGGCCGGTGATCGACGGCAAGGAAACCCTGTGGCGCTTCCGTGAAGGCTACGACCCGCACGTCAAGGCCGGCGAAGGAGTCAAGTTCTACGGCAAGCCGGACGGCAAGGCGAACATCATCTTCGCGCCTTTCGAACCGGCGGCGGAAAGCCCCGACGACGACTACAATCTGTGGCTGTCGACGGGCCGTGTCCTGGAACACTGGCACTCCGGTTCCATGACCCGGCGTGTTCCGGAACTCTACCGGGCCTATCCGGACGCCCAGGTGTTCATGCACCCGGACGACGCCTCCGAACGCGGTCTTCGCCGGGGCGATCAGGTGAAGGTGACGACCCGGCGCGGCGATGTGCTGACCCGCGTCGAAACCCGGGGCCGCAACAAGCCGCCGAAGGGCCTGGTCTTCATGCCCTGGTTCGACGCCGGGCAACTGGTCAACAAACTGACTTTGGACGCCACGGATCCGCTTTCCAAGGAAACGGATTTCAAGAAATGCGCGTGCAAGGTCGAGAAAGCCTAGCCGGGGGTAACGATCAGTGACGGACACACGTCCAACACACGCCGGCGCCGTTAACCGCAGGAAGTTCCTGGTCACCTCGGCCAGGGCCGCCTGCGGGGCGGGCGCCGTCGGCCTCGGACTCGGCCTGTTCGCCAATCAGGCCAAGTCCCTGCCGGCGTCTGCGTTGCGTCCTCCCGGCGCCCTGCCGGAGGACGCCTTCCAGTCCGCTTGCGTGCGTTGCGGCCTGTGTGTCCGTGACTGCCCCTACAACACATTGAAACTGGCGGATTTGGCAAGCGACGTCGCCACCGGGACACCCTACTTCGTGGCCCGCGACGTCCCTTGCGAAATGTGCGAGGACATTCCCTGCGTGCCGGCCTGCCCGACGGGGGCCCTCGACCCGGCGCTGACCAACATCGACGACGCCCGCATGGGGTTGGCGGTATTGGTTGACCAGGAAACCTGCATCGCCTTCCAGGGCCTGCGCTGCGAAGTCTGCTACCGGGTCTGCCCGGTCATGGACGAGGCCATTTCCCTGGAACGCCGGGCCAACGAACGCACCGGCAAGCACGCCCTGTTCATCCCCGTCGTCCATTCCGACGCCTGCACCGGCTGCGGCAAATGCGAACGGGCCTGCATCCTCGAGGAAGCGGCGATCAAGGTGATGCCCCTGAAGCTGGCCAAAGGCGAGGTCGGCGTCCACTACCGCCTGGGTTGGCGGGAAAAACAGAAGCACGGCCCCGCCGTGGAAGGCCTGATCGACCTGCCCGACCGTCTGCCTGATCAACCGGGAGGCGGCTCATGACCCAAAAGGGCCCCTACACCCCCGGAGCGGAGGCGAGAAAAGCCAAGGGCTTTCTCGGCGCCAACAAGTGGCTGCTGCTGCGTCGGCTGAGCCAGTTCGGCATTCTCGGCCTGTTTCTCATCGGTCCCCTGTCCCTGTGGCTGATGGGGCTCGAGGACCGGCCCACGGACGGCGTCTGGCCGGTCAAGGGAACCCTCGCCTCGAGCCTGACCCTGGACTTCCTGCCCCTGACCGATCCGTTTATCGCCTTGCAGACCTTCGTCGCCGGGCACGCCCTGGAATCGACGGCCCTGATCGGCGTCGTCATCGTCGTCATCGGCTACGTTCTGTTCGGCGGACGGGCCTACTGTTCCTGGGTCTGCCCCATCAACCCGATCACCGACGGCGCCCACTGGCTCAGGCAGAAGATGGGCCTCGAGGGCGGGTTCAAGCATTCCCGCAACACCCGCTACTGGATCGCCGCCAGCGCCCTCGCCGTTTCCGGCCTGACCGGAACCGTGGCCTGGGAACTGGTCAATCCGATCACCGTCCTTTACCGGGGCGTCCTGTTCGGCGTCGGCGCGGCCTGGATGATGGTCCTCGCCGTGTTCCTGTACGACCTGTTCGCCGCCCGCCGCGGCTGGTGTTCGCACCTGTGCCCCGTGGGCGCGTTCTACGGCCTGATCGGCAAGGTTTCCCTGCTCCGCGTCAGCGCGGTCCGGCGGGACGATTGCGACAACTGCATGGACTGTTTCGCCGTCTGCCCGGAAGCGCAGGTGATTTCCCCGGCCCTCAAGGGACAGGCGACGGGCCACGGCCCCGTGATCCTGTCCTCCGATTGCACCAATTGCGGTCGCTGCATCGATGTTTGCGCGCCCAATATCTTTCAATACGGCTTGCGTTTTGACGACAAGACGGAGCCAAGCGTTGTCGAAGAAGATATCCCCCGGGAGCCCAAGGCGGCCGCCTGAGGGGGATGAAGCGTTGGCCGGTTCGGCCAAAAATGGAGTTGATTGATTAACATGTTTTCTCAAGCCAAGGAGTTTTCGTCATGAAGAAAGTGATTTTCTCGGCCCTGGCGTGCTTGGCGGTTGCCATGCTCATCGCGGCCCCCGCCTCGTCAAGCGAAGTGAAATCGCTGCGCGGGGCCCTCGACATTCCCGCCCAGCAAGACGCCCCGGACATTCCGAAACTGGATGTCGTCGATAAGTTCGAGCGGGATTTCAAGAGTCAGCCGCCGCTGGTCCCGCACAAATCCGCCAAGTACAAGATCACGCTGAAGAGCAACAAGTGCCTGAAGTGTCATGATAAGAAGTACTATAAGGAAGAAGAGGCCCCGATGGTCGGCAAGAGCCATTACATGGACGCCGCCGGCAAGGAAAGCGATAAGCTGAACATGGGCCGCTATTTCTGCAATCAGTGTCACGTGCCGCAGTTGTTGGCCAAGCCGCTGGTCGAAAACACTTACACCGGCGGCAACTAGTCCCAACCGCCGCCATGGGGAAAGGATAAGGGCCACGGCCGATATGACCGTGGCCTTTGTCCGACACCGAAGCTAAGCCGCCCGAGGGGACATGCGGCTTAAAGTATCAAACTTAAGGAAACACGATTATGGCTGAACAAAATCCGGAAACACCCGATGTCGGGATATGGAAATGGCTACGTAGCCCAAGCAGACGGTACTCGATCCTGTCCATAACGCTTGTCGGCATCGTCCTGGGTGTGCTGGGTTGGGGCGCCTTCAACACGGCGATGGAAATGACCAACACGGAAGAATTCTGTATCTCGTGTCACGAGATGAGGAATAACGTCTACGCCGAATACAAGGAAACCATTCACTACAACAACCGCACCGGCGTCCGGGCCACCTGCCCCGACTGCCATGTGCCGAAGGAATGGTTCTACAAGGTCATTCGCAAGATCCAGGCGTCGAACGAGCTGTATCACAAAGCGCTGGGGACAATCGACACCCGCGAGAAGTTCGAAGCCAAGCGGCTGGAACTGGCGACCAACGTGTGGAAAGCCATGGAACGGACCGATTCCCGCGAATGCCGAAACTGCCACCAGTATGACTTCATGGACTTCACCAAACAGGAAAAACGCTCGAAGAAGCGCCATTCCAAGGCGATCAAGAAAGGCATGACCTGCATTGACTGCCACAAGGGCGTCGCCCATGAAATGCCCGCCGACTACGAAGAAGACTGATCGGTCGGGCCGAAACGCGAAACCGGAAGGGGGGGGCCTTATCAGCCCCCCTTTTCTTTTCTAATCCCGCAAATTCAGTTTCGCCCGCAAGTCGTTCAGTTCCCCGGCAATGGCCCTGGATGACAAGGTCTCCATCTTGCGGTAGCGCTGGAGCACCTCTTCGCCCAGTTCCGACAGCCGCGCGCCGCCGCCTCGCTTACCGCCCTTGACGGTGACCACCAGGGGTTCGCTGAAGCATTTGTTCATGGTATCGACCATGTACCAGGCCCGTTTATAGCCCATGCCCATGGAGCGTCCGGCCGCCGATATGGAACCGGTCTCGCGGACTTCCTCCAAAATGGCGGCCTTGCCCGGACCGATGGCGATATCCGGGCCGAGGACGATGCGCAGACGCGCACCGGCGGATTTCTTGTCGGTTTTCATGGGCGCAATCATGGGTCGGCGGCGGCGATGATGCAAGCCCGCGTTGACACCCCCCCAGTCCGTTGCCTAAAGAGGGGGAGCATCTTCAACCCGGAGCCCCCCATGGTCAGCCCAAAATTCAAGAAATTCGACACCCTCAGCCTGCACGCGGGACAGCAGGCGGACCCGGCCACGGGCGCCCGCGCCGTGCCCGTCTATCAGACCACGTCCTACATGTTCGAGGATACGGACCAGGCGGCGGCGCTCTACAATCTTGAACGGCCCGGCCACATCTACACCCGGCTGACCAACCCGACCGTCGCCGTGCTGGAGGAACGGGTCGCGGCGCTGGAAGGCGGCGTCGGGTCCATCGCCACGGCCAGCGGCATGGCGGCGATCTTCCTCGCCATCGCTACCCTGATGAACGAGGGCGGACATATCGTCGCCTCCGGCTCCCTCTACGGCGGCACCCACAACCTGTTCAGCTTCACCCTGCCCCGTTTCGGCATCACCACCACCTTCGTCAACGTCCGCGATCCGAAGGCTTTCGAGGAGGCGATCCGGCCCGAGACCCGGCTGATTTTCGGCGAGACCCTGGGCAACCCGGGCATCGAGGTGATGGACATTCCCGCCATCGCCGACATCGCCCATAAGGCCGGTCTGCCGTTGATGATCGACGCCACCTTCTCGACCCCCTACCTGATGCGGGTTTTCGAGCACGGCGCCGACATCGCCATGAACTCCCTGACCAAGTTCCTCGGCGGCCACGGCGTCGCCATCGGCGGGGCGATCACCGACAGCGGCCGCTTCGACTGGCAGGCGTCGGGCAAGTTCCCCAACCTGAGCGAACCCTATCCCGGCTATCACAATCTGAACTTCGCCGATGAATTCGGTCCCCAGGCCCTGCTCATGCGCGGCCGCGCCGAGGGCATGATGAACTTCGGCGCCTGCATGAGCCCTGCCAACGCCTTCCAGATCCTGCAGGGCATCGAGACCCTGCCGCTGCGAATGGAAAAACACGTCGCCAACGCGCAACGGGTGGCGGAATTCCTGGAAGGCAACGACGCCGTCGAATGGGTCAACTATCCCGGCCTGCCGTCCCACCCGGACCATGAACTGGCGAAACGATTGCTGCCGAAAGGCTCGGGGGCCATCCTCAGTTTCGGCCTCAAGGGAGGACGCGCCGCAGGCAAGACCTTTATCGAATCCGTGCGCCTGGCTTCCCATCTCGCCAACATCGGCGACGCCAAGACCCTGGTCATTCATCCGGCCAGCACCACCCACCAGCAGATGACGGCGGACGCCCTTGAGGCCGCCGGGATCGGCGAAGGCATGGTGCGCCTGTCCGTCGGGCTGGAAGACTGCGCCGACATCATCGACGACTTGAAACAGGCCATCCGCGCCTCGCAGAAGGGATAAGCCCATGGATTTCACCGTAGACGGCCTGAAAGCCCACGTTGCCACCGGCGGCAGGGAGCCCACCCCCGACGAGCCCGCCGTTATTCTGATTCACGGCGCCGGCATGGACCGCACCGTGTGGCAGTTCCAATCCCGCAACATCGCCTACCGGGGGCGGCGGGTGCTGGCCGTCGATCTGCCCGGCCATGGCCGTTCGGAAGGAACGCCGCCCGCCTCCATCGCCGAGATGGCCGACTGGATCGACCGCTTCATGGAGGCGGCGGATGTGGACACGGCGATCCTGGTCGGCCATTCCATGGGGGCCCTGATCGCCCTGGATACCGCCGCCCGTTATCCCGCCCGGGTCGAGAAACTGGTCCTGATGGGGGTGGCCGAATCCATGCCCGTGCACCCGGACCTGTTGGCGGCGGCGGAAAACAACCAGCCCCTCGCCCCCGAGCTAATCGTCTATTGGGGCCTCGGTGAGAGGGCGCAGATCGGCAGCCACCCGGAACCGGGCATCTGGATACAGGGGGCCAGCAACGCCTTGCTGAACATGGCCGCCAACGGGGTCATTCATAAGGATCTCGCCGCCTGCAACGCCTACGGCGACGCCGCCTCCCGGGCGGCGGAGGTGCAATGCCCCACCCTGCTGGTGCTGGCCGACGACGACAAGATGACGCCAGCGAAAAAAGGCCTGGCCCTGGCGGACCGGATCGACGGCGCGGAAAGCGTGGTCATCGAAAACACCGGGCACATGATGATGACGGAAAACCCCGACGCGGTCTTCCATGCCCTGAAGGGATTTGTCTTCTGACGGTCGTTATCCCTCTTCCGGGATGACAAACTCCCGTTTGTCTTTCTTCTTGTGTTGAAACACCGACACCGCCCACATGGCGACCGGAACGAGTCCCAGGGCCGGAACCAGGGCCGTGCCCAGAACGCTGCCGCTACCGAGGGCGAGGATTCCCATGTTGATATCCATTGCCGGGGGACGTCTGTTGTCTCGCATGGCCGGAACTCCCGTTACGAATTGCCGTGGCCGGCAATCTAGTTGATAATGATTATCAATATCACAGTTTACGGGAAGATCAAGTTGGAAGTTATATTTCTTTCAGCAGGGCCTCCGCCCTTTCCAGGTCTTCGGGCCGGTTGATGTTGAAAAAGGGATCGTGGGGCGTTACCGGCCAGGACACATGAACTATATTGAACCGCGACGTCCACAGGTCGAGTTTCCGCATCTCCTCTTCGAGCATGGCCCGTCGTAAGGCGTCGGCGAGTCGGACCGGCCACAGGGCGAAAACCGGGTGGGTCCGGTCATTCGACAGGGCGCAGGCCATGTCGGCCCCTCGCCGGTCGATTTCCTCCAGCATGCGCGTTACCAGATCGCCGGGGAAAAACGGCGCGTCGGTGGGAAACGTGGCCAGCCAATGGGCGTCGGGCTGGTTCCGGCTGGCCCATTCCATGCCCGTCAGCACACCCGCCAGCGGCCCCGCGAAACCGTCGATAACATCGGCCACCACGGGGACCCCATAGTCCTGAAACCGGGCCGGGTCTCCCGCCGCGTTGAGGATCAACGGCCCGACCTGGGGCGCCGCCGTTTCCAGGGCCCGGGCGAGGAGCGTCCTGCCGCCGAGCCGCTGCAGGCACTTGTCGCCGCCGCCCATGCGCCTGGCCAGTCCTCCGGCCAGCAGCACGCCGACGATGGGCCCGTGGCCTTCACTCATCGTCTGGTTCCAAATCACGGATGATGCGGTCTTCGCCGGAAAGGGCGACGAACCGGCGCCCCCGGGCCCTGCCGATCAGGGTCAGGCCGACCTGCCGGGCCAGGTCCACCCCCCAGGCGGTGAAGCCGGATCGGGACACGAGAATGGGAATGCCCATCTGCACCGTCTTGATGACCATTTCACTGGTCAGCCGCCCGGTGGTGTAGAAAATCTTGTCGGCCCCGGAAATGCCGTGCCGGTACATGTAGCCCGCGATCTTGTCGATGGCGTTGTGACGCCCCACGTCCTCCATGTAGATCAAGGGCCTGTCCTCTTGCACCAGTACGCAGCCGTGAATCGCGCCTGCCTCCAGATACAGGCTCGGCGTGGTATTGATGGTCTTGACCATACGCGCCAGCCAGGAGGTCTTAATGACCTGCCCTTCCGGCAGGCTCAGAGCCTCGAATTTCTCCATCACGTCGCCGAACACCGTGCCCTGGGCGCAGCCGGACGTCAGGGTCTTTTTCTTCAGCTTCTCCTCGAAATCGGTCTTCCCGGCGGTGCGGACGAGGACGCAGTCGATATCCGGATCATGGTCGATGGCGGTGATCTCGTCGCCCTCGTCGATCATGTTCTGATTGATCAGATAGCCCAGGGCCAGATAGTCCGGGTAATCGCCGATGGTCATCATGGTGACGATTTCCTGGCCGTTGAGGAACAGGGTCAGGGGGCGTTCCACGGTGACCGACGTGGCCACGGGGGCGCCATCGTGATCCACGCCCTCGACCCGTTCCGTCAGGCGGGTGTCGGCGGGGTTGGGGGCGATCAGGTAACCGGTGTTCATGTCCCTATCTTCCGCCGATGGAGAGATTAATCAAGCAGCAATTATATTGACTTGCGACCCCGTTCAAATTGATGACAATCACCCGATGAACAGCTCTTCCCGTCCCCCCCTGCGGCTGCCCTTCTATTACGGCTGGGCCGTGATCGCCGTCGCCTTCGTCACCATGGCCATCGCCGTCAACGCCCGCACGGCGTTTTCCCTGCTGTTTCCGGCCATTCTCGACGATTTTCAGTGGCAGCGCGGAGTCACCGCCGGTGTCTTTTCCATCGGCTACATGTTTTCCGGCGCCTTCACCCTGGTGTTAGGCATGATGATGGACCGCTGGGGACCCAGGGTGGTGATCCCCTTGGGGGCGGCCATGATCATCGCCGGGCTGTTGGGGGCGACCGTGGTCTCCACCCCGATGGGATTTTACCTTACCCTGGGCATTCTCGTTATCACCGGCAGCGTCGCCACCACCTACACCACCCATTCCATGTTTTTGCCCAACTGGTTCGTGCGCAAACGGGGGCTGGCCATCGGGCTGGCCTTTTCCGGTGCAGGCGCCGGGTCGATCCTGCTGCTGCCCTGGTATCAGTCCATCATCGACGTCAGCGGCTGGCGGCAGGCCTGCCTGGCGATTTCCATCACCGTCGCCATCGTCATTCCCCTCGCCATCGTCTTTCAACGCCAGCGGCCCGAGGACCTGAACCTTGAACCGGAGGGCGGCGGACGCCTTTCCGGCGGCGGGCGGGCGGAACCGGACCCCATCGTCGACAAGGCCTGGGCCGAAACCGAGTGGACCCTGGGCCTGGCCATGCGGACGGCCCGGTTCTGGTGGATCTTCATGGCCTACTTCACGGCCCTATTCGTCTGGTACGCCATCCTCGTCCATCAGACGGTCTATCTGCTGGAAACCGGTTTCGACAGCACCACGGCGGCAACGGCACTCGGGCTGGTCGGCCTGTTCGGCATCGCCGGTCAAATCGGCCTGGGCGCCCTGTCCGACCGCATCGGCCGGGAATGGACCTGGACCATCGCGCTCATGGGCTACGCCGCCTGCAGCGCCTCCCTGCTGGGCTTGTCCCTCGCCCCCTCGCACCTGCTCCTTTATTTGATGGTCGCCTTACAGGGCATGCTGGGCTTCGGCGTCGCCTCCATGTATGGCGCGATCACCGCCGAGGTGTTCGCCGGCCGCCGTTTCGCCACCATTTTCGCCGTCACAGGGCTGGGCGGCAACATCGGCGCCGGGGCCGGACCCTGGCTGGTCGGCCTGATCTTCGATCAAAGCGGCAGCTATCAGCCCGCCTTCTGGCTCTGCCTGTTGATGTCCCTGGTCTCCGTCCTGTGCATCTGGATGGCCTCGCCGGGCAAGGTCAGGCTGGTCGCCGGTCGGGCCGCGGCCCGGGCGCGGGCCGCATGAGCGGTTAATTCTCCTGCACTTCCTCGATGCCGGAGATCGAGCGAACCGTCTGCATCATTTCCGGCGTGATGGCGTATCCGCCCTTCAGTTTGATATCGACTTCCGTCCCGTCCTCGAGCCGGGCGGTGACGACGACCCTGCCGCGCCCGCCGCCTCCGTTCAGCGCCTCGGCGATGGCCGGCAAGGGGACGGGGGAACCGATGGTGACGCTGAGCCCCGCCTGCGCCCGCGAGGCGACCTTGTCCAGGGGCTCGACGGTATTGGCGGTAAAGCGGGCCTGCTCGCCCTCGAACTGCAAGCCGGCCTGGATGAACAGGGAATTGCCGACCTCGAACAGGTCCCGGGCCGTCGCCAGCAACTCGGAAAAGACCGTGATTTCAAATATGCCCGAGGCGTCGGACAACTGCACGAAGGCGTAGCGGTTGCCCTTGCCCGAGGTCCTCTCCGACTTGCTGATCACCGTCCCCGCCATCTTCACCGCCCCGGGATGGCCGTCGCGGATCAACTCCGCCGAGGGCCGGGCCTTGATCCTCTCCAGGCTCTTGGCGTAGGCGTCCAGGGGGTGGCCGGACAGATAGAAGCCGATGGCGTCGAATTCCTCCTTCATGCGGTCCGTCGGTGACCAGTCGGGGACTTCCGGCAGGACGACGGAGGGCATCGGCGCGGCGTCGCCGCCGAACAGGCCGATCTGGTCGCTGTTGCGGTCCTGGGCGGCGGCGTTGGCGTGCCGCAGGATGGTTTCGATCCCCTCGAACACCTGCCGCCGGTTGCCGTTCAGGCGGTCGAAGGCCCCGGCCCGGACCAGGTTTTCCATCAGCCGCTTGTTGACCACCTTGGCGTCGACCCGTTCGGTGAAGTCGGCAATATCGCCGTAGGGGCCGTTCTGGATGCGCTCGTCGACCAGCAGCTTCATGGCGGCGTCGCCCACGTTCTTCACCGCCGCCAGGGCGTAGCGGACCCCGGACTGTCCGTCCGTCGCCTCCTCGACGCGGAAATCCGCCGCCGAGGCGTTGACGTCCGGCCCGAGGACGGGAACCTCGAGCCGGGCCAGTTCCTGGCGGAACAGGTTCAGCTTGTCCGTGTTGTTGATATCCAGGCTCATGGACGCGGCGAGGAACTCGACCGGGTAATTGGCCTTGAAATAGGCGGTCTGATAGGCCACCAGGGCATAGGCGGCGGCGTGGGACTTGTTGAAGCCGTAACCCGCGAACATGTTGACCTGGTCGAAAATCTCCGACGCCTTCTTCTCCGGCACCCCCTTGGCCTTGGCGCCGTCGACGAAAATCTGGCGCTGCTGGTCCATTTCCTCCTGAATTTTCTTGCCCATGGCCCGGCGCAGCAGGTCGGCCCCGCCGAGGGTGTAGCCGGACAGTTCCTGGGCCACCTGCATCACCTGTTCCTGATAGATCATGATGCCGAAGGTTTCCTTCAGGATGCCTTCCAGGGTCGGGTACAGGTAATCGGGGGTCTCCTCGCCGTGCTTGCGGGCGATGTAGCTGGGGATGTTCTCCATCGGTCCCGGCCGGTAGAGGGCGACCACGGCGATAATGTCCTCGAAGGTATCGGGCTTCAACTTGCGCAGCACCTCGCGCATGCCCGTGCTTTCCAACTGAAAGACGCCGGTCGTCTCGCCCTTCTCCAGCATCTTGAAGGTCTTTTCGTCATCAAGCGGGATGGTCGACAGGTCCACCTCGACTCCCCGCCCGGCGAGCAGTTCCACCGCCTTGACCAGGACAGTCAGGGTTTTCAGGCCGAGGAAGTCGAATTTCACCAGACCGGCGGATTCCACGTATTTCATGTTGAAGCCGGTCACCGGCATGTCGGAACGGGGGTCCCGGTAGAGGGGGATCAGTTTATCCAGGGGCCTGTCGCCGATCACCACGCCCGCGGCATGGGTCGAGGCGTGCCGGTAGAGACCCTCGAGCCGGAGGCCGATTTCGGTCAAACGCCCGACCGTCTCGTCGGCGCGGATTTCCTCCTTGAACTGCTCTTCCTGCTCGATGGCTTCGGCCAGGGTGGTCGGATTGGCCGGATTATTGGGCACCAGCTTGCAAATGCGGTCGACCTGTCCGTAAGGCATTTCCAGCACGCGGCCCACGTCCCGCAGCACGGCGCGGGCCTGCAGCTTACCGAAGGTGATGATTTGGGCGACGTGGTCACGGCCGTATTTTTCCTGCACGTAGCGGATCACCTCGTCGCGGCGGTCCTGGCAGAAATCGATATCGAAGTCGGGCATGGACACCCGTTCCGGGTTAAGGAAGCGTTCGAACAGCAACCCCCAGCGTAGCGGGTCCAGGTCGGTGATGGTCAGCGCCCAGGCGACCACCGAACCGGCCCCGGAACCACGGCCCGGGCCGACGGGAATGTTGTGCTGCTTCGACCAGTGGATGAAATCGGCGACGATCAGGAAATAGCCGGGAAAGCCCATTTCGATGATCACCCCCAGTTCGTATTCCAGCCGCTCCCGGTAGGGCCTGGCGGCCTGTTCCCTCTCCTCCTCCGACATCTCCGGCCTGAAGACCTGTTTCTCGAGCCGCGCCTCCAGCCCGGCCGCGGACTGGGCCCTAAGTTCATCTTCCTCGTTGCGCCCCTCGCCGCAATCGAAGGGCGGCAGGATCGGGTCGATCTTCTCCACCTTGCAGGCGCAGCGCCGGGCGATGACCAGGGTGTTGTCGATGGCCTCCGGCAGATCGGCGAACAGGGCCCGCATCTCCTCCGCCGACTTGAAATAATGCTGGCGGGTCAGGCGGCGGCGTTCGGCCTGACTGACGTAGGCCCCGGCGGCGATGCAGATCAGGGCGTCGTGGGCATCGTACATGTCGGGGGTGGAATAGAACGCCTCGTTGGTGGCGACCAGGGGCAGGTCGTGCTTGTAGGCCAGATCGATGAACGCTTCTTCCGTCCGTTTTTCCGTTTCCAGGCCATGGCGCATGATTTCCACGTACAGACGGCCCGGAAAGGATTCCTTCAGGCGTAGCAGCAAGGCCTCGGCGGCGTCGCCCCGGCCATCCAGAAGTTGCCGGCCGACCGGCCCGCCGGGGCCGCCGGTAAGCACGATCAGGCCGTCATGATACTGCCGAAGTTGGTCCAGGCCGACCCGGGGCTCGACGGGTGCGTCGTCGTCTTCGGCACGGCCCAGATAGGCTAGGCCCAGCAACTTCAACAGATTGCGATAACCGGCGTCGTTCTGGACCAGAAGGATCAGGTTGTCGCTGTCGCCGTCAGGGTGGACCGCCGGGCCGCCCTCCCCCGCCGCCTCGCGGACCACCGCGATCTGGCAGCCGATGATGGGCTGAACCCCCGCCCCGGCGCAGGCGGAGGAAAATTCAAGCCCGCCGAACAAGTTGTTGGTATCGGTCATGGCAACGGCGGGCATCCGATGCTCGCGGCACATCCGCACCAGTTCGCCGACACGAATCGCCCCTTCCGACAGGGAATAGGCGGTGTGGACCCGAAGGTGGACAAAATCCGCGTGATGGGAACCGGAGTCGCTCATGGCCGCTAGGATTCCACAGCCGGCGGCGCGGGTCACCCCCTAATGGTGTTTCCCGCCGTCATCGGCTAAACAGGGCTTCATGAAGGAATGGTATGTCTACGTCATCCGCAACCGGAACAATGTTCTCTATACCGGCATCGCCAAGGATACGGAACGGCGTCTCGCCGAACATAACGGCGGCGGCGGGGCAAAGTTCACTCGCGGCCGTGGGCCCTGGACCCTGGTTCACGGCGAGGGCCCCATGGCCCACGGCGACGCCCTGCGCCGGGAAATCCAGATCAAGAAGGACCGGGCCCTGAAGAAGACCCTGAAGGCGGATTGATATCAAGCCGTTCAGGTTCTAAGCTGGCGCCATGCAGATTGACTTCCTCTTCGATGCCGTTTGTCCCTGGTGCTATATCGGCAAGCGCCGGTTGGAGGAGGCGCTGGGCCGCCGCGACGGGGTCGATGCGGCGATCAACTGGCGGCCCTTTCTGCTTAACCCGGAGCTTCCGCCGGGCGGCATGGACCGGGCCGCCTATCTGAATGGCAAATTCGGTTCGGAAAGCCGCGTTCGCCGGGTTTACGGGGCCATCGCCGACGTCGGCTTGTCGGTGGAGATCGGCTTCAATTTCGACACCATCCGCCATACCCCGAACAGCATCGACGCCCATCGCCTGGTCCGCTTCGCCGAGCGGGACGGCAAGGCGGAGGCCGCCGTCGAGGCCCTGTTCGAAGGCTATTTCGTCAACGGCCTGAACATCGGCGACCGGGAGGTTCTGAGCGCCATCGCGTCGGATATCAGCCTCGACGCCGGGGCCCTGGCCGCCCATCTCGCCGGAAACGAGGGAATCGCCGCCATCTACGACGCCAACGCCCGCGCCCATCGCCTGGGCATCAACGGGGTGCCGTCCTACGTGTTCAACGGCAATCTGGTGATTTCGGGCGCTCAGGACGCCAATGTTCTGGAACGCGTGCTGGACGCGGCCATTGAAACGGAGGCCGCATGATGAGTGGTTTTTGCCGGGATTGCGCCGCTTGGCGCTTCGAGGAAAACCCCCAGCTTCAGGACGAAGCCGAGCAGGACGGATTCGGCGCCTGCGAACGAATCGAGGAAATGATGGCCAATCCGGCCCGCGCCATCGCCCGCCTGGACGACGAATTCGCCCGCTTCCAATGCCGGGGAGAATTCGGCTGCACCTTGTTCGAGGCGAAGTAGGCGCTATCGCCTGTCAACCAATTCCCCCTTACGCAAATTCAAATTTTCGTCCCTGTGTCGCGCTTTATCGAATTGTAACTAAAGATTGATCAACAATTAGAACTAAGCCATCATCGTTATGTTTAATGAATGATTCGTAGCGATCCAATCATGGCAAGTTTCAAAGAACAGTTCATAGACCTACCCCAGGGCTGGCTTTACGAATATTCCCCTGATCAGAGTACGAATCGCCGCATCGCATTCCTTCCAAAAGATGTATTACACCCAGCCATGAACAAAGGTTTCACTATGACTGGGGCAAATAAAATCGTTTTGGATTCAGTAAAGGATCAACTTCTTTTTCCGAATGCCGTGTCCATAGGACTGGACCGTGAAAGGCTTGCGCCACCGCAATCTGTCGGCAATCCCACGACCGAGGTCATTAAAAATTTGGTTACCAAACCTGAGCTAATCTTCAAATTCGATCGAAATATTGGTAGAATGAGATCGTCAACAAACACGAACTATGTATTCATGGTTCATCTGGTCGAGGGCTTGGACAAGGCGTATAGAGAACGGTGGCAAGAAAAACTGGGCTGTGATATGACCCCGGACGCCAAAATCATTGGGACCGTTTGGGTTCCCGAGGATGGTCAAACAGGGTTACCCGAAGGGTTCAATGATAGGTACGAAGAAATTCTATATATCAGATAAGGTGAACAAATGATGCATATTGAGGAAATGGAGGCTCTTGCTTGCTCGACCTCGCCGTTTTCCCCTGCTGCTTGGTTTGAGCCTGAGTTGGATCAGCTCGTCTTCCATCTTGTAGACGAACCTTATTTTGAGCGCCGTGTAGACCGCTGGCTCACCGTATTCGGTTCCATGGAGGAGCCTGAAAAGGTCGTTGGGTTCAAAATCAAAGGATTTGCCTGGCTATACGAACGTATCGTCCATCAAGGACGTGTTCACGATGATGGATTTTTTGCTCTTGTCGATCTCTTGGATTTCGCCTGGCTCATTGCCGCCTCTAAGGCTCACAATGATGAGGACCATGAAATATCCTCAGAACCTGTTGACGCAGAGTACCGGCGGGCAAAAGAAATTGCCGATGACCACAAAATCAATCAGGACGAACTTCACATAGCAGCTTGAGTAGCCGTTACTCAGTCAGCTTCTCTAAGAGCTAGCCTGCCTCGGCAACCCGGGCGATGTCGCGCATGAGCAGGCGGACGCCGGCGAGGCGTTCCTTTGGGCTTTCCCAGCCGCGCATGAAGACTAGCTTGTGGTCCGGGCGCAGCTTGGCAGTTCCGACTTGATCGGCGATGAACTGGACCAGTCCGGCCGGGTTGGCGAATTCGTTGTTGCGGAACGAGATCACCGCCCCCTTCGGCCCGGCGTCGACCTTTTCCACCCCGGCCCGCTTGGAAAGCTGCTTGACGGTGACGATGTCGAGCAGATTCTCCACCTCTCCCGGCAAGGAGCCGAAGCGGTCAATCAGTTCGGCGGCGAAGGCCTCGATTTCATTGGCGTCGTGCAGTCTGGAAAGACGGCGGTAGAGTTCCATGCGGACGTTGAGGTCCGAGACGTAGGTTTCCGGAATCAACACCGGCGTGCCGATGCCGATCTGCGGGCTCCATTCCGCCTCGGCGGCGTCGCCTCCGTCCAGGCCACGGGCCTCGGCGACGGCTTCCTCCAGCATCTGCTGATACAGTTCGATGCCGACCTCGCGAATATGGCCGGACTGCTCGTCGCCCAGCAGATTGCCGGCGCCGCGAATGTCGAGATCGTGACTGGCGAGGGAAAAGCCAGCGCCCAGGTTGTCCAGGGTCTGCATGACTTCCAGCCGCTTTTCCGCCGCCGGGGTCAGCTTCTTGCGCTCGGGCAGGGTCAGGTAGGCGTAGGCCCGGGTCTTCGACCGCCCGACCCGCCCCCGCAACTGGTAGAGCTGGGCCAGGCCGAACATGTCGGCGCGGTGAATGATCATGGTGTTGACGTGGGGCATGTCGATGCCCGACTCGATGATGTTGGTGGACAGCAACACGTCGTATTTGCCGTCGTAAAAGGCGCCGATGGCGTCCTCCAGGTCGTTCGGCGCCATCTGCCCATGGGCGGTGATCACCTTGGCCTCGGGCACCAGTTCCTTAAGGCGCTTGGCGACCGTCCCCAGATCGGCGACGCGGGGGCAGACGTAGAAGGTCTGGCCGCCCCGGAAGCGTTCCCGCAGGATGGCCTCGCGGACGACGACGGGGTCGAAGGGCAGCACGAAGGTGCGCACGGCCAGCCTGTCAACGGGCGGCGTGGCGATGATGCTCATTTCCCGCACCCCGGTGAGGGCCAGTTGCAGGGTGCGCGGGATCGGCGTCGCCGTCAGGGTCAGCACATGGACGTCCGATTTCAGCTTTTTAAGCTGTTCCTTGTGGGCGACGCCGAAATGCTGTTCCTCGTCGACAATCAACAGGCCCAGGTCCCTGAACCCCACATCCTTGGCCAACAGGGCGTGGGTGCCGATAACGATATCGACATCGCCGGACTTCATCCCCTTCTTGACGTCGGTGGCGGTCTTCGTCGTGACCAGGCGGGAAATCTGTTCCACCCGGACGGGAAACTCCCGGAAGCGGTCCCGGAAGTTCTGGAAATGCTGGCGCGCCAGCAGGGTCGTCGGCACGACCACGGCGACCTGTTTACCGCTCATGGCGGTGACGAAGGCGGCCCGCAGGGCGACCTCGGTCTTGCCGAAGCCGACATCGCCGCAAATCAGCCGGTCGGCGGAGCGTCCGGCGTTCAAATCCTCCAGCACATCTTCGATGGCGGCCCGCTGGTCGTCGGTTTCCTCATAGGGGAAGCGGGCGGCGAATTCGCCATAAACGCCCTCGTCCGGGTTGATGCGGGCGGCGGGCCGCAACTCACGGGCGGCGGCGACCTTGATCAGTTCCGCCGCCATCTCGCGGATCCGTTCCTTCATCCGCGCCTTGCGGGCCTGCCATCCGGCCCCGCCCAGGCGGTCGAGCTGGACCCCGGCCTGCTCGGAGCCGTAGCGCGAGATCAATTCGATGTTTTCCACCGGCAGATAAAGCTTGTCGCCGCCTTCGTAGAGCAGGCGCAGGCAATCGTGGGGGGCGCCGCCCACATCGATGGCCTCGAGGCCGCCGTATTGGGCGATGCCGTGTTCCACATGCACCACCAAATCCCCCTCGTGCAGGCTGGAGGCCTCGGCGATGAAGTTCTCAGGCTTGATCTTGCGCTTCGCCGCATGGCTCAGGCGATCGCCGAGAATGTCCTGTTCGCTGATCACGCACAGGCTGTCGGTGACGAATCCCCGTTCGACCCCGAGGATACCCAGCGCCACCGCTTGCGGGCTCAGGGCCTGGGCCTCGGACCAGTCGGCGACCCGGGCGAGGCCGTGCATGCCGTGCTCCCGCATCACCGTTTCCAGGCGCTCCAGGGAACCGGCGCTAAAACAGGCCAACAAAACCCGGCGGCCGTCCTTCTGCTGCCCGCCGAGATGATCGCCGAGAACGTCAAAGACGTTCCGGTCGGGGCTAAGGCGGGCGTCGGCGAAATCCCGGCCCGCCTTGCACCCCATGTGCAGCCGCAACACCCCGTCCCCGCTCTCCCCTTCCGGGGCGGCGAAGGGAGACAGGCGGCCGACGCCGCGCCCTTGCAGGAGTTTTTCCCATCCCGCCAGATCGAGGAACAGCCGCTCCGGCGGCACCGGCAGATAGGGAACCCCGTCCGACGGGCCACCGTCGGCGATGGTCTTGCGGGCGACATAGTATTCGGCGATCAGGTCGAGGCGGGCGTCCAGTGCCTCGCGCCACTGATGATCGAGCAATACGGGGGCGTCCGGGGCATAATCCAGCAGGGTTTCCATGCCCTCATGGAACAGGGGCAGCCAATGTTCCATGCCGATGTGACGGTGACCGGCGGAAACCGCCTGATACAGGGGGTCGTCGCCGGAGGCGGCGCCGAACAGCTCGCGGTAAGCGGAGCGGAAGCGGGACTGCGCCGCCTCGTTCAGGGGGACTTCGCTGACCGGCCTGATGGTGAACTCCGTCAGCTTGCCGACCGTGCGCTGATCGACCGGATCGAAACCGCGAATTCCGTCCAGTTCGTCGCCGAAGAAGTCCAGCCGCAGGGCCTGATCGGCGCCGGAGGGAAAGACATCGACAATCCCGCCGCGAATGGCGAATTCGCCCGCCTCCATGACCGTTTCCGCCCGCCCGTAGCCGTTGGCGGAGAGGAACCCCACCAGTTCCTCGGGATTCAGGGTCTCGCCACGGGCCGCCCGCAGGGTCGACCCCTGAAACGCCCGGCGCGGGGGAACCCGCTGCAACAGGGCGGAAACCGTGGTCAGCAGCGCCCTGGGGCCGCCGCCGTCTTCCAGCAACCGCGCCAGGGTATCGATGCGCCGGCCGACGATGGCCGTGTTGGGCGAGGCCCGGTCATAGGGCAGGCAATCCCAGGCGGGAAATTCCAGCCGCTCGACGGTGGGGGCGAAAAAGGCCAGGGCGTCCGCCATTTGCGCCATGTGGATATCGTCCCGGGCGACGAAAACCGCCGTCGTTCCGGCCTCGCCGATGAGGCGGGACAGCAGCAAGGCGTCAAAGCCTCCGGGGGCGCCGGAGATCTCCGTCACCCCGCCACTGGACAGGATTTTTTGAATCTTCTCCAAAGCTTTATGCCGTTTTGTTGAACTTCTGAATCAAGGACATGACATCCGTGTCGAAGGCGTCCGGCACGGTTGTCTTGCCGAGAATCCAGTTCATGACGTCGATATCCACCTGCCCCATCAGGGCTTCGAAATCATCCAACTGACGCTCGTCCAGTTCCTCGATATAGCGGTCGGCGAACCTCCCCAGCAGGATGTCGTTTTCCTTCATGCCGCAGTGGTGGCTGCGGAACAGCAATCGTTTACGTCTGGGGTCCACTTTTGGCTCCGTTCCAATACAGGGAGAGGGTATAGTCCTTTCGATCTTTCCTGTCAGCCGGATAAGCCATGCGTCCCGAAATTCTCTATCCCTGCTTCGAGCCGCCGACCAGCCTGAAAGGCGTCGGGCCGCGCATCGCCAAGGGGTTGGAGGGCCTGTGCGGGCCGCATATCGCCGATTTGTTCTGGCATTTGCCGAGCGGCCTGATCGACCGCCGTTACGCTCCCAAGGTAGCCCGGGCCGAGGCGGGCCGGGTGGCGACCCTGACGGTGACGGTGGACCAACACGTCAAACCGGCCAACAAGCGCCTGCCCTACAAGGTGATTACCTCGGACGAGACGGGAACCCTGGTGCTGGTGTTCTTTCACGCCCATGGTGACTATTTGCTGAAAACCTTGCCCGAGGGAGAAACCCGGGTCGTCAGCGGGCAACTGGAACGGTTCGGCGGCGAATTGCAGATGAGCCACCCGGACCGCATCGGCACGGTCGGGGAAATCGACAGCCTGAAGACCGTCGAACCCGTCTACCCCCTGACCGCGGGCATCTCGCTCAAGGTCTTGGGCAAGGCCATGGAGGGGGCCCTGAAACGGGCCCCGGTGCTGGCGGAATGGCTCGATCCCGCCTTCAGGGAACGGAACGCCTGGCCCGCCTGGCGGGACGCCCTGCTGGCGGCCCACGCCCCCGCCGGTCCGGGGGACCTGGAACCCGCCTCCAAGGCCCGCCGCCGTCTCGCCTACGACGAGTTGCTGGCCAACCAGTTGGCCCTGTCGCTGATGCGCCGGAACATGCACAAGGCGGCGGGACGGGGCATTCGTGGCGACGGCAGCCTGCAGGACAAGGTTCTCGCCGCCCTGCCCTTCGACCTGACCCCGTCGCAGACCCTCGCCCTCACGGAAATATCCGACGACATGGCCTCGGACACCCGCATGCTGCGCCTGCTGCAGGGGGATGTGGGCAGCGGCAAGACCGTGGTCGCCCTGCTGGCCCTATTGGCCGCCGTCGAGGCCGGCACCCAGGGGGTGCTGATGGCGCCGACGGAAATTCTCGCCCGCCAGCATCTCGCCACCATGGAACCCCTGGCCCGGGCGGCGGGGATCTCCGTGACGCTGTTGACCGGGCGCGAGAAAGGCAAAACCCGCCAGGCGATCCTGGAGGGACTGAAAAACGGCGACATACACTTGGCCGTCGGCACCCATGCCCTGTTTCAGGACGACGTGGCGTTCCGTGACCTGGGCATGGCGGTGATCGACGAACAACACCGCTTCGGCGTCCACCAACGGCTCACCCTGGCCGCCAAGGGACAGGCGGTCAATGTGCTGGTGATGACGGCGACTCCCATTCCCCGCACCCTGATGCTGACCGCCTACGGCGACATGGACGTCTCGCGATTGATGGAAAAACCGGCGGGACGCAAGCCAGTGCGCACGACCATGACCGCCCTCGGCAACCTGGACAAGGCTTTTCAGCGGGTCAGGGGCCGGGTCGAACAGGGCCAGCGGGTCTACTGGGTCTGCCCGCTGGTGGAGGAGTCCGACGTTCTCGACATCGCCGCCGCCGAGGACCGCCACCGGGTCCTGGGACAGGTCCTGGGCGAGGACCGGGTGGGGCTGGTGCACGGGCGCATGAAGGGGCCGGAGAAGGACCGGGTGATGGCCCGCTTCGCCGCCGGAGAGGTATCGGTCCTGGTCGCCACCACGGTGATCGAGGTCGGCGTCGATGTGCCGGAAGCCACCATCATGGTCATCGAGCACGCCGAGCGGTTCGGCCTGTCCCAACTGCACCAATTGCGGGGGCGGGTCGGGCGCGGGGCGGAGGAATCCTTCTGCCTGCTGCTCTATCAGGCGCCGCTGGGGGACACCGCCCGCAACCGCCTGCAAACCCTCTGCGAGACCGACGACGGCTTCGTCATCGCCGAAAAGGATCTGGAACTTCGCGGCGCCGGCGAACTGCTGGGCACCCGGCAAAGCGGCCTGCCGGAATTCCGCCTGGCGGACCTCACGGCCCATGCCGACCTGCTGGGCGCGGCCCGGGACGACGCCAAGCTGATCCTCAACAAGGACCCGAACCTCGATGGCGAACGGGGCCCCGCCCTGCGCACCCTGCTCTACCTGTTCGAGAGAGACTCCGCCGTCAGGTATCTGCGATCAGGTTGAAGCGGAAGAAGACGCTTCCTTGACCAACAGGTCCGTGCCGTCGACCCCCGTTACCTCGACCAGGGTCCCGGCGGGCAGGTCCTCGCCCCTGATCCGCCATCTGGTGTCATCGATGATCAGCCTGCCGGTTCCGTTTTCCAGGGGGGCCGCCAGCTTGAACCGGCGGCCGACATACTGCTCGCCGCGCCGGTTCAGGGCCGGATGGTCGGAGTCCTGAAACCGCTTGTTGACCCACATGCGCCCGAGCAGGGAACAGATCACCGACAGGACGGCGAACGACAGTAACTGGTTTTCCCAGCCCAGGGTGGGAACCAGCAACAGCAGCAGCCCGGACAGCACCGCCGCCGCCCCCAGCCACAAGAAGATCGCCCCGGGAATCAGCATTTCCAGAATGACGAAGGCGAAGCCGGCGATCAGCCAGTGCCAGAAGGTCAGTTGCCCCAGATAGGCGGCAATATCGACGGACTCCATAACGATTACCCCCGATTGTCCCAGGGGCCGGCGGACGGCGCGGCGGGGTCCTGCCTGTTGAAGGTGGATTTCGCCAGTTCGCCGATACCGGCCAGGGAACCGAGGATTCCAGTCGCCTCCATGGGCAACAGGATGACTTTCTCGTTGTCGGCGGAGGCAATGTCCTTAAGGGCCTCCACATAACGCTGGGCGACGAAATAGTTGATGGCCTGAATATTCCCCTTGCCGATGGCTTCCGAGACCATGGCCGTGGCGCGGGCTTCCGCTTCCGCCTCCCGTTCCCGGGCCTCGGCATCACGAAACGCCGACTCGCGGCGGCCTTCCGCTTCGAGAATGGCCGATTGCTTCAGTCCTTCCGCCTTGAGAATTTCCGACTGGCGGTGACCTTCCGCCTCCAGGATGGCCGCCCGCTTGTCCCGTTCCGCCTTCATCTGCCGGGCCATGGAATCGACCAGGTCCCGGGGCGGGGAAATGTCCTTGATTTCGATGCGGGTGATTTTCACCCCCCATGGGGTCGTCGCCTCGTCGACCACGTTCAGCAGTTGGGTGTTGATCTGATCGCGCTGGGAAAGCAATTCGTCCAGGTCCATGGAGCCCATCACCGTACGAATGTTGGTCATGGTCAGGTTAAGGGTCGCCCGTTCCAGGGCCCGCACCTCGTAGGAGGCCTTGGCGGCGTCGAGAATCTGGAAGAAGACCACGCCGTCCACCTGCACCATGGCGTTGTCCTTGGTGATGATTTCCTGGGAGGGAACGTCGAGAACCTGTTCCATCATGTTCATTTCCGACCCGATCTTGTCGATGACGGGGACGATCAGATGCAGGCCCGGTGTCAGGGTTCGGGTGTATTTGCCGAACCTTTCCACCGTGTATTCATAGCCCTGGGGCACGGTCTTAACCCCCAGAAACACCATCAGGATGGCGAAGAGGACGAAGACCAGGGTGAAAATCGAGAAGTCCGACAGGTAAGAAGAAAGTTCCATAACAACCCTCCCTTGAGGAAATTGACGGGCTTACGGCGAGACGCTCGCTATAATAGCCGAACACAAAGGAAAACTCTACCGCTCTTGGCCTTCCGGGCGGTTTTTCGCCAGCAGGACGGGAGCCCGTTCCTTCTCGCGCAGGACGTCGAGGTCCTCGTAGGTGGCGGCGGACACCCGGGGGGTGTTCTTTTCCTCTTCCGAACGCAGGTCCTCCGGCGTGACGATGCCGCCGGAAATGACCATTTTCAGGGCCTCCTCCACGCTCATGGTCAGGGGGATCAGTTCCTTCTTGGGCACGAAGAGCAGGAACCCGGAGGTCGGGTTGGGCGTCGTCGGCAGGAAAATGTTGGTGCATTCCTCCTCCGTCAGGTTCTGCACCTCACCCTTGGTGCGCCCGGTTATGAAGGCGATGGCCCAGATGCCCCGGCGCGGGTATTCCACCAGCACCGCCTCGCGGAAGGCGTTGGATTGCTGGGCCAGGACGGTTTCCAGGATCTGCTTGATGGCCCCGTAGATGCCCCGGATCACCGGCATCCGGTTGAGCAGGCGTTCGCTGGTGCGCAGATACAGCCGGCCGACGAAACCGGCGGTCAGCGCGCCGATCAGGGTCAGCACGATGAAGACGATCAACAAACCCAGCCCAGGGGTGCCGAAGGGCAGATAGGTTTCCGGGTTGTATTTGACCGGGATCAGCCGGGTCACCTTGCTGTCGACGAAGTTGACGAACAGCCAGGCCAGATAGAAGGTGATGGACACCGGGGCGGTGATCAGGACCCCGGCCATGAAATAGGCGCGAAGCTTGGCCAGCAGGCCGATTTTCGCCGGCTTTTGCGGAGTGTTGTGTGCGTTCTCGGTCATGGCGACAGCTTCCCTCAAGCGGCGACGGAAAGCAACTCACTCTTTTGATATCTCTGACTCTTTCCTACCCACGCTTTCGGCCTTGGCGTTGGACATGCTGCGCAGGGTATCGGACAGCACATGCATCAGCCCGCGGATGAAGGGATCGGCCTTGCTCAGCTTCGCCTCGAACATCTGCCGGTTGACGACGATGTAGACGCCGCCGACCAGGCCGCGCGCCGTCGCCATGCGCGGGGAATCGTCAATCAGGGCCATTTCACCGAAGATGCCCCCCGCGCCGACGGTTCCCAGAACCAGTTCGTTCTCCTCGCCGGCGTTCTTGACGATCTCCACCTCGCCCGACTGCAGGACGAAGGCCAGATTTCCGGTTTCCCCTTCGGCGAAGATCTTGTCTCCCTCCTGAAAGGTCTTGCGATCGAGAATTCTATCCTTCATCGGGTTGCCTCCTTTGCTTCCGGGCGCACGGCTATTGGATCAGTTCCCAGGTTTCCAACATCTTTCCCGCCACGGCGCCGAAGCGGTCGTAGCGGTCGACCGGCGCCGCATAGGACCAGATATGAACGACGTCGTTATCCGGGCGGGCCAGGACGATGGTCCATTGTCGAAACCCCTGTCCGCCCCGTTCATATTCGTTGGTAAATTGCAATCCGTTCAGTGTCACTCCTTTTCGGGCATAGACATAGGCGCCCTGGCCGGGAAACCGGGCGTTGGGGTCCACATCGATGAGCTGCCGCTTGAGGTCGGCGACGACGGTTTCCGTCGCCTGGGTCATGTCGAGAGCGTCTGGCAGGCGCACGTTCTGAATGTTCACCGTGGCGTAGAAGGCGGGTGTTCCCTTGGCCCCGCCGATGACGATCGAGGCCCCGGGGCCGCGTTCAAGGGCCCAGGAACGGGGATAACTGATGGCGAAGCCGTCCGACGGGCTGGCGTGACGGCGGACCTGGCCGCTGATCATCTCGTTCAGGCCGTCCGCCGTTTTCGGCGCCGCGCCGCCACCGGCGGCGACACCCGGGGCCGGAGCCGGGCGGAAGCTCTGCAGCACCCAGTTGAAGTCCGTCTCCAGCCGGGGGTATTCCTGCGGCGGGGCGATGAAGATGAAGGCGTAATCGAGCCGCCCGTCCCGGGCGACGATGACGCGGACCATGGTGCCGGCCCCCTCGTAACGGGCCTGAAAGGCCTTCAGGCCACCGAGCATGATGGCCTTTTCGCTCAGCTTCCGGGTCCAGGGACGGCCCTCCCCCAGGTAGCGCTGCTCAAGCCGGGACATCAGTTCCGGCAAGGGGGTGCCGGTGCGGGCCTGGCTGGTCTGCAGGGTGATCATGTAGCCCTTGCGGGATTTCATGGCGATGCCGCGCACCTGGTCACGATGTTCGACGATGGCCCCCGGGGGAACGGCGACGAGATAGCCTTCCTTGGGATGCCTGAACAGCAACGCCTTGCCCTGCTCCCCGGCGGCCGTTCGCGGCGCCGTGTCCTGGGCCGGGGCGCCCGTCGAAAGGGGGAGAGCCAACAGCAACGTCAAGAGAGCCAGCCGATACACCGATATCTTTCCTTCCGTGTTGAAATCCATGGCTGAATGGGTTTATCTAACGAAACGCAGTCAAGGCTGTATTCTGCCTTCACGACCCTTAGAATATCATTAATGAAAGAATCCGGCATGGCCAAAAACGCCCTCATTTCCATCATTTGCCCCGACAGCGTCGGCCTGGTCTCCTCCATCACCGGATTGCTCTACGACCTGGGCGTCAATTTGGGAGACACCACCTTCGCCGTCCTCGGCGCCGGGGCCGAATTCACCGCCGTTTGCGAACTGCCGGCGAGCCTGGGACTGAGCGACCTGGAACTGGAACTGACCTGGCTGAAGGAACTGGACGGCGCCGAATTGACGGTGACCCACTTCGACCTGTCGCCGGTTCACAACGAGACCGCCCAAATCACCCACCGCATCAGCCTGACCGGCGGCGACCGCCCGGGACTGATCGCCCGGCTGTGCGAGGTGTTCGGACAGTTCAACGCCAACGTGGTGCGCCTGAATTCGGACAAGATTCCCGGCGAGCGGGACGATCAATACGAAATCCGCATCAGCGTCTGGCTACCGGTGGCGAGCGCCAAGTCCTGCCTCGCCGTCGTCGCCAACACGGCCGGGGAACTGGGCATGACCTACCACTGCGACGAGGTCGTCACGGAAGAGTAAAGGCCGGGGAAACCCGCGTCAGGTCCCGTCGGCCAGCATGATTCCGTGTTTGGCCAGGATTTCGTCGAGGAGATGCCAGAAAAAATCCTCGCCGGGATAGCCGATGATGCGGCCCACCTCCTCGCCCTTGGACATGACGACGAAGGTCGGCGTGTAGGCGATGCCCTCGATCTTTTCCAGGTCGACGGGGCGGTCGTCGTCGATATCGACGCGCCTGAGGGGCGCCACCCGGGCCTCGCTGCTGTTGTGGTACCCCTCGCCGATTTCCTCTTCCCAGATTTCGCACCATTCGCAGGCCATGCTCTCGAAAATCACCAGCTCGGCGGCTTCCGCCGGCCCCCTGGAAAGGGTCAGCAACGGGACGAGCAAAAGCCCGGCCAGCAGCCTGGGCAGGAATTTGTAAAATGGCAGATCAGTCATTATCAGGGCGCCCCCAAAAAAACTTAAGGCCGGATCGCATTCAAAAATCCGGCCTTAAGAATACAGATAATACTGTGTTAAAACCGAATATTACGCGGTCTTCTTAATCATATAAGTAAAGACGCCGTCGGCTTCGCTGCTTTCCAGCAGTTCGTTGCCGGTGGAGCGGCAGAAGGCTTCGAAATCCTTCACCGAACCCGGATCGGTGGACAGCACCTGAAGGGTGTCGCCGTCGGCAATATCCTTGATGGCCTTCTTGGCTTTCAAAATCGGCAGGGGGCAGTTCATGCCCTTGGTGTCGAGTGTCGTGGTCATTCATACTCTCCTGTATTACTCGGTTCTCTCACTGTAGCCTGTATATTAGTGATCTATCAAGTACAGATATTGATATACTTCAAACAAACCACCCGCAGGCATGAGGCCAGGTTCTTTTCGTTGGCCGTCTGGCAGTGGTCGTGGATGCGGGTGACCAGGGCGACGACGCTCAGCCCCTCTTCGGCGGCGAGCAGTTCCAGCACCGTCCAGTAGGCCCTCTCCAGACGAATGGTCGTGGAATGACCATGGATCCGCAAGGAGCGGCGTTCCGGCTCGAATTCCCTCTGCTGGTCGAGGGTGCAGAGACCGAACAGCCGGTCCAGCGGCGTCTGCTCCGCCTTTTCGCCGGAAGACCTGTTCATCCCCGCCCTGCCCGCCTGGCCCGGACCGTCAGATATACAGATTGATATCCGATTTCAGGGCGTTTTCCATGTACGTGGCCGCCCCGCCCAACGCGACATCGCCGATCAGGTCCTTCTCGGCGTCCAGTTCGAACAGGTCCAGGGTCATCTGGCAGGCGATGATCTCGACGTCGGATTCGATGGCGGCTTCGCGCAGTTCCGGAATCGAGGCGACACCCTTTTTCTTGATCAGGTTCTTCATCATGGTCGAGCACATGGCGTCGACGCCGGGAATCGCCGACATGATGTTCGGCATGGTCATGTGCATGCCCATCATCGGCATTTCCATGGCCGGGTTGCCCAGGGTGGAAATTTGCAGATGGTCCAGGTTCTTCTTCAAAAGCTGCAGGCCGTAGAAGGTAAAGAACATGGTCACCTTGACGTCCATGGCCGCCGCCGTGGTGGCGAGAATGAACGGCGGGTAGGCCCAGTCCAGGGTCCCCTTGGTGACGATGATCGACATGGATTTCTGGTTTTCGCCCTCAGCACTCATTACGTAATCTCCCAAACAATGAATCCCGGCAGTGGTCGCCCGCCGGAGCAATTAGAATTCGCTAATATACAACGGGACGGCGGAGAAAGGTAGTACTTATTGCCTACATTTTTTCCGGCCCCGCCCCGGCGGCCGTTACGGCCATGATTCCAAGGGCTTTCGCCGCAATAATCTTGCCGCCGCGAGGACGGCTTCGGAAGATGTTTAGAAAAAACGCATATACGGAACAAGAAAATTACATTATAAAAGCCGCATATTCATAGGGAAGATGTCATCGAAGGGGGGGAACAATGGAAGAGACGCCCGTCACGACAATCGTCGCAACCGCCGGTTTTCTGGCCGGAATCGTTTTCGGCGCCACCGCCAACAAAACCAACTTCTGCACCATGGGGTCCCTTTCGGACATCGTCTTCATGGAGGATTACGGACGTTTCCGTTCCTGGGTCCTGGCCATGGCGGTGGCCATCATCGGCTCACAGGGGCTGCACTTGATGGGCGTCGTCGACCTATACGAAAGCATCTACCTGACCACCAACCTGGGCTGGTTCGGCGCCATACTGGGCGGGCTCATCTTCGGATTCGGCATGACCATGGCCGGCGGCTGCGCCAACAAGAACCTGGTGCGAATCGGCGGCGGTAACCTGAAATCCATCGTCGTCGTGCTGGTGATGGGCCTTTTCGGCTACATGACCCTGCGCGGCCTGGTCGGCATGGCCCGGGTCGAGATGGAGGCCGTCACCAACGTGGACCTGTCGGAAATGGGCCTGGCCTCGCAGGGCATGATCAACATGCTCGCCCTGGCCGTCGGCGGCGAGGCGGAAAGCCTGCGCCTCGCCTTCACCGCCGTCGTCGCCGCGGCGCTGCTGATCTACTGTTTCAAGGATGCCGAGTTCCGATCCTCGCCCCTGAACATCGCCGGCGGCCTGGTCATCGGCGCCATGATCCCCCTCGGCTGGTGGATTACCGGCGTCCTCGGCTATGACGACTTCGAACCCCTGCCCCTGTTTTCCTTCACCTTCGTCGCCCCGGCCGGGGAAGGCCTGCAATACCTGATGACCTTCAGCGGCTCGACCATCAATTTCGGCATCGCCACCGTCGGCGGGATTATCGTCGGCTCGTTCCTGGTCGCCGTGTCCGGCAAGACCTTCCACGTCGAATCCTTCACCGACGCCGACGACATGATCCGCCACCTGTTCGGCGCCACCCTGATGGGCATCGGCGGCGTTCTCGCCCTCGGCTGCACCGTCGGCCAGGGGATCACCGGCCTGTCGACCCTCGCCGTGGGGTCCCTGATCGCCCTGGTTTCCATCATCATCGGCGGCCTTGTCGGCCTGAAATATATGGAGGAAGGCAGCCTCGGCGGGGCCCTGAAAGCCCTGCTGTCCCGGGATTGACAAAAGGCGTGGAAACCCCCGGGACAACCACACTTTTTATAAGGAAAGCCCGGTTTTCCTAGCTTTCGTGGTAACTTAACAAGGCTTCTAGACTTGCAATCCGTTGCCAAAGTCGTTTAAATTACAAAACTGTCATATTAAGAGCCCCGATTTCAACGGGGCCGCGCGGAGAGAGTTCGGACCCAAAAACAAAAGCAATGGCTGGGGGCTTCGAATGCAATTGGATCACGTACTGTTTCCATTGGAACGGGCGTGCAACTGCTTAGGGAGGGACAATGACTTATCGCATTATTCTAAGCACCCTCGCCGGCGCCGTGCTCGGCGGCATGCTCTGGACCAGCGCCCAGGCCGCCGATTACACCGTCGTCGACGACACCATACCCAAGTCACTGACAGGCAAGCCGGGCGACCCGGTCGCCGGCAAGAAAATCGCCATTCACCGGAAAAAAGGCAACTGCCTGGCCTGTCACGTGATGCCGATTCCCGAGGAACAGTTCCACGGTGAAGTGGGTCCGGACCTGTCCGATACCGGTTCCAACAACACCGAAGCCGAATTGAGAATGCGCCTGGTCGACCCGAAGGTGCTGAACGAGGACACCATCATGCCCTCTTTCTTCAAGCCGGGAACCCATGACGTTCTGAAAAAATTCAAGGGAAAATCCATCCTCAAGGCCCAGGAAGTCGAGGACATCATCGCCTACCTGATGACCCTTAAGGGCCAGTATTCCCAGTAATCCCCTAGACAATTAGAAGGATAACAAATGTCTAAGAATACATTCGAAACCGCCAACATCGGCCGTCGTCAGATGCTCAGGGGCGTCGGCCTCGGCGCCTTGGCGTTGGGCGGCGCGGGACTTGCCTCCGGCGAAGCCCAGGCGACTCCGGAAAAGGCCATGGCCCACCTCAGCAAAATGACCGGCGGGGCCGAGATGAAAGAGGGCAAGGTGACCGTCAAATTGCCTGAAATCGCCGAAAACGGCCGGACCGTTCCGATCACCATCAGCGTCGACAGTCCGATGAGCGACGGTGACTACGTCAAGTCCGTCCATGTGGTCGCCCAGGGCAATCCCACTCCGGAAGTGGTTTCCTTCACCATGAGCCCGGCCATGGGCAAAGCCGAAGTTTCGACCCGCATGCGTCTGGGCAAGACCCAGGACGTCACCGCCGCCGCCGTGATGAGCGACGGTTCGGTCTACCAAGGCACTGCCAACGTTAAGGTTACCATCGGCGGCTGCGGCGGCTGATCGAAAGAATTCAGGAGATATCAAGAAAATGGCTAAGAAACCCCGCGTGAAAGTCCCGAAAAAAGCAAAAAGCGGCGACATCATCCAGATTAAAACCCTTATGTCCCACAAGATGGAAACCGGGCTCCGCAAGGACAAGAAAACCGGCAAGCCCATTCCGCGCAAGATCATCAACGGCTTTACCTGCAAGTTTAATGGTAAGGAAGTGATGAGCGCCACCTTGTACCCGTCCATCGCCGCCAACCCCTACCTGGCCTTCTACGCCAAGGCCACCGAAAGCGGCACGTTCGATTTCGAATGGACCGAAGACGGCGGCGCGACTGTGAGTGCAAGCGGCAAGATCACCGTTTCCTAACGGAGGACCGACAGGGAGGTAACAAAATGAAGTATACGAAATACGTCACCAGCGCCGCCGGCATACTGGGTTTGGGAGCCCTGCTGGTGGCCTGTTCCCCCACACAGGAGGAAGAGGCCCTGGAGTCCGGCTATTTCTGGGCGACGCCCGAAACCCAGGCCATGCAGGACGACGACTTCTCCAACCCGGCCTTCATGTGGGTCGACATCGGCGAAGAGCAGTGGTCGACGGAAGACGGCGAGGAAGGCAAGTCCTGCGAATCCTGCCATGGCGACGCTGAGTCCATGAAGGGTGTTTCCACCGAATATCCGAAATACAGCGCCGATGATCAGAAGATGCGCGCCTTGCAGCATCAGATCAACGACTGCCGTACCAACCGGATGAAGGCGAAAGCCTGGAAATGGGAAAGCGACAACATGCTGGGCATGACATCCTACGTCAAGCTGCAGTCCCGTGGCATGCCCGTCAACGTCGCCGTCGACGGCGATGCGGCGCCCTTCTTCGAAAAGGGCAAGGAATTCTATTTCCAGCGCCGCGGCGGCATGGATATGGCCTGCAAGCATTGCCACATCGACTACCCCGGCACGAAGATTCGCGCCAACGTCCTGACCAACGGCATGCCCAACGGGTTCCCGACCTACCGCCTGAAATGGCAGAAGATCGGTTCCCTGCATCGCCGTTTCCGTGGGTGCAACAAGAACATCCGCGCCACCCCCTACAAGCAGGGGTCCGAGGAATACACCAACCTGGAACTGTTCCTCACCCACCGGGCCAAGGGCATGTCCGTCGAAACGCCCTCGGTCAGGAACTAGCATCCTCTTAGTGATGTAAAAAATCGGGCGGCATCGGACAGAAGTGTCGGGTGCCGCCCTTTTTCTCTCTCCCCCTTCAGTCGATCAATAAACGGGAAGACCCCTTACATGCTGACACGTCGAGATTTCCTTCAAGTCACCGCCGCCACCGCCGCCCTTCTGGGACCCGTCGGAACCATCGGCAAGGCCGCCGCGGCGCAGAAAATCACCCAGGACAAGTTGCTGGAATTCGACAGTGTCGGACAGGTCACCCTGCTCAACTTCACCGATATTCACGCCCAATTGGTGCCCATGTATTTCCGCGAACCGTCGGTCAACCTGGGCGTCGGCGCCGTGCACGGCCTGCCGCCGCACCTGACGGGCAAGGACTTCCTGAAACATTTCGGCCTCGCCGCCGGCACACCCGAGGCCTACGCCTTCTCCAGCGAGGATTTCGCCGCCCTGGCCGGACAATACGGCCGTATCGGCGGTCTGGCCCATCTGGCGACCCTGATCAAGGCCATACGCGCCGAGCGTCCCGGCAACACCATCCTGGTCGACAACGGCGACACTTGGCAGGGCTCCCTGACGTCCCTGAAAACCAGCGGCGAGGACATGGTCGACGCCATGAACGCCCTCGGCGTCGATTTGATGACGGCGCACTGGGAATTCACTTATGGAGCGGAACGAGTGCTCGAGCTGGTCGATAAGCTCAATTTCCCGTTCCTCGCCGGCAACGTGCGCGAGACGGACTTCGACGAACCGGTGTTCGAAAGCACCGCCTATTTCGACCGCGGCGGCGTCAAGGTGGCGATGATCGGCCAGGCCTTCCCCTACACCCCCATCGCCAACCCCCGCTACATGATCGAGGAATGGTCCTTCGGCATTCAGGAGGATATCGTCCGCGGCCATGTGGAAGCGGCGCGGGAAAACGGCGCCGACCTGGTGGTCCTGGCCAGCCACGACGGCTTCGACGTGGACCGCAAGCTGGCGTCCCGGATCGACGGCATTGACGTTATCCTCACCGGCCACACCCACGACGCCATTCCCGGCGTCATCACGGTCAACGACACCCTGCTGGTGGCCACAGGCTCCCACGGCAAGTTCCTCGGGCGTCTCGACCTGAACGTGGAGAACAAGAAGATCAAGGACTACCGCTTCAAGCTGATGCCCGTGTTCAGCGACGCCATTACCCCGGACGCGGAAATCGCCGCCCTGGTCGAGTCCATCCGCAAGCCCCACGAGAAGCAACTGAACGAGGTTCTCGCCCGCACCGAGGGCACCCTTTACCGGCGCGGCAATTTCAACGGCACCTTCGACGACCTGATCTGTCAGGCGATCATCGAGGAACGGGATACGGAAATTTCCCTCTCCCCCGGCTTCCGCTGGGGCCGTTCCCTGCCTCCGGGCGCCGACATCACCGGCGACGACATGTACTCGCAGACGGCGATCACCTATCCCGAGTGCTACCGCAACGAGATGAGCGGGGAAATGCTGAAAACCATTCTCGAAGACGTGGCCGACAACCTGTTCAACCCGGACCCCTATTACCAGCAAGGCGGCGACATGGTCCGCGTCGGCGGCCTGGGTTATTCCATTGACGTTTCCAAGCCCATCGGCTCGCGGATTTCCAACATGACCCACCTGAAATCCGGCCAGCCCATCGAGGCGGGAAGGAATTACGTGGTCGGCGGCTGGGCCTCGGTCAACCCCGAGGTCGAGGGTCCGCCCATCTACGACCTGGTCGCCGACTACCTGCGCAAGAAGAAGGTCGTCGACATCCAGGAAAACACCAACATCAGGATCAGCGGGGTCTAGATGGGCGCGTTCGAGATTACCTATGCGGGATCGTTGATGGCGGGGCTGCTCAGCTTCTTCTCGCCCTGCGTCCTGCCGCTGATTCCCGCCTATCTCTGCTTCCTCGGCGGGGCCTCGCTGGATGAACTGACCGCCGAAGGCGGCGTAGACCGGGAAGTCTCGAAACGGGTCTTTATTTCCGCCTTTTCCTTCGTCATCGGCTTCGCCACCGTGTTCATCATGATGGGGGCGACGGCGACGGCGTTAAGCCGCCTGGTCATTCAGTTTACGGATGTCCTGAGCTACATCGCCGGCACGGTGATCGTCATTTTCGGCCTGCATTACATGGGCCTGTTCCGCATCGGCTTCCTCAATTTCGAGAAGCGCTTCCACCTGGAGAAGAACCCCTCCGGCATCCTCGGCTCCTACCTGCTGGGGCTGGCCTTCGCCTTCGGCTGGACGCCCTGCGTCGGGCCCATCCTGGCGACCATCCTGATGGTGGCGGCGGGCCAGGACTCGGTGGCCTACGGCACCTCCCTGTTGGCGACCTACGCCGCCGGCATCGGCATTCCCTTCCTCATCGCCGCCCTGGCGGTGAAGCCGTTCATGAGCTTCATGGCCCGTTTCCGCCGGCACATGCACAAAGTGGAAATCACCATCGGCGTCCTGCTCGTGGCGACGGGGGCGGCCATTTTCACCGGCTCCCTGGCGGCGGTGTCGCAATGGCTGCTGGAAACCTTTCCGGGGCTGTCCAGCATCGGCTAGATCAATCGGAAAGGCCTGGTATGTTGAGCCAATACCGGGTGTATCTGCGCTCGCCCGTGCGGACGAAAGCACCCTTCTCCACCAGGTCGGCCAGATCGCGGGTCGCCGTGGCGCGGGAGGTGCCGGTGATGGAGAGATAATTCTCCGCGCTCAAGCCGCCCTTGAAACCTTCCGGCCCTTCCCGGAACATGCGCCCCAATGCCTTTTCCTGACGTTCATTCAGCCTGCCCCGCAGTCTGTCGTAGAGGCGGGTCTTATCGATTATAAACCCGATCAGACGGAGCGAATGGCTTTGCGCCTGAATTACTCTATCGGCGTAATAGATGAGCCAATCGGTGATTTCGAGATCTTTGTTGCTACGCTCCAGCATATCGTAATAACGCTTTCGCCCGGCCATGATGGTCTGCGAGAGCGCCAGCAGGGACGGCCGGCCCAGGCCCTGCGACAAGGCCACTTCAGAAATGGCCCGCCCGATTCGGCCATTGCCGTCTTCAAAGGGGTGAACGGAAACAAAATACAGGTGCGCCACCCCCGCCCTGGTCACGGGCGGTAGTATCTCCCTATTGAACCAGTCGATAAAACCGTCCATTTGCGATTTGATCTCATCGGACGGCGGCGCTTCAAAGTGAACTTTCGGGGCATGGCCATGACCGGAGATCACCTGCATCGCCTCGTCATGGGTGCGATAGCACCCGATATCGGCGAGGTCCCGCCGCCCGCTGGTCAGCATCTTATGCCAAGTAAATAATTTCCGGTGAGAAAGCGGCTGTTGAAAAGTACGGTAAAGATCGACCATCATTTCGGCGATGCCCCTCTCGGCCGGGCGGATACGCCTGCTATCGGTCTCCAATCCGAAATTGCGCCTGACCGATGACTGCACCGACTCCCGGTCCAAAATCTCGCCTTCGATCTCCGAGGTTTTCACCGCCTCCGTGCTGATCAACTCGACGGTCAGGCCGGCCTTTTCATCCTCGTCCATGTGTTTCAGGGCGCCGACGACGGCACCGGCCTGATGCAGAAACCGGTTCTCCGCCCCTTCCAAAGCCTCTTTGTCCCAACGGAACAACGGCCAGTCCGGTTGTCGCCAATTCCATGACATGAGCGTTAGGCCTACCTTCTATCGCTCATTATAATTGATAATCATGAGTTATAAAAAACTTTTTCTATGCCTCATATCCATGTCCCATCATGCACAGAACCTTAATGACGGGCGTAGACGAACATCCCCTCGTCGCCGAACAGGACCACCGGATAGGGTTCCTTCTCGTCCCCCTGCTCCATCCCCGGTGAGCCGATGGGCATGCCAGGCACGGCCAGGCCCCGGGCGTCCGGGCGTTCGCTCAACAGGCGCAGCACATCCTCCGCCGGCACATGGCCTTCGATGACATAGCCGTCGATTTCCGCCGTATGGCAGGAATGCAGGGGCTCAGGCACGCCGTACAGGGACTTCACCCCCGACAGGTCCTCCTGCTCCCTGACGGCGACGGAAAAGCCGTTGTCCTGCATATGCTTGATCCAGGCCGTGCAGCAGCCGCACCAGGGCGACTTGTAGACGGTCATGACGCCGTCGGCGGCCTTGGCGGAGACACCGCCTGCCAGCACCATGGCGGCCAGCAGCAGCGCGCCCATCCACTTCTTCATGATCATAGATACTTCTCCGGCAGGTTGGCGGGCAGTTCGTCGCCCCAGATGTCGTAATGAACGCCCTGTTCGTCCAGTTCGTTGCCGATGGCGCTCAGCCAGCGCTGAAAGTTGGGCTGCGCCTCGTAGCCCTTGTCGCGGGCGTAGTGGAACAGGAAAAAGAAGTGAAAGGGCTTGAAGTAGCCGGGGATGCGCAGGACTTCCGCCTGCTGCCCCGCCCGTCCGCCGACTTTGTCCAGGTTTTCGGGGAAGAACTGCAGGGTCGGGGTGAACAGGACGGCGAATTTGTTGGCCAGATTCTTTTCCGTCAGCACCTCGCCGTCGAAGTCCGTCACCTCCCTGTCGCCCCACATGTTCAAGCGCAGGACGACGAAATTCTTCTGGATAAACTCGGTGATTTTCGGGATGCGCAAATTGACCTCATGGGTCCGCTTGCAATAGGGACAACCCCGCTGTTCCCAGATGATAACCAGCCGCTTGCCCTGGGCCTGGGCCTCCTTCAGGTCCTCCGACAGGTCGAGAAAGCTGTCGTGGAACCAGGGCTGCACGTGCAGGCCGTCCTCGCCGATTTCGGGCATGGGCAACAGGGCCCTTTCCGCGACGGCGGGCGCCGCCGCCAGCATGAACAGGGCCAGAAAACCCAGCTTGATGAATTGAAACCGTAACATGCGGAATTCCTTCTCTCGTTAAGCCGTCTAGCGTTCCCGATTGTACACCGTTGCCCGCCGTCATGGTATAGCCACGAGCAGATTTCCGCCTGCGGGCCCGACAAAACATTGACACCATCCCTTAATTAGTATTATCTAATGTACATGAACGCGACGACGAATCCCGGCATCGACCCCCTGGAACTAAGGGGCCACATCGAAGCCAGCGCCCTCCTCAAGGCGATGAGCAGCGAGGCGCGGCTGATGATCCTCTGCCGCCTGCTGGAGGGGGAAAAGTCCGTCTCCGATCTTGAGAAGATGATCGGCCTCAGCCAGTCGGCGATCTCCCAGCATCTGGCCGTGCTGCGCGAGCATGAACTGGTGACCACCCAGCGCCAGGGCCAGTCGATCAAGTATTCCCTTGCCGGCCCCAAGCCGAAAGCCATCATCGAGGTCCTGCACCGGATCTACGCCAAGTGCCCGACCAAAAGCAGCAACTGAACCTGGACGACTACAACGCATTCTGCCGCGCGCTTCCGGCGACCGATCACGTGGTTCAATGGCGTGGCTCCCAGGTCTGGAAAGTCGGCGGCAAGGTGTTCGCCATCGCCAAGCGGGACGGCGACGGCAACCCCACCTATACCTTCAAGGTCTCGAAAATCGCCTTCGAGGCCCTGCGGCACATGCCCGGCCTGCGCCCGGCCCCCTACCTGTCACCGCGAAGCGCCACCTGGATCCAGCATTACCGGCCGCCGGGCCTGTCCGCCGCCGATTTGAAAGACCACCTCGGGGAGTCCCACCGACTGGTCTCGCTGGGACTATCCAGGAAAAAGCGCCGGGAGCTGGGGCTTGATGAATAGGCTTATCCGCCAAGGGCGCGGGAGTGGCTGAACAACTGCCGGTCGTTGACGAAATCGAGATAGGATTTGATATCCATATCGGCGCTGATCATCTCCATCAGCATGATGTTGATCAGCCTGCCGCAATCGAATTCCGCGAAGTCTCGGGCCCGCGCACGGTCATGAAAGGCGGTGAACTTGTTGAGAAAGTTCACGTGCTCCATTTGGTGACCCTGCAATTTGTAATAACCGGTCCGTTCCAGAAACCTCTCTTCCCTGCGAAGGTGACGGGTGATGCTGTCCGCCAACTCATCCATCAGCGGGCCGATCTTGGCGGGTGTTCCATCCACCGCATGACGACAGACCCGTGTCACCAAGCCGGCCATTTCCGCATGATCGGCGTCGATTTCCTCGTGGCCGATCAACATGGAATCCAGAATATTCAAACGCGGCGCCATGATGGACTACCCCTCTTCACCCAACCGAGAGGCCGTCCCCCCGGCGCCTGCCGACACCGCAATGTCCCCGCCAAGCACGCTTCTATGTCTCGGGTTATATTCAACGCACCGCGTCGAGATATGGTGGACGTTGGAGTACTTGACCTGCAGGGCGTGACAGCACTTTCCCTCCACGCAATAAGAGCAATCCTTATGTTCACAGGTTAAAGGGTACATCACATTGGCCTGTCGTTTCGCATTAACGGGGAAAAACCTACAACCGATGAAATACGCTTCATACTCACAATAAATGCTAGGTTTTCAGGCAGCGGCGTCCCGGTATCATGTTTACCGAGTCGTACAGGAGGGTTCCGGATCATAAGACGGATAAGCTTAAGAATGATTGCGTTTGATCACACATTTTATTCGATATATTCTATTCATCTACATAACTATTTGGTTTTTGTTTAACAATAATAAACTTATTAAGTTATCATAAAATTTGTATTTTCTTGTATCATGATCAGTCTTCTTAAAAAAATTTGGCTAATGATATTTTGTTTTAATCACATGCACGCTTGACAGACAGGGCTTGGACGGCCGCGCGGCACAACGAAAACAAGGAAAACCTGCTTCATGATGCCTTCGCTTTCCAGGAACGCGGCCGTTGCTGGGGTTTATGCCGTCCTCGGGCTTGTGAGCCTTGACCTGCATTCCCCCGACTCAACCGCGCCCATGACCTATCTGCCCTCGGGCCTGGCCGTGCTCGCCATCTATTCATATGGAGTTACCGTCGTTCCCGGGCTTCTCGTGGGCGCGGCGGCACTGGTCCTCTATCAAGGACCACCGCTTGAAACGCTCAACCAGCACTTCGGCTTCATCCTGCAGGCAAGTATCGGCGTCATCGAGGCCCTGGCGGCGAATTTCGCCTTCCACCTGTTTCAAAGCCGCGCCCGGCCTTCCGACCTCTCCTTTTCCGGGCTGGCCGTGTTGCTTGCCGGGGGAACCCTCGGGGCGATGATCGGCGGCACCCTCGGCGCACCGTCTCTCTGGCTGAATGGGTTTATCCCGGTGGATATCATCCCCATCACCGTGATCAATTGGGCCCTGGCGGACATGCTTGGAATCATCACCATCATGCCAATCGCCACGGCCTACCTTTCCCATGGCTGGTCGATGGAAAGAAAGGCGGAAACGGGACTGATTATCGCCTTGCTGTCGGCCCTGCTCTACGTCTATTTCAGCGGCGGGGAGATGCTCTTTCCCATATTCCTGTTCTTCGTCCTGGTTTCCTGGGCCTCCATCCGCCTCGAGGGACTCCACGCACCGCTTATCGCCTCGGCGGTCGCCTGCCTGATCATCGTTGGAGAAGCCCAGGGACTGAACCATTTCAAAACCCATTCCCACATCACCAACATCAACGCCTTCTGTCATTCCCTCATCCTGTCGTCCCTGTTCATCCGAATCCTGATCAGGCGTCTCAGCGAACAGACGGCGCTGACCCACAAGCTGGAACTCGACCAGATGGAACGAAACCGTCAGATGGAGCAACTGAACAGGGTCCTGACGGTCAATGAAATGGGCAGCAGCATTCTTCATGAGATCAACACCCCCCTGCAGGCCATATCGACGCGGATATTCACCGGAATGCAGAAATTGGTCGCCGGAGACCTGGACCGGCGGGAGTTTAAGGAGCTGCTTGAGAGGATTCAGCATTCGGTCGACTCAATCGCCCATATTCAAAAGAGGTACAAAGGGTTCATCTCGCGGGATTATTCTCCCAACGACGCCGTCGACATCACCCTCGCCGCCAGAGCCGCCGTCTCCATGTTGAAGCCCGAATGGAAGAGGGAAAACGTCGTCATCGAGAATGACATCCCCCCCGACCTGCCGATGGGAGAGGCGGACATCACCAGCATCGAACAAATCTTCGTCAATCTGATCAAAAACGCCATCGAGGCCTATGAATGTGCGCCCCTGAACGCCCGGATCATCCGTCTCGCGGGCTGGCGGGAAAAGGACACCGTGTGCTTCTCCGTGTCGGACCGAGCCGGAGGCATTCCCACGGAGAAGCAGAAGTCGGTTTTCGACCCCCTGGTTTCCGACAAACCGGGCGGCACGGGCCTTGGCCTGGCCATCTGCAGGTCCATCGCCGAAGGTTTCGGCGGGAACATTTCATTGTCATCCGATGGGATTCGCGCGACCACGTTGACCGTTACCCTCAATCGGAAACAGGATGCCGCCTGATGACGAGGGAATTCACCGTTCACATTGTCGATGACGACCAGGACCTCCGTACCGCCATTCAGGAATTGTTCCGGGAATCCGGCTACCAGACCATCGGTTATGCCTCGGCAGAAGAATTCCTGACGACGAGTTTGAAATCAGGCGTCAACTGCCTGATCCTGGACATCCGCATGAGCGGCATGTCCGGCATGCAGATGCTCGATGAACTGAACCGGCGCGGCCTCCCTATCCCGGTCATCTTCCTGACCGGACACGGCTCCGTTCCCACGGCCATCAAGGCGATCAGGAACGGCGCCTTCGAGTTCCTCGAAAAGCCCATCGACAGCCAGATCCTGCTGGACAAGGTGGAAATGGCGCTTCAAACGAGCGCCGACCGGCAGGAACAATTGGAAATCCTGGATACGATGACCAACCGGGAAGTTGAAATCATGCACTTGCTGGCCAAGGGGAACTCGAACAAGACCATCTCGGTAATGCTCGGGCTCAGCACCAGCACCGTCAACTTCCACCGGATGAACATCAAAAGAAAAACCAATGCGAACTCGGTCTCCGATTTCGTCCGGCTGAGCAACGCCGCTCCCCCCCCCCGCAATCGAAAAAGTAGTAAAATATTTACAATTAAGCTACTTATGGCATTTAAGCCATGGAGGGCGGACGCCTACCGGACCACCATCACCGAGGTGTAGGATTCCTGCAGGACCTTGAAGGCGACGCTGCCCATGAAGAAGCGTTTGAGGCCGGTTTTGCCGCTGTCGGAGACGACCACGACGGAGTAGTCCGGCCCGACCTTGACGATTTCATCGACCGGGTTGCCGACGCAGGCGATGGAGTTCTCGACTTCGATTTCCATCGCCTCCAGTTCCATGCGGGCGGCCTCCACGTTGGCTTCCGCCTCGTCCCGGCCGTCTTCGTCCAGGGCGACGGAAATCAGCGAGACCGGGCATTCGCAGCGGCTCGCCAGATAGGCGTCCTTGCGCACCGTGTCGAGGGATTTTTCCGAACCGTCCGTGCAGATCAGATGGCCGTGGCCGACGTCCAGTTCGCGGGCCACGAGCACCGAACAGGGGGCGTGAATGGCGACCTTCTCGGCCACCGCCGGGTCCCAGAACTTCTTCGCCATGCCGCGCCAGCGCCCGGAAGCGCCGAGGATAATGATATCGTAGGGCCCCAGTTCCCATTGCTCGAGAATGCCGGTGGCGATGTCGGCCGCCACCTTCAGCTTCAAGACAATAACTTTGCCGTCCTTGTTGATGTATTCCAGCTTGTTGTCGCCCAGCGAGTCGCCCTCGACGCCGGTATGGTAGCTGTGATGGGACCAGCTTTCGTCGGCGTAGCCCATCTCCTTGAGGATTTCGTAGCCCTTTTTCAGGTACTTGATGCCGGGCAGCTCCAGCCCCCAGTCGAGCATGTTCTCGCGGGCCACCCGCACCTGCAGGCCGCCCGAACGCAGCCCCTGGTCGATGGGGCGCACATAGAGCAGGACGATGTCGGCGTCGACTCCGCTGCCCATTTTCGCCGCATAGCGCAGGCTTTGGTAGGACTCGTCGGAGCCGTCGATACAGACCAGCATGCGGAAGCGGTCTTCCCGAGACTCCTGCTCGGTCATTTCCTTGTCAAAATCGATCACTCTCTAAACCCCCAATAATGGCCAGTACACGGCGGCGGCAACGAGCATTATGATGGTCGACATTAACGCCATTTTCCAGCCCACTGTCAAAAAGTCCGTGGTTTTCAGATAACCGGAGGCATAAACGATGGTGCAGGCGGGCGTTCCGACGACGGTCAAATAGGCGAATGCCGAGGAAATCGCCGTGATGAAGCCGATGACGATGGGGCTTTCCTGGGCCGCGGCGGCCATTTTCAGGACGATGGGCCCGAGAACCGCGACGGCGGCGCCGTTGGACATCGTATTCGTGACCAGGGTGGTAAGGGCGGAAACGGCGGCCCACAGGCCGAATCCTTCGTTCGCGCCGAGGGGCGTCAGCAGGGCCAGGAAATATTCCGCCACCCAGAGCGCGGCCCCGGTCTGCTTCATCTCCACACCGAGGGAAATCGCCGCCGCATAGAGCAGCACCACCCCCCAGTTGACGCCGGAGTTGATATCCTCCCAACGCACCAGGCCGGCGATCAGGAAGGCCGCCGCGCCGAGGATGGCGACCGTTCCCATGCCGATGTCGCTGGAAATGGTGACCCAGCCCAGCAGCACCAGGAAAAACAGGAAAATCGCCATCCAGTCGCCCCGCTTCATGGGCCCTTCCGCCTCGACCTGGGTGCGCAGCTTGACGACGGCGCGGGACAGGTCCTTGTATTCCGGGCGGAAAGTCATGAACAGGATCAGGGTGACGAAGGGCAACTGCAGCAGGAACATGGGATAGGCGTACATCATCCATCGCATGTAATCGATGATGAAGTGGTAGGTTTCTGGATTCAGCGGGTCGTAGAAGAATTCCTTCCAGTAGCCGATCATGATGGCGTTTCGCGCCCCGCCGGACGGCGTGCCGATGCCGGCAATGGAACAGCCGTAGGCGATGGAAAACAGCAGCACGGCGGCCAGATTGCGCACCTTCTTGGGGTCGTCCGAGGTGAGGGTGATCAGGGTGATGCCGACGGGCAGCATCATCGCCGCGACCGTGTGTTCACCGATGAAGGAGGCAAGCAGGCCGGAGGTCACGGAAATGCCGAAACAGATGCGCGAGGTCCGGGTCCCGGTGACCCGCACCAGCCACCAGGCGATGCGCTTGTCCAGCTTCTGCTTGACCACGGCGACCGCCAGCATCAGCGAGCCCATGATGAACAGCACGGAATCCGTCATCAGACTCTTGGCCACAGACGTCGAGTCGATATGCAATAAAAGCACCTGGGCGCAGATGATCATCAGCGCCACCGTCGGCAAGGGCACCGGTTCGGTAACGAACAGGATGGTGGCGACGATGGACATGGTCAGCACCACCATGCCCTCGTGGGACAGTCCGTCGGGCAACGGCAAGGACAACATGAGGGCCCCGACCAGCATGGCGATGAAGAACCATTTCTTATGCCAGAAATAGATCAGGTTGAGGCGGGAACTGAAGGCGACCGCCCCCTGGCGGAAGCCGTCCGATGAAAATCCCGTCGTGTCGCGCAATTGACGGAGTCTGATAAGCTTTTGGGATGTTTCCCTGGAAAAACGAGGGCGTTGCAAGTGACTGTCCTAGATGGGGCTGATGGTATTGAATATGAATATCAGTTGTATTGCATATAGCATAAAATTTCAATGACTTAAGTAGGGTTACTCCGAATTCGTCAGGGCGGCGATGAAAACCTCGCCATAGGCCTCCAGCTTGCCCGGGCCGACGCCGTTAACCTCGAGCATTTGCCCAGGGGTTTCAGGGCGCTTGGCCACCATATCCAACAGGGTGGCGTCGGAGAACACCACATAGGCGGGGACGTTCCTCTCCCGCGCCAATTGCAGACGCAGGGCCTTGAGTTTGGAGAGGATGTCGGCATCCCCTGCGGAAAGCTCGGGGGCCTGTTTTGCCGTTGAGGAACGGCGCTTCTTCGGGGCCGCCGCCATCTCGCGGAACCAGAACGCGGTCTCGCCGCGAATCACCTCGCGGCCCCATGGCGTGATTTCCAGACAACCGTATTTCTGCACGTTGATGGACAGATACCCCCCGGCCACCGCCTGGCGGATGAAGGCCTGCCAATCCTCTTTCGAATGGGCGGCGCCCGATCCGTGAGACGTCAGCCTGTCATGGCCCCTGTCGCGGATTTTCTGGGTTTCCGCCCCGCGCAACAGGTCGATCAGGTGGGCGGCGCCGAAATACTGGCCGGTCTGCTCGATGGCCGCCATCAGCAGGCGGGCCCGCTCGCCGCCGTCCACCACTTGGGGCGGGTTCAGGCAGGTGTCGCAATTGCCGCAGGCCTCGATGGTCTCATCGAAGTAGGACAACAGGGCGGCGCGGCGGCAGCGGGCGGCCTCGCAATAGGCAAGCAGGGAATCCAGACGCTTGTGTTCGCGCAGCTTGTGCCCCCCGTCCTCACCGTCCTGAACGATGAACTGGCGGCGCAGGCGGATGTCGTCGAGGCCGTAGAGCAGCAGGGTTTCAGCCGCCAGCCCGTCGCGCCCGGCGCGGCCGATCTCCTGATAATAGGCCTCCATGCTGGACGGCAGGTTGAGATGGCAGACGTAACGGATATCCGGCTTGTCGATGCCCATGCCGAAGGCGATGGTGGCGACCATGACCACCGCGTCCTCGCTCATGAACCGGTCCTGATGGGCCTTGCGCTGCCAGGCCTCCATCCCGGCGTGATAGCCGAGCGCCGTCAGCCCCTGGCCGTTCAGATACGCGGCCACTTCCTCGGTGAATTTCCGCGACAGGCAGTAAACCACGCCCGACTGCTCCCGCTTGTCCTCGAGAAACGCAATCAACTGGCGCTTCCAGTCGGTTTTCGCCGCCACCCCCAGGCGCAGGTTGGGGCGGTCGAAGCCATGGACGATGATCCGTCCCTGCCCCTTGAACAACTTGTCGGCGATGTCGTCGCGGGTCGCGGCGTCGGCGGTGGCGGTAAAGGCGGCGATGGCGGCCCCGGGGAACAACTCCGCCAGACGGGACAATTGGGCGTATTCCGGGCGGAAATTGGCCCCCCATTTGGAGATGCAATGGGCCTCGTCGATGACGAACGACGCGATATCCAACTTGCCCAGGGCCGCCAGCATGCGCTCTGTCATCAGCCGTTCCGGCGACAGATAAAGCAGGCGGCAGTCCCCTGCCCTGACGGACATCCAGGCCGCCACCTGATCGTCCCGAGTCATCCCGGAATGAATGCAGGCAGCATCGACCCCGTTGGCCCGCAAGCCCGCGATCTGGTCGTCCATCAGCGCCACCAGGGGCGAGACGACGATGGTCAGCCGCCCCGACATGACCGCCGGGACCTGATAGCAAAGGGATTTTCCCGCCCCCGTCGGCATCACCGCCAGCACATGGCCGCCATCGGCAATCAGCTCGGCGATCTCCCGCTGGCCGGGCCGGAAGGCGTTGAAGCCGAAGACTCCTTGCAGGACCTGATCGGGAGTCTGCAAGGCCGCCTCGTTACTTCAACGCGTCGTGCAAGGCGCCGATGGTGGCGCGGTAGTCGTCGCCCTTGAAGACGGCGCTGCCGGCGACGACGGCGTTGGCCCCGGCGTCGACGACCGACTTGATGGTGCCCGCGTTGACGCCGCCGTCCACCATCAGGTCGACGGGCCGGTCGCCAACCATGGCCTTGATGCGGCGGATTTTCTCCAGTTGCGATTCAAGGAAACTCTGGCCGCCGAAACCCGGGTTGACGGACATCACCAAAATCAGGTCGAGCTGATCGACGACGTACTCCAGGGCCGATTCCGGGGTCGAGGGGTTCAGCGACACGCCGCATTTCTTGCCCAGGCCCTTGATCACTTGCAGGCTGCGGTCGAGGTGCTTGTCGGCTTCCGCATGGACGGTGATGATGTCGGCCCCGGCGGCGGCGTATTCCTCAAGATAGACCTGCGCCGGGTCGATCATCAGGTGGACGTCGAAGGGCTTGTCGGTCCACGAACGTATGCACTTGATCACCGGCGGCCCGAAGGTCAGGTTGGGGACGAAATGGCCGTCCATGACGTCAATGTGGATGTAGTCGCAACCGGCCTCGTCGATGGCCTTGACCTCTTCGCCCAGGCGGGCGAAATCGGCGGACAGGATGCTGGGGGCGATTTTAACGGTCATTTTTCTCTCCCGAATCGATGACAGAATAAGGCATGTGTTGGAATTGGACGACCTCTATTTGGTCAGACTCATGAACAGGTGCGGCAATTTCTCGGGCAGGCTTTCGACCCTGTCGATCACCGTGTAGCGGCTGCCGAAAATATCCCTCACATAATCGTCGGCGTTGGCGTCCAGGTTGATGCAGTAGGTGTAGATTCCCTGCTGGTCCAGTTCCTGAACCGCCTTGTGGGTGTCTTCGATGAGCAGGCGCTCGTCGTCGGCGTCGATGTCCGAAGGCTCGCCGTCGGTCAGCACCAGCAGCAGTTTCTTGTCCGCCCGGCGCGCCTGCAGGTAATGGCCGGCGTGGCGCAGGGCGGCGCCCATGCGGGTGGAAAACCCCGCCTCCATGGCCGCCAGCCTGCCCTTGACGTCGTCGTTCCAGCTTTCCCCATAGCCCTTGATGTGCTGATAGCGGACCTGATGGCGGGTGTTGGAGGAAAACCCGGCAATGGCGAAGGAATCGCCCAGGTTCTCGATCGCCCAGCCCAGCAGGGCGACCGCCTCCTGGCTCAGTTCCAGAATGCTCTGCTCACAGCCGGGAGGAACTTGGGAGACGGACTCCGACAGGTCGAGCAACAGGGAAACCGCGATGTCGCGTCCATCGTGGCGGTGGCTCATGTTGATGCGCGGGTCCGGCGTCGAGCCGGAGCGGAAGTCGATGAGCGAGCGCAGGGCCACATCCAGGTCCAGCTCGCTACCCTCTTCCTGATAACGCACGCGAACGTATTGCTGCGGTTTCAGCAGGTCGAGCAACTGCTTCAAGCGCTTGGCCAGACCGGCGTGTTTTTCCAGCAGGCTGTCGATGGCACCGCCGTCGCCGGGGGGATGCAGGTTTTCATAAAGGCTGACCCAGTCGGGACGGTAGGTCTTGCTGGCGTAGTCCCATTCCGGATAATGGCGCGGCGGCAGGCCCTCGTCCTCTTCCGACTGCTCGGCGCTGTCGCGTTCCTTCTCGTCGAACATTTCCTCTTCGTCGCCGAGTTCGAAGTATTTCCACATATGCCGATTGTCGTCCCGGTAGTCCACCTCCGTATCCTTGAAGTAGACCTGGGCGAACTGGTCCGACTGCAGCCGGGTGCGGGCGACGAAGGCGACGGCCAGGTTGGCGCTTTCCCGGGTCGAGCCCTCGCCGTCGGCCAGCATGGCGTGGAAACGGGCGGCGAAATCGCAAACGTCCGGGTTCTCGTAGCCGTGGCCGGGATCGAGAATGGCGTAGGAGAGCATGGTCAGGCGGTGGCGGATGCAGGATTCACCGTCCGGATCGCAGTCCCCCTCGATGGGCCGGGGATGCAGGGCCATCCACAGGGGGCGCAGGCCGGGAAACCGCCGCATGGCCAGGGCCTCGACCCGGCAGTCCTCGAGCACCTCGACGGCAAAACGCTGATAGGGGCTGAAGTTGTCGGCGAAGATTGCCTCCGTCCAACGGCGGTGGGCGGCGATGTGGGCGAGCAGCGCCCGGTAACGGTCGAGGCCACCAACTCCGTCCCGGTCGGCGTAGACATCGGGCACCCGAATGCCCAGCTCGTCATAATAGGGGCGCGGCTTGCGCAAGTCGTCGAAGCCCGTGGAATAGGGCGCGAAATGGGTCTTTTCGTTCCACAGCGCCAGCATGGTCAGGTCCAGCTTGCGTTCGTGATCGACGAACAGGGTTCCATGGCGCTCCCGCTGCAAGACCGCGCGGCTGTCCGCCGATTGCAGGGAAAAGTAATCCGTCTGGCGTTCCGGGTGATTGGCGTAGGAACGCAGCCCGTAATCGATCCAGTTGCTCAGCCCCTTCAAAGACAACTGGCCGAGAAGCCCTGGGATGTTGTTCAGCAGCGTCGGCAGGGACGGGCTGGGAATGGTGTCGTGATGGCCGTGGATGGAACGGGTCGAACGGTCCATCATGTCGAGGACGATGTCGATGTAGCGGCACAGATGGTCGAGGGAACCGAGACGCCGGGCCGCCTCGGCGATGGTGTCGAGGAACGGCGGGATGGCCTTGCCGTTGGGGGTTTTCGAAATGGTCCAGACCGTCTCGGACACCAGGGACAAGGCCCCCTCCCCCAGCTTTTCGGCCACGGCGGGCATGTCCTCCAGATAGACCAGCACCGGCTCGACGCCGCGGCCGATGCCGCCGATGAGAGAGCCCCCCGACAGATAATCGCCGACCCCCCGCTCGCTCAGCCTGGCGACGGCGTCTTCCATGCATTCGGTGAAGACGTCGTCGATTTCCCGGAAGCCGCAGTTGAGCTTCTCCCGGTAGGCGGCAAGGGCGTCTTCGCTGAGCGCCATCAGACGACGACGGCGTCGATGGCGTGGTTCAGGGTCGAGCGGATGTCCTCGTCATCGGTGATCGGCTCGACCAGGGCCATGCGGCAAGCGGCGGGGAATGGGATTCCCTTGCCGATCAGGCGGGCGGCGTAGACCAGCAGGCGGGTGGAGATGCCTTCGTCCAGGCCGTGGCCCTTCAAATTGCGGGCGGCGATGCCGACCTCGACCAGTCTGCCCGCCGTCTCTCCGTCACAACCGGTTTCCGCGACGATGATATCGGCCTCCACTTTCGGTTGGGCGTATTCGAAGGCCAGGGCGGCAAACCGCTGCTTGGTGGATTGCTTCAGGTCCTTCATCAGGCTCTGGTAGCCGGGGTTGTAGGAAATCACCAATTGGAAGTCTTCGTGCGCCTTGACCAGTTCGCCCTTCTTGTCGAGGGGCAACTCGCGGCGGTGGTCGGTCAGGGGGTGAATAACGACCGTGGTGTCCTGGCGGGCCTCGACCACTTCGTCCAGGTAGCAGATGGCCCCGTGCCGGGCGGCGACGGTCAGGGGGCCGTCGAGCCAGCGGGTGCCGTCCGCATCCAGCAGGTAGCGCCCGACCAGGTCGGAAGCGGTCATGTCCTCGTTGCAGGCGACGGTGATCAGCGGACGTCCCAGCTTCCAGGCCATGTGTTCGACGAAGCGGGATTTACCGCTTCCCGTCGGCCCCTTGATCATCACCGGCAGGCGCTCGGCATAGGCGGCTTCGTAGAGGGCCACCTCGTCCCCCAGGGGCAGGTAATAGGGCTCGGCGTCGATTTTGTACTGGTCGATGGTATGGGGCTGGCTGTTCATCTTTCTAACCATGCAATGTGAAACGAAATAAAAAGGCCGGGGCCCGGTGTCGTGGCCCCGGCCTTTTACTCAGACTGGATACCCTTACTTGTGGACACCCAGTTTGTCGCGCCAACCGGGGAACAGGCTGTCCGCGTCCCCGGGGAAGCTTTCGAAGGCGCGGGCGAATTCCTGATGCTCCTTCGCCCACTCGATGGGATCGGCCCCGGCCTTCCAGCATTCATAGGCCTGGCGCAGGGAAACCGCGCCCGCCGCCGGGCTGTCGATGTGGCCGTAGGAACCGCCGCCGGCGGTGTTGATGACGTTGCCGTGACCCAGATTCTCAAAGAAACCGGGCAGGCGCAGGGCGTTCATGCCGCCGGAGATGATCGGCGTGGTCGGCTTCATGCCGTACCATTCCTGATGGTAGAACGGCCCATCGGCGCTGTCGCGCTCGATCATGTAGGCGATGTTGCGGTCGTCCTGCTCGCCTTCCATCTTGCCGTAACCCATGGTGCCGACATGGATGCCCGACGCCCCTTGCAGGCGGGACATCTTGGCCAGCACGAAGGCGCTGTAGCCGCGCTGGGTCTGCGGGCTGGTGACGGCGCCGTGACCGGCCCGGTGGTAGTGCAGGTACTGGCCGGCGAACTGGCGGCGCGCCGTGGTCACCATGCCGGGGCCGCCGACATAGCCGTCGACCAGGAAGGCCACCTTGTCGGCGTCGGGGCCGAACTGTTCGAGGATGTAATCGCCGCGGGCGATCATTTCATAGTGATCGTCGGCGGTGATGTTGGCCGAGAACAGCTTCGCCTCGCCGGTTTCGTCCTGGGCCCGTTTCATGGCGTCGACGACCAGGGGGATGACTTCCTTCATGGGACAGAACACCTGGTTGCCCTGGGGTTCGTCGTTCTTGATGAAGTCGCCACCGAGCCAGAACTGATAGGCGGCCTCGGCGAAGGGTTTCGGGCGCAGGCCCAGTTTCGGCTTGATGATGGTGCCGGCGATGTAGCCGCCGTCGACGAGGGGGCGGCCGAGGATGCGCCACATGTCGGAAATGTCCTTGGCCGGGCCGTCGAACAACTGCAACTGCCGGGGCGGCACGTAGAAATCGAGCATCTTGGCGTATTCGATGTCGCCCATGCCCTGGTTGTTGCCGATGCACAGCGTCAGGAACGACACCAGCATGGTGCGCCCGTCAGTGATGTTACGGTCGAACAGATCGCAGGGATAGGCGATCTTCATCAGTTCCTTGGCTTCGTCGATCTCATAGACCAGGGCGTCGACGCCCTTGGTGAAATCGTCGGTGGTCGAGACCTCGACGTTGGTGCCGGTGGAGGACTCGGCGGCGAAGTGGGCCGCCGCCTCCAGGTATCCGTAGCCCGCCTTGGGCTTCATGAGATAGGCGACGAGCACATGTTTGCCGTCTTTCAGCAGGTCCTCTTCCTTCAGGTCGAGGGCAGCGTAACGTCCGGATTGATCCATTGTTCTATTTCCTTATCTTCTGTCTATCTTGCTTTCGTACTTCACTTAAGTCAGTTGACCTTGGGGTCCAGTTCGCCCGCGTCGTAGCGTTCGAACATGGTCTCAAGGGAAAGGGGCTTGATCTTGTCGGCGTTGCCGGCGGTCCCGAAGGACTCGTAGCGGGCCTTGCAGATCTCGGTCATGCCCTTGGTCGCTTCGGCCAGATACTTGCGAGGATCGAAATTGGCCTTGTTGGCATCCATGTGGCGGCGAATGGAACCCGTGGAAGCCATGCGCAGGTCGGTGTCGATGTTGACCTTGCGCACCCCGTGCTTGATGCCCTCGACCACTTCCTCGACGGGAACGCCGTAGGTCTGGGGCATGTCGCCGCCGAAGTCGTTGATGATCTTCAGCCAGTCCTGGGGAACGGCGCTGGAGCCGTGCATCACCAGATGGGTGTCGGGGATGCGGGCGTTGATTTCCTTGACCCGTTCGATGGCCAGGATGTCGCCGGTCGGCGGACGGGTGAACTTGTAGGCCCCGTGCGACGTGCCGATGGCGATGGCGAGGGCGTCGACATGAGTTTTGGAAACGAAGTCGGCGGCCTCGTCCGGGTCGGTGAGAAGCTGATCCATCTCCAGCTTGCCTTCCGCGCCGACGCCGTCTTCCGCCTCGCCCTCGCCGGTCTCCAGCGAACCCAGGCAGCCCAGCTCGCCCTCGACGGAAACGCCGCAGGCATGCGCCATGTCGACCACCCGGCGGGTGGTTTCCACGTTGTATTCGAAGGACGAGGGGGTCTTGCCGTCGGCCTCGAGCGACCCGTCCATCATCACGGACGAAAAGCCGGACTGGATGGAACGCTGGCAGACCGCGGGCGAGGTGCCGTGGTCCTGATGCATGCAGACGGGAATATGCGGATAGGCTTCCAAGGCGGCCAGGATCAGATGGCGCAGGAAGGTCTCACCGGCGTATTTGCGTGCGCCGGCCGAGCCTTGCAGGATGACCGGGCTGTTGGTGGCGTCGGCGGCCTCCATGATGGCCTTGACCTGCTCCATGTTGTTGACGTTGAACGCGGGAATGCCGTAGCCGTTTTCCGCCGCGTGATCGAGAAGCTGACGCATTGATACGAGAGCCATGGTATTACTCCTTAGTTGTACCTGTTACAGCCGCGATTTCGCCTCGGCGGCGACGTTTGCGGCGGTGATTCCAAAATGTTCATACAGTTCGGGCGCCGGGGCCGAGGCGCCGAAGCCGGTCATGCCGACGAAGCCGCCGTCGGGACCCACATACTTGTCCCAGCCGAAGCGCATGGCGGCCTCGACGCCGACGCGCACCGTGCCCTTGCCGAGAACCTTGTTGCGGTAGGCGGCGTCCTGGGCGTCGAACAGCTCCCAGCAGGGCATGGAGACCACGGCGGCGGAAACGCCGTCCTTCTGCAACATGTCGCGGGCGGCCATGGCGATTTCAACCTCCGATCCGGTGGCCAGCAGGGTCACCTTGCGCTTGGCGCGGCCACCCTTGCCTTCGGCCAGGATGTAGGCGCCACGGGCCGACAGGTTTTCGTCCTTGTGGGTCTTGCGCTGTGGGGCCAGTCCCTGACGGGTCAGCACCATGCCGGAAGGAGTCTTCTTCTGCTCCAGCGCCAGTTGCCAGCATTCCGCCGTTTCCACCACGTCGCAGGGGCGGAAGACGTTGAAGTTGGGCATGGCGCGGAGCATGGCCAGGGTTTCCACCGGCTGGTGGGTGGGGCCGTCCTCGCCGAGACCGATGGAGTCATGGGTCAGGACATAGACGACGCGCTGTTCCATCAGCGCCGACAGGCGCATGGCGCCCTTCATGTAATCGGCGAAAACGGCGAAGGTCCCCGCATAGGGAATGAAGCCGCCGTGCAGGGCCATGCCGTTCATTACCGCGCCCATGGCGTGCTCGCGCACGCCGTAGTGAATGTAGCGGCCGGAGAAGTCCTTGTTGGTGACCGACGGCGTCGATGGGGTCTTGGTGTTGACCGACCCGGTCAGGTCGGCGGAGCCGCCGATCATGGCCGGAATGGCGGCGGTGAGGACTTCCAGGGTCTTGCCGGAGGCCTGACGGGTCGCCAGTTTCGGCTTTTCCTCGGCCATTTTTTTCTTGAAGGCGTTCAGCTTGCGGGCCCAGCCGGCGGGCAGCTTGCCGGAGGAGACGGCCTTCAGCTCCTTGAAATTCTTCATGCGCTTGGTGCGCTTTTCCCAGGCCATGCGCTCGGCGGTGCCGTGGGTGCCGGCGCTGCGCCAGGCGGCGAGGACGTCCTTGGGAATGTCGAAGGGGCCGTAATGCCAGCCGAGACCCTCGCGCATGCCCTTGATCTCCAACTCGCCCAGGGGCGCGCCGTGGGTGTCGTGGGTACCGGCCTTGGTCGGCGCGCCGTAACCGATGGTCGTCTTGCAGGCGATCAGGGACGGCTTTTTCGACTTCCGCGCCTTGGCGATGGCCTTCTGAATTTCCGACGGATCGTGGCCGTTGATGGTTTGCGTGTCCCAGCCCGAGGCCTCGAAACGCTTGCACTGGTCGTCCGAGGTGGTCAGGTTGGTGTTGCCGTCGATGCAGATTTCGTTGTCGTCCCACAGCACGATCAGCTTGTTCAGCTTCAAATGACCGGCCATGGAGATGGCCTCCTGGCTGATGCCCTCCATCAGGCAGCCGTCGCCGGCGATGGTGTAGGTGTAGTGATCGACCGCCTTCTCGCCGTAGCGCTGGGCCAGCATTTTTTCCGCCAGGGCCATGCCGACGGCGGTGGTGATGCCCTGCCCGAGCGGGCCGGTGGTCGTCTCGACGCCGTCGATGTGGCCGTATTCCGGGTGTCCGGCGGTTTTCGAGCCCATCTGGCGGAAATTTTTCAGGTCCTTCAGGGTCACCTTGTAGCCGGTGAGATAGAGCAGCGAGTACATCAGCATGGAGCCGTGGCCGGCGGACAGGACGAAGCGGTCCCGGTCCATCCAACTGGACGCCTTGGGATCGAATTTCAGGAACCGGGTGAACAGGACGGTGGCGACGTCGGCCATGCCCATGGGCATGCCGGGATGGCCGGATTTCGCCGCCTGGACGGCGTCGACGGATAGAAAACGTATGGCGTTGGCCATTTGGCTGTGTGTGACGGTCATGTGAAGTTACTCCCTTGGGCGATATTGAAATCCGTTAAATGGCGTGATGGCCGAGCGCCGCCTTGACGACATGATAGGTGATCATCAATTGCGACAGGGCCAGCGGATGGCTCAGCGTCTGCCGGTTGCTGGCGTCGGTGAAGGTGCCGACGTTTTCCCGCAGATGGCGGGCTTCCGGGATCAGTTCCCACAGCAAATTCCCCATTGCCGTGGCCCGGGCGTCATCGACATTGCCGGCGATTTCCAGCACATCCACGGGCTTGCCGTCGATGTCCCGGGCCAGCTCCAGGCGCAAACCCTTTTTCGCCCCCGCCTCCAGGATCGGACTGAGGTCCGGGTGGGGCAGGGTCGGGCGCAGGGTGTGGCGGACGTTCAAATGGGCGCCGGTTTCGTCGGCCCGGTCTTCCGGCGGATAGAAACTGACGACCATGTCGGCGAAGGTCCGCTGCGGCTGGACGAATTCCACACAGTCTTCGCTACGCTTGGCCAACGAGTCGAGAACCTGTTGTTCCGTATATCCCCGCTCGGCGCAGTCGCGGCGGATCTTCCATTTGATGCGCAAGTCCTCGTTAGGTTCCGTGTAAACCTTGACGTCATAGGCGTCGCGCATGGTCCGGGTGGAATAGCCCAGCAGCCCCTCCATGATGATGAATTCCCGGGGCTCCACGTAGACCGGGCGGTCGAGGGTGCCGGTGCCGTGGTTGTAAATCGGCTTCAGGATCGGCCTTCCGTCCCTGAGGAGCTGGATGTGCTGTTCCAGGATATCGATGTAATTGCACTTGGGGTTGAGGGCGGATACCCCCTTCTTGATCCGCTCGGCGCGGTCGCATCGGTGATAGTCGTCGGTGCACAGGGTGACGACCCGGTCCGGGCCGAGGATGTTGGCGATGCCTTCCGACAGGGTAGTCTTGCCGCTGGCCGAGTCGCCGACGATACCGAGAATGATCGGACGTTCCACATTCTTGAACGGCATGATCCGTTGTTTCCCCGTTTCCCGTTGACGATCCATCACACGACACCCGATTCCCTATCGGCTTGACGGACCTTCGCCTGTACGGGGACAAATGTGAACACCCCCTAGGGGGGCAGGACAAACTCTTTCGGGTAGTTACCTACCCCCCCACTTCGGGCTGGGGCCGGCAGGCTCAGGGGGTATAGGCGAAGCGCAGGCCGCCCCAGTGGCGGCCCTTGACCGTGATCGGTGCGGTGACGTCGATCATCAGCATGGCCTTGCCCCCGCCCAGGTCGCGGCGGTAGATCTGAACCAGGAAGCGCTTCTGGTTTTGCGCCGCGGCCAGGCCGACGCGGTCGTCGAACTTCCTGCGGTTACGGGAATGCAAGGCGTTCCAGGCGGGATCGTCCCCCTGGGGCTGGGAGAATTTCCGCATGTGGGTGGGCAGATAGGCATTGCGGTCGACGGCGGCGCAGAACACCACGTTGTCGCGAAAATTCAGCGCCCCCTCCTGATAGGTCGGCAGCACCTTGTCGGTGAAGTCGGTGAAATTGGTCATGTACTGAACCGGGTCGGAGCCGGGAATCTGGCGGTAATTTTCGTCGAACAGGTCCTCCAGGATGATCTCCCCCTTGTCGACGGCCTGGGAAAACCTGTCCGAGACACTGGCCGCCAATTCGACCGCATGCTCGATATAGGGGGTGTATTCCGTGTCGATGGTGGATTCGGCGGTCAGGGTGATCAGGGTCTCCCCCGCCCGCATCAGGTCGTCCAGGCTTTCCTTGACCGTGCCGACGGCGCCGTTGAAGGTGCCGAGACCGGCGACCGCCTGATCGATCTCGTCAATCAGTTCAGAAGATTGGGCATTGATCTCATGGGCGATGGAGTCGATGCGCGAGACCTGCCCGGCGAAATCCTTGATCGAGGTTTCGATGGAACCGATCATGTCGCCGATATGAGAGGTGGAGGACTCCACCTTGTCCGCCCGCTCGGCGCTGCTGTCCCCCTGTTCGATCAGGCGCTGGGCGGTGCCGGTCAGATCCTCAAGGGTGTCGTTGATTTCCGCCGTGGCGGTGCTGGTCTGGCGGGCCAGGGTCTTGACCTCCGCCGCGACGACGGCGAAGCCCTTGCCCATATCGCCGGCGCGGGCCGCCTCGATGGTGGCGTTGAGGGCCAACAGGTTCGTCTGCTTGGCGATGTCGTCGATGCCGGAGGCCACCTTGCCGACCTTGTCGAGGGCGGCCTGCAAATCCATCAACAGGTCCTTGGCGTCGCCGACCATTTCCGCCAGTTCCTTGATCCTGTCCAGGGACTCGATGATGGAGGCATGGGAGGAGACGGCCTCCTGGGCGGTCTTGCCCGCCTTTTCCACCGCCTCGCCGACGGCATCGACGATCCGGGTATTGCTGTCGGAGGTCAAACGAATGCCCGTCTGCAAATCGTGCAGCAGGGTTTCCTGATTGGTGACATTGCCGCTGACGTCCTCGATGCCGCTACCGATTTCGACGATCTTCAGCCCCAGCCCCGAGGTTTCCTTGGCGAACTGCTGGGCGATGACCCTTTCCTCCTCGCGGCTTTGCAGCATGGTGGAAACGCAAAAGCCGATGGCCCGGGCGATGGGCGTCACCTGGTCGATGGGCCCGGCGATGCCGAAATTGATGACCCGCTCGCCGTTGATGTCGATGGCCATGTTGAGGCCTTCGAGCATGCCGGAACTGGCCGCCGCTTCTTCCTTGGTGACCTGATGCATGTCCATCTGGCCGGACATGATGCGGGCCGCGATCTCGTGGGTGTCGCCGATACGATGCTGGGCGCTTGAAGCGACGATTTCCCCGCCCTCGCCCATGAACGAGCAGATATAGCCCAAATCCCCGGCGAGCCGCTCGCAAAGGTCCTGACCGAATTTGCGATCGAAACTGATCATTGCCTGTCCCCGATTACCTTTGAGCCAGTTTAACCGTTTGTCCCTCCCGGGGAAAGTGCCGCCGCCACCCCCCTATTGCGGTTTGTGGGCCTTGAGGTAGCAGGCGACGGCCTGGGCCCGGTTCCTGACGCTCAGCTTGCCGTAGAGATTTTTCAGATGGAACTTGACCGTGTTCAGCGAGATATCCAAATCGTCGGCGATCTGGGTATTGGTGCTGCCCTCGGACAGGGCGATGAGGAGTTCCTGCTCGCGCCCGGTCAGCAGGGCGAACGGATCGTTGCCCGGCTTGCTCATGTCCATGAAGGGAAACACCATGCGGCCTTCCGAAACCGCCAGAATGGTCTCGATCAGCCGCCCCGGACTTTCGCTCTTCTGGCAGAAGCCCGCCCCGCCCAGTTGCATCACCTGGCGCGGCACATCGGGCGCGCCGTTGCCGGTGTAAATGATGATTCGCGGCAAGGGCCCGGCCATTTCCGCCATTTTTTTCAACACCCCGCGGCCGTCCAGATAGGGCATGTCCCAGCCGATGATGCCGATATCGAAGCTCATGCGTTCGATGGCTTCAAGAAACCGCTCGCCGTCCGCCGCCGTGGCGATCAGCGCGAAGCGGTCGTCACCGTCCAGCAAATTCGCCAGCCCGCCCTGAATCAGCGGTGACTTGTCGGCGACCACAATGTCGATGGTATCGCTATCGGAAGAGATCATCTCGCCCCTTGGTTCCGGAATGCCCTAACGCCCAAACGGGTAGGAACCCTACCCGCTATCTACATATCCGGTACGGAGAATGATTACAACTTAATCCTTAAGGGTAGGTTCAAGACCTTAACCGAACATGTCCTGGAAATGATCCCGCGCCCACTTGAAGGCCATGCCCGCCTTCACCTCGTCGCGCTCGTTGATGGCGTAATTCTCGAAATGCTCCCACTGGCCGCTGGCCTTATCGAACTGGTATTTGCCGTTGACCATAATCGCCTCACCCGGGTCCGTGTTGACCATGGAGAAACAGATGGTATGCGGGCTTTCCCAAGGCGTTTCCTCCCCCCTCGCCCGGGCGGCGATGAGCTTGGCCAGGTAGACAGCCTCGGAACGGGCGGTGCCGCCGCTTTTGGAAAACGGCATGGGCCGGCAGTCACCGGCGACGTAGACATGGGGGTCGCCGACGGCGTTGTAGGTAAAGGGGTCTATGGCCGCCTCCATCTGGGCGCTTTTCGGGTCCGCCAGGCCCAGCCGTTCGAGCAGCCGGGCGCCGCGAATGCGGGGATAGAGGGCGGCGTCATCGAAAACGATGTCGTCGAAATCCGTGGCGATGGTCCGGGTTTCCGGATCGACGCCGTTGACGACGGTGGAGGTCATGTATTCGATGCTGTCGGGATAGAGTTCGTCGAAGGCGGCGAGAAAACCTTCCGCCGAGACCGCCGGTTCCTCGCGCGAGTCGATCAGCAGGATGCGGCCGTCAATCTTGTCCCGCTTGAAGACCGAGGCGATCATGCAGGCCCGCTCGTAGGGCGTCGCCGAACAGCGGTAAATGCCCGGCGGCGCGGTCAGCACGAACAGCCCGCCCTTGAAATTCTTCACCTTGTTGTACAGGCTGACGTGTTCCGAGGCGGACACGAAACCCGCCGGATAGCGGGTTCGCAGAAGCTGTTCATGGTGCGGGTCCTCCACCCCCATGGAGGCATAGTCGTAATCCACCCCCGGGGCCAGGACCAGATCGTCGTAATCCAGCCAACCCTGGTCCGTGTAGACTCTGCGGGCCTGCCGGTCGAGGTCGATGAGCGCGGCGTTGAGATAGACGTAGCCGTTGTTCGCCGCCGCATCCAGATAACTGAAGGTGATCGACTGAAGGCTGGTCATTCCGGCCAGCCACAGGCCGCTGATGGGATGGGAGACGAACAGGGAACGGCGCTCGATCAGGACCACGTCCAGGTCGGGCCCGTGAAGCTTCAGGTACTTGGCCAGTGTCAATCCCGACCAACCACCGCCGACGACAACCACCCGGCGGCCCCTGGCCGGGGGGAGCTCCGCCGCGCGGGAAGCCATGCCGCCAAGGGCCGGAGTGCTCCCGGACGCCGCCGCCGGAGCCGCGGCAAGCCCTGCGGACGCCAGCCCGCCAGCCGATAGTTTCCCAAAATCCCGCCGTGTCACCTTCGCCATGGTCGTTCCCCGGATGGTTCCGTGCCAATCGCCCTTCCCGGATCAAGCAATAGAGGGTTCCGTCCCTTTCGGCAAGAATCCATTGGAATCAGCCTATCCCGCATTATAAACATGGTTTTTTTGTTGTATATTTGATTACTTTTATATACTGATGTTGTTTAGGAGAAATGCATATTCGGCTTTGGGAATATATAATTACACCACAAAAAAAATGATATTTCATGTTCGAAATCAATGTGTTATCCAATACACTTCATAAGGAAGGGGAAACAATGAAAATGGCTTGTTCTTCCTTTTGTAAAATCGCCTGACGCTTTCGTTGCGCTGACGGCCACTAACAATCGAATGGACGAATATAAATGACTATTCAAAGATTTCTTTTTGGCCTTTGCATCATGCCCCTGCTGCTTTCGGGCATGCCCCTTTCGCCGTTGACCCCGGCGGCGCTGGCCGACACCGATAAAGGGTCGACGACAATTCAAATCGCCCAGTCCGACACCGGAACCGACAAAAAAAAGAAACAAATAGAAGGCGGTGAAGAGGAATTGGGAGAAGACGACTGCTAAGGAATTGCTGTGAAATCCGTTTGTTGACAGGTTTCCGGTAAACAAGCCCGGTCATGGCCGGCAACCACCGTACGTTTTTAATAGGGAGAATACTTCATGAAGAAATTAATGGCACTGGCCCTGGCGTTCTGTCTGGCCCCGATGATGGCGCAAGCCGGAAACGTTAAGATTACCCAGGACATCATGTCGGTCACCGCCAACACGGCTGACGGCAAGATCGAGATCATACGGAACCAGGACGGCAACGCCACCATCAACCCGGCCTTCTCCAAGACCTCGCGCAAATGCCCGCCGTTCTGCATCCAGCCCATGGAAGTGGCCCCCGGCGTCAAGACCGTCGGCGAGCTGGAAGTCGTCAAATTCGTCGAAAAGGGCGGCCTGCTGATCGACGCCCGCACCACCGAATGGCACGTTCGCGGCACCATCCCCAGTTCCGTCAACATTCCCTTCACCCAGGTCGCCAGCCGCCTCAACGAACTGGGCTGCACCAAGGGTTCCAAGTGGGATTGCTCCAACGCCAAGGAAGTGATGCTGTTCTGCAACGGCCTGTGGTGCGGCCAGTCGCCGACCGCCATCAAGGCGATGCTGCGCGAAGGCTATCCCGCTTCCAAGATCCTCTACTACCGCAACGGTATGCAGGGTTGGGAATCCGTCGGCCTGACCGTCGTCGAAGGTTCCCTGTAAGCCTTTAGGGGTTTATCAAAATCACGGAAAAGGCCGTCCCTTCCCGGGGCGGCCTTTTTTCATGCCCGGGCCTCGATGGTCTTGACCACGTCCAGATAGACGTTTTTCACCCTTTCAACCCGGAACCCGGCGGCGCGGACATTGGCGACGGTGTCCCGGTTGATGTCGGGGCCGAAGCGGCGCATCAGCGGGTTCATGCCGTCGAGCATTTGCCGGAAGGGAAACCAGCGGGACCCGGTGTGCTCGAACATCTTCAACGCGCCCCCCGGTTTCAACACGCGGCGCAGGGCCGCCAGACCGCCGACCGGGTCCGGAACCGAGCAAAAGGTGCAGGAGGTGTAGACCTGATCGAAGGTCCCGTCGGCGAAATCCATGTCGTGGACATCCATCCGCCTGACGGTGATCCGCCCCGGATAGGCTTCAACCCTGGGCATGGCCCGCTCGATCATCCGCCCGCTGATGTCGATGGCGGTGATCTCCCTTCCCGGCGGGAAGCAGGCGATATCGAGGCCGGTTCCCAGGGCGAGAAACAGAATCTTGCCGTCCATGGCGGAGAACAGCCTCCGTTTGTCCGGACGCCAGCGTTTTTCCGGGCCGAAGGAGGAAATCAGATCATAGGTGACGGCGGCGGAATCCCATCTTTTCCGAATGTTTTCATTCATGATCCGCCTCCCCATGCAGTTTCGCCTGCAGAAGGTAAATCAACACCAGACAGGCGAGACCCGCGCCACCACCCATGGCCAGGGCCTGCCCGGCCCCGCCCGGAAACATGGCGACCAGCATGCCCGCAACCATCCCGGCCAACGACGCGGCCAGCATCACCTCCATGGCCCCGAACAGGGGGGTGAGGAAAAGACCGCAGGCCATTCCGGCGACCATGCCGAGCACCATGCCCACCGCCATGGCCGGGACCATGTGCCAGTCCGCCGGCACGGCGAAGCAGACGAACCATCCCGCCCCCGCCCCGGCCAACAGGCATGTCAGCAGGTCGCCGATAATGAAATAGAGCCGCCGTTCCAACGCTCAATCGGCCTTTCGCAAGCTGTCGGGCGGCCCGAGGCGCTTACCGCTCAGGGCCTTTTCGATCTGCCGGGAGAGGGTTTCCAGCGACACCGGTTTGTCGATGAAACCATGGATGCCCAGCTTGACCGCCCGCGACACATTGCCGCCGCCGATGTGTCCGCTAAGGACGACGATGGGGATATCCGCGAGCCCTTCCCTGTCCGCCCGCCTGACCCCTTCGATAAAGCCGAAGCCGTCCAGGTTGGGCATGCTCAGGTCGGCCAGGATGAGCCCGAACAGGGGCTGCGCGACCATCACCATGTCAAGAGCCTGCCTGCCGTCCTCCGCCTCGGCGATGCTGCGCACCTTCAGTTCTTCAAGCATGCGCCGGGTCAACCGGCGCATCAGGGCGTCGTCTTCGACCAGCAACACATCCAGAGTCTCGAATTCCACCGGCATCTCTCTCCCCGCTTCTTCCCCGCCATCAAAAAAGGTACCGCTCCGGCCCAATATATTGGAAGATGGCGCGTCTTGAAACCGCTCTACCGGACCGCCACGCTCATGGCAGACCTCACCGCCCTCCTTGCCGGGGTCAAAGGACCGTCGAAAGCCCTTGACCGGGCCGTCGCCAGGCAACTGGACGCGCCCCCGGGGGATTATTCGTCCTCCGTCGACGCCTGCCTGGATTTGATTCATCGCCTGCATCCCCGCGCCCACTGGCACGTCGGCCGGGCCGAGGACGGCGTCTCCGTCTACGCCAGCCTGCATCAGGGAGGGAAACGGGCGGAAAAGACGGACATCACCGTTCCCCTGGCCCTGTTGGGGGCCTTGCTTGCCTTCTCGCGACTCGTCAAGAAGCCCGGGCCGCGCACACCCGCTCGATGACCCCGTCCCAGTCCCCTTCCCTGGACTGACGAAACAGGCGCATGGTGGGATACCAGGGACTGTCGGGGCGGTCGAGCAGCCAGCGCCATTCGGGAACGGCCTTCAAAACCACCCAAACCGGGCGGCCCAACGCCCCTGCCAGATGGGCCACCGCCGTGTCGCTGGTGACGACCAGGTCGAGGGACATCATCACCGCCGCCGTGTCGAGAAAGGCCCCGCCCCCGGTGTCGAAATCCTCGCCCAGGGTCTCCACCGTCATCCCGCCGGGCAGATCCCGCAACTGTTCGGCGCCCTCGTTCTTTTGCAGGCTGATCAGGCGCACGCCCGGTTGCGCGGCCAGCGGGGCGAAGCTTTTCAAGGGAAGCGAGCGCCCCCGGTCGGTCTTGCTGTTGGGATTGCCCTGCCAGACGATGCCGATCTTGACCCCCTCGCCGCCGAGCCTCCGCCGCCACCGTTCGACCCGCGCCGCTTCCGCCGTCAGGTAGGGTACCGGGGCGGGAACGGTTTCCAGGGTGGTGCCGAGCAAATGCGGCAGGCTCATCAGCGAGACGTTGCAATCGGCGGCGGGCAGCGGGCCGCCCAGGGGCAGCACCGTGGCCCGGGACCCGCCGAGGCCGGACAGCAAGGCCGTCAACGGCGGCTGGCAGGCCAGGGTCACCGAGGCGCATCCCAGGGCCTCCAGCATCGGCACGTAGCGGACGAACTGGATACTGTCGCCCAGGCCCTGTTCCGTGTAGACCAGCATCCGCTTCCCCGCCGGGTCACCGCCGTCCCACGGCGCGCCGGGCAGGTCGTCCTCGAAGGGGCGGCGCCGATCCACCCCCTTGCGCCATTCGAACTCGGCGAAGCCCTCGGCCATGTCCCCCTGTATCAACTTGAGAATCCCCAGGTTCATGTGGGCGTCGGCGAAGGCCGGTTGCAGGGCAATGGCCTTGCGGAAACTGCCTTCCGCCTGGTCCAGATCGAGGCGTTCTTTCGCCACCAGGCCCAGGTTGTTCCAGCCGTCGGCGCCATCGGGGTTCAGGTTCAGGGCCCGCCGGTAGTTGTCCTCGGCCTCGGCGGTTTTTCCGGCGGCCAGCAGGGCGTTGCCCAGATTGTTCAGGGCACCGGCATAATCGGGCCGCAGCTCCAGGGCCCGACGGGCGCTATCGGCGGCCTCGTCCGGCAGGCCGGATTCCATCTGCACGGCGCTCAGGTTGTTCCACGCCTCGGGATAGTCCGGCTTTAGCCCGATGGCGCTCCGCAAATGCTTCTCGGCCTCCTGGAACCGCTTCGCCGCCAGCAGGACGCCGGCCATGTTCTTATGGGCTTCCGGGTTCGCCGGGTCGAGCATCAGGGATTTGCCGATACGCTCGCGGGCCGCCGCCAGGTCGCCGCACTGCAGGGCGAAAACGCCGTAAAGATGATTGGCCACAGGATGGGTCGGGTCCAGGCCCAGGGCCTCCGCATAACGGGCCCCGGCCTGCTGCAGCCTCCCCGCCTGTTGATGGGCGAGGGCCGCCTCGAGGGTCTCGATCAGTTTCATGGGGGAAAAATAACCCGGAGGCGGCCTGAAATCCAACCGCCTTCAAGGGGTGCTCATTCGGGAAATTTCAGATAGGCGATGGTGCCGCCCTCTTCCGGGCAGAACAGCTCGAACTTGACGCCCAGCTTCCGGGCGTTCTCGAACACCACCCGGGCGCCGATACCCCAGCCCTTCCGGTTCGACTTGTTTTCCACGAAGGAAATCTGCTCGCCCCGCTGAATGGCCATCAGCACATGGCCGGGAATGCCCTTGCCGTCGTCCTGAACGACCAGAACCATGGCCCTGTGGTCGGGATCGTATTCTCCCCGCACCACGACCGAACCGCCTTTCGGGGTGAACTTCAGGGAATTGGAAATCAGATTGTTGAGCATTTCCGTCAACAGCACGGGATCGGTCTTCAGGATGGGGAAGGAATCGGGCACTTCGACGGACAACTTCACCCCCTTCGTTTCCGCCTCCTTGGCGAAGACGGACACCAGTCGTGAACCGAGTTGGTGAAAATCCACATTCTGGATATCGAGGTTGCTCTGCCCGCTCACCTCGTCGTCCAGCACCCGCTCACAGGTATTGAGGAGACTGATGGTCGCCTGGTGCAGGACCTCCGACCATTCCTTGACCTGCGCGGCGTTCAGGGCCTCGTCTGAAGACCGGGACATCAGGCTGGTGTAGCCGAGAAGCGCGTTGAGGGGATTTTTGATTTCGTGCGCCAGCTTGCTGACCGATGAAATGGGTTCCAGGGAAGAAACACCGCCGTCTTTGTCCGTCTCCGGCGATTTCCCTTTACGCTTATTCATCAAGCCCAAATCCGCTCTTGTTTACGATCTTTCAAGACTAGCAACGAAGTCCCGCCCGCTCAAGCCGCGTCACCCCCGGGCCCGGGAATTTATGTCCAGTAATGGGAGGAAAATGGGGTGGCTGAAGGGATTTGAACCCTCGGCCTCCTGGACCACAACCAGGCGCTCTAACCAACTGAGCTACAGCCACCACCGGGAAGTCCGACTATGTAAAGCCCTCCTCTTCCGCCGTCAAGCGGGACGATGGCGATCAGGCGGAAAAGTGCCGGGAAAGCCTTTCCACGGCCTCGTCCAGCAGCGCCTGGTTCTTGCAAAAGCAGAAACGCGCGAAGTGATTGACGTCGGCGTCCTGATAGAAGGCGCTGACCGGCACCGCCGTGACCCCGGCCTCGGTGGTGATGTGGCGGCAGAAGTCCACATCGTCGCCGTTGAAGCCCAGGGGCCGGAAATCGACGGTGAGGAAGTAGGTCCCCTCGCTTTCCAGGGTCTCGAAGCCGACCTTCCGCAGCCCTTCGGCCAGCCTGTCGCGACGGTCCTGCAGGCTCTGGGCCAGGCCGTCGAAATAGGCGTCCTCCTTGCCGAGCCCGTAGGCCGCCGCCAGTTGCAGCCCGGGGGAACTGGTGAAGGTGTTGAACTGATGCGCCTTGGCGACGCCGGCGATCAGATCGGCGCCGCCGGTGATGTAGCCGATCTTCCAGCCGGTGACGGAAAAGGTCTTGCCCGCCGAACCGATGCGCAGGCAGCGTTCGGCCATGCCGGGAAGGCTCATCAGGGGAATATGCCGCCGCCCGTCGAACAGCAGGTGTTCATAGACCTCGTCGCACACCGCATAGGCGTCGTGCTTTTCGACCAATCCGGCGATGAAGGCGAGTTCCTCTTCGTCGAACACCTTGCCCGCCGGATTGTGCGGGGAATTGAGGATGATCAGCTTGGTCTTGTCGGAAAAGGCGGCTTCCAGGTCGGCGCGGGGCAAGGTCCAGTCGGGGGGTTCGATGCGCACCAGCCTGGGAACGCCACCGGCCCGCAGCACCATGGGCAGGTAGGAATCGTAAAGCGGCTCGATCATCACCACCTCGTCGCCGGGATTGATCAGGCCGAGCAGACAATCGGCCAGGGCCTCCGTCGCCCCCGAGGTGGCCATCACCTGGCTCCGCCAGTCCACGTCGAGGCCGTAGAAGCGTTTGTTGGCCTCGGCCACCGCCCGGCGCAGTTCCGGCATGCCCATCATCGGCGGATACTGGTTGGGCCCGTGCAGCATGGCCTCCGCCGCCTTCTCGCGAATATCCGAGGGACCATCCTCGTCGGGAAACCCCTGCCCCAGGTTGATGGCCCCATGATCGGTCGCCAGTTGGCTCATCACCGTGAAAACGGTGGTGCCGAAAGCGGAGAGTTCGCGGTTGATGGGTTTCATGGCAGTCCCTTACTCGAAATGCACAAAATCAGAGCCGTCAAAGAATAGGCAAATGCCTTTTTTTTGTGCAGCATGTCGGCCGGCAACGGCATGATGCGGGGCAGAGAATATGGTTGAACAGCCGAGTTTACAAGGCTGTCGAGTGGGCCGGGCGATTTGGCACGGATCATGCTATTAAGCGCGTAGGTATTTTCTAAACGTGTGGACCGTCAGGGACGCACAGGACGCAAAAGGGCGGAGCATTATGAAAAAAATCGAAGCCATCATCAAACCGTTCAAGCTCGACGAGGTCAAGGAGGCCCTGCACGAGATCGGCCTGCAGGGCATCACCGTCCTCGAGGCCAAGGGCTTCGGGCGGCAAAAGGGTCACACGGAGCTGTATCGCGGCGCCGAGTACGTCGTCGATTTCCTGCCGAAAGTGAAAATCGAACTGGTCATCGACGACGCCCTGGTCGAACGCGCCATCGAGGCCATCCAGCAATCCGCCCATACCGGGCGAATCGGCGACGGCAAGATCTTCATCACTCCGGTCGAAGAGGCCATCCGGGTCCGCACCGGAGAACGCGGCGCGGAAGCCATCTAATCCGTTTTAAGAACTTCATTTACCAACACCACATCGGGAAAAGGGACAACAAACCCATGTCATGTAACTGCAAAACCCCCGCCGACGTTCAGGCCTACCTGAGGGAAAACAACATCGAATACGTCGATCTTCGCTTCACCGACCCCCGCGGCAAATGGCAGCACCTGACCATGTGCTCGGAATTCGTCGATGACGACGCCTTCACCGACGGCGTCATGTTCGACGGGTCCTCCATCGCCGGCTGGAAGGCCATCAACGAGTCCGACATGTCGCTGATCCCAGATCCGACGACGGCGGTGATGGACCCCTTCGCCGCCCAGCCGATGATGATTCTCTTCTGTGACATCATGGAGCCCTCCACCGGCCAGCCCTACGGCCGCGACCCCCGTTCGGTCGCCAAGAAGGCCAAGGCCTATCTGGGCAGCACCGGCATCGGCGACACCGTCTTCATCGGCGCGGAGCCTGAATTCTTCGTCTTCGACGACGTCCGCTACGACGTGCAGATGAACACCTGCTTCTACGAATTCGATTCCGAGGAAGGCCCCTACGTCACCGGCAAGATCCTGGAAGAAGGCAACACCGGCCACCGTCCCGCCGTCAAGGGCGGCTACTTCCCGGTTCAGCCCGTCGATTCCGCCCACGACCTGCGGGCCGAAATGGTCACCGTGATGAAGGAAATGGGCCTCGGCATGGACAAGCACCATCACGAGGTGGCCCCCTCCCAGCACGAACTGGGCATGACCTTCGACGAAATGATCAAGACCGCCGACAACGTCCAGGTCTACAAGTACGTCACCCACATGGTCGCCCACACCTACGGCAAGACCGCCACCTTCATGCCGAAGCCGGTCGCCGGCGACAACGGGTCGGGCATGCACACCCACCAGTCCATCTGGAAGGACGGCAAGCCGACCTTCGCCGGGTCCGGCTATGCGGACCTGTCGGACACCGCCCTTCACTACATCGGCGGCATCATCAAGCACGCCAAGGCCCTGAACGCCTTCACCAACCCGTCGACCAACAGCTACAAGCGGTTGATCCCGGGCTTCGAGGCGCCGGTCCTGCTGGCCTATTCGGCCCGCAACCGCTCGGCAAGCTGCCGCATCCCGTTCGCCACCAACCCGAAGGGCAAGCGGGTTGAAATCCGTTTCCCTGACGCCACCGCCAACCCCTATCTGTCCTTCGCGGCGATGATGATGGCCGGGCTGGACGGGATTCAGAACAAGATCAACCCCGGCGACGCCATGGACAAGAACCTGTACGACCTGCCGCCCGAGGAACTGGCCGACGTGCCCACCGTCTGCGGCTCGCTGCGCGAGGCCCTGGAGGCCCTCGACGCGGACCGGGATTTCCTGAAAAAAGGCGACGTCTTCACCGACGACATGATCGACGCCTACATGGACCTGAAGTGGGAGGAAGTCTACAACTTCGAACACACCCCGCACCCGGTGGAATGGCAGATGTACTATTCTTCCTGATCCCGCCGGCAGGAAAAACCCACAAGGGGCTGCCTCAATCGGGGCGGCCCCTTTTCA
>CAYFOJ010000010.1:0-46337 GCA_964344645.1 uncultured Thalassospiraceae bacterium
GGCCAGGCCGTTACAACTGGCGGCGTACTCCTCCATCGTCGAATTGTAGGGCTGGGGTTCCCCCTTGACCTCGATGATCACGCCCAGGCCGATCAGCTCCGTCGCCGCCTGGAACACTTCCAACTGCCGGGCCCGGCGCTGGGCGGCGATCAGGGTGGCGATGGCGTTGATGCGCATCAGGAACACATGCACCGGCTCGTCTTTCCAGATCAGATCGACGGCGCCCGCCTCCAACGCCTTCTCGACCACGTCGTTGCGCTGCGACAGGATCACGCAGGTGATGTCCGAGGTCTTGGGGCCCTCGAGCAGGGCCCGGGTCAACTCGTCGCCGTTTCCCCCCGGCATGAAATAATCGATGATGGCGATATCCGGGTGGAAGCGCCTGGCCGTGTCGAGCCCCTCCTCCATGTTTTCCGCCAGTTCCACCTGATAACCGTTGGCGGTGAGTAGCTCGTAGTATTTGGCCCGGACCGTCGGCGAGTCGTCGACGAAGAGAATGCGGGTGATGGCCGAGGGCGCTTCGGCCGTGTCTTCGAGGTTGAGCGGCGCGCCCTCCCTGGCCTTGCACAAGGTGATAAAGCGGCGCAGGCGGGCCGGCAGTTTATCGGACTCGCTTTTAAGCTGGATGTCGTTGTAGGGGTGGAGACTGGACAGGCGGTAGGCTTCCTCGTCCGGGTTCTCCGAATACACCATGATCGCCAGATTTTGATATTTGGGATTGTTTCGGATCTTCATCAGCGCCTCGGCGCCCCGAAGTTCCGGCAGGTTCCAGTCCAGCAGCACAACGTCGAAAGGATAATTCCCGGCCCGGGCCTGTTCCAGCAGCCTCAATCCCTCTTCGGCGCTTTCCGCCCCGTCGCAATTGAGGCCTTCCTCGCTCAATTGATGGGATGTGACGTGCCGAATCGTCGGAGAGTCTTCAATGATCAGCACCCGGTAACTGGGAAGCGGCATCGACACCTCGCTGGATTGGACAAAAACGGCACGATTATAAACTGGGCACTGACCGGCCCAGCGTCAACGAAAAGCTTCCCTCATTGCAGCCCCCCTTGTCAACCAAACAGCGCTCAAGCGGAGGGCAGGCGGATCGTTGCCGTTGTTCCCACATCGGGCTCGCTGGAGAAGGTGAGAGTGCCGCCATGCCGTTCTACAAGCTTCTTTGTTATCGTCAGGCCAAGCCCCGCCCCCTCATGAATGGTGCCGGTTTTCATCCGTTCGATCTGGACGAAAGGCTGGCAAAGTTTGTCAAGGTCCTCGGGGGCGATGCCGATGCCGGTATCCGTCACGTTCAGTTCAAGCCACTCGGGTGACGGGACGGCGCAGGAAATCACTACCGCCCCCCCTTTCGGCGTGAATTTGACGGCGTTGGAAAGCAGGTTGATCAGGCTCTGGACGAGGGAACGCCGATTGCCCGGCAGGAGACGGGAGTCGTCGCAGGAACCGGCGGTCACTATGACCCCTTTGTCCTTGGCCTGAATCTCGACAAATTTCAGGGATTCGGCGATCAATTCCGTGACGACGAGCTTTTCTTTTTCCAATTCCTCGCTTTCCGACTCGATTTTGGTCAGAAACAGGATGTCGCTGATCAGCGACAACAGATGACGACCGCTGGAATGAATATCATCGAGGTATCCGAGATACCTGTCAGACCCCAGCGGACCGAAGGGTTGCATCCTGATCATTTCCGAGAAACCGAGAATAGCGTTGAGGGGCGTGCGCAGTTCATGGCTCATGGTGGCGAGGAATTGACTTTTTGCCTCATTCGCGCTTTCGGCCTCGGCCAACGCCCATTTCAGTTCCTCGGCGACCAGTTTGCTTTCCGTGATGTCCTGGCCGACGCCGGTTATGCCGACGACCCGGCCCTCCCTATCCATGCGGGGCGTCCAGTTGAAAAGAAGAGAGAGGGTGTCTCCCGTCTTGCTTCGTATGGACATTTCGGAATTGGCCACGGCTTCACCCCGAAGCACCCGCAGGAAGAGGCGTTTCAAATCCCGCTCGCCCTGCTCTCCCAGAACAGTGTTCGCGAAATCGGCGCGGTTCGCGTCCTGTTTGCCGTACCCAGTGATTTGTTCCGTGCCCTTGTTCCAATCCTCAAAGCGCCCGTCCCGATCAAGGCCGACAATCGCCGCATTGGATGATTCAATGACCAGGTCCAAATCCCCTTCCAGTTTTCGCCTCCCCTCCTCAATCAGTTTCGCCGACCTGTTGACCTCGACGGCCAATTGTCCCAGTTCGTCATCGGACTTAACGTCAATGGGCTCCAGGCTCTCTCCCCGGCCCATGGCTTGGGCGGCTTGTAGGAGCTGCCTGATGCGTAGGACAATGTCGTTGGAAAACAAGATCGAAGCGGCCAGGAAAAACAGGGCTATGAAGGGAAAGATCACCCCAAACACCAGTATGCGGACCTCGCCCACCGGCGCCAGGATCAGCTCACTGTCCTCGGAAAAATGAACAGTCCAGGACAATCCAGGAAATAAGAGAGGGCGATCAATCTCCCACTGGATATTGCTGTCATGGGAGGCTTCGGCGAGACACCGGTTCCGGTTGCCGAATATGGCATCGCCGCCGGCCATGTCCTGCAGGCAGATATGCTCGAAACCCGATGCCGCCAGTTTCCGGAGAATATTGGCGAAATGGGCGTAATCTACATGAAACAACAGAACGCCGAAGTTCCGCGTTGGAGAAATGTGAACCGGGACCTTCCAGACCAGGGAAGCCATGGCCTCTCCATGGCGGGTCTGGGAAATTTCATATTCTGCCATACTCAAGGCAAGCGCCCTGGAGACCGCGGGGTCCAGAGACAGATCCGACAAGTTCCTTTTAATCCCCGAGTGATCCACCCTGATCCGCTCCAGGGCGTTGCCGTCGATGTATTGAACCTTCATGATCTCCGGGCGGCGGTTGATCATCTCAAGAAACGACAACTCCAAGTGACGAATATCGTTTTTCTCCGCCGCCTTGTTCAGTGTCAACTGGTGGTAGCGCATGCTGCGGAAAAGGGGCTGCGCCGCCGCCGACTGGAAATCCGTCGTTAGGCCATGAAATTCCCGCCGCAGGTTGTCGAGTTGAACGGATACGCTGTCCTCGAACTGTTGCTTCAACTGCTTGATCATCGCCACTTCCATGCGGTTGAAGACCAAAGAGGTGACGACCAGCAGAAAGGCGATGCCGCCGAAGCCGAAATAGAGAATGAACCTGGTTCGGAGAGTCATGGAGGACTACTGCGCCGTCTTTTTCCGCTTCCAGTCCGCCCGCACCGCCTGCAGTACTTTCTCATACAGGTTTTTCCGCGGCATGTGGTCCCACAACAGCATGCGGCTGAAATAATCGGGATCGTCCAAATTAAGCTCTTCGATCATATGGCTGTCGAGCAGGGCCAGGGTTTCCATGTTCGCCGGGGCCAGTCCCGTGACCTGGACCATTTCCCTCTGAATCGGCGGACTGATCTGATGGTTGATGTATTCGTGGGCCAGAGCCTTGTTGTCTGAACGGCTGCTGACCATGAAGCTGTCGAACATGCCGACGGCCCCCTCCTTCGGAATGATCATGTGAAAGTGCTGGCCGGCCGTCTTAAGGCGAGCTGACGGATCGTACCAGCTGTTCAGGGCGACAAGCCCGCCCTTCATGGCGGCTTCCATATCATTGCCGCCGCCTTTATAATACAAGGCGGCCTGATCGTTGAAGGCGAACAGCTTTGCTTCCACCGCCTTCAATTGCTTTCTGGTCAGGTTGTAGACGTTCTTGTACCCCAGCGCCAAAGCCGCCGTCCAGATCATGGAAACGTCGTCCCACATGGAGACCTTGCCCTTGAAGGCCGGGTCCCAAAGCGCATTCCAGCTTCCAGGTTTGGTGACCGCCTCCGTGTCGTACAGCAACCCCGTCGGACCCCAGGCCCAGGGCACTGCGTAAACCCGGCTATTGAACTGGCTCCACTCTGAATATTTCAGATTCGGGTGCTGGTTGGCGTAATGGGGGATTTTCGTCAATTCCAGGGGGATCGCCAAATCCATGTCGTAGAGGATTTCAATGCCCTCGTTGGAGATGAGGAAGAGGTCGTAATTCCGATCCGATTCGGCGGCGGAAACAATATCGTCAAGATTGCTGAACGGGAAGAATTCGATTCTGACGCCCGTCTTTTCCTCGAAGCTTTTATAACCGATGGTTTTACCCGGTTGTTCCGGGTCGCCGTAAACGTCCCAGCCGGTAACCTTCAGAACCTTTTCGGCCGCCGCATCATGAGGATTGATAAGGGCGCAAATGGCCAGCAGGAGAGAAGCCAGAAGACGGCCCGTCAGCCCCCTAATGGGGGGGGGGGGGTAAAAAATCTTATTCATCCTTAAAGTGCAATCCACCAACACACGACATCAGATCGTTATGCGGCCTGCTTAACCCCAAGACTGCGCAAAAGCGCTTCCTGAGCAGGACACCAGACAATGGCGAACTATAATACACAACTCACCGGGGCAGAAGAAACTATTTTCGGCGAGCTTGAACGTCAGGCCGTATCGACTTTTTCGGTCAGCCAGGCCTTGATCAGGGATTGATATGGAACATCGCGTTTGTTGGCCACAATCTTGATCTGCTTAAGAAGGTCCACTGGTAAGTACAAAGGAAACGGATTTGCTGGTGGGTTTGAGATTGGAAAACCGCGCGATACATGTCGTGAATAAGGAAGTCCCGACTCGTTCTTCTTCCCTTGCGTGGCCGGGCTTTTTGTGTATATTCCCCCGCTTCGACTCCTTGCCGGGCCCGGTGGCCTGGCTATGCCCCGCCCGGCATGCCGCCGGAGGGGGATGAGAAAAGCCAGAGGGAGAAACACATTGGCTTATTATGAAAGCGTGTTTATCGCACGCCAGGACATTTCGGCGACTCAGGTCGAAGGATTGACCGAGACCTTCAACAAGGTCATCAGCGACAACGGCGGCTCCGTCGTCAACACCGAAAGCTGGGGGCTTCGCACCCTCGCCTACCGCATCAAGAAAAACCGCAAGGGCCACTATGTGATGTATCACATCGACGCCCCCGCCGCCGCCATCCACGAGATGGAGCGCCAGATGCGCATCAACGAGGACATCCTCCGCTACATGACCATCCGCGTCGACGCCTTCGACGAAGGACCGTCGGTGATGATGCAGTCCCGTTCCCGCGACGACCGGCCGCGCCGTTACGACAACGAGCGCCCCGCCGCCGCACCCGCAAACACATCCAGCGAAGGAGCCCAGGCATGAGCACGTCCCCTTCCGATCAGGGTGGAGCCGGCGGCGGACGCCGTCCCTTCTTCCGCCGCCGCAAAAGCTGCCCGTTTTCCAGCTCCAAGGCGCCGAAGATCGACTACAAGGACACCCGCCTGCTGCAACGCTACACCTCCGAACGCGGCAAGATCGTGCCGAGCCGGATCACCGCCGTGTCGGCGAAAAAGCAGCGCGAACTGGCCAAGGCGATCAAGCGTTCGCGCTTTCTCGCCCTGATGCCCTACGTCGTCAAATAAGACGGCGCAGGCGCGTCGTTCGCGCCCGTCAGCCCCGGCCCGGAGGACCCCATGTCCAAGGACACGCTGATAGCCGTTAGCGGCGGCGCGTTAAGCGGCTTCGCCTCGCTGGCGTTTCTGTCGGGCATGCCCGGCGCCCTGCTGGCGGTGTATCTGGCGCCGCTGCCGCTGTTGCTGATCGGCCTCGACCACGGCGCACGAAGCGCCGGCGTCGCCGGAGCCAGCGGCATCGCCGTCGCCGCCATCGCCGGCGGCCCCATGTCCGGTTGGCTGTTCGCGGCGATCCATGCCCTGCCGGCCTGGATCATCGTCCGTCAGGCGCTGTTGCGGCGGCCCTCGGACGACGGCAAGGGCGAGGAATGGTATCCGGCGGGCGCCATTCTGTGCATTTTGTCCCTGTTCGGCGGCGCCGCGTTGACGGCGGCGACGATTTGGACCCTGGGCGAGGACGGCGGCCTGCACGGCACCGTCCGGGCCTATCTGGATCAGGTCTTCACCTACCTGATGCCGACATTGGACGAAGGCGGGCGCGGCACGGTCGTTCAGGTGTTGTCGCCACTATTCCCGGGTTATCTGGGAACATCCTGGGTGATGATGGCGGTGGTCAACGCCTCCATCGCCATGGCCATTCTGACGCGGGCCAAGCGCATCGAGCGGCCGAAGCACAAGCTGGCCGACCTGGTGCTGGCGGACTGGATGTCCTGGTGGCTTATCGCCGCCGCCGCGGTGGCCCTGCTGGGCCAGGGGGAACTGGAGTATTGGGGCCGAAATCTGGCGTTGATTTTGGCCGTGCCGTTTTTCTTTCTCGGACTGTCGGTGGTCCATGACCTGGCCCGGCATGTCGCTTTTCCGGGAATGTTGCTGGCGGCGTTTTATTTGGTTTTGTTCCTTTCCGGCTGGATCGCCCTGGTGGTCGTCGGGGCGGGGCTGCTGGAACAGTGGATCGGCCTGCGCCGACGCTTTAACAAACCCGGCCCCGGCCGGAACGACGACGAAGACGGGGCTTGAGGTCCCATCAAGGTTTACTTATAACTGCGCCCGACCATGGGCTAGGAGAAGAGAAGATGGACGTCATTCTATTGGAACGGATCGAGAAACTCGGCCAGATGGGCGATGTGGTTTCGGTCAAGCCGGGCTACGCCCGCAATTACCTGCTGCCGAAGAGCAAGGCCCTGCGCGCCACGCCGGAAAACAGCAAGCATTTTGAAAACCAGCGCGCCCAGCTCGAGGCCGCCAACCTGGAACGCCGCGCCGAGGCCGAACAGGTCGGCGCCAAGCTGGACGGCCTGAGCGTCATCCTGGTCCGTCAGGCCGGTGAATCCGGCCAGTTGTACGGTTCGGTCAACGCCCGCGACATCGCCGAGCAGGTCGTCGACAACGGCTTCACCATCACCCGCCAGCAGGTCGAACTGGCCAATCCCATCAAGGCCCTGGGCCTGCACGACGTTCAGGTCGCCCTGCACCCGGAAGTGTCGGTGACCGTCGTCGCCAACGTCGCCCGTTCGGAGGAAGAGGCCAAGATCCAGGCCGAAACCGGCCGCGCCGTCCTCTCCATCGACGAGGAAGAGGCAGCCCAGGCGAAGATCGAGGCCGAGGAAGTCTTCGAGAAAGCCGAGGACGCGGAAGCCGCGGAGGCCGAGGCCGAGGAAACCGTCGCCGAAGACGCCGCCCCCGAGGACGCGGAAGAGGAAAACGCCGAAGCCTGATAGGGCGTTCCCCCGGCAACAATTCAAGCGGCGCCTTGGGAAACCGGGGCGCCGTTTTTTGTGCTATGCTAGGGGCGAATCCCTTTCCCCCTTTCCGTCCCCGTTATCCACGTGATTCACACACGATTGGGGAAGACGAAACGGCGCGATGTTTGTAGGTTTGAAGGCATGTCCACGACAACACTGCCCCCCATGCTGAGCGATCCGGTTAATGAGAACGGCGAGAGCGGCGAAAGCGCCGCTTCCCCTTTCCGCACCCTGCCCCACAACGTGGAGGCGGAGAAATCCCTGCTGGGGGCGATTTTCGCCAACAACAAAGCCTATGAAAAGGTCTCGGAATTTCTCAGGGCGGAACATTTCATCATCGCCCAGCACGGCATGATCTATCAGGCCTGCTCGAAACTGATCGAACGGGGGCAAATCGCCGACCCGGTCACCCTGAAACGCTATTTCGAGCAGGACGAGGGACTGGCCGACATCGGCGGCGGCGCCTATCTGGTGGAACTGGCGGAAAGCATGGTTTCCGTCATCAACGCCGGAGAATACGGCCGCATCATCTACGACCTGCATCTCAAGCGGGAACTGATCGGCCTCGGCGAGGACGTGGTCAACCGGGCCTACGGCGGCGACGTCGAGGACGAGGCGACGCGGCAGATCGAAGCCGCCGAACAGACCCTCTACGAATTGGCCACCACCGGCAATTACGAGGGCGGCTTCCAGTCCTTCAAGGAATCGGTGATCACCGCGCTCAACATGGCCGAGGCCGCCCACAAACGGGACGGCGCCCTGGCCGGGGTCACCTCGGGCCTGGCCGACGTGGACGGCATGCTGGGTGGCCTGCACCCGTCGGACTTGCTGATCCTGGCCGGACGCCCCTCCATGGGCAAGACGGCGCTGGCCACCAACATCGCCTATAACGCCGCTTATACCCATCATCGGACGGGCGGCGAGCAAGGGGCGGTGGTCGGCTTCTTCTCCCTGGAAATGTCGGCGGAACAGTTGGCCACCCGCATCATCTCGGAACAGACCCAGACTTCCTCGGACAGCATCCGCAAGGGCAAGATCACGACGGCGGAATTCGACCGCCTGGTGGCCATGAGCCAGACCCTGCACGACGTGCCGATTTTCATCGACGACACCCCGGCGCTGACCGTCAGCGCCCTGCGAACCCGCGCCCGCCGTCTGCAACGGCAAAACAACCTGGGACTCATTGTTGTCGACTACCTGCAACTGATTTCCGGTTCCGGCACATCGCGCAACGACGGACGGGTCCAGGAAGTCTCGGAAATCACCCGCGGCCTGAAGACCCTGGCCAAGGAACTGAACGTGCCGGTCATCGCCCTTTCCCAGCTATCCCGAGCCGTCGAACAGCGAGAAGACAAGCGTCCCATGCTCTCGGACCTCAGGGAATCCGGCTCCATCGAGCAGGACGCCGACGTGGTCATGTTCATTTTCCGCGAGGAATATTACTTGGAGCGCAAGGGCACCACCCAGCACGAGAACGAAAGCGACGACAAGTTCTTCCAACGCCAGCAACGCAACGAGGAACGACTGGAGAAGGTCCGCAACATCGCCGAACTGATCGTCGCCAAGCAACGTCACGGCCCCGTCGGCACGGTGGAACTGCAATTCACCGGCGAGTTCACCCGCTTCAGCGACCTTGAACGCATCCACCAGGCGGACTACTAATTCCCCCCATGGGAAACGAACTCAGCAGCGGCGGCATTCTGACCATAGACCTGGACGCCTTGGCCGAAAACTGGCGGACCCTAAGGGACAAAAGCGCCCCCGCCGCCTGCGCCGCCGCCATCAAGGCCGACGCCTACGGACTGGGGGCGGAGCGGGCCGCCGTCACCCTGGCCGGGGTCGGATGCCGGGACTTTTTCGTCGCCCTGGTTGATGAGGGCGTTCACCTGCGCAACGCCCTCGACGCCGTCGGCATGGAGGCGCGGATTCATGTTCTCGGCGGGCCCATCGGGGACCTTCGGGCGTTCATCGAATTCGACCTCGTCCCCGTGCTCAACTCCCTGGACGATATCCGCCGCTGGAAGGCCTTCAGGCCCGACGCCCCGGCCGATATTCATGTCGACACGGGGATGCTGCGCCTGGGCCTGTCGCCCACTGACCTGACCGCCGTGAGGGAGAGACCGGAACTGATTCAGGGATTGTCGGTCGCCTATGTCATTAGCCACCTGGCCTGTTCCGAAGAACCCGAAAACCCGAAAAACCGGCTACAACTGGAGGAATTCCGCCAGGCCCTGACCCTGTTTCCCGGCTGCAGGGCCTCCTTCGCCAACTCATCGGGCATTTATCTTGGCGCCCCCTACCTCTTCGACATGACCCGCCCGGGGGTCGCCCTTTATGGCGTCAACCCGACCCCCGGATTACCCAATCCGATGTCGCAAGTGGTTAGATTACAAGGACAAATCCTACAAGTCCGTGACGTTGACACCCCCCAGACCGTTGGCTATGGTGCCACCCACCGGATCGAACGCCAGGGGCGGATCGCGACGGTCGGCGTCGGTTACGCCGACGGCTATCACAGAACCTTGAGTTCACGCGGATTCGGCTTTTTGGGCGATCTTCGGGTGGAGCTGGTAGGACGGGTTTCCATGGATTTGATTACATTCGACGTCAGTGACGCGCCCGAACAGGCGGCCCGCCCGGGCGCCCTGATCGACCTGATCGGCCCCAACAACCCCGTTGACGAGGTGGCGAAGGCCGCCGGAACCGTTGGCTACGAACTCCTGGCCACTTTGGGTCCGCGCTTTCACAGAATCTACAAGGGCGGCGCATAACGGCCATGAACCCCCTGCAACCCATCGGCCGCATGTTCCTGTCCTTCCTGGCCACCACCGGGCGGCTGACCCTGTTCACGTCGGAGGCGGTGTCCCACATCGTCAGGCCGCCGTTTTACTTCCGCATTCTCGGCCGCCAGATGATCGACATCGGCTTCTACTCCCTGCCCGTCGTCGGGCTAACGGCCATCTTCGCCGGCATGGTGCTGGCTCTGCAGAGCTTCACCGGCTTCTCGCGCTTTTCCGCCGAGGGGGCTGTCGCCAACGTGGTCGTGCTGTCCATCACCCGGGAACTGGGGCCGGTGCTGGCGGGCCTGATGGTGGCCGGACGCATCGGCGCCTCCCTGGCCGCCGAGATCGGAACCATGCGTGTGACCGAACAGATTGACGCCCTGACCACCCTGTCGACCAACCCCATGAAGTACATGGTCGCCCCCCGGCTGGTCGCCGGCTTCCTGATGTTCCCGGCCCTGGTCCTTGTCGCCGACATCATCGGCGTTTTCGGCGGCTACCTGGTGGCCGTCTACAAGCTGGGCTTCAACGCCGCCAACTACCTGCAGCAGACCTACGATTTCCTGGCTGCCGAGGACGTCAATTCGGGCCTGGTCAAGGCTGCCGTCTTCGGCTTCATCGTCACCCTGATGGGCTGCTATCACGGCTATCACTCGAGGGGAGGCGCGCAAGGGGTCGGCACGGCGACCACCAACGCGGTGGTTTCCGCCTCGATCCTGATCCTCTGCTTCGACTATATTCTCACCGAGATGTTCTTTACCCACTGATCCGCCATGACAGACACGCAACCGAAAATCAGAATGCGCGACGTTCACAAAGCCTTCGGCGAGAAGGTGGTCCTGAACGGCCTCGACCTGGATGTGGGCGTCGGCGAATCGGTGGTCGTCATCGGCGGCTCGGGGACCGGCAAATCGGTGATGCTGAAGTGCATCCTCGGCCTGCTCCGAGCCGACAAGGGCTCCATCGAGGTGGACGGCGAGCAGGTCATCGGCGCCAATGCGGACACACGCGAGCGGATCAACCATAAATTCGGCATGCTGTTTCAGGGCGCGGCCCTGTTCGACAGCCTGCCGGTGTGGGAAAACGTCTCTTTCGGCCTGCTGGCGGAAAAGCGGGTCAACCGGGCCGAGGCCAAGGAGATCGCCGTCTCCAAGCTGGCCCAGGTCGGCCTCAACGCCGATGTCGCGGACCTGTCGCCGGCGGAACTGTCCGGCGGCATGCAGAAGCGCGTCGGCCTGGCCCGCGCCATCGCCGCCGACCCCGAGGTCATCTTCTTCGACGAACCGACCACGGGGCTCGACCCGATCATGGCCGACGTCATCAACGACCTGATCGTCAAGACCACCCGGGAAGTGGGGGCCACCGCCCTTTCCATCACCCACGACATGGCCAGCGCCCGCAAGATCGCCGACCGCATCGCCATGCTGTACGAAGGCCGGATCATCTGGGCCGGGCCGGTCGCCGACATCGACAAGTCCGGCAACGAATTCGTCGATCAGTTTATCAACGGCCGTGCCGAGGGCCCGATTGAAATGGCGGTCCGGGCCTGACCCGTGCTATACTTCGCTGGCTTTCCGCCGGAGGAGACACTCCATGTTCGCGCCTTTTCTACTGCTTTCGGGACTCCTGCTTCTTCCCTTCCATGCCAGCGCCGGAGAGGACGCCGAAATCTCCCTGGACGCCATCGACAAAAAAACCCTCTGCGGCATCGGCCGTTCGAAAAAATGCTCGATCAAGGTGGCGATTGAACTGGGCCTGTTCGAGACCGGGCTCAGGCCCCGCTTTCCCGACGGGCTGGACTGCCGGGACATCGACGAGCAATGGGCCATTTCCTACACCCACAAGCGTCCGCGGGAGAACTATCACGGCGGCATCGACATGCCCGCCCCCTACGGCACGCCGATGATCGCCGCCGCCGACGGGGTGGTGCTCAGCCGCTCCGAAGGCAAGAAGAGTTTTCGCGGCAAGGAAATCATCCTCCGCCACACCCCCGAGGACACGGGCATCGCCGGTTATTGGATCTACACCCAGTACGCCCATTTCGACGTCATGCCGAAGCTCAGGGTCGGCGACAGGGTGAAGATGGGTCAAGCCCTGGGCCCCACCGGCAATTCGGGCATCGGGCGCGGCGGCAAGCAGAGCAAGCGCCGCCGTCCGGCCATTCATTTCGCCGTCTGGTTTTCCGACAAGCCGGAATACGCCCTCGCCCGCTTTGGCAAGGTGATCCCGCTCGGCGGCCTGTGGATGGACCCGAACGCCCTTTACCGCAAACGCCCGCCCTTCGATTCCGAAAGCCTGCTCAACCTGCCCGCCGATCAAAAACGGGTGCCGATCCCGGTGATGACCGACAAGGGAGACGTCGTCCCCGCCGGCAGCAAACTGATCTGGCCCTATACCTGCAAAAAAGACTGAGAACTCAGTTGATGGCGCTCAGCTTGCCTTCCTTCAGGCGGTCCTGATAGGCCTGCATGAAGGTCTTGAAGCCTTCCACGTCGGAGACCTTGCCGGCGATGGAATCGTAGCTGATCAGCCCGATGGTGTCGGGGCTGGCGATCAGGCGGAAAGCCTCGCGGAAGCGGCTGTCGTCCATGGCCCGGCCATGGTCCCGGCGCAACCGGTCGATGCCCCGCTCGTTGCCGCTCAGGGTCATGGCGACGGCCATGTTGAGGACGGTTTGCCCCTGCATCTCGTCAAGCGGCTGTCCCGGCTTCGCCCCGGAGCCCCGAAGGATGCGGTTCAGCACCTTGGACACCTGCACCCACTGCTTGTCGTTCCAGAACATCTCCAGACGCAGCAGATCGGCATCCCTGGTGTCGTCCTCGTCGAGCAACGCCAAAGCTTCGACCTGACGCTCCAGTCCCATCAGGGAGCGGGCCCGCAGGTGGCGGCGTTGATCCTCCAGATCCTGCGGCAAATCCGCGCCGCCGCTCTCATCGAGCACGTCCATGGCCTGATCGAATTCATTGGCCAGAACGTGAACCAGGGCCAATTGCGTCCCGACCCGCGCCTTTTCGACTCCTTCCAGGCGGTAGGCGATCTGGCCCTGCAACAGTTCCGCCGCCCGGTCCAGCAGGTCCACATCGACAAGCCTGTCGGCGAGGCGGCGGATCATCTCGTCCCCGGATTCCCCGGGCGGGGTCAATTCCTTGAATTCATCGTACAGCGCGATGGCCGTGACCGGGGCCAGGTTGTCGGCCTTGTTTTCCAAATACAGGCCCGAGAAGGCATCGGTCATTTGCTGCGTCACCTCCGGCGCCTTCTCGTTGTCACGGAAATAGGTCGCCGCCTGGCGCATGGTCCGAAGGCCGTTGCGGTAGTCCCCCGCGGCCACGTACAGATCGCCGAGACGGCGCAACAGTTCGAACTCGAAATCGTCCCCGCGCCAGGCGAAGCGCAGTTTCTCCAGTTCCTGAATGGCCTGAAACTCGTCGATTTCCTTCAGCTTCAACAGCAGTTCCGTGCGCGCCACGGCGGCCTTGGCCCGGCTCGGCCGGTGCGGGCCCGCCTCCACCTCTTCCCACGTGCTCACCGCGCCCTCGAAATCCCCGGACAGTTCCTTCAGCCGGCCATCGACGAAACCGATCTGGCTCGCCTCCGCCGGGTTGGGCGCCGACGTCTTCAGGGCGTCCAGGTATTTGGTTCCCTGCTTGATGTCCCCCATCTTGATGGCGGCCTCGGCGACCAGGGTGCCGAGAGGAGTCTTCAATGCCTTCGGATAGGGCCGGATGATGGCGGCCAGGCGGCGCAGGTCGGAAGAGGCCCCGTACAGGTCCCCTTCATAGGCCTGCATCACGGCGCGCCAGAAGCGGGCCTCGTCGTTCTTCTCCAGTCCCGGCTGGTCCAGGTCGGCGCGGGCGTCGTCGAAACGCCGCATCATCACGTTGGTGGCCCCGCGCAGGCCCCGGAATTCCTGTGACTCGACGATTTCCGGCCGGTCCTCGCGAATTCGCCGAAGCACCCCCAGGGTTTCCGGGCCGAAACCGTGGGCGAAGTAGAAACGGGCCAGATCGAGCCGCGCCTCTTCCCGCCCCGTCGGTTTCGCCTGGGCCACCGCCGCCTGGTACTTCCACTTGTCCTCCCGGAATGTCTCCAGACCCGTCTGGCGCCATTCCTTCATATCCAACATGCGGGTCAGGGCGCGGATGATCTGCCCCTGATCGAGGATGTTGGCGGCGACCTGGGCGGCGCTGACGGCGGAAATTTGCAGGCCCGACGCACTGGTCACCTCCACCCCCTGGCGCAGGGAACGGACCCGGACATCATCGGCCCGGGGCTGAATGGCCAGCCCCTGGGAACTGGTCAGAATGCGGGCCTGGGGATAGACCGATTGCCTGGCGATGCCGTAACCGAGGGGAATCACAGGGACGACGACCAGATTGTCGCCGACGGCGGGATCGGTCAGGGCAATGGCCCTGCCCGGCTCCGTGACCGAGGCGAACAGGCGCGCGCCGACGGGGGAATTGGGCTGCGGAATCACATCGATGGTGTTGATGGGAGCGAAGGGCTGTTTGCGGAATTCCAGAATCCACGCCAGCCCGTCCCGCTTCAGGTTGGGATTGACCCCGGCGACGGTTTGCATGCGCAGCACGCTCGCCCCCTGGTTGGGCAATTGTTCCAGGGAGCGGATGATATTGCCCCCCGCCGCCTTGACGTCGGCCACGTTCAACCGGGTCGGCTTGTCGAACACCACCCACAGGAAACCATGACGGCGGAACACCGCCGCCGCGACCGGCTCATCCCAGTCGATGCGGATGCCGACCGCGTCGGGGCCGCTGTCGACGGCAGAGGCCTTGATCACCTTGCCGCCCTCGGGCAAGGCGGCGCCTTCCGTCCGTCCGGGCGGCGTCAGGGCGGTCGGCGTTTCTTCTCCCTTCCGTTCCTGTTTCTGCTCCGGCTTCTGCACGGGCTTGTGATCCTGTACACGGGGTTCCGTTTTCGGTTTAGGCGCGGGCTTCGCGGGTTCGGGTTTCTTGACCACCACCTCGGTTTTCTTTTCCGGTTTCGCTTTCGCCGCCGGTTTCATCACGTCGATAACGATTTTCGGACCGGAATGGAAATGCCGGATACGCGCATTTTCCGGCACGCTCAGGGTCACCGACGGGCCTTCCTCTTTGTTCACGGAGCGGATGGCGGATATCCGTTTCGGCGGACGGCGCTGCAACCTGTTTAGCCCCAGACGGGCCGGGCGGGAAAAGTCGATGGTCGCCTCCCCGCCCTTACGGGTCAACCGATAGGGGATCCGTTCCGGCCAGTCGAAAACGATACGGGTGTAGCCATCGTGAATGCCGCTACGCACCCGAACGGCCGCCGCCTCTTCCTCAGCAGGCTTCGTTTCGGCGGGAACCGCACCGGTGATATCGACGACCACCGCAGACCCCATGTCGAAGGCGCTGACCTCGAAATCATCCTTCAGGGTGAACACCGCGCTGCGGCCGTCCGCCCCGGCGGCGGCGCTGCTCAGGTACTTTTTCATATTCCTCACCACGCCGCCGAGAATGGGTTCGATGGGACTGGAAAAGCGGACCACCAATTGGCCGCCCACGGTTTCGGCCCGGAACGACACGGGCTCGGGCCAGTTGAAGACGATACGGCCATAGCCATCGTGACTCGCCGCCCGGACCATGACCGGTTCAGCCAGCGCCGGACCAAACGCCGCCACGGCCAGGACAAGCAGGGCCCCCGCCAGCAGCGGGCCTCCGCGCCAGTTGGCGAGCCCCCGGCGGCGCATCAGGAACCACCGACGGTGGGATAGATGACGATGTCGATCCGTCGCCCGAGGGCGTTGCGGGCGTCTTCCTTCAACATGGGAAGGGCGGAAAAGCGGCTGCTGCCGTAACCGAGAGCGATGATCTCCCGGGTGTACCCGGCCCGCTTAAGCGCGTTGGCGACCGCCGCCGCGCGGCCAATGGAAAGTTCCCAGTTCGACCGGTAGCGGTCCCCCGCAGGCGAGGCCGGGTCCGTGTGTCCGTTGATGCCGATGCCGTTGCCGATGTTGCGCAACACCCCGCCCAGGGTAAAAAGGGCACCCCTGGCCTGAGACGACAAGACCGCCTTGCCCGGGTCGAACAAATGGTCCCCGGGCAGGGAGATGACCAGCCGGTCGTCCTGGGGCATCAACCGGGCGCCTGAGAGATATTCGTCCCGGGCGATGGCCTCTTCGAGAAGCGAGGCCAGATAATCCAGGTTGATCGCCGGTTTGCGGAACAGGGTGGTGATGTTGAAACTGAAGGTGACGGTCTTCTTGGTCTCGGTCTTCGAGGGGTTCAAGGTCTGCGACAGGGAGTTGACCACCTGGTCCCAACGCTCCACCTCCAGGGTGGACATGGAAAACAGCAGCACGAAAAAAGTCAGCATCAGGGACACCAGGTCCGTGAAGATGACCATCCAGGCGACCGCCTTTTTTTCCGTCCGGGGCGGCATGCCTTCTTCCACGAGGGGGTTGAATCCGCTCATTCCCCCTTCTTCCCTTCCGCCGGGGTGAATGTGACGATGCCCTCGCCGCTTTTGCGGACATAGAACCAGATGCTCACGTTTTTCGGATTACCCGGCGTGATGCCGACGGCGATGTTGCCGGGAGGCACCCCACGGCCCATCATTTCACGCACGAAGGAACCGGCCCGTTGCATTTCCAGGGTCTCGCCGATGGGCAGGATTTTACCCTTCTGGTAGGGGCTGCCGATGACGAATTCCATATCGAAACGCAATCCCGGCGGGCTACCGCTCAGGGTCGCGACGACGCGGTCCAGCAGGGGATGATTGGTTTTCCGCACCGCATCGCTTCCGGTTTCGAACAGGGCGTCCGAGTCCAATTGGATAACCATCTGCTTGCCGACCTGCGTGACCTCCGCCTTGGTGATTTGTATGCTGGAGGTGAAGATGTCGTTGATGCTGTCCTGAAAGTGCTGCCCGGCCAGGACTTCTCCCGCCACCTCGCTGTCCACCTTCAACTGCAACTCGGGGGGAAGAACCTTGGCGAAAGAGGTGGTGACGCTGGTGACCGCCGCCTGGGTCTTTTCGTCCTCGAGGGTGGAAATGCTGACCAGCAGGATAAAAAAGGCCAGGATGAGGAGGTAGAGGCCCAGAAACAGGGCGATGCTGCCCCCGCCCTGACCTTCCGTGGAATCGAAGAACTCCTCTTGCAAGAGAACTAATCCTAATCAAAATCGGCTAAGAGGGCATCGATCTCCGCCTGGGATTTGGCCTTGTCTTTGCTTTGCGGACCGTTCAGGAGCTTATGGTCGTCGGACAGCTCCGGAGCCGGGCTCCCGGCCGGCGCCGCCCGGTCTTCCCGGGCCTGGTCGGCGAACACCTCGAGCAAATCGTCGATTTTGCTCTCGATGTCCTTCAGGGTGCTCACCACCTTGGAAATTCTCTGGCCGGTCAGGTCCTGAAAACCGCAAGCCTCATAGATACGCGTCGTCGCCTGGACCAGCGCATCGGCGCTTTCCCCGCTCAGGTTCGAGGTCACCTCCTCGATGGTTTCCGTGGAGTCCATGATGGCGTGGGTGGCGTCGGCGGTGGCCTCGACGATGGCGTCAAGCTGATCGGTCGCCGTCGGCAGGAATTCCTCCTTGACCTCGCTGGGGCTCAGCGCGGCGATTTCCTTCTTGGCGTCCTGGATGTACTGGGCCAGGGCCTCCAACTCGGAAAACAGGGTCGAGGCCTCGGGCGCGTCCCGGCTCACGGACTTGCGGACCTCATCGACGATTTTCCCCGCCTTGAGGGCCCGTTCCACATGTTCTTCATGGACCGGCGCGGTTTCTTCCGAGGGTGTTTTTTCAGCAGGCATGAGCGCCCCCTAAAATTCCCCAAGCACACTCGTGAGCTTTGCCTTCAGGGTTTCGGCGTTGAATGGCTTGACGATGTAGTTGGAAACACCGGCTTCCTTGGCGGCAATGACGTTTTCCGACTTGCTTTCCGCCGTGATCATGATGAACGGGAGGTGTTTCAGGTTGTTGTCGGCGCGGACTTCCCGCAACAACTGGATGCCGGTCATCGGTTCCATGTTCCAGTCGGAGATGACCAGGTTGATCTTCTGCGAACGCAGGATGTTGAGCGCCATGGCCCCGTCCGTCGCGTCGACGACATTGTTAAAGTTGAGCTGTTTGAGCAGGTTCCTCAAAATCCTCAACATGGTTTTGTAATCATCGACGATCAGAATGTTCATGTTCATGTCGACAGCCATTATTCACTCCATCCTAATCCTATCGTGATGATCCTGCCCGCACCCCATAGGGACCGTCCATAATCCCGCAAAGGGCTGATGCAAATCAATAGTTACTAGTTAATTCAAGGACCTGTGTATCGCAACCTTTTTCAGGTGATTCCAGTCTTCCGCCGCCTCATCCGCCCGGATTGGCCTGGTCGTCGGGCAGCTCCCGCAGGCGGGACAGCTCCACGGTAATTTCCGTCGCGCGCGCCGGGTTCAGCTTCGCCATGATCGCCGCCAGCTTCTTTTCCTTCATGTTTTCGGTGACCATCAACAGGGTTTCCATGTCCATTTCCTCGAAAATTTTCGCCGCGTTCTTCGGCTTCATGCTTTCGTAGATTTTGACGAGGCTTTGGGTCTTCGCTTCCTGCTGTGCATCGTAGGTCTTGATCAGGCCTTCGATGGTGTCCTGAAAGGTCTTCAATTCGGCGATTTTCTTGTTAATCCGGTCTTCAGCCGCCTTCAGCAGCCCCTCGCGCATCTCCATTTCCTTTTCCCTGGCGTCCAGGGATTCCCGGCGGTCGGCAAGGCGTTGCAGCAAATCGATCTCCGCCTGGGTCAGCAGGGCCGGATCGTTGGTCACCAGCCGGGCAATGGCCTCCGGGTCGGTTTCATCGGCGGGGGCTTCCTCCGCCCCCTCGCCCTCGGCGGCGGTTTCCGGCGGCTTTTCTTCTTTGTCCTTTTCCTGCGCCCCGGCGCTGGCGACGAAGACGGGATCCTTGTCCAGGGGCTTGTTCTGCAACAACGTTTCGACGCCGTCCCAGACATTGCCGAGCCGGACCGTCAACATCAGCACGGCCATGAAGATCATGGCAGGAAGGAAGCGTATCTTCATCATCTACCCGCTCCTACCGGGCCTGCCGAAGGGCCTCGATGAGATCCCTTTCGGCCTGTGATTTCTGCTTGTCGATGTCTTCCGGAGACTCGGCAAGCCTTCTTGAGCCTTCCCTGGCCTCGCTGCGGGCGGCGGCGAGCACATCGGAAAGGGTCTCGATTTCTTCCCGCCGGGCCGCCGGTTCCGGCGGGTTGGCGGCGGCGGCGACCTTGTCCCGGCTTCCGCGCACGCCGTCCTCGAGCCGGTCGGCGGTCTGCGAGCCGCGATCGATCAGAAACGTCAAATCGTCCCTGAGCGCCTGGGCCTTGTCGATGCTCTTCTGCAGCCGCTCGGTGTTGCCTTTCAGCCGGGCGATGCTGTCCTCGGCCCGGGCCGTGGAATGGCTGAAGGTGGCGGCGAGCTTTTCAAGGTCGTCCTTGTGGCTGCGCAAATCGCCCAGCTTGCGGTTGAGGACGACCGCATACCCGATGGTGACGACCAGCAGCACGACAACGGCGATATCCAGCGCCAGCAACATCGTTTCTACCCATCCTCCCCGGTTCTGATCAGGCGGTCTTCAATCTTGACGGCGATCTTCTCGCCCTTGCGGCCCATGGCCCCCGTATACAATTCCACCTCGCCGCAACGGAGCTGCACTTTCGATGTCGGGGTGGCGCTGAGCATGATCTGAGAGCCCACCTCGAGGGCGAAAACCTGCCCCAGCTTCATGGTTAGCTGGTCGAGAACCGCCTCCAACTCGACATTGGTCAGCCACAGTTCCTCGGCCAGGTGGGTCTCCCAGATGGAGTCTCGCCCGAATTTCTCGCCCATGAACATCTGCAGCAGCAGTTCGCGGACAGGTTCCAGAGTAGCATAGGGCAGCAACATTTCAAGCCGCCCGCCCCTGTCTTCCATGTCGATGCGCAGGCGGATCACGATGGCGGCGTTGGAGGGCCGGGAAATGGTGGCGAAGCGGGGGTTGGTTTCCAACCGGTCGAAACGGAAGGTGACAGGGCTCAACGGTTCGAAGGCGGCCGACAGGTCCGACAGCATGACCTGGACCATGCGTTCGACAAGCGAGCGTTCGATGGTGGTGTAGGGGCGGCCTTCGATGCGCATGGCCGCCGTGCCCCGGCGCCCGCCGAGCAGCACGTCGACGATGGAATAAATCAGCGACGAGTCGATGGTGATCAGGCCGAAGTTGTCCCATTCCTCGGCCTTGAACACGCTCAACATGGCCGGCAGGGGAATGGAATTGAGATAATCGCCGAAGCGGATGGAGGCGATGTTGTCGAGGGAAACTTCGACGTTATCCGAGGTAAAGTTACGCAGCGAGGTCGACATCAGGCGGACGAGGCGGTCGAAGACGACCTCCAGCATGGGCAGGCGTTCATAGGACACCAGGGCGCTGTTGAGGATCGCCTGAATCCCCGACTTGTCCCCGCCGTCTTCGTGTTCCTCGTCAAAGCCCAGCAGGGAGTCGATTTCATTCTGATTGAGGACCCGGGTGGACTGCCCCGCGCCCCCGTCCGGGGCCGCGATCATCTCGCCGTCCCCGTCCTCGCCGGCCATCATGGATTCCCATTCGGCGGCCAGATCGTCCTGGTCGTCGCCGCCGCCGCCCTCTCCTTCCGCTTCTTCGGCCGGGGCTTCCTGTTCGATCTCGTCGTCGTCTGCCGGTGCTGTCATCGGATTTCCGTCGTCATTTCTCGTTGCATCCCCTGCCCGGGCCTATTGAACAAGCATTTCCTTGAACAGAACATCGTTGATCTGGACCGGGGCTATGGCGACCCCGACCCGTTTCAGCAGTTCCTCGCGCAGTCTGTACATGCCGGCCGAGCCCTTCAGGTCATCGACCCGCAGCTCCCTGAGATAGACCTGGAAGTTGTCGATAATTCTCGGCATCACGCTTTCCACCTTGGCGACATCCTCCGGTTTGGTCAGTTCGAGGCTGATCCGGATCTTCAGGAATGTCGATTTCCGCCCGGCGGTGCTGAGATTGACCAGCAAGTCGGGCAAATCGTAAAAAATCGCCGCCTGGGCGATGGCCTCTTCCTCCACCGGTTCTTCCTCGCCGCCCAGCAGCGGGTCCAGCAAGCCGGCGAAATACGCCCCCGCCGCGCCGCCGATCAACAGCAGCAGAACCAGCCCGATAATGATGATGAGCTTCTTCTTGCCGCCACCCCCTTCGGATGACCCTTCTTCCTCATCACCGTCCTCGCGTTCTTCATCCGCTTCTTCGTCTACATCGTCATCGTCGGCCATGGTCTCTACTCGGCTTCACAACAAAATCAATACGGGCGGAACAGTACGCTGATTCTTAACGACCGTGGGAATAAATGTAGACCGGGATGGTTAACAAGTGATTGAAGACGCGGCGACGGCCGCCCTTTCTCCATGGGGCTACAGGGGAAGACGGACTATAAAGGTGGCGCCCTGTCCCTCTTCGCTCTCGAAGGTGATCATGCCGTCATGCTTTTTGACGATGCTCTCGTAGGACACGGTCAATCCCTGACCGATCCCGGCCCCGGGGGCTTTGGTGGTAAAAAACGGATTGAAGATTTGATCGGCGACTCCGGCGGGAATGCCGCCGCCGGTATCGCTGATTCGAACCTCGACCCATTGTCCTTCCCGCGACGTCTTGATTCTGATTTTGCCCTTTTGCCGGGGATCCTTCCCGGCGATGGCCTCACTGGCGTTGAGGAGCAAGTCCAGGAACACCTGGTTCAGATCGGCCGCCAGGGCCATGACCATGGGCAGATCGGGGTCCAGATCCGTTTCAATCTCGGCGATCTTCGCCCATTGGCTATGACTGATGGTCATGACGGTGGAAAGGGCGTGATTGATATCCACCCGGCCCTTCTTTGTCGTCGGGTGGTGTGAGAAGTCCTTCATGGCCTGAACGATCAGGCGCATCTTTTCGAGGCCCTCCAACGCCTGGGTCACGGCATTCGGAGTTTCTTCGAAAAGATAGTCCAGTTCGTCCTGGTCTTCGCCAACGGCGACTTGGTGACCCGAAAAGGCGGTGCGGATATCCTCCACGGATTTGTTGACGAACTCCAGGCTGCTGCCGACATATTGGATGGGGGTGTTGAGTTCGTGGGAAATGCCTTCCGCCAGTTGGCTGATCGCCTTGTGGCTAGAGGCATGGCGCAGTTCTTCCTGTGTCTTCTTAAGGTCGCTGAGGTCCGTTCGAATGGAAACATACTGGTAGGGCTTCGCGTTTTCGTCCAGGAACGGGACGATGGTGGCGTTCACCCAATAGGGATCGCCGTTCTTTTTTCGGTTCTTCAGTTCCCCATGCCACGGCTTGCCGTTGGCGATGGTTCTCCACATTTCGGTGAACAGGGCGTCCGGGTGCTCGTTGGACTTCACGATCCGGTGGTTTTGGCCTACCAACTCCTCCCTTGAATAACCGGACAGTTCGCAGAATTTATCGTTGGCGTAGGTAATCACCCCTTTCACATCGGTGATGCTGACGATCGCATGCTCATCGAGCGCCCGTTTCTGAAAAGCGAGTTCCTGGTTGCTGACCTTGAGGGACGCATTGGCGTCCTGCAGTTCGAGGGTCTGTTTGGACAATTGTTCTTTTTGGGCCGCCAGCCGGGCTTGCAGGATCACCTCGTTCCGGTCCAGGTCGTTGAGACTGATCGACAGGCGCCGCATGAAAATGATGGTAATCATCGCCACGAAAAAGGGCCGGCCTTCCTGGGCGAAGAAATCCAACCCCGGAAGATGTCCCTTGACCACGAGCAGGTCATGAATCACGTACCAGCCGATCAGGGCGACCGGCCCCAGGATCATTTTCGCCTCGTCCCGCTTTTTGTAAAACGCTTCCCTCGAGATAATGGCCAAGGCGGCGAGAAATCCCAGGATCATGATCGGCGTGGAATAATAGATGGCGATTGTCAGCGACGTCGCCAAGCCTAGCTGGATTAAGACAAGCGCGGCGGCGGGGACCAGGAAAAGGGCCGCGATCAACCAACGGGGAATCTGCCGTCCCGCCAGGGACAGGGCCAGAATTGCGATGGTGACGCCCATGGATGACCACACCACGATGACATAAGGCTGAAACCCCATGACGATGGGGGCGACGTCGGCAAAGAGGTGCACCCCGATAAGCGCGTTCAGGCCGGCAAAAAGCGAAACCCAGCCGAAAATCGCTTCCCTGCGGCGGTACAGGAAGGCGATGAAGACGCCGACGCCGATCAGAAGCTGGGCCGAGTAGGCCATCCTCTTGAGGTCCTTGTTGAGAAATTTCCGCAATTTATAATGCGGCGCGACCACGTCCTTGCCGCCGAGGTAAAGGGCGGACAGGTAACCCGGCACCAGCGGCGGCCCATTGAGGGAAAGGCGCAAATGGTTACGCCCGGCCTTCAAATGCGACGCCGTCAGAAGCGTTAGTCCCATTGTCCGGATGGTCGGACCATCCCTGTTTTCATGAACGGAACTATCGAAGGTGAGAACGCCATCCAGTTCGACCTGAAGGTGGTCGTTGAAAGACGGGATGAACAGGTACAAAGGCCCCTGCGGCCGTTCCTCCAATTCGAAATAGACGTCATAGACGCCATGCCTCGCTTGGATTTGGGCTTCATCCCAACGGTGCGGCAGGGTAACGGTGGAAGTCTCTCCATCCCTGGCCGTGAAGCGGGCCTCCGTTAGCTGAACGGCACCCTCCGGCGACGGCATCCGGGCCATATAGGGCAATGCCGCCAAGATCAGGAATACGATCCCGTAAACCGCCCAACCGAGGGATTTCTTTGTCATTGTTGTTGCTTCAATCTCGGCCGTGACAGCATGTGGTTTTCCCCCTCATCGGGCCCGGCGAGGATGAGGGATTGTCCGACGGCATCATAATACACGAATAAAGTATATGTAACTCAGGAATTGGCGCCGGCGGGGCACGGAAAGCCGACGACGGGGCAAAAACTGCCGGACGATGGGTCAACTTGATCCCGTATTTCCTTCCTGGCCGGCTTTCATCATCAGGTCAATATATTGATATTAAACAAAAAATGAATTTGGCACGGCCTGTGCAACACATTGGGCGGGATCGTGACGCTTTTGGAAACAGGAATGACAGCACCATGGAAACCACATCACTCATCGCCTTATCGAAACAGGCCGTTCTCCGCCGTTCGATGGATGTCGTCGCCAACAACCTGGCGAACATGAACACCACCGGCTTCAAGGGCGAGAAGATGATGTTCGTCGAACACCTGGTCCGCAGCCGGGGTGGAGAAAAGATCGGCGGCGAGAAGCTGGCTTTCGTCCGCGACATCGCCACCGCCCGCGACCTGTCCGAAGGCGACTTCAAGAAGACCAACAACCCCCTGGACCTTGCCATTCACGGCGAAGGATTCTTCGTCATCGGCACCCCTCTCGGCGAACGTTACACCCGCAACGGCAACTTCCAGCTCGATGCCGAGGGTCAACTCGTCACCCGCGGCGGCGAGCCGGTGCTGTCGGACGGCGGACAGCCCTTCTTCTTCGGCCCCGAGGACAGCAGCATCGATATCGCCCGGGACGGAACCGTCTCGACGGAAAACGGCGTCCTCGGCAAGATCGGCGTCGTCGGCTTTGAAAACGGCCATGACATGCAACTGGTTGCCGGTGGACTGTACAGCACACAACAAGCGCCCAAGCAGGTCGAGGAGGCAACGGTGACCCAGGGCATGTTGGAGGGCTCCAACGTTCAGCCGATCATCGAAATGACCCGGATGATCGAAATCCACAGGAACTACCAGAGCGCCAAGAAGTTCATCCAGAGCGAGGACGAACGCCTGAAGCAGATGGTCAAGGAATACGCCCGTGTCGCCTAAGACACGAAATAGATGAAACAACGACAATAACCGGGGGCAACCCGGTCGAAACCTGGAAAGGACGGGAAAATGAGATCACTGAGTATCGCGGCCACCGGAATGCAGGCCCAGCAACGCAATGTCGAGGTCGTCTCCAACAACCTCGCCAACATGAACACCACCGGTTTCATGCGCCGGCGGACGGAATTTCACGATCTGCTCTATCAGAACATGCGCCGCGCCGGCTCGACCTCGTCCGACGCCGGAACCATCGTGCCCTCGGGCGTGCAGATCGGGCTCGGCGTCAAAATGGCAGCCGTCTACCGCATTCACGAGCAGGGCAACCTGAGCGCCACGGACAACACCTTCGACCTGGCCCTTCAGGGCAAGGGCTTCTTCCAGGTCCTGCAACCGGACGGGCAGACCGCCTACACCCGTGACGGCACCTTTCAGCTTAACGCCGCCGGAGAAATCGTCACCCACGACGGTTACAAGCTGATGCCCGGTATCACCGTCCCGGCGAATGCCATCGACGTCACCATCAACGCCAGCGGCGAGGTCCTGGTCAAGATCGAGGGCAAGGTCAAGCTGTCCAACGTCGGCCAGATTCAAACCGCCTTGTTCCCCAACGAGGCGGGCCTTCAGGCCATGGGCAACAACCTGTATCTGCAGACCCCGGCCTCCGGCAACCCGACCACCGGCGTGCCCGCCGCATCGGGCTTCGGCTCGATCCTGCAGGGTTTCCTGGAAACCTCGAACGTCAACGCGGTGGAGGAAATTTCCAACCTGATTTCCGCCCAGCGCGCCTACGAAATGAATTCCAAGGTCATTCAGACCTCCGACGAGATGATGGGCACCATCTCCAACATGCGTTAAGGAACCGAGACAATGATGCAACGTCTTTTCACACTCTTGCCCGCATTTATCCTGCTCGCCCTGGCCTTCGCCCAGCCCGCCGCCAGCACCGGCGTTCAGGAGCCGGTGGTCCTGCGTCATACCATCATGGTCGATGGCCGCACCGTCCTGCTAGGCGACTTCTTCAGCGGCGCCGGGGAACAGGCGGGCATCGCCGTCGCCTATGCCCCGGAACCGGGGAAGCGGGCAACCTTCGACGCCAACTGGCTGTACCGGGTCGCCAAGGCCTACGGCCTGCCCTGGAAACCGTTGAGCCTGAAACAACAGGCCGTGGTCAAGCGGCGGGCGGTGATCATCGAGCGCGAGGAGATCGAGGACCACATCCTCGCCGCGCTGATCGACAAGGGCGTCGACCCGGACATGCTGGTGGTGGTCAGCAATCACGCGCTGCGCCTGTATGCGCCGTCCCGGTCCACCGCCACCGTCGTCCTGGAAAACCTCAACTACGACAGGCGGACCCGGCGCTTCTCCGTTTTCGTCTCGACGCCGGAATCACAGGCGACCCGGGTCACCGGACGGGTTCACAAAATGCTCAACGTGCCGGTCCTCACCCGCCGCATGCAGAAAGGTGAACTGATCCGGGCGGAGGACCTGGAATGGCTCCGCACCCCCTCCGAACAGGTGCAGAACGACATTCTCATGCATGCGGACGACCTGGTCGGCAAGACCCCGCGGCGGGGCCTTCGCGCCGGCTTCCCGATCCGTAATGCCGACGTCAGGCGCCCGATCCTGGTCCGCAAGGGGTCCCTGGTGACCATGGTCCTGGTCTCGCCGCAGATGACCCTGACCGCCCAGGGCAAGGCCGTCGACGACGGCTCCGACGGGGACGTGGTGCGCGTCACCAACACCCAAAGCAACAAGGTCGTTCAGGCGGTGGTCACCGCCGCCGGGACGGTGTCGATCACGCCGACCAGCCAAATGGCGATGAATTAGGAGAACCCCCATGGCCACTTCCCACCCGCACAGACTGCTGAAACTGGCGATGGCGCTTGCCGTCACCGGCGGGCTGGCCGCCTGCAGCGACACCATGGCGCGGCTGTCCAGCGTCGGCTCCGGTCCGGAACTGTCGAAAATCACCAACCCCACGGCGCAGGAAGATTATCGCCCGGTCAGCATGCCCATGCCGACGCCGGAAATCGCCGAGGAAAATCCCAACTCGCTCTGGCGGGCCGGGGCGCGGGCCTTTTTCAAGGACCACCGGGCGAAAGAGATCGGCGACATCCTCACCGTCTCGCTCAACTTCACCGACAGCGCCACCCTGGACAACACGACGACGCGGACACGCGCCGACACGGAAGATACGGACGTCACCAACCTGATGGGCCTGGAATCCGAATTCACCAAGGTCCTGCCGCAGGGGCTTACCAACACATCGGTCATGAGTTTCGGCAGCGCCCACGACACGGAAGGCACCGGCAACATCACCCGGGCTGAGACCCTGGCCCTGTCCATGGCCGCCGTGGTCACGCAAATCCTGCCGAACGGCAATCTTGTGATCATGGGCCGCCAGGAAATGCTGGTGAACAAGGAAATCCGCGAGTTGATGGTCAGCGGCGTGGTCCGCCCCGGCGACATCGAATCCGACAACACCATCGCCCACACGGCCATCGCCGAGATGCGCGTCGCCTACGGCGGACGCGGCACCTTGAGCGAACTTCAGCGGCCCCGTTGGGGGACCCAGATTTGGGACATCATCTTCCCGTTCTAGATTTTGGAGAAATCTGGACAAACTTAAGGCCGGCGCCATGGCGCCGGCCTTTTCTTTTTGTTTCCCGAAAGTGACGCGGGTCAGTCGTCGCGGTGGGTCTTCTCCATCCGCTCGTGGCGTTCCTGGGCCTCGATGCTGAGGGTCGCGATGGGCCGCGCCTCCAACCGAGACAGGCTGATCGGTTCGCTGGTTTCCTCGCAATAGCCGTATTCACCGTTTTCGATCCGCTCAAGGGCCTCGTCGATCTTGGCGATCAGCTTGCGGGCCCGGTCCCGGGTCCTCAGTTCCAACGAGCGGTCGGCCTCGATGGAGGCCCTGTCGGAAATGTCGGGCTCCTGGATGCCGCCTTCCTGAAGATGTTGCAGGGTTTCGTTCGACTCACTCAGCAGTTCGCCGCGCCAGGCCAACAGCTTCTGACGGAAATACTCCGACATCACCGGATTCATGAATTCCTCTTTTTTCGAGGGGCGGTAATCCGGCGCCAAGGTGACATTCATTGCTTTTGTTTTCCCCATTGCTATTCCAACGATCGTTAGAGAGTCATGTTGATTTTGGCGCGGAATATAGTGGCCACGGGGAGCCGCCGCAAGGGGGGTTTTTTCTCGCCGCCGCAACCGGTGGCGCTATCGGGCGAACTTGGCGATTTCGACCTCGGCCCTGAGCTCGATTTCGTCGATAATCTCGTTCAGCCTGGGGTCGTCCGTCTGGCGGCGGTGGGAGCGCATTTTTTGCGCCAATGCGCCCAGTTGATCCTTCTGGACGGCCCCGAGCAACAGGTCCCGGCGCAGATTTTCCAGATGATCCAGTAAATCGCCGCCGTATTGAACCCCCTGTCGGCGGGCCCGCCCCTGGGTCGGGTCCTCGGCTTCCTGAACGGCGAGGATGGCGTCCACAGCATTGACGGCTCCGGCCTCGGTCAGGCCGGAAGCACCGGAACCGGCGACCGCCCCCTTCAGATGTTCCGCGAATTCGGCGCCATGACCCGTTTCCGTCTTCTTGCGCGAAACGGACGAGGCCGGGCTGCCGGATTTAACCTTCGAAATCTTCATTCCTGGAACTCGATCATCACTCTAAACCGCCCTTCCCGACAGGGCATCATGCCGCCGCCACCTAAAGAATTCATTAATTGCTTGTAAGAGTACGCCCTGCGGACCTTTCCGGCAATCCCCGGGAACAACCCGGCAAATTCTGCTCCTTTGCCCGGCAGGCGGCAGCCTTTCCCTAGCCCGGTCCCGCTTCAAATGACAATAATTCATAAATAACAACAACTTAGAGAAAAATAAACATTGGCATCCATCTTGCTTGTATCCCAGTGGACTATTCCGTCCTTCGCCCGGAAAGGGCGATGGATTTGACCCTGGAGTAAGAGACATGACTGTTTATTCAGCCTTTACGGTGCCGGCCCTCGGAATGATGGGGCAGAGTCACGCCCTGGCGACAATCGGCAACAATATCGCCAACGTCAATACCGGCGGCTTCAAGCGCACCGACACCAAATTCTCCACCGTCCTGAGCGAGACCGTCAACAAGCAGTCGGACCTGGGCGGGGTCAAGCCGAAGGACCTGAACCAGATCACCCAGATGGGCAACCTGGTCGGCACCAACCGTAACATGGATTTGGCCATCAACGGCGAGGGCTTTTTCATACTCAGCAACAAGCTGTCCAGTGGCGAAACCTTTTACGGCCGCGACGGCTCCTTCGAGATGAACACGGTGAACGACATCACCGTCACCGGCAACGGCGGCACCTCCATCACCACCAAGGACGGCTACCTGGTCGACAAGAACGGCTACTATGTGCAGGGCTGGACCGCCGACCCGGTCACCGGCCTGTTCTCGTCCACCACCCTGTCGGCGCTTCGCATCGACCCGTATGCCTTCGCCGCGACGGGCCAGGCGACGACCACCGCCGACCTGCATTTGAACCTTCCGGCGACGGACACCGCCCGCCTGACACAGGTGACGGAACTGGGCCTTTCCGGCACCATCGAGGCGGGGGACAAATACAGCGTCACCGTCGACGGCACCACGGTCGAATACACGGTGCTGGGCACGGAAGCGAACCTTAACGCCGTTCGCACCGCCTTGGTCAGCGCCATCAACGCCAACACCACCATCAGCGCCAAGGCGACGGCCTCGGCCAGCGTCACCGACAACAAGATTCTGATTACCGGGAAAACCCTCACCGACGCCCTGACGGTGACCAGCACCGCCACCAACGGGGGCGCGACCAGCGACAACGCGGTGACCCGGAATATCCTGCAGAACGCCACCGCCGGCAGCGCCCAGTATTACAACATCGATGTTTACGATTCCAACGGCAAGCCCCGTTCGGTACGGCTGGATTTCGCCAAGACCTTGGAAAACAACTGGGATCTGTCGACAACTGTCGGCAAAGCCGCCGTCGCCCAGGTCGACACCGTCACCCTGGCCGGCACGGTCGAGGCCGGCGACAAATACACCGTCACCCTGGACGGCCTCAGCTTCACCCACACGGCGGTCGGGACGGACACCCTGGCGACGATCAGCGCCGGGTTGGTCACCCAGATCAATTCCAATTCTTCCGTGAAAGCCACCGCCGCCACCAGCGGAACCACCGCCCTGACCCTGACGGCGAAGACGGCGGGCACGGGGTTCACCACCACCTCCGGGGCGACCAACGGCGCGGCCACGGCAGACAACACGGCGACCACGGCAACCACCACCGCCAATGTCTCCTCCCTGGACACCCAGACCACGGCGGTCTCCTCCCTGACCTTCAAGACCGACGGAAGCCTGTCCGTGCCGACGACGGGGACGGTCACCCTCTCCTTGAGCTTCCCGGCGACCACCGACTTGGCGGCCTCCACCGCAACGGTCACCATGGACATCAGCAAGCTGACCCAGTTCGCCGGCGACTTCCAGCCCTTCAGCTACACCAAGAACGGCTATATCGCCGCCAACGCCCAGTCGATCAAATTCGATTCCGAGGGCCAGGTCATCGCCACCTTCGACGACTCTTCCTATCGCGCCGTCTACAAAATTCCCCTGGCCCAGTTCGCCAACGCCAATGCCCTGGAGGAAACCGGCGGCAACGTCTACCGGCAGACCGAGGCTTCCGGGACGCCCCTGGTCGTCGATGTGGGCACGACCGGCTACGCCTCCCTGCTGCCCAACACCCACGAGCTTTCCAACGTGGACCTGGCCGGCGAATTCACCCGCATGATGATGACCCAGACCGCCTACAACTCGTCGGCCACCGTGTTCAAGACCGTCGATGAAATGGTCACCGCCGCCCGGGACCTGAAGAGGTAACGGGGCATGAATGACTCGGCAGTTTCTTCCCCCACTCTCCCCCGGCGCGGCAGTGTTTACCCGCCGATTTCCAGGATGGGAAGAAAAAGCTTTAATAACAACGGCTTAAAAAATTTCGTGTTTGGCACGAAATTCGCATTGTTAAGGACGGATAATCGCAACAGAGCAATTCGGAACGCATGAAATGAGCGCCAGGATGACCCTCAAGAAGACCTTTTCCGCCACGGCGAAACGCCTGGCGACGCTGGCCGTCGCCGGCCTGATGGCCGTGCTGATCGCCGCCCCGGAGGCGCAGTCGGCCTCGCGCATCAAGGACATCACGGAATTCGAGGGCGTCCGCGAAAACATGCTGGTCGGCTACGGCCTGGTGGTCGGCCTCAACGGCACCGGCGATTCCCTGGCCACCGGCCATTTCACCAAGCAAAGCCTGAAGGCCATGCTCAACCGCCTCGGCGTCAAGCCGACGGACGCGGGGCTGGATTCGAAGAATGTCGCCGCCGTCATGGTCACGGCGGAACTCCCCCCCTTCGCCCGCAAGGGCTCGCGCATCGACGTCACCGTCAGTTCCCTCGGCGATGCCTCCAGTTTGCTCGGCGGCACCCTGCTGGTGACCCCGGTTCTCGGCGCCGACGGCGAGGTCTACGCCGTCGCCCAGGGGCAGCTTGCGGTCGGCGGCTTTACCGCCGGCGGCAATGCGGAAACCATCACCAAGGGGGTCCCGACCAGCGCCCGCATCGCCAACGGCGGTATCGTCGAGCGGGAAGTGAAATTCGACCTGGCGAGCCTGAAAACCGTCAAGATGACCCTGCGCAATCCGGACTTCACCACCGCGCGGCGGGTTGCCCAGGCGGTCAACGCCTTCCTCGGCACCGCCGCCGCCACGGTCACCGACACGACGACGGTACGGGTCAAGGTTCCCGACGACTACTTCGGCGATGTGGTCAACCTGCTGACCGATATCGAACAACTGCGCATCGAGCCCGATCAGATGGCGCGGGTGATCATCGACGAACAGTCGGGCATCATCGTCATGGGCGAGAACGTGCGCATCAGCACCGTCGCCATCGCCCAAGGCAACCTGACCATCCGCATCACCGAGGCCCAGCAGGTCGTCCAGCCCGGCCCCTTCGCCGAGGTCGGCACGACGGAAACCGCCGAACGGACCGACGTCGGCGTCGATGAAGGCGGTGACCGGCGCCTGACGGTGGTCAATGAAGGCATTACCCTGCAGGAAATGGTCAACGGCCTGAACGCCCTCGGGATCGGCCCCCGGGACATGATCACCATCTTGCAGGCGGTCAAGGCGGCGGGCGCCATGCAGGCCTCCATCGAGGTGATGTAATGAGCCCGTCGGTCACCAGCCCCAACGCCATGCAAGCCGAAGCCGCCCTGTTGTCGGCCCGGCGCTTGCCGAAGCCCCCCGCCGGGGCCGATGTCAGGCAAATGCGTCAAGTCGCACAGGATTTCGAGGCCACGTTCCTCGGCCAGATGCTGCAGCCCATGTTCGCCAACCTGGGCGCGGAAAAGCCCTTCGGCGGCGGCGCCGGCGAGGACATGTGGCGCTCGATGCAAGTCGAGGAATTCGGCAAGGCCATCGCCAAGAACGGCGGCATCGGCATCGCCGACAGTGTTTTTCGTGAAATGCTCAAACTTCAGGAGGTCAAATAACCATGGACGCCACCAGCAGAATCCAGGACCTGATCGAAATCACCGAACGGTTGGCCAGCTTGCTGACCAAGGAAAATAGAGCCCTCGCCGACAAGAACGCCAGGGAGGCGACCCGCTACCTCGAGGAAAAAAGCAACCTGAGCCGGATCTACGAAAGCCGCATCAAGAGCATGGTCGACCATCCCGCCGCCCTTGCCGCCGTCGAGCCGGAACTGCGCCGGAAGTTGCGGGAGATGGGCGAGACGGTGAACACCATGATCCGGGAAAACGCCAAGCTCCTGAAAATCGCCATCGAATCCAACCGCCGGGTCGTTGACCTGGCCGCCGAGGCCGTCAAGAGCCAGCAACCGGGACCGGGTATCTATTCCGCCAAGGGCACGGCCAACAAGGCCGATGTCCATTCGGCCCCGAGAAACCTGGCTCTTTCTCTGGACCAGTCCCTTTAAGGGGAAAGCCCCAGGAGACTTTTCGTCATGAGTGGTACCATCACCGGTGCATTGAGAACGGCGCAAAGTGGTTTGCTAACCAACCAGCAAGCCCTCGACGCCGTCGCCAACAACATCACCAACGTCAACACCGAAGGGTATTCCCGCAAAGACATCAAGGTGGAATCCCGCGTCGTCAGCGGCGCCGGGGCCGGTGTTCAACTGAGCGCCGTCAAGCGCGTCATCGACGAGGGGCTGCTGAAGAACGTGCGTACGGAGACGGGCGTTTACGAAAAGTTTTCCGCCCAGTCGGCCTATTTCGACCGCATGCAGGAGATGTTCGGCTCACCGGAGGGCGACTCCACGATCAGCCACATGATCAACAAGTTCGCTCAGTCTCTGGAGAATCTGGCCCTATCGCCGGACAAATCCCTGGACAAGGCGGAAATGGTCCGCAGGGCCGGCGACATGGTCCAGACCCTGCAGGACATGACCACGACCGTTCAGGAATTGCGCCTTCTGGCCGATGATGAAATCGGCGATGCCGCCGTCCAGATCACCGCCCTGGCCAAGGAGATGGGGGACTTCAACGACAAAATCGTCCGCTATTCCGCCAGCGGCAAGGACGTGACCGACCTAAAGGACCAGCGTGACGCTTCCCTGGACAAGCTGTCGAAACTGATCGACACCAATTATTTTCAACGCTCCGACGGGGATGTCGTCGTCTTCACCTCCGCCGGGCGGACCCTGGTCGACAACGTGCCCGCGACCATCACCCACACCGCCGCCAGTTCCATGACGCCGGCGACGACCCACGCATCGGGGGCCATCGGCGGCCTGTTCGTGGGCACCGCCATCACCGGCAACGACATCACCAAGGACGTGACGTCGGGCAAGCTGAAGGGCCTGATCGACCTGCGCGACACCATCCTGCCCAACCTGCAAAGCCAGATCGACGAAATGGCGGCCGAGATCCGCGACGCCTTCAACATCATCCACAACCGGGGCACGCCCTTCCCCGGTTCGCAGACCATGACCGGTTCGCGCACCTTCATTTCCCCATCGACCCAGACCATCAAGCTGGACCCGACGGGCAGCGTCGACGACGTCAACATCAGCCTGTTCGACGGCTCGGGCGATCAGTCGGCGACGACGACCCTGAACACCATCATGCAGGTGGATTACGGTGGCGCCGGCACCGACGACGACGCCAAGGCGTCCCGGGGGTCCTGGACCATCAACGAGGTCGCCGCCCACATGCAAGGCTGGCTCAGGGCCAACGGAGCATCGACGGCGACGGTTTCCGCCGCCACCGGGAAAATGGTCATCACCTTGAATTCCACCACCCTGAACCTGGCTTTTCGGGACCAGACGGCGAGCGCCAACGGCAGCACCGCCGGGGATGCGGAAATCGCCTTCGACGCCAACGCCGACACGGTCATCGACGAAACGGTCACCGGCTTTTCCAACTTCTTCGGCCTGAACGACTTCTTCGTCGATACCCAGACCGACACCGTCTACGAGAGCGACGTCATGACGTCGGCCTTTTCCGCCACGGCGTCGACCCTGACCTTCCGGGATTCCAACGGGCTGATCGGCACCACGGTCTCCATCGCCGCCGGCGACAGCCTGTCGACGGTGGCAACCACGATCAACACCGCCGCCACCGGCGTCACCGCCACCGTTGTCCCCGACGGCGCCGGCAACCGCCTCAGGATCTCCCACAATTCGGGATCGAGCATGACGGTGACCCAGGCATCCGGCAACACCCTGCTGACCACCTTGGGCATGAAGGTGGCCGATGTCGGCGTCTCCAGCGCCATGAAAGTGCGCACAGACATCGCCTCGGAACCGGGCCTGGTCTCCACCGCCGCCGTGCAGTGGGACGCCAACCGGGGCGCCGCCGGCGAGTATCTGGTCAGCGTCGGCGACGACAGCATCGCCAACAAGCTCGCCGACGTTTTCAGGAACAACAACCAGTTCGATACCGCTGGCGGACTGTCGTCCCTCAACACCTCGTTCGAGGCCTACGCCTCCGCCATTGTCGCCACCAACGCGGACCTGGCGAACGAAAACGAGGCGGATATGAATTTTCAGGAATCCCTGAAAGACAGCCTTCAGTTGAAGTCCGACTCGGTCCGGGGCGTCAATCTGGATGAGGAAATGTCCAATCTGATCCTCTACGAACAGGCCTATTCCGCCGCCGCGCGGATCGTCACCGTCATCCAGAACATGTTCGAAGCCCTTGAACGGGTCATCAGGTAGGTAGGAAACACGTCATGGCCCGCATCTCCAGCCTCTCGTCCAATACGCAACTGGTGAAACTGATGATGAAGTCCCAGGAACTGCTGCAGGACAGGCAGGTCCAATTGGCAACGGAAAAGAAGTCCCAGGTCTATTCCGGCATATCCCGCAACAGCGAGCGTCTGATCAACATCGAAAGCGACCGCGACCTCCTGGCCAACTACAGCGCCACCAACGGCCTGATGGACATGCGGCTGGATGTCACCGAGACCGTGGTCGAGGGTATCGACGACGCCCTGTCGGAGTTTCGCCGCGACCTGATCAATTTTCAGGCCACCAGCCAGACCGGTGAACTGGACGTGCGCGACGTTCAGAACGCCGCCTTCTCGGCCCTTCAGACCATGGAGGCTTATCTCAACACGGACGTCAACGGGGAGTACATTTTTAGCGGCGGGCGCGTCTCCAGCAAGCCGGTGAACCTGGGCCTGACCACCCTGAGCGCCCTGCAGACGAAATGGAACGGCAGCAACGTGGTCTATCCCACCTACCGGGACAATCAGGTGCACCCGAAAATGGCCGCGTCCACCGGCTCGCCGGACAACCCCACCGGGGCCGGCTACACCAACCTGACCTTCACCGCCGGCGCCGGCGGAACCATCACCACGGCCAACAAGGTCAAGCAGGTCGACACCCTGACCCTAACCGGCAGCGTCGGCGCGGCCGAGGCCGGGGATGTCTACAGCGCCACCATCAACGGCACCACCGTGTCCTATACGGTGACCGGCGCCGAGGCCGATCTGGCCGCCGTCGCCACCGGCTTGGCCGCCGCCATCAACGCCAACGCGACCACGTCCGCCGCCGTCACCGCCGCGGGCACCGGCGGCGGCAAACTGACCCTGACGTCGGACACCTTCGGCACGCCCTTCACGACCAAGGTCTCCAAGGTCAACAACGGGGCGGTCAACGACAGCACCATCAGCGTCGCCAACACCACCGCCAACGTCAACGCCTTCGGCAACATTCCCGTCGGCGCGAAAATCACCATTTCCGGATCGTCCAGTTCCACCAACAACGGAACCTTCACCGTCGCCAGTAACAGCGGCGGGGTGATCACCGTTTCCTCCACAGACACCCTGGCGGCGACCACCAGCGAGACCGGCATCACCATGACCACCGACGTCTCCTATTACAGCGGCGACGAACTGACCCAGACCCACAACGTCAACAAAACCCGTTCCTTCAACGTCGATCTGAACGGGGTCGATCCGGCCTTTGAAAAGGCCATTCGCGGCCTGTTCCTGATCGCACAGGGCACGTTCGGCACCGCCGGCGGCCTGGACCAGAACACCGGACGGGTGGACAAGGCCCTTTACCTGATGGAGAGCGCGCTTGACCGAAACCCGGGCGGCACCGCCCCCTTCGGCACGGAATTGACCAGCAACCTGGCGCAGGTGGCCATGGACATCGGTTACGACCGCATCCTCATCGATCAGACCAATACCACCAATGAGTCCCTGATCGCCTTCTACGACAACAAGATCGCCGAATTCGAGGACGCGGACCCCTTGGAAGTCTACACCCAGCTTGTCGACGAACAGAGGGCCCTCGAGACCTCCTATCAGGCGGTATCCCGCATCCGCCAGTTGAGTCTGGCCGACTACATGCAATGACCGGGCGACTCGCCCAGAGGGGGGCCGGAATACACCGCTTGATCGCATTTCCGCTCTTCATTCTCGTCCCGGCGCGCAGGGCCAAGGCGATAAATTGCCCCTTAGTGAATTGATTCCAAACAAGAAAAAAAAAACGCCTCAGCATTAAAAAAAAAGGTGTATTTTTCGTTTCCCTGTGCTATATTGGGCCCTGAAGTGTAGTAGACATTTTGTTTCTAGAATTGGAATGATGGTGCATCAGAATGATGGACGTCAAGGACATGAGGCAAGGCGGCGTATCTAGTGTCACAACGATGCTGGTGCGTCATGCTATTGCCAAAAATCACGAGATGAAAGAGATGCTTGTGAAGCCTGTCCGTGAAGATGATTCGCAGAAGGTTGACAAGGCAGCCGATTCTTCTCGCAAATCCGAAGACACCCCATCTGAAACAGACCAAGCCCAAACCTCGTCGCCGAACGGCGTCGGCAAATTGGTGAATGTAAGCGTCTGATGTCATGTGGGTATCAAGGATTTGAGCCAGTTTCACCGCTAACCGATACGTGAAGCTGCCGCTTTTTTTCGTCCTGTTCCCCACACGCTATCCCCCACCCTTTCCTAACAAAACTGTCTGCGCCACTGCTGGAAAGTGAGCGTTAATTGTTTGGAATCCCTTTAATTTATCAGATGTTCATGAACAGATCATGCTATAACGAATCCGCTCTTCCGCCGCGCCGCCGCAACAAGGCGGCCTGACGGGAGCCCCCCAGCAGCAAAGGTTTATGACATGGAAGACCTCATCTTTTCAGAGCCCTGGCCGATCAGCCGTCATGTGTTCATCATCGGTGAAATCGGCATCAACCACAACGGCGACCTGGACATCGCCAAGCGGTTGATCAAGATGGCCCGGGACGCCGGCTGCGATGCGGTGAAATTCCAGAAACGGACCATCGACATCGTCTATAGCCAGGAAATGCTGGACGGCCCCCGCGAAAGCCCCTGGGGGACGACGCAACGGGAACAGAAGGAGGGACTGGAATTCGGGGTCGAGGAGTACGATGAAATCGACCGCTATTGCAAGGAAGTGAAAATCGACTGGTTCGCCTCCGCCTGGGATATTCCTTCCCAGGACTTCCTCAAGGCCTATAAGTGCCGCTTCAACAAAATCGCCTCGGCCATGGCCACCCACAAGGAATTCGTCGAAACCGTCGCCCGGGAAGGCAAGCCGACCTTCATTTCCGTCGGCATGTGTTCCTATGACGACATTGACTTCTGCGTCGACGCCTTCAGGAAACACGACTGCCCCTTCACCCTGATGCATACGGTGGCCGAATACCCGGCCCCCGAGGAACACCTGAACCTGCGCGGCATCATCGACCTGCGCCAACGCTACGACTGCCCGGTCGGCTACAGCGGCCACGAGGCCTCCGTTTCCCCGTCGGTGATCGCGGCGGCCATGGGGGCCGGGGCCATCGAACGCCACATCACCCTGGAGCGTTCCATGTACGGCTCGGACCAGTCCGCCTCCCTGGAAGGGCCCGGCCTCAATCAACTGGTGACGCAGGTGAGGAAAATCCCGGTCGTCCTGGGGGACGGCGAACGGCGGATTACCGAAGGGGAAAAGGCCGCCGCCGAGAAACTGCGTTACTGGCTGTAAACCCGAAATCATGACCAGCCCGCAACCGCCCGACAGCAAAACCTATTGTTTTGACATCGACGGCACCCTTTGCACCAACACGGAAGGCGACTACGCCGCCGCCGAACCCTTTGCCGAGCGTATCCACACCGTCAACCGCCTCTATGAACAGGGCCACACGATCCTGCTGCTCACCGCCCGCGGGTCGACAACCGGTATCGACTGGCGGGAACTGACAGAAAGCCAGATGGTAGATTGGGGCGTGCGCTATCATGAGCTCTATCTGACCAAGCCGACGGCCCATGTCTACATCGACGACAAGGCCTTCAACTCGGAAACCTGGGACTGGCACGGCGGCGGCGCGTCCGCCCCCTCGGTGATGGAGGACGCCGCCTACCTGGCCGTCACCTATAGTGAGGAGCGGGCCCCCGTCGGCCCCTACCCGGGCAAACTGGCGGCGTGGCTCGCGAAAAACCGCCTGCCGTCGAAGGGCCGGTTGCTGGACCTGGGCTGCGGCCGCGGCGAATTCCTGGCCGCCTTCGAACGACTGGGTTTCGAGGTGGCGGGTACGGACATCTCCCCGGACGCCCCGAGGCTGGCCGCCGGTTTCGACGTCCGCGTCGCCAACCTGGATGTCGCCCCCCTCCCCTTTGCAGCCGGCAGCTTCGACGTGGTGTTCTCGAAGTCGGTGATTGAGCACACCCGCACTCCGGGGGTCATGCTGCGCAAGGCCTTCGACGCCCTGAAACCGGGAGGAACCCTGCTGGTCATGACCCCAAGCTGGCGTCACACCTATTGGGGGCCGTTCTATTGCGACCACACCCACGTCACCCCCTTTACCGCCCTCTCCCTGGAAGACGCCTTGACCCTGGCCGGGTTTGAAGGGACCGCCGTGGAGCATTTCATTCAGCTTCCCGGCGTCTGGCGATTCCCCGCCCTGAAGGCCCTGTCCTACCTGATCCGCAAACTGCCCCTCCCCTTCCGCCCCCATGCCCGGGCGCCCTGGCCGGAGGGCCTGAACAAATTCATCCGCTTTTCCAACGAGGTGATGCTGCTGGCCGTCGCCCACAAACCCCTTGAGGCGAAGGAGCCCCAGCCGTGAGCCAATGCTGCGCCATCATTCCGGCCCGGGGCGGCTCGAAGGGAGTGCCGGGGAAGAACATCCGCCCCCTGTGCGGCCACCCCATGATCGCCTTCTCCATTGTCGCCGCAAGGGCCTGTGCCCTGATCGACCGGGTCGTCGTCACCACCGACGCCCCGGAGATCGCCGAAATCGCCCGGCGCTACGGGGCCGAGGTCCCCTTCATGCGCCCGGCCGACTTGGCAGGCGACCTGTCCCCGGCCATGGATTACATGGTCCACGCCGCAGAACAACTGGAAGCGCAGGACGCCTACCGGCCGGAACTGATGGTCATGCTGCTGCCGACGACGCCCCTGCGCGATCCCAGCGTCATCGACGATGCCATTTCCCGCCTGCGCGCGACCCCGGAGGCGACGGGCCTGCGTTCCGCCCACGAAATGGCGGAGCCGCCGCAGAAAATGATGGGCATCGAGGGAGGCTACCTGACCGGTTTGTTCCCGGACGATCCCAGGCCGGAGTATTTCAACCTGCCCCGTCAGGTGTTTCCGACGGCCTATCATCCCAACGGCTATGTGGAGATCGTCCGGCGCGACGTGCTCCTGCGGGAGGGAACCCTGTACGGCCCGCGCATCCTCGGCTTCATCACCCCGTTTTCCGTCGAGATCGACGCCCCGCACGATTTCGATCATCTGGAATTCGTCGTCGAGCGGCACGGCCATCCCCTGATCAATCACCTGGACAATCTCGAGGCCAGCGACCGGTTCAAGGAAGGACCCTCCGGCCATGGCTGACTTCGCCTTTTCCCGCACACCTGTCGACGTTCCCACGGTGGAAACCCCCTACCGGCGTATTCGCACGGCCATACCGGCCCCCGACAGCCTGGCCACCCTGGAGCGGATCGGCCAATATGAATCCCGTTCCATGCATGGGCAAATGCCCATCGTCTGGGACCGGGCCAAGGACTTTCAGGTGTTCGACCGTTCCGGCAACTACTGGATCGACTTCACCTCGACCATCTTCGTCGCCAATGCCGGGCACGCCAACGACGCCATCGTTCAAGCCCTGAGAGACACCCTCGACGGGGACCTGCTGCATACCTACACATACGCCAGTGAGGTCCGCGCCGCCTTCCTGCAGCAGCTAATCGAGAGCACCCCTCCGGAATTGGAGAAGGCCTATCTGGTTTCCGCCGGCACCGAGGCGACGGAGATGGCCATCAAGCTGATCAAGCTGCATGCCGCCGCGCAGGGCAAGGCAAGACCCGGCGTCATCGCCTTCGACGGCAGCTTCCACGGCCGCACCACCGGGGCGGCGCAGATCAGCGGCACCGGGACGCAACGGCAATGGATGGGCTTCCAGGACCTCAACGTCTTCCACCTGCCCTTCCCCTACCCCTGGGACGACCAGGGCAATCCCGTCAACGAAGACGGCCGCGTCCGTTTCGAACGGGACCTGCAGCGGCTGCGCGAACAGGGCGTCGACCCGGCCCGCGACGTGGGCGGCGTGATGTTCGAGTCCTACATCGGCTGGGCCGCCGCCTTCTTCCCCGCCGATTACGTCCAGGCCTGGGCCGAATGCGCCCGGGAGAACGGCTTTCTCATCGCCTTCGACGAAATCCAGTCCGGCTTCGGACGCACGGGCGAACTGTTCGCCTATCAGCATTACGGCGTGACGCCGGACCTGATCTGCTGCGGCAAGGGCATCAGTTCCTCCCTGCCCCTGGCGGCGGTTCTGGGGCGGGCGGATATCCTCGACCTGCCGGATGTGGGGTCCATGAGCAGCACCCATTCCGCCAACCCGCTCTGCTGCGCCGCCGGGCTCGCCAATCTGAAGGAAATCAACCGTCTCGGCCTGGTCCGTCAATCCGCCGACAAGGGCCGCCTGTTGCAGGACCGCCTGCACGCCCTGAAACGCCAATACCCGAAGCATATCCCCCATATCCTCGGCAACGGCCTGCTCGCCGCCCTGATCATCGACGACCCCGACGACCCCGGCGGGGCCGGCCTCTTGGCCAGCCGGATTTGCGAGAACGCCATGAGGAAGGGACTGCTGCTGGTCCACACGGGCCGGGAGTCCATCAAGATCGGCCCGCCGCTGACCATTCCCGATGACGCCCTGGCCGAGGGGCTGGACGTGCTGGCCCAGGCCCTGGCGGAAGAAATTTCATGACCGGCATCCGCCATGTGGGCATCGTCGTCCGCGACATGGACGCCGCCCTGCATTTCTACCGCGACCTGATCGGGCTGCGGGATGCCCCCATCACCGCCGAGGCCGGGCCCTTCCTGGACGGCCTTCTCGGCATGGAGGACGCCCGTGTCCGCACGGTGAAGCTGGCCGGAGGGGACGGACCGGCGCGGCTGGAACTGCTGGCTTTCGACAGCCCGCCGCCGCAGCCAGCGACGCCCCTGAACGCCGTCGGCCCGACCCATGTCGCCCTCACCGTATCCGGCCTGGACGACCTCTACCGACGCCTTCGGGACGCGGGCGTTCCCTTCAACGCCCCGCCCCGCCTGTCCCCCGACGGCAGGGCCAAGGTGGCCTTCTGCCGGGATCCTGACGGCACCTTTGTGGAACTGGTGGAGCCGCAAGAGGCCCCGGCCCCATGACCAGGGTCGGCATCATGCAGGGCCGCCTTCTGCCGCCCTTCGAGGGGCGCTTCCAGGCCTTCCCCGCCGGGCAATGGCAAGAGGAATTCCCCCTCGCCCGGGAGGCGGACCTGGATTGCATTGAGTGGATTTATGAAAAACCAAACGAAGAGCTAAATCCTCTCGGAACCGACCGGGGACTTGCGGAACTGCAGCGGGCCATGGAGGAAACCGGAATTCGGGTCCGATCCATCTGCGCCGATTATTACATGCAGGAGCGTCTGATCGACACCAAAAGCGCGGTCGAGCACTTGCACTGGCTGATGGGGCGCGCCGCGCTTCTGCCGGTCGTCTACATGGTCCTTCCCTTCGTTGATGCCTCTTCCCTGCGCACGGACGAGCAGCGCCGGGCACTCGTTGAAATCATGCGTGACGCCGGGGCGGCCGCCGCCGCTCTGGGCCTTGAACTGCATCTGGAAACCGACCTTGCCCCGGCCCCGTTCAAGGCCCTGCTCGACGCCGTCGACAACCCCGCCGTGCGCATGAATTACGACATCGGCAACAGCGCTTCTCTCGGTTATTGCGCCGAAGAGGAACTGGGGCTTCTCGGCCCTCATCTCGGCAGTGTTCACGTCAAGGACCGCCTGAAGGGGGGCGGCACGGTGCCCCTGGGCGAAGGAAATGCCGATTTCCCGACCTCTTTCAAGATGATCCGCCGGGCCGGTTTCGACCGCCCCTTCATCCTGCAGGCGGCCCGGGGCGAGGACAGCGGCGAGACGGCGCTGGCGAGGAAAAACCGCCTCTTCGTCGAAGGGCAAATGACCTCCGCCTCATGATGGGTTAAGGTGCGGCATGGATTTAGGATTGGAAAACAAGAGTGTGCTGGTTTCCGGCTCCAGCAACGGCATCGGCTTCGCCATCGCCGAGGCCTTCCTGAAGGAGGGCGCGCGGGTGCAGATTTCCGGGCGCGACGAGGCGAGGCTGTCGGACGCCCATGACAGATTGCGTGAACGCCATGGCCGGGACAAAGTCGATGCCTTTTCGGGAGACCTGACCCGGGAAGACACCATCGCGGCGGCCCTGAGCCAGGCGGCGGACCGCTTCGGCGGCCTCGACGGGGCCGTCGCCAACATCGGTTCGGGGGCGGGAAAAACCGGATGGGCGCTGAGCGGAGAGGACTGGCGCTCCTTGGCCGACGTCAACTTGGTCGGTTCCATGACCCTCGCCGCCCAAGCCGTCCCCTACCTGAAGGACCGGGATAATCCGAGCCTGACCTTCATTTCCTCCATCGCCGGACTGGAAGCCATCCCGGCCCCGATTCCCTACAGCGCCGCCAAGGCGGCCCTGCAAATGGCGGCGAAGAACCTGTCCCGCCAGTTGGGCCCGGACGGCGTTCGGGTGAACACGGTCGCCCCGGGCAACGTGTTGTTCCCGGGCGGGGTTTGGGACAGGAAGCGGCAAGAGGACGCCGCCGGCGTCGAAAGTTACATCGCCGGCGAAGTCCCCCTGGGCCGCTTCGCCGACGCGGAGGAAATCGCCGACGCGGTGGTCTTCCTGGCCTCGGCCCGGGCCCGCTTCATCACCGGCGCCTTGCTCACCGTCGATGGCGGACAGACCCGATAGAAAGGAAGAGGCGTGACGGAAACCGGAACAACCGTGCAACAGGCCTTTGACCTCACCGGCCGGGTGGCGATCATCACCGGCGGCGCGGGACTGCTGGGTCGAAAGCATGCCGAGGCGGTCCTCGAATGCGGCGGCGCGGCCGTCCTGCTCGACCTGGATGAGGAACGGGCCCGGCAGGCGGCGGCGGAACTGACCGGCCCGGACGACGCCCGTTGCATCGGTCTTGGCGTCGATATCACCCAGGAGAGCGAAATCGAGGAGGCCCGCCGACACCTGCTCGACCGGTTCGGGCGCATCGACATCCTGATCAACAACGCCGCCAATAATCCGAAAATGGAATCCCCCGAAGGAGAAAATTTCTCCCGCCTGGAGACCTTTCCGATGGACATCTGGCAGGCGGACATGGCCGTCGGCCTGACCGGGGCGTTTCTCTGCTCGCGCACCTTCGGCGCGGTCATGGCCGATGCCGGGAAGGGGGTGATCCTCAACATCGCCTCGGACCTTGCCCTGATCGGCCCGGACCAGCGGCTATACCGCCGGGACGGCCTTAGCGAAGATGAGCAGCCTGTCAAACCGGTGACCTATTCGGTGGTCAAGAGCGGGTTGATCGGGCTGACCCGTTATCTGGCCACCTATTGGGCGGAAAAGGGGGTGCGCGCCAACGCCATCGCGCCGGGCGGGGTCCAAACCAGCCAGGACGACGCCTTCGTCAATCGCCTGAGCAAGCTAATCCCCATGGGCCGCATGGCCGGGGTGGATGAATACAAGGCCGCCGTGGCCTTTCTGGTGTCCGACGCCTCATCCTACATGACCGGCGCCGTGCTGCCCGTGGACGGCGGCAGGACCTGCTGGTAGGCGCCGCCTACAAGCCGAGCCGGGCGCGCATTTCCGCCGCCATGTCCTGCATGGTTTCGTCCCAATTCTCATTGTGTTCCTTGCGGAAATATTTCAGGGTCGGGGCCCAGCCCGGGGCATCCGGATGTCCGAGACACTCGAAGAAATTCTTGATCGGCACGAACATAAAGGTCGGGACGCCGACGGCGCCGCTTAAATAGGCGACCGCCGTTGGGTTGGAAATGACCAAATCCAGGTTGGAGATCAATGCCGCCAAATCGTCCTGGTCGTCCTTGAGGTCGATATCGTCCCATGTATGCAGTTCAACCCCATACAGATCCTTTATCTCCGCACGTTCGGTTTCACATTCGGTGTACATCAGGTTGACGAAATCGATGCCGGGGGTGGAGAAAATCGGCTCCAATTCCTTGATCTTCGCCCCCCAGTAATTGACCTCGCCGCCACGGCCCAGGCCGCTACGCCAGATGATGCCGACTTTGGGGTTGGGTCCCAGGGAATCAAACCTTTCCCGCCAAAAGGAGACACGATCCGCGTCCGGGATCAGATAGGACGTCCTGTCGCTGGGATAGGACTCGATGGTCGGGCGGAAGAACTCTCCGAGATCGACAATCGGCAATTGGTAATCGAAGTGGACCTTCCCTTCTTCCGCATCGACATAATGGGCCGCATGAACGGTGGTTCCGGGGAACGAACGTTGGAACAAGTCCACTAGACGGGGAGCGCATTCAATATGAATATCCCCGCCCTTTTCCAAGACATCCGGGATCATGCTGGCATAACGGATTTCATCGCCCAGACCCTGTTCGCCATACAAAATGATGCTTTTCCCTTCCAGGGATGAGCCGTCCCAACTTTCCTGCTGAAACCCTCGCAGTCGCGAGGGGAAGCGTTCGGACTTCCACCTGTCCTTATAATACTTCCAGCCCTCCTTCAGGTGACCAAAGCTGAAGAGAGACAAGGAATAGTTCAAATGCAGGGTGTTCGTATCCGGCAAATAGAGTTCCTTGACTTTATCAAAGCACTCGAAGACCTCTTTCTCCGTGCCGGTATGAACCAAATTCACCGCCAGCAGCATGTAAGCACTGGTGTACAAAGGTTGTATTTCGATGATGCTTCGCAGAATTTCCTCTGACTCCTCGAACCTGAAGTGTGTTTGCCGGATCATCGCCAACTCGACCAGGAGATGCGGGTTGTCGGGAAAGATTTTCAGAGAACTGTTCAGCATTTCCTCGGCGGCGTCGTAACTCTCCATCAACCTCAACACGTTGGCGAAATAGCCGTAGTTGATGGGATTTTTCGAATCCACTTCGATTGCTTTCGTAAAAGCGTCCAGGGCCTTCTCATCTTCACGAAGGCGTATGTTGACGGTACCGATATTACGGAGAATTTTCGGGTCTTCCGGCGACAAGTCTATAGCCCTGGAGAAGGCGTCGTCCGCCTCCTTCAATTTCTTCTTCAAGATATAGATGTTGCCAAGATTGTTTAGGGTCTGAGCGTTGTCGGGATCAATTGCCAACGCCTCCTCGAGGATTTCCTCCGCCTCGTCATACTTTTCCATGATCTGAAGAAGCAGGCCTTTGTTGCTCATGGCCTCGACGAAGCGGGGGTCGATGCCAATGGCCTTGTCATAGCAAGAGATGGCCTCGTCGAATTGAAGGATATCCCGCAGCACGTTCCCCAGATTGACCTGGTACATTTTCGAGTCCGGATTGCTGTCTACCGCGTCATGCATGAGCTGAACGGCTTCAGCGAGTCCGGGATCTGCGGCCCCTTCCGCCTTTTCCCGCAACAAGTTCGCCAAATCGTTTTTGATGTCGGAATTATCGGG
>CAYFOJ010000010.1:46437-114103 GCA_964344645.1 uncultured Thalassospiraceae bacterium
TGTTTGTCGACGAATATGCTCAGGCTGATCAGATTGGCCCTGATCTGTTCCGGCATTTCCGGTTCCTCCACCATGCAGGTCTGGATCACCGTCCAGATACGCTGATTGTAATTCAACGCCATGTAGAACTCTTCGTCGTCCTCGGTTTCCTTGGCGCTGATCAGCAGGCGGGCCGCGTTTTCGAGCACGGCGGCGTCCGTCTCGCCCGGCGTTTCGGTCGTTTTGATCCTGTTGTCATAGGCGCCATATCCGGAATTCGTCATCAGTTTCCCTCTAGTCCACACCGGCAAGAATGTCTGATTCGTAGTCAATCAGGGATTTCGCGGCCTTCAAGGCCCCGTAGAAATCGTCTTCAAGGATTTTACCGCCCAATTCGGTGATGATGTCGATCACCCGCTGGGTCGGACAGGCTTCCATGAATTCCTTGGTCAATTGAAAGAAGGCCGCGTGATGCTCCTTGCTATCCTCGATGCTGCCGGCCAGATACATCAGCAGCGAGACATAATAGATCCGCTTCGCTGGCGAATCCGCCTGTTCGGCGGTCATGATGTCCTTTTCCCGCAGGATGGTGGTTTTGCTGTGGATCAGAAACGAGGCGCTCTTGGCGCCGTTTTCGATCACCGTATTGCCAATCACCACTTTCTCGTGGGGCTTCAGCTTCAAACGCAGGGGCATGCCGTTTACCTTTCGCCTTCCTTAGTAGGCCGGTTTTCTTGACATCCGGTTAATCACAAAAAAAACGGGTGGGAAAAATTCCCACCCGCTCTTTCTTTGATTGCCGCTTTGCTTACCGGAACAACTGCAACACACTTTGCTGCGTCTGGTTGGCGAAGGACAGGGACGAAGTACCCAGCGCCTGTCTGGTCTGCAGGGCCAGCAGGTTGGCGGATTCTTCTTCCAGGTTGGCGTTGACCAAAAGACCGGCACCCGCTTCCAGGGTCTGGATGAGGTCGTCGGTAAAGGTCTCACGGGTTTGCAGCAGGCTCAGGTCCGTACTGAAGCTGGACGCCGTGGAACGCAGCGTCGTCAGGGCCGAACCGGCCTCGGCGATGGACGTGTCGATGGAGGCCGACGTCGTCCAGTCCACGGTGGTGGCGCTGAACTTCAGGCCCGTCACGTTCAGGGTCGTGCCCGTGATGGTCAGGGTGGCGGAGTTCTCGTTGGTGGTCACGTCCAGGTTGTTGCCGTTCAGGAGGTTGATACCTTTATATCCGGCATCGGCGTACAACTTGTTGATTTCCGCCATCACCTTTTCGAAGTCGGCTTCGAGGGTGGCGACGTTGGTGCCGGTGCCGGTGGAACCGAAGACGGTGGTCGAACCCGCCTCGGCGGCCGTGAAGATATGACCGCCGAATTTTCCGGTCGCTCCGCTATCGAGGGTCACCGTGACGCCGGCGCTGGCCGTGATCTCGATCTTCTGGTTGGTGGTGTTGAACGATGCCGTAATGCCCGTATCCACCGCCGAAATCATGGTGGTCAGGGAGGTGATCGTCATGCCCGCCGTGTAGGCAATGGTTGTGACGCCGCCACCGGTAACCGTAATCATGAATTCGTTGGTGGTGGAGAACCCGGCGGTGCCGCCGAAGGCGGTCGTCAGGGTGCTCCCCGCGGTGGCCGCGGCCGACGCGGCGGTAGCGGAGGAAATCCGCGATACCTGCGAGGAAGCTTCCTTCGCCTGTTCGGCCAGGGTTTTCGCCTGCCCCACCAGGGCGGTGATCGAGGTGATCGCCTTATCGGCGGTCTTCAGGGTCTGAATCGCCTGCCCCATGCCGTCCTTAAGGGCGGCAAGGTCGTTGGCGCGGTTGTTCAGGTCGCGGGCAGTGAAGAACGGGCTCGCGCCGTCGAGGGCGCTGTTGACCTTTTTACCCGTGGACAACCGTTCCGAAGTACGGTCGAACAGCGAGTTGGTTCTTTGCAGTGAGAGAAGGTTGGTGCGAATACTCGCACTAAGATTAACGTCGTTTGCCATAGTATTTAAGGCTCCTGTTCTAGGATCAAATCAGGGTCATTCTACCCTGTGCGGAACTCACTCCCGCCCACAGCCGGGAATTCTCCAAGCCATGTGATTCTGAAGGATACGCATTGCCCCCCTTTAAGTCAAACATAAAATCCCCCCCCTATCCTTTATAATGCCCAACCGAGGACGATGAAGAGCCCGCCGAGCCATGCAGCCCCCCCGAAATATTCCGGTTAATATCGATCAGCGGCGTCAGTTTGTCGGGATTGGGGTCTTCCAGGGCGGCCAGGGTCTGCCGGTCGATGAACAGGCTCAGCTTCAACAGGTTCCGTTTCAGCGGCTCCGTGCCGCCGTCGGGATTTTCCATGATGTTGGCCTGGATCAGCGTCCAGAGCTTTTGATTGAACCTGAGGGCGTTGGCATACTTCTCGTAGCCATCCCGGCCGGGTTCGTAAGTGTCCCGGACCGCCATCAGTTCACGGGTCGTCTGCGCCAGGGCCATGCGTTCCAGTTCCCTGGGACCCAGGGCCGACTTCACCGCTTTCGCATAGGCGTGATACCCCCGGCTGTTCACGGCTCAGCCCTTCAGTTGCAGCAGGGTCGTCAGCACCGTGCCGTCCTTGAAATACAGGCCGTAGCTGGTGACCGACAGGTCATGGCGGGTTTGCAGGGCGAGAATATTGGCCGCTTCCTCGTCCAGGTCCGCGCCGACCAGCTTGTCGACGCCCTCGTCCACCAGGGAAACCAGGCTGTCGATGAACTTTTCCCGGGAGGCGATAATGCTGTCGCTGGTGCTGATGGACGAACGGGTATCGTTCATGGTCGAAATGGCGGCGTCGATTTGCGCGATGGAGGTGACGATGCCTGCGTCGGTGGCGAAGCCTTCCGTGGAATCGACGGTGGTCAGGCTCAGGGCCGTCGCCGTGGAGGCCGCCCCGGCGACGCTGAGAATATTGCCGCCCAGTTCGTTCAAAGCCACCTCCAGGGTGTCGGGCGCCGTCTTCAGCAGGTTCTTGCCCTGAAACGAAGCCTCGGCGGCGATGGAGGTGATCTGGGTCAGGATCAGATCGAACTGGGTTTCGGCGGAACTTCGGGTGGTGTTGGTGGCGACGACGCCGTTGGTGGAAGACGCCAAGCCCAGGTCCGTCGCCAGATTGTTGGTGACATCGGCGATGGTGATGTCGTAGCCGTCTGCCCCGGTGATGGTGAAGGCCGAACCGTTTTCCACCGTCGCCGTCAGGCCGGTTATGGCGTCGATCTGGGTGCCGATGGAGGAAAACGTGCTGCCCGCCGTGTTGGTGATGGTCGTCGCCGTGCCGTTATAGGTGATGGTGAAGGAGTCGCCGTCTTCCGCCCCCGCCAGGGTGTCGGTGACATCGCTGTTTTTGTTGGAGACGGTGCTGCCGGTGACCGTCGTCGCCGTGGCCCCGGACACCGCCCCGCCCTTGGCCGCCGAGGCAATGGACTTGGCCTGGTTGAGCAGGCTGATGATTTCGTCGATGCTGGCGATGGTGCCGCCGGTCACCGTCGCCGCGTCGGCGAGGTTTTCCTTGGCCTGCAGCAGGTTGGTGGAACGGGTGGAAAGGGTTTGCGCATCGAAGAAGGCGGCGACATTGTCGAAGGGGCCGGTAACCCGCTTTCCCGTCGCCAGCCGTTGCGACGCGACGCTCATCGCCTCCTTCGCCCGGCTCCAAGCCAGCACGGTCGCCCGGGCCTGGGGAGTTGTGATCAGAAAGTCGCTCATCGGGATTCTCCAGACAACGCAATCGGCCACGGGAACACCCCATGGCCGCACAAAACTTCTTCGCTATCCTTCGAAAATCATCGTGCCTCGGTTCGAAATTCTGCGAAGAAGGCATGCACGCCCCGTCGTCATTTTGACAACGGCGACCCCGGCCCGCTCATCACAAACGATCCGGGATCGCGGAAAAGTATACAGAATCTTAACTTATAATGGAACCGTTAGATTGCCCCATGCCCGGGGCCGCTCACGAAGCGCCGAAAAGCCGCTCGGCATTGCGCTCCAGAAACCCTTGCCCGACGCGGCTGTTGGCGACGGCCAGCATGCCGTCCTCGTTTTGGCCGTCGAGCAGTTCGTCGTTGCCGCCAATCCAGGGTTCTTGGGGCAAATGCTCCCAAAGGGTCTTGCCTTTCCAAAGGGTATTCCCCTTCCAGACGTCGAGGCCTTCCTGAATCCAGCGCGCCTGCAGGGACGAGCGCCCGGTCTCGTTCTCCATCAGGCCCTCCAGCTCCTGAACGGCCTCCAGCACATCCCGGCCGCTGACGGAAATCGCATGCATGCCGGAAGGGGACTGCACCCCATTTCCGTAACTGAGCAGGAAATTCAACGGCGCGGAGACCCCTCCCCCGTTTTCGGCGAAGGACCACAACGCCGGCAGTGAGATGGCGTTCTTTGCGAATGGCGGCATGGAGAAGAGAGTGGTGTTCACCTGCAAATAGGGAAGCGCCTGGGTTTCCGCCAGAAGATTCGTCCCCGACGCCCCCAGGATGGCGAAGGCCGCCAGACGGAACAGGTGAAAATCGTTTCGCACGGTGGCGTGAATACTGTTGGCGTAATCAACAACGTCGTATTTTTTCCACTGCTCGGGAAAGACCTCTCGTCCAACGAAAACCAGAGAATATCCCTTGTCGATCAGATATTCGAGAGCCGGTTCATACAAGGAACCGAGGGCCTCGACCTTGTTGCCGGAGCTGATGGACTGCCTCTGATGCAACAAAACCACGGGTTTGCCATGCGGGCTGACAAACTCGTGCAAGCGCGGCGGGCAATCTCTGTCAAGGCGCATGGGATGGAGACCCTCCGTCTCCTTCAAACGCTTGTAGTACTTGATGTGATCCAGAAACGCCCCATTCAAGTAGCCCGTGCGGTAACTAAGTTGTCCATCAACAACTTCGATCTTTCTGTAGCCCCTGGCCGGTGGAGCGACCTTGTAGCTGGATATGCCGACATCAAGCGTCAATTCGGGAAAGAAGTTTGCGATATAGTCCCCCATCTGTTTGTGATGTGGGTCCAGGGATATGGCCTCAAACGAATTGCCGAAAAAACTAAGAACCGCAGAGGTGATCCGGTCGGGGTCGGCCAACAAGACGCAGGGACGCCTGAATTCGTCTCCTTCAATCAACCGCTCACGCATATAGTTGTCGATTTCGCTAACGACATGCCCAAACACGCCCTGGGATATGTTGATCACCAAGCGTGCGTCCGAATCCCGCAAAGTCCGAGCTAATTGCGCCGGTGTATCGAGATTAAGCATTAAGGACTTTCCAATACGACTTCAAAACGTTTCGCTTGTCACCCAACAATAAAGGACAAACGCAACCTTCCGATACGGAGCAAGGTTGGCAGCCGTTTGCAACCACCTAAATCGGGCCGCTAGGGCGATACACTTCAACAGAAGTTGTTGAAATTACTATTTCGTAAAATGGTTAATACAATATTTAGCAAAATGATCATTACAATGCCAATTGAGATCACCGTGAAAACACCCAGATCAGAAGGGTGAACACCGCAACCGGACAAAGAAGCATCGTGACCAATCTGACCGCTCAGCCCCTGCCCTCTCCCGAACCAGCCAGCGGCTTGGAAGCCTATCAAGCGGAACGTGAAATGGCGCTGGCTTCCAGCCCCGAGCGACGCCGAAACCACGAACGTTACCTGCTGGCCAGGAACAGCGGCGCCGACGTTGATTATCTTCCCGTCAAGCTGGACATCGAAACCGTCAGCCGCTGCAATTTCCGGTGCGACATGTGTCAGGTCAGCGACTGGCCGAACGGGCGACGGGCGGCGGACATGGCCCTGGAGGATTTCAAACGGTTGATTGACCAACAATACGGCCTGATGGAAATCAAACTCCAGGGCATGGGAGAGCCGACCCTTGGGCGGGACACCTTTGTCGAAATGATCCGCTACGCACGGGCACGCCACATCTGGGTGCGCTCCGTCACCAACGCCTCCCTGCTCGACAAATCGGATAATTACCGGAAAATCATCGACGCCGACATCAACGAGTTGCAAATTTCCATCGACGGGGCCGACAAGGAAACCTTCGAGTCCATCCGCCGCGGCGCCGAGTTCGAGAGAGTCACCGGCAACTGCAAGCTGATTAACGAATACTGCGAGCAACAGGGTGTCAGCCCGACCAAGATGTGGACCGTCGTTCAGCAGAATAACGCTCACCAGTTGCCCGCGCTGGTGGACCTGGCGGCGGAACTGAAGTTCAAGTCCATGGTGTTCTCGACCGACATGGTGGCCTGGGGGCAGGAAAAGTGGAACAAGCGCCTGCGCGGGATGAAGGCGGGCGCAGCCTTCGATTACCGTTTCGGCATGACCCTGGTGGAACGGGGAAGACGCCTCGGCGTCAATGTCTCCTTTTGGCGCACGGCCTCGAAATACGCCTTTGACAAACCGGAAAACCTGTGCCCCTGGCCTTTCGAGCGGGCCTATATCTCGTCGGACATGCGCGTCGTCCCGTGCTGCATGATCGCCGACCCGGACACGGCGGAACTGGGAAGCGCCATCGATTTCTCGGAAACCTGGCATGGCGATTCATACCGGAAATTCCGCCGGGACCACGAGACCGGAAACGTCCCAAAGATCTGCCGCTACTGCTACGCCGACAGCGGCTGAGCCAGTTCGGCCATATTTATCGCCCGAAGCGCTCTAACCGAAAAGCCGCTCGGCGTTGCGCTCCAGAAAACCTTGCGCGACACGGCTGTTGGCAATGGCCAGCATGCCGTCCTCGTTTTGGCCGTTGAGCAGTTCGTCGTTGCCACCGACCCAGGGTTCCGGAGGCAGGTTCTCCCAAAGGGTCTTTCCTTCCCAAAGAGTTTCCCCCTTCCAGACATCCAGGCCCTCCTGGATCCATCGCTCTTGCAGAGAGGAGCGCTGCACGTCCTTTTCCATCAAATTCTCCAGTTCCCGAACGGCCTCCAGCACATCCTGGCCGGTGACGGAAATCGCATGCATGTTGGCAGGGGCCTGAACGCCTCTAAAAAAGTTGAGCATGAAATTGAGCGCGGCGGAGACACCTTCTTGATCGCCGGCGAAGGACCACAGCGCCGGCAGGGAGATGGCGTTTTTTGCAAACGGCGGCGTGGCGAAAAGAGTGGTGTTTACCTGTAAGTACGGGATCCCCTGGGTTTCCGCCAACATGTTCGTCCCCGACGCCCCCAGGATGGCAAGGGCCGCCAAACGGAACAGATGGAAATCGTTGCGAACGGTGGCGTGGACACTGTTGGCATAATCGACGACGTTGTACTTCTTCCATTCCTCGGGAAAGATCTCGCGGCCGACGAAAACGGGAGAATACCCCTTGTCGATCAAATATTCGATGGCCGGTTGGTACAGCGAGCCACGCGCCTCGACCTTGTTGCCCGCGCTGACGGCCTGCCTTTGATGTAACAGAACAACGGGCTTGCCGTCCGGGCTGACGAACTCCCGCAAAGGGGCGGGGCATTCAACGTTCAGGCGCATGGGATGCAGGTGCTCCGTCGCCTTCAGGCGCTTGTAATAGCGGACGTTTTCCAGGAAAGCCCCGTTAAGGTACCCGGTCCGGTATGACAGTTGCCCGTTGACCATTTCCATGAACCGATAGCCTCTTGAAGGCGGGGCGACCTTGTAGCTGGACAGGCCGACATCGAGGGTCAGTTCCGGATAAAGATTGGCGACACAATCCCCCATGAGCTTGTGATGCAAGTCGGTGGAAACGGCCTCGAATGAGTCGCCGAAGAATTCGAGCGCCGCCGACGTCATCCGGTCGGGAGGCGCCAGCAGGACGCAGGGCCGCCTCGTCTCGTCGCCTTCGCACAGCCGTTGGCGCATGTAGTTGTCGAATTCGCTGACCACATGGCCGAACACGCCATGAGAGATGTTGATAACCAGGCGGCTCCCCGAATCGCGCAGGCTTTGGGCCAGTTGTTCCGGCGTGTCGAGATTGAGCATTCCGCCCTCTCCGGATGTGGACGATCGAAAGTCAAGGCACCTTGCTGGATTCGCCATATCACCGCAATGGTTTCGTTTTCAGCAAAGCTCCCCTTTGAAGACGGCCCCGGAATAGTGCTAGACAGTATCGACCGCAGCTAATCCGACAGGACATCTTAAGGACCGAACATGGAGCAGCAACATTTGGCTAAGGTGCAGAGTATCGAGGAGCTTTCCGACCTGGCGGAGGCCGCCCGCGCCGGGGGCAAGACCGTGGTCCTGGCCCATGGCGTCTTCGACCTGCTGCATATGGGCCATGTCCGGCATCTCAAATCGGCGAAAAGCGAAGGCGACATCCTGATCCTTTCCATCACCGCAGACGAATTCGTCAACAAGGGGCCGGGTCGACCCATCTTCTCGCAGGACATGCGCGCCGAAATGCTGGCCGCCCTGGAATGCGTCGATTACGTCGGCATCAATCGCGCCCCCAGCGCCGAGCCCATGATCGAGGCCGTCAGGCCCGACATTTACGTCAAGGGATCGGACTACGAGAACGCCGATCAGGACATCACGGGAAAAATCACCGACGAACAGACGACCGTGGAACGCCACAACGGCCGTGTCCTGTTCACCAAGGACATCACCTTCAGTTCCTCGTCCCTGATCAACCGCTACCTGGACGTTTACGACGCCCCCCTCAGGGACTACCTGACGGGCCTGCGTGAACGGGACGGGCTCGAACGCTGTCTCGACCTGATCGACAGGGTCAGGGACATGCGGGTGGTCTTCATCGGCGACACCATTATCGATGAATACAAGTACGTCGTCCCCTTGGGCAAGCCGTCCAAGGAAAACATCATCGCCGTGCAGTTCGAAAGCAGCGAGGCCTTCGCCGGCGGCGTCATCGCCGCCGCAAAACACGCCGCCAGCTTCTGCCGCGAGGTGGACGTCATCACCCTGCTCGGCGGTCAGGAGACCCACGAAGACCTGATCCGCGGCAATCTGGAAGACAACATCGGGCTTCATCTCCTTTACCGTGACGACGCCCCGACGACACGCAAGACCCGCTACATGGACTCCGCCTACATGCGCAAGCTGTTCGAGGTCTACGACTTCAAGGACCAGCCTCCGTCGCAGGATCATGAGGAACGGCTGCGGGCGCTGATCGCCGACAAGATCCGGGACGCGGACCTGGTCGTCGTCACCGATTTCGGCCATGGCCTGATCACCAACACGATCATTCAGGACCTGTGCGAAAAGGCCCCGTTTCTGGCCGTCAACGTGCAGACCAACGCCGGCAATCACGGCTACAATTTCGCCTCGCGTTATCCCCGCGCGGATTTCCTTTGCATTGACGTGCCCGAGGCGCGCCTCGCCGTGTCCGACAAGTACGCCGATGTCTCGACCCTGGTCACCCAATTGCTGCCGCAAAGGATCGACAGCGACAAGATCATCGTCACCCACGGCCATCACGGCTGCATGGCCTATCACAGCGGCGACAAGCAGGTTCACAGGATTCCCGCCATCACCGATCAGGTCATCGACACGGTGGGTGCGGGTGACGCCTTTTTCGCCGTCGCCGCGCCCATGGTTCGGGCAAGCGACGATGTGGAACTGGCCGGGTTCCTGGGCAACGTCGCCGGCGCCATCAAGGTCGGCATCGTCGGGCACCGAAAAGCCGTCGACAAAATCACCCTGACCAAGTTCATCACCGCCGTGCTGAAATAACCGGCGGCCCCACCTGATGGACAGGCTCATCGGCATTGACTTCGACAACACCCTGGCCGGATACGACCGGGTGATCCGCCGCATCGCCACCGCCAGGGGATGGATCGCCGAGGCCCTGCCCGGGGGCAAGCGGACGGTCCGGGACGCCATCCGCCAATTGCCCGGGGGCGAGAAGAAATGGACCGCCCTGCAGGCGGAAATTTACGGCCCGCGCATGGATGAGGCGGAACTCATAGAGGGCGCCCGGCCTTTCCTGAACAAATGCCTCACGCGTCAAATCCGGGTTTCCGTCATCAGCCACAAGACCCGTTTCGCCGCCGCCGCGCCCGAGGGACCCGACTTGCGGCGGGCCGCCCTCGCCTGGATGCAAGAGAAGGGTTTTTTCACGAACCTGGGGTTGCACCCCGGCGACGTTCACTTCGCCGACGACCGTATGGAAAAATGCGCCATGATCGGGGCCGCCGGCTGCACCCTGTTCATCGACGACCTGCGCGAAGTCTTCGCCTGTCCGGCCTACCCGTCCCATGTGAAGAGCCTGCTCTTCGAGCCGGAACCCGGCCCGCCCTGCCCCGACGGGCTGACACTCTGCCGCTCCTGGGCGGACATCGACCGGGCCGTCTTTCATGGATAGGCGCTGGCGCGAGTTGATCGAAAGCCGCACCGGGGAAACGCCCGCCGAGGCCCTTCCCGTCGGCCACGGGGCCAACAACCGGCTGTTCCACATCCGCTGCGAGAGTGGCCTGGACCTGGCCCTGAAACTGTACCCCACCAGCCCGGGCGACGAGCGGGACCGGCTGGGGGCGGAAGTCGCCGGGCTGTCGTTTCTCACCGCCCATGGCGTCACCGTTGTCCCGGAGCCCCTGGGCCAGGATGACGAGGCCGCCGTCGCCCTGTTCCAGTGGATCAACGGGCATCCCGTAGAGTCGCCGACCGAACAAGACATCGACCAGGCGCTCGCCTTCGCCGCGACCCTGAAAAGACTGTCCCGGATGGAAGATGCCGCCGCCCTGCCGGAAGCCTCGGAAGCCTGCCTCTCCTTCGCCATCCTGACGAGTCAGATCGAAGCCCGATATGAAGCCCTGCTCGCCGCCGGCGACGAACACCCGGCCCTGGCCGATTTCCTGCAAGCCCGATTCCGCCCCCGCCTGTGCACCCTGCTGACGGACGCCGACCCCGTCCTGTCGAACCGGGCCGTGCTCCACCGCACCCTCAGCCCTTCCGATTTCGGTTTTCACAACGCCCTCAGGCGGCGGGACGGGTCCCTGGTCTTCGTCGACTTCGAGTACTTCGGCTGGGACGATCCGGTCAAGCTTGTCAGCGACTTCGTCCTGCACCCGGGCATGTCCCTGAGCCCGGAACAGCGCCGGCGTTTCCTGCGGGGATGCCTGGACATCTTTTCCGACGATCCTGGTTTTGCCGGGCGGCTTGATCTGTCCCTGCCGTTTTACGCCCTGCGCTGGTGCATGATCCTGCTCAACGAGTTCCTGCCGGAGCGATGGCGGCGCCGGCAAGCCGCCGGAATCCTGGGTGACAGGGAGGACGTTCAACGGCGGCAATTGTTAAAAGCCGAACGATGGCTTATATTAAGCCATGACGTTCAAGAATGGACGCCGCCGTGAGCAACATGACAGAAAGCATGGACATGCGTGAGCCCGAGGGACCGTTGGATTCCCGCTCCCTATATCTGAGAAGACTAGTGGTCGAAGCCCTGGACGGGGGCGGGCGTGGGCATATCGGCTCCTCCCTGTCCCTGATTGAAATCGTTCGCGTCCTCTACGACCACATTCTCACCCACGACCCCACCGACCCGGACATGGCGACCCGCGACCGCTTCATCCTGTCGAAGGGTCACGGCTGTCTGGCGCTTTACGCCCTTCTCGCCGACAAGGGATATTTCCCGAAATCGGAACTGCGGGACTTCTGCCGCCGGGACAGCTTCCTCGGCGGCCATCCGGAACGGGGAAAAATCCCCGGGGTAGAAGCCTCGACGGGGGCCCTCGGCCACGGCCTGTCCATCGGCCTCGGCATGGCCCTGGCGGCGCGGGTGCAAAAGCGCGGACACCGGGTCTTCGTCGCCACCGGCGACGGGGAAATCAACGAAGGCTCCGTGTGGGAGGCGGCCATGTGCGCGGGCAAACACGGGCTGGACAATCTGACCGTCCTCGTCGATTACAACAAGATCCAGTCCTATGGCGAAACGCGGGTGGTGCAAGACCTGGAGCCCCTCGCCGACAAATGGCGCGCGTTCAACTTCCATACAGTTGAAGTGGACGGCCATTGCCTGGACGAACTGCGCGAGACCCTCTCCCGCCTGCCCTTCGAGACCGGCAAGCCCAATGCGGTGATCTGCCACACGGTCAAGGGCAAGGGAATCCCCCTGGCCGAACACAAACCGTCCTGGCATCACAAGTCCAACCTGAAACCTGATCAGATTGACGCCTTGTTCCAGGCCTTGGGGGGGCGTCATGCGCAAGACTTGTCTGAATAAGGTTTTCGACCTGGCCAAGCGGGACGGCCGCGTCGTCTTCATCGGCTCGGACCTGGGCGTCGGCGTGCTGGACGACATGCGCCGGGCCATGCCCGACAGGTTCTTCATGGAAGGGGTGGCCGAACAAAACGTGGTCGGCATGGCCGCCGGCATGGCCATGGAGGGACTGGTTCCCTACGTCAACACCATCGCCACCTTCCTGACCCGGCGCTGTTTCGAACAGGTGGCGGTGGATCTGTGTCTGCAAAATCTGCCCGTGCGGCTGATCGGCAACGGCGGCGGGCTGGTCTATGCCCCCCTCGGGGCCACCCATCTGGCGACGGAGGACATCGCCATCATGACCGCCCTGCCCAACATGACCGTGGTCGCGCCGACGGACGCGGACGAGATGGTCCGCTTCATGGAGGCCGGGCTCGACTGGCCGGGACCCATCTACATCCGCCTCGGAAAGGGCGGCGACCCGATCGTGTCCAGGGAGGAAGACGGCTTTGAAATCGGCAAGGCCATCACGCTCCGCGAGCCGGGGCGCGTCGGCATCATCGCCTGCGGCGTCATGGTCGCCCGCGCCCTCAAGGCGGCCGACATCCTGCAAGCGGACGGCATCGACTGCGGCGTCGTCAACATGCACACCCTGAAACCCCTGGACGGCGAGGCCGTCCTGGATTTGGCGGGCCGTGTCGAAACCCTGGTCACCGTCGAGGAACACACCCTGCAAGGCGGACTGGCAAGCGCCGTCGGCGCGGTGTTGCTGGAAAACACCCCGGCGCCCCTGCCGAAGGTGGTGCGCATCGGCATCCCCGACACGTTCCCCGCCGGTTACGGGTCCCAGGACCTGATGATGGAACAGTTCGGCCTGCAACCGGAGCAGATCGCCGAGCGCATCCGCCTCGCGGTCTCGTGAAGGAAACGGCATGGCCAACGTCTACAGCAATCTGAAGTTCCTGAATTTCCCCGACCATCTGGCGGCCCTGCGCGAAGGGCGGGTTGTGGCCCCGGTGCACGTGCGCATCAAACCCATCAACCGCTGCAATCATGACTGCTGGTACTGCGCCTACCGGGTCAGCAACCTGCAACTCGGCGAGGGGATGGACCTGGACGACCGCATCCCCGACGGGAAAATGGACGAGATCATCGACGACGTCATCGCCATGGGGGTCCGGGCGGTGACCTTCTCCGGCGGCGGCGAACCTTTACTCTACAAACCCCTTCCCCGCCATGTGGAGACCCTGGCCCGTGGCGGCGTCCAGGTGGCGACCCTGACCAACGGCGCCAATCTGCAAGGCCCCATGGCCGACGCCTTCGCCGAATACGGAACCTGGCTTCGGGTCTCCCTGGACGGCTGGGACGACGCCAGCTACGCCAAGGCCCGGTCTCTGGAAACCGGCGCCTTCACCAAGCTGCTGGAAAACCTGCGGGCCTTCGCCGCGCGGAAGTCGAAATGCGTCCTCGGCACCAGTTTCATCGTCGGCCGGGACAACCACCGGCATCTCCTCGAGGCCTGCAGGCTGCTCAAGGACTGCGGCGTTTCCCACGTCAAGATTTCCGCCGCCGTGATCAGCAACGACGGCCGGGAAAACAACCTCTATCACCGGGAATTATCCGACGTGGTCGGCGAACAGATTCGCCAGGCGGAAACCCTCAACGATAAGGATTTCGCCATCGTCAACCACTACCACGAGACGGAGGAACGCTTCGACAAGGATTATTCCATGTGCCCGTTCCTGCAATTCCTGACCGTCATCGGCGCCGATTGCAATGTCTACACCTGCCAGGACAAGGCCTACGCCGAGGCGGGGCTGCTGGGCTCCATCAAGGAACGCTCCTTCCGGGAGATGTGGTTCAGCGATGAAACCCGGGACAGGCTTTACGCCTTCGACCCGACACAATCATGCGGCCATCATTGCATCGCCCACGCCAAGAACCTCGCCCTGATGGACATCCTCAACCAGGACCCGGACCATGCGGTATTCGTCTGATGACTGAAATCAACTTCCTCGCCAAATACCAGAAATCCACCGAGCGGGACTATGTGCAGCGGGTGGTCGAACACGACAAGGCCGAATGCGCCGCCGTCGCCCGGCAATGGGGCGCGGATTACTGGGACGGGCCCAGGCAGTACGGCTATGGCGGCTACCGCTATGACGGCCGCTGGCGGCCCATCGCCGAGGACATCGCCCGGCACTACGGCCTCAAGGCCGGCGACCGGGTCCTCGACATCGGCTGCGGCAAGGCCTTCCTGCTCTATGAACTGACCCAGGCGGTGCCGGGGCTGGAGGTGAACGGCATCGACATTTCCGAATACGGCATCGCCCACGGCAAGGAGGAAATCCGCGACCGCCTGCAGGTCGGCGACTGCACCGCCCTGCCCTGGGAGGACGACAGTTTCGACTTCGTCTTCTCCATCAACACCTTCCACAACCTGGAAGTCTTCGACCTGGAAAAGGCGGTCCGGGAAATGCAGCGGGTGTCGAAAGACAAGGCCTGGCTGTGCGTGGAATCCTTCCGGGACGAAAGGGAAAAGGCCAACCTGCTCTACTGGCAGCTCACCTGCATGAGCTTTTACACCCCCGAGGCCTGGATCTGGCTCTACGAACAGTGGGGCTATACGGGGGATTGCGGTTTTATTTATTTCGAGTGACCCCCCGGCCAGGACCTAAACCGGGTTGAAAAAATCCGATTGATAAAAATCGGAAACCAGTGGCAGTTTTTCCCCGAAGATCAATTCGAAGTTTGAGGCAAGTTCCTCGACATCGAAATAAGGCGACTTTTTCAGCCTGTTGAATTTATGCCCTATCATGAATTTATAATCCTCGAAGAGTCTGAAAGATTTCAGTTCGGGGTACTTAATTCTTAACAGAGATTCGAACAACAAACCTTCAAGCTTCAAGGCAAAGAGGACATCACACGTATGCTCCGCCGGAAGGGTCTGCTTGTTCGCCGGAACGGGTTTATAGCCGGACTTTAAAAAGATTGCGGTGGAACACAAGGGAATTTGGTCGGCTGGCTCACAATATTTGGAAATCGAACCTTTTTCCAAATCGAGCGACACCAGCCAATACCCCTTTGCCGCCAAAAATGAACTGATGGAGCTGAAACTGGATTCGCTCAAATAAGGGCCATCAAAATGCGCTTCGACAATAAATGCTTCTATTCGATCAAAACTGCCTGGATTCAATCCCTTTAGGAAATCCAGTTCACTCCCCTCGATGTCGAGTTTGACGATAAGTTTGTTATCCGCCTTGATTGTATCGGCAATCCAATCTCCAGACCGATAAGCAGTGACCGTTTTCTTTTCTTCGACACCGCTCTCGCCGGCCCTTATCCGACTGAACCATAGGCTGTTTTCGTTCATATGCTTTGAAGAATTGTACCCCTTATGATGGCCGACATTCAGTTCAACTTCACCACACTCTTTACCCAGGAAAGCGGAATGGAATTCTATCTTCTTGTTTTCATATTTCTTTTCTAGACGTAAAATTTCCCCCCTGTCGGCATCTACGCCAACATACTCGAATTTTTCATAAGTTTTGGCGAACAAAGGGAAAACCCCATAGCGACAGCCAATATCCAATATGGTGAGCATTTTAACCCGAGCTATATATGGCACCTGACAATACGAGAGACGAGCATAGGTCAATTCGGTGAAACATGACAGTTATTACGACCTGAGAACCGATAACAGGTCGCCAAGATGACGTGCCGGGCTCCATTAACGAAAAGGTAAAACAGCCCACGTAATGTCGGGTAAAGACACTCGAAACTGCGCCCGAGATCGCGGGATTATCCACCATGCGAGAGAAAATTCTCATTACCGGAGCCTCGGGCTATGTGGGGTCGGCCTTGACGGAAAATATCGGCCCTTCCCGCGCCCTCCCCCTCTACGGTTCGAGACCCCTGTCAAACGGGCGCCGCTTCGACGCCCGGACCATGAAACTCGGCGACGTCATTTCCGAGGCCGAGGCCGGTTCCATTTCCCATTGCGTCATCCTGCACGCCGTCATCGACATCGAAACCTGCGCCGCCGAACCGGAACGGGCGCGGGAGGTGAATGTGTTGTCCGCCATTGACGCCATAGACTGGTGTCTGGAACACGGCGTCAAGCCGGTGTTCATTTCCAGCGAGGCCGTCTTCTATCGCGACCAGGGCCCGCCGCCGACGGAACGGGATGCCCCCAATCCCTATGCCGCCTATGGCCGCATGAAGCTGGAGGTGGAGAGCTATCTGCAACAGGCCGCGGAAGACCATGTTATCATCCGCCTTTCCCGGGTCATGGGGCCGGACAGGAACGACCGCACCGGCTTCGAGGCCTGGTTCAGGGCCTTCGACGAGAACACCCCGATCCCCTGTCCCGTCGATCAGGTGATTACGCCGGTCCGGGTCACCGACGCAGCGAGGGGCATTGCCCTTGCCATCGAGAACAATCTTTCCGGCCTCTACCATCTCGCCGGGCCGGAAGAAATTTCCCGTTATGATTTGCTGAAACTTCTCATCCGGGAACGGTCGGCCACGCACCCGCAACCGGTGGAGATCGTCCGGTGTCGATTGTCCGACTTTCCCGTCCGCGACAAGCGGCCTCTGAAATCCACCCTCGACCCGGAAAAATTCCTGCGGGAAACCGGCATGGTTCTCCCCACCTACCAACAATGGTGCCGGGAGCTGTTGTGAATGGAAAAGCAAGTGGATCAACGTGACACGAAGGCGGCCTTGGACGGGCTCATCGGGCGTTATGGCGAGGCCACCTTCGCCGACGGCGTCGTCTTCGTTCAAATTCCCCAGGTGCCTCCTTCCGCCGTCAGGTCCGACGTGGCCCGCAACCTGGGTTACTTCGCCTACCCGCCGCAGGGCCTGCTCTACCTGGCCACCGTCTGCGACGGCATCGGCCTGCCCGCACGCATCGTCGACCTGAACAACGTCGTCATCACGGCGGGTCAAGAGACGGACGCCCTGGCGGACCTGGACCAGGCCTGGCGGCAGGCCCTTGAAAGGGCCATCGGCGAATTGGGTGCGCCTGTTATCGGCGTTTCCTTCATGTTCGATTCCACCCGGGGGCAATTGAATCAGGTTCTCGCCTACATCCGGGACAACCATCCCGGCCTCTTCATCATGGTCGGCGGCGTCGCCGCGACGGCGGACCCGGAGGCCATCCTCGCCACCGGTCATGCCGACATGGTCGTCCACAACGAGGGCGAAAAGGCCTTCGCCGACTTTTTCGCCTATGTCCGCGACTCATCCAACGCCTTGCCCGACAACCTTTCGATGCTGGACGATGACGGTCTCTTGCGGAGCACGCGGATCGTCAACGGCGGCGAGGTCGATATGGACATCCGCCGGCAGTACGCCCGCATCGACATCGGCGGCTACAACAAGGCCGGCTCCCTGAACAATTTCTCGCGCATGCGCGGAACCGGCGTGCCCTTCGCCACCGTGCTGTCCCGCCGGGGCTGCCGGGCCCACTGCACGTTCTGCGCCGTGCGCAATTTCAACGGCCGGTCCGTGCGGGTGCGGGACGCCGAAAGCGTCGTCGAGGAAATGGTTCATTTATGGGAGCGCCACGGGGTTCGTCACTTCGAATGGCTGGACGACGACCTTCTGTACGACCGGGGCAACGCCCTTGAGCTGTTCCGCCTGATCGCCCGACGCCTGCCCGGCGCCACCTGGTGCGCCAACAACGGCCTGATCGCCGCCGCCGTCAGCGACGAAATGCTGCAGGCCATGCAGGACAGCGGCTGCCGGGGGTTCACCGTCGGGCTGGAAACGGGAAACCCGGAAATGCTCCGCCAGGTGAGGAAACCCGCCAGCCTGGAAACCTTCGCCGCTTTTGCCGAGCGGACGAAGGCGTATCCGAAGATTCATTACATCGTCAATTTCATCCTTGGCCTGCCCGACGAACGCTTCGGGCAGATGCTTGATTCCCTGGCCGTCGGCATGAGCGCTGGCCTCGACTGGATGAACCTGTTCAATTATCAGCCGCTGCGCAACACGGACGCCTATCTGGCCTATGGCGGCATGGACGCCCGCCCCGACGAGAGCGTCACCGAGCGGGGAACCACCGTCAACTTCAACCCCATCCGCGAAGGGGCCTTCAAGGACGCCGGGGACAGTAAGGGCTTGTTAACCGGTTACGATGTATTCGATCTGGACGTTTCCACGGTTCCCGGCAGAGAGCAGGTCAATGAAATCTGGTTCACGTTCAATTCCATCTGCAACTTCGCCAGATTGCCCGCCGTCTATTCGCCGTCGCGCCCGCGCCTGCGGAACGCTGTCAAATGGCTCGAAGGCCTGCAGCAGGCCTACGCCGACAACCCGACCATCACCTGCTTGCTTTACTTCCTGTCCTGGCGCCTGAACGAGCGGCCCGGCGAAGACATTGAAAAGATCAGAATGAGCGCACTGCGGAAATTCAAGAACCAGGAATATTGGAGAAAGCGGGACGAGGATTTCAAGATCGCCGCCTTTCTCGACCGGGAAATCCCGCCCCTGGACAAGCGGGCGGAGGCCTTTCTCGATAGCCGCGGCGTCAGTTTCGCCGATGCGCCGCAAGACCTGAGTGACGAGGAACAAGAAGAATGAACATATCCCGGATATCCCTGATCAATCCCGACGCCGAGAAGATTTGGGAAGACACCGGCGCCAAGACGGTCGCCTTTTTTTGCAAGTCCAGGCCGGTGCGTATCACCGCCGAGACCATCGACGAGCTGAGACAGATTTCCGCGCAAAGAGACGGCTCCAACGTGCGCGTCTGCCTGCACAGCGAGCCGGCCTCGGACCACCACGACATGGTTGTCCTCGAGCGTCCGGGCCGGTATTACCGGCCCCACCTGCACACCCATAAGGGCGACTGCTTTCACGTCATGGAAGGGGGCTTGGGGCTGTTCACCTTCAACGAGGCCGGCGATGTCATCGACTGCGCCGATTTGAGGCAGGGGGACATCTACCGTGTCGAGGTCAACACCTATCACATGGTGATGCCCCTGACCGACCCGGTCATCTACCACGAAAACAAGCCCGGCCCCTTCCTCGCCGAAGGGGACAGCCTGTTCCCCGACTGGTCGCCCGACGGCTCGGACCCGGACGAGGCCATGGCCTACACCGCCCGGCTGAAAGAACTTTTGACACCATAGGCATTGGAAAGAGACCCATCATGAAAAAAGCAACAGTCATCGGTTCCGGCGTCTCGGGATGCATGTACGCCTGGGCCCTGCAACAAAAAGGGTGGGACGTCACGGTCTTGGAAAAAGCGCCGGTGACGGGCGGCGGCTGCCGTACCTTCACCTACGCCGGGCACCCCTACACCTGGGGGCCGCGTCACTTTCTGTCTCCCTATCCGGAGGCCTATGAGTTCCTCAACAAGGTGGTGCCGCTCAGGGATCTGAAGAAGATCAACTACAACTACCAGGACGACCTGGACATGTTCTTCACCTATCCGCCCCACGAGGACGACATCGACAAGTTGCCCGAAGCGGAACAGGTCTACGCCGAACTGGAGGCCCGCCCCGACGTGGCCGAGGGCTCCAACTATGAGGAATTCTATATCCAGCGCATGGGGCCGACCATCTACCGGCGCTTCAACGAAAGCTTCAACAAGAAGGCCTGGATGCTGGAATCCAACGCCGAAATGGATTTCGGCATGGCCGCGACCATGAAACGAAACGCCCTGGAATCCGGCGAGCGGCACGAATTCAAGGACTGGTACAACTGCTATCCTATCCCCGCCGACGGCTACAACAAGTGGTTCGACTACCTGCTCGAGGGCTGCAACGTCCGCCTCAATGCGGAGATCGTCACCTACGATCTGGACAACTCCACCCTGGTCCTGGCCGACGGCGAACGGGTGACAAGCGATATCATCGTCAGCACCATCTCGCCGGACGTCCTGATGGACAACCGCCACGGCGAATTGCGCTACATGGGGCGGGACTGCCACTTCATGGTCCTGCCGGGGGAAAGAATTTTCCCGGAAGACGTCTATTTCATCTACTACCCCAACCCGGAAACGAAAATCACCCGGGTCGTCGAATACAAGCAATTCACCCAGCACAAATCCCCCAACTCCCTGCTGGTGATCGAGATCCCCTCGACCAAGAACAAGCTCTATCCGATGATGATGCAGGTGGAAGTGGATCGGGCGCAGAGATACATCGACGACCTGCCCGACAACGTCTTTTCCGTCGGGCGCATGGGCACGTACCGTTACATCGACATCGACGACATCATCCTCGCCGGCTTCGAATTCAAGAAGCAGATGTGACGCTTAAGGCCCGCAAGCCCTAAATCTGACGGAACCCCCGGAAGCCGACCTGGCGGTCCCTGTACAGGTTGGTGACCTGGTCCAGGGCCTGCTTTTTGGCCATTTCATGGTAATTGCTGAGCAGCACCGTGTTGGCCTCGGTCAGGCATTGGTAAAACTCGTCGTCGCTCAATTCCGTGAAGTTGGCCGCCAGCAGGTCTGAATTGACGTGCTTGTTTTCATAGAAATCGGCAATGTCCTTGATCAGCCCTTTTTCGATGGCGTCGTAATAGAGTGGTGAGCCGGGATAGGGCGTCACCGGGCGAATGGTCCGCATCTGGGCGAAATCGTCGTATTCGAGCAGAAAATCAACCGCCTTCTTCAGGGTCTCCCGGTTATCGCCGATGTTGCCGAACATCATGTTCAGGCCCGGGCTGATCCCCTCGTCCAGGGTCATCTGAATGCCCTTGACGATCATCTCCGTGCGCAGGCCCTTTTTCATGTTCTTCAGGACCTCGTCATCCATGGCCTCGATGCCGTAGTTGATGAAGACGCAGCCAGCCTGTTTCATCATCCGGATCAATTCCTCGGAGCAATAATTCAGGCGGCCGTTGCAGTTCCATTTGACCGGCAGCTTGCGCCGCTCGAATTCCCGGCAGACCTCTTCCGTGTGGGAGACCGACGACATCAGCAGGTCGTCCTGGAAGGAAAAATAGGTGATGCCGTATTCCTTGTGCAGGTACTCCACCTCGTCGAGCAGGTTTTTCGGATCACGGGCCCGGTAGCCCGTGTCCATGCGATAGCAGAAGGTGCATTTGAAGGTGCAGCCCCGGGCCGACATCAGCGGCAGGCTGAAGTCCGTCGCCGTCCCACGGGGCTCCTTTTCCAGCCGGTAATATTCGATTGGAAATTTATGGTACGCGGGCCAAGGGATGGTGTCCAGATCCTCGATCAGGGGACGCCTGGGGTTGACGGTGATGTCCTTGCCGTCGCGAAAGGCGATGCCGGCGACGTCGGCCAGCGGGGTCTTGTCCTCAAGCGCCTTCATCAGGACCACGGCGGTTTCCTCGCCCTCGCCCATGACGACGATGTCGGCCCCGGTCTTTTCGATAAAGTAGGCCGGCTCCGGCGTCGGGCCGTAACCGCCCAGCATGTAAAGGGGGCGCTTCTTCGACCGGTTGATGGCGTTGGAAAGACTCAGCAGCTTCCGGTACTGATAATAGCCGGCGATGACGCTGACCGCGACCACGTCGAATTCATGGTCGTCGAGGAACCGGGTCAGATGCTCGTCCGGGTAATGGTGCAGGTCCTGGCTGTAGACCTCGACCTCGTGTCCCTGCCCTTCCAGGACGGCGGCGACATAGCCCAGCCCCATGGGGAACAGGTGGGTGTAGGAATCATTGTCGTAAACGACTAACAACACGCGCATGGCGGTTTCTCCGTCAGTTCAGCGCCTCGGGCCTTTTGCGGCAACATCACAATGGTTTGATTGCGCGGCCGTGAGCCCAGGGGATAACCCGGTCCCGGCCTGTTGTCTTTCGACAGTCATCATTCTGATGCCATCCACTGGTTCAATTCTAGAAAGCACGTCAGTGTAATATATTTGGCGGGATTTAGCTAATACAAGGTTTGTCAACGGAAATTCTTTACCGTGGGGTAATCTTTCCTTGTCATAACAGGGTCACATGAACGCAAACGCACCGCATCAAGCCATCGTCCTGCTGCAGAAGGGTGTCCAGCTTCAAAAGGCGGGACGCATGGATGAGGCCCGGCAAGCCTATGGCGAGGCCCTCGCCCTCGCCCCCGGCAATCCCCTCGCCCTGCAGTTGCTGGGTGGCATCGCCATGGGAAAAGGCGATTTCGAACAGGCCCGCAACCACTTGTCCCAAGCCCTGCAAGCGGACCCGGACAATGCGGAGTTGAACAACAACCTGGGGACGGCGCTGGCGGAACTGGAAATCAACGAAGAGGCCCTCTCCCATTTCGGCCATGCCCTGGCGGTGGAGCCCGGCAACCTGCTGGCCCGGAAAAATCTTGCCGGTCTTCTGAAAAAGATGGGACGCTACGAAGACGCCATCGAACACTATGGCCTGCTTATCGGCCACGGCCCCGCCTCGAGCGACCTTCATTTCAATCTGGGCGTGGCCCTGGAAGCCGCCGAGAGGCTCGAGGAAGCGGAAGAACACTACGTCAAGGCCCTGGAACTCGACCCGGAGGCCGCCGAACCCAATTACTACCTGGGCAACCTGCGCCGCCGTCTCGACCCGCTTTATGACGCCACGGCGTTCTACCAGAGGGCCCTCGCCGCCAACCCCGATTATGTGGAGGCGCACACCAATCTCGGTCTGGTGCTGCGCCAGGCCGGCAGGCGCGAGGAGGCGGAGAAGCATTGGCGCAAGGCCATCGCCCTGCGCCCCGACAATGCCGACGCCCAGATGAACCTGGCCCTGGTGGAATTTGAACAGGGGAACCTGACAACGGGCTGGAAACGCTATGAATGGCGTTTCCACACCCACAACCGGGACTCCCCGGAACGCCATTTCCGGCATGCCCCTTGGGATGGCTCCCCCCTGAAAGATAAGGACATCTTCCTTTGGGGAGAACAGGGACTGGGCGACGAAATCCTCTACGCCAGCATGATCCCCGATGTGTTGCGGCAGGGGGGCCGGGTGACCATCGAATGCACGAAACGGCTCGTCGACCTGTTCACCCGCTCGTTTCCCGAGGCCGAAATCCGGCCCTTCCCCTACGTCACCGCCGAATACGGCAAGCGGCATTTCGATTTCCAATGCCCGACTCCCGGATTGGGGCGGTTCCTACGTCCGACAGTGGACTCCTTCCCCACCCTCGCCGACGATTACGCCTACCTGAAAGTGGACCCGGCCAAACGGGCGTTTTGGAAAGAAAGACTCGACGCCCTCGGCCCGGGACCGAAAATCGGTCTTCACTGGAACAGCACCGGGGCCGGGGTTGATAGCGCCCATTATTACGCCTCCATCGAAGACATGGCGCCTGTCCTGACCATCCCGGGCGTGGACTTCGTCTCGCTGGTCTATGCCGACGCCGAAGACGGTATCCGGGAAGCCCGCGAAAAGTACGGCGTTACCATCCACACCTGGGACGACCTGGACTACAGGGACGACATCGACGGCGTCGCCGCCCTCGCCTGCAACCTGGATATGGTCGTCTCCTGTCTCACCGCCGCCTCCGAGCTGTCCGGGGCCCTCGGCGTCAGGACCTTGTGTTTCATCGGCGAAACCCCTCATTATCTGATGATGGGCACCGGTGACGCCATCTGGTTCCCCAACTCCACCTTTTTCGGCAAGAATAAGAACGACCCGTGGCAGCCGCTGTTCGAAGACATCCGCCGCGTAATGGTGACAGAGCTCTCCTTGAAGGGTTAGGGAACAAAATTCCCATCACGGATGAGAAAGTTTTGCCGGGCGGCAAGGCCCGTCACGGCTCCTCGATGATCAACGGCTAATTTTTGCAAATAATTTCAACAAGTTAAACCGTGCCAAAAAGTTGGCCCGGTCTTTGCTAGATAGAGGGCGAGTTAGACCACCGATCCTATTTAGCGAGGAACAACCATGGCTTCGGACATCAGTACGGTAAAATCCGGCATCGCGGCGGAAAGCGTCATCTCTTCCGCCAAGGGACAGGCCCAGGGCAATGGAATCGATTTTGCGGCGATCATCCGCAAAAGCAGCAGCCGCCTGGACAGCGGCCTGAACGCCCTGTCCGACCGGGCCGGGATTTCCTCTGTCGGTGAGCGCCCGGAGTACTCGCCGCCGTCCGACGATTACGCCTACGACCGGGGCGACGACCGGAACGACCATCCGGGGAACCGGGCCGACGCCGACGACGCCTCGCATAGGGGACGGGACCAGGACACCGCCGCCCCTGCCGGGCGCGCGGACGATTACGGCAACGACCGCCCGCGGGATCATGCCTCCGACAGGTCCCAAGCCTCCAACGCCGGACAATCGGATTCCCGGCCGAACGACAACCATGGTGAAACCGCCGCCCGGGACGACCGCCCGGCCAATGCCGGAAACGACGACGCACCGGGGCGCGACGGCGCCGGTCGGGAATCCGTCGCCGCCACGGACGGTAACGGCGGCGAACAGGGCGCGGTGAAGGGCGATCAGGCCAATGCCTCCGCCGCCGCCAACAAAGGGGCCAACGGACAGGACGGCGCCACCGCCGCGACCGCGAAGCAGATGCTGAACAGCCTGCTTGCCAACGCCCAGGAAAACAATTTGCCGGGTCAGGCCGCCGCCAAGGCGCAAGCCAAGACCCAGAGCGGCACCCAGAAGGTCAACGCCACGGAAGGACTGCAAGTGGCGCAGGCCAACGTCTCGAAACAGGCCGAAGGCGGCGAGAGCAACGCCATGAGCGCCGCCGCAGCCGTCCGGAAATCCCAGACGCAGGGACAAAGCCAGGCCGCCGCCCAGGGCCAGACTCAATCCCAGTCGCAGGCGCAAAACAACGCCCTGGCCGGGATGCAGGCGGCGAACGAAGTGCAGACGAAAGAAGCCACCAAGGCCGACGAGCAGGCCTCCCGCCTGTCCAGAATGGTCGGCAACGGCAACAAGATCGACGTGTCCGTCTCGGTCAGCGACGAGAAGGACACCCTGGTCTCCAAGCCCAGCGCCGGGCTGGTCAGGAACACGGTTCTCGCCGCCGATTCGACCACCCCGTCCCTGCGCAGTCAGCAGTCCCAGGGGGCCAACAACGCCAATGCCACGGCCCAGGCCCAGCAGGCCGCGGCCCAAGCGGGCGGAGCCGCCGCCCAAGTCCAACAGGCGGCCCAGCAGGCCACCGGCACCCAGGCCCAGGCCGTTAACGCCGCCGCCGTCGACGCCAAGGCCGGGGTCCATGGCACGATGCAATCCGGCGCAAACCCGACCCCCCTTTCCGGCACCGGCGACACCCCCGTCGCCGCCGCCCCCAACAGTTCCTCCGCCGCCCAGCAGGCGCAGCAGAACACCTCGCCCCAGGCCGCCAACGCGCCCCGGTTCACCTTGCCCAACCACGCCGTCGCCGATCAGGTTTCTGTACAGATCAACAAGGCCCTGAACGCGGGCAACGACCGCATTTCCATTCAGTTGAAACCGGCGGAACTGGGCCGCATCGACGTGCAGATGGAAATCGGTCAGGACGGCCGGCTGATCGCCGTGGTCACGGCGGACAACAAGAACACCCTGGACCTGTTGCAGAAGGACTCCAAGGAATTGCAGCAGGCCCTGCAACAGGCGGGACTGCAGGCCGATGACGAAAGCCTCAGCTTCAACCTCCGCGAACAGGACGACGGTTCGCAAATGGCCGGTGGTTCCCAAGGCGGCGGCGAAGAGGATGCGCCGGACTTCGGCGACGAATTGACCCTGGAAGAAGAACTCGCCGGCATGCGGCGGAACATCATCACCGACACCCGCGTCGATGTCAGCGCATAGGGAGTAACCGGACATGTTCACCACCACCTCCGCCGCCGCCACCAGCCTCGACCCGACGACAAAATCGGGTGAAGCCGCCGGCAAGCTGAATGAAGACCTGAACCGGTTCCTCAACCTTCTGGTCACGCAGTTGAAAAATCAGGACCCGCTGGATCCCATGGACGCCAACGAATTCACCTCGCAACTGGTTCAGTTCGCCAGCGTCGAACAGCAAATCTACCAGAACTCCAACCTGGAAAAGCTGTTGAACGTGGAACAGACCAACCAGGTCGCGACCATGGTCGATTTCATCGGCAACACGGTGGAAGCCACCGGCAGCGCCTTCCACCTGGAAAAGGGCAGCGCCAAGTTTACCTACAAGTTCGACACCAAGCCGACCTCGGCCACCATTACCATCGTCAATTCCAAGGGCATGGCGGTCCACACCAGCGACGCCAGCCTGGACCCGGGGCAGCAGACCTTCACCTGGGACGGCAAGAACCAGTCCGGCATGGCCCAGCCCGACGGCTCCTATACCGCCGTCGTCAACGGCCTCGACCATGAAGGCAAGCCGGTCGGCGTCAGCCAGACGGTGTTCGGCCGGGTCACCGGCGCCGGCGCCGAAAAGGGTGTCGCCTCGCTTTACATGAACGACGTGAAAACCGGTCTCGACACCGTTCTCGGCATCCGGGAAACGAAAACGACGACGACCACCACCACGAATTAAGACCAGAACCAAGACACAAGACAATCGGCCGCCGCCGAAGGGGCGGCGAAAGGAAGGAGAAGGAAAATGAGCTTATTCGGTGCTTTGTCCTCGGGCGTATCGGGACTGACCGCGCAATCGAGCGCCATGGGCGCGATTTCCGACAACATCACCAACGTATCCACGGTCGGTTACAAGAACACCACGGTCAACTTCCAGTCCCTGGTCACCAAGCAGACCAGCGCCACCTTCTATTCCGCCGGCGGCGTGCAGTCGAAGCCCCGCCAGGACACGGGCATTCAGGGATTGCTGCAGGCCTCGACCTCGACCACCGACTTCGGCATTTCCGGCAACGGCTTCTTCGTCGTCAACGAAGCGGCGACCCCCACCGTGGATGATCAGTTCCTCTACACCCGGTCCGGCTCCTTCTACATGGACAACCAGGGCTACCTGCGCAACACCTCCGGCTTTTACCTGCAGGGTTGGCCGACGACATCCGCAGGCGTGGTCAAACCGGCCAACACCAACCTGACCATCGCCAACCAGAACATCGTTTCGACGGATTACCTGTCGACCGTCAACCTGAACCGTGTCGGCGGCACGGCGTCGTCGACGACCAGCATCGGCATCGGCGCCAACCTGCCGGCCAACGACGCCGCCGGGACCACCCACAAGACCGACGTTCAGTTCTTCGACAGTCTCGGCAACGCCAACACCATGAGCGTCCAGTACGAGCGGGCGTCGGCGGACAACGAATGGAAAATGCGGATCGAGCCGCCCCAGGGGACGACGGACCTGAAGATCGAAAGCGCCATCACCAGCCCCAAGGTCTACCGGCATATCGGCCAGCTTGAATTCAACGCCACGGACGCCACGGGGGCCGCCCGCCGGCCCGCCGACGGCGCCTCGGTGACCATCAAGCAGGGCACCAGCGGGGCCACAAAGACCTACATCTTCGACAATGACAGCTCGGTCACCAACGCGACCGCCAAAAGCCAGACCCTGACCGTCGGCGGCACGGTCGAGGCCGGCGATATTTTCATCGCCACCTTCGCCGCGTCCGGCGATTTCGCCGGCGGCGCGGTGACCGTTTCCACCACCGCGTCTTCGACGGACACCTCCAAGGTGGCGGCGGAAATCGCCGCCAAGATCAACGCCGACACCTCGGCCAACCCTTACGTCAGCGCCACCGCCGTCGGCGCCGTGGTCACGGTGACGTCCCTCAACCCCGGCCTGACCAGCGCCAGCGCCCAGCCCTTCACCCTGACCCCGTCAACGACGGAAACCGGGGGCGGCGGCGCCGATAACCAGACCTTCACCACCACCACGACCACCGCCGCCGCCGGCACGCTGAACACGTTCAAGGTGGATATCTCCGCCTCGACCACCCTGGCCGGCGACGTCTCGGCCCTGTTGAGCGCCATCAACAGCAGCGATTCCAACTTCGACACCACCAACAACCGGGTCAAGGTCAGCACCGGCAGTTCGACCACCCTTCTGTTCGAAGACAACGGGCTCAACTCCATCACCATCGACCCGACGGGCCTGAAAGACAGCACCGGCGTCTCGGTGACCGATCAGACCATCGCCTTCACGGTTAGCAAGCGCGACACCCTGTACACGGACGAAACACAGTTGAAGATCACCGGCGTGCCCGCCACAGGAAGCACGCTCACCATCAACAGCCTGACCTACACCTTCACCACCGGCGAGGCGGAGGACTCGACCGGGGCCAACAGGACCATCTACATGGACGGCCCCCTGGACCGGGTGCTGGCCGACCTTGAGAAAGCCATCGAGGCCAACGATCCGGCCTTCAGCGGCGACAGCGTCCTGGTGCGGGCGTCGGACAGCCCCAACAACAACACCCTTGTCATGAAATCGAAGACCGACGGCACCGACTACACCATCGTCTCGTCCGGCGTGTCGATCACCGAACCGGACGGTTCCAGCACCGTCGGCTCCAGCATCTTCACGGCGACCAACACCATCACGGTGGGAACGGAACCGGCCATCGCCTTCGGCAGCGACGGCCTGCCCAGCGCCTTCAACATCGCCGAGCTGGAAATCAAGAACTTTTCCAACGGCGCGGCGCACATGGACGACGATGCCTCCAACGTGAAACAGATTTCCCTGGATTTCGGCACCCTGAGGGAAGCCAACGGCATGACCCAGTTCGGCGCCAGCTTCACGCCGGTGTTCATCAACCAGAACGGTTCCCGCTTCGGCACCTTCGCCGGCGTCACGGTTTCCGCCGACGGCCTGGTGACGGCGCTGTTCGACAACGGCGAAACCCGCGCCATCTACAAACTGCCGATCGCCACCTTCGTCAACGTTAACGGCCTGGAAAGCCGCACCGGCAACACCTGGAACGCCACCGAGGCCTCCGGCGACTACACCCTTCGCGTTGCCGACAACGGCCCGGCGGGACAAACCATTCAAGGCTCGCTCGAAGCCTCGACAGTGGATATTGGTGAGGAATTCACCGATATGATCGTGGTGCAGAGGGCATATTCTGCATCCGCGAAAATCATCAGCACCGCCGACCAAATGTTGGAGGAACTGATGCGGGTGAAACGTTAGTCCTGACTGACCGATCACCCGACAACCACAAGCCCACGTCCCAAACCCCAGTCCCGGCAACGTCCCAAACCGTTGCCGGGACACCCATTTTAGGGCCCGTTAAGGATGTTGGAGTTCCCGTGCCGCCGTTGCAAAGGCCCGGCGCAGGAGGTCGTCGTCCTCTTCAAGGCAGGCGTGCATCTCCGGGAACCAGGGATAATGCTCTTCGCCCAGGAAGGGCCAGTGCCGGCGGCGGTTGTCCCGGGCGATGGACCACACCGGAACGCCCACGGCGGCGGACAGCCACTGCACGGAATTCATGGTCGTCACCACCCCGTCCAGGGCGGCGATCAGGGCCGCCGTGTCATCGAAGTCGTTTGCCGGGTCGAGCCCTTGCAGGATCCGCAGCCGCACCCCGAAACGCTCCTCCAGCAAGGCCGTTTCATCGGGCGTCACACCGGCCTGAAGACAGACCAAGGAAATCCCCCGCCGTTCCAGCAGGGGCCGCCACAAATCGAATTCCGGATAGGTTCTGTCCCCGCTTTCCCTCAGCGACCGCCAGGCGATGCCCACCGCGGGTCCCGTACCCAGCCCGCGGAGTTGGCGCCGCCAGAACGACACCCGTTCCCGGTCCGGCCGCAGTCCGTGCGCCCGACGGGGGAAGCTCTCCAGGGTCGGGCGAAAGAAACGCGGCAGGGACCCTTGCATAATGAAATAATCCGGCGGCGGATAACCGGAAAGCCGGTCGGCCGCCTCCAACCCGCTCGCCCCATCCGGCGTGAAACGCCCGCCGCCGTGAACAGAGGCGTCGGGGAAGGATCGCTGGAAAAGGGGGACCAGGCGCTCATCGACGGCGACGACAACATGTCCGGCGGCGTCGATCAAATCGGGCAGGCAAGTGGAGAACATGATCTGGTCGCCGATGCCCTGCTCGCCCCAAACCAGGACGGTCTTTCCGGCGAGGGGTTCCCCCGACCAGACCCTGTCCGTAAACGGCCCCAGGCTGCCGATGGTGTTGCGCCATTCGAAGGCCGTCCAGCCGTCCTCGAGGTTCCCGTCGGCCAGCAGGGTTATGGACTCGAAATCGTCGTGGCGGGCCAGGGCCGGGTTCAGGTAGAGCGCCCGGCGGTATTCGACCAGGGCGGCCTCACTCAACTTCCGGCTCTTCAGGATTTCGGAATATTCGAACAGGACCTGGGCCCGCTCTTCCTGGCCCTCGATGCGGCCCAGGGCTTCATCCAGCAAACGCATTGCCGGGGCCGACTCCGGGTCCCGGGCCAGCGACCGCAGGACCAGGGTCGCCGCCGACAGACCCTGTCCCATGTCCAGGGACAACCGGGCCAAGCCGTTCAACGCTTCCGTCTGTTCCGGGTCGCCGTCGAGAACCCGGCGATACAGGACCAGGGCTTCCTTGAGGCGTCCGGCCCGGTAATGTTCGCCGGCTTCTTTCAGGGCTTCTTTCAAGACGTTCACCCGCATCCTGGGATCAGGGAATGGGGCTCAGAATATTCAGCCGCCTTGCAGAATCAACCCATTATTGACTGTCGCCCGTGGCCATCGCCCGGCCACCGCCGCCGCCGCCGACCAGGTCCTGCAGGCGGGCGGTCAGGGACGAAATGCCCGACGTGATGCCTTGCAACTGCGACGACATGGAGCGTCCCTCGTCGGCGTGCCCGCGTACGTCCTCGACGCTGGTGGCCACGTTCCTGGCCCCGGCGCCCATGGCCTCCGTCCGTTCGACGACGCTGCCGGCGGCGTCCCGGACCCCGGCGATGTGTTCGACCACGCCGCCCGCCTCCTCGGCGATGGCGCCGACATTGCGGGACATCTGCTCCGTATGCTCTTCCTGGCTGGTCACCGCCGTGGCGATGTTTTTGATTTCCGTGTGAATGTTCTCGATGATCCCGGCGACACTCTCGAAGACGCCGTGGGCGTCGCCCATCTTGTCCTGAATATCGACGATCATGCCAGAAATCTCATCCACCGCCCGGCCGGTCTGATTGGCCAGGTTTTTCACCTCGCTGGCGACGACCGAGAACCCTTTGCCGGCGACGCCGGCGCGCGCCGCCTCGATGGTCGCGTTGAGGGCCAGCAGGTTGGTTTGTTCGGCGATATCCTTGACCATGTCGAGGACATTGGTGATCCGCGCCGTGACCTCGCCCAGTTCCTCCATGTGCCCGCTTACGGTCCCGGCGTCATTGATGGCCCGGGAAGCAATGCTCAGGGCCTGCGACGCCTGACTGCGGATTTCATGAATGCGCATGGTCACCTCGTCGGCCTCCTGACGGGCACTGCCGACTCGCTCGGCCATGGCCAGGGCGCTGCTGTGAATGGTCGAGGCGCTTTTGCTGACGTTTTGCGCCGCCCCTTCGATATCTCCGACGCCGTCTGAAAACTGAATGGTTTCATCGGCGACGGTTGTCGCCCTTGCCGAGGTCGCCTCGGACTGGCTGGCCAGTTGTCCCGAGATAGTCTCCAACTGCCGGGACATCACCTGCAATTCCTGGGCCCCGCCGATCACCCCGTCGATGACCCTGTCCATGACCCGGTTGTAGTAGACCGCCAACTCACCCGATTCGTCGCCCGTGCTTTCGTCCAGCCGCTCGCCCATGTCGGCGCGGCCTTCCGACAGCCGGCGCAGGGCCGCGACCACCTCGCCGGTGCCGAGCTGCGCGCCGTGTTCGGCGACGTTGAGGCCCTTGGTCTCTTCATCCTCGCTGACCCTGAGGCCGTCACCCTTGCTGTCGATGAAGCGGAGAACCACATAGGAGACGCCGAACACCCAAATGAAATTCAGCGCCACGCCTTCCAACTGGATCAGGAACTGCATCCAGGTGGACCCGGTGGGGAGATTCTCGGCGGCGACGAAAAACGGAATGCACAGGGTTCCCCACATGCCGGCGAAGCCGTGCACCGGAATCGCCCCGACCACGTCGTCCAGATGCCAGCGCCGCTCCATCAATTCGCCGCTGAAGGTGGATACGACGGCGCCGATGGCGCCGATCCAGAGCGCCTCGTGGGTGCCCACCGCATCGCAACCGGCGGTGATGGCCACCAGTCCGGCGAGCACGCCGTTGCCCATGCGCTCGGGCCGGAAATGGCCGATGCCGTCGGCGGTCCGGCTTGGCGTGTCGAGATGGAAACGGCCCAGCAGCATCCCCACCAGGCCGCCGCTCAAGGCGGAAACGAAGGTGTTGGCGATGATATGCGCCACCTGCGGCGTGCCGGACGTTGTCGAACCGCCGTTGAAACCGAACCAGCCGAGGAACAGAATGACCACGCCGAAGGTGGCCAGGGCCGGGTTATGGCCGGTGAACTGGACCGGCCTGCCGTCGGGGCCGAAACGCCCCTTCCTGGGCCCGAGAACGATGATCGCCGCAAGCGCCACCCAGGCCCCGGTGCCGTGAACGACGGTGGAGCCGGCAAAATCGATGAACCCCTGACTGCCGAGGAAGACCTCGTTGCCTTCGCGCAGCAGGTTGCCCCAGGCCCAGTGGCCGAACACCGGATACAGCAGGGCCGAGGCCATGAAAGCGGTGATCAGATAACCGATGAATTTCATCCGTTCTGCGACGGCGCCCGAGATGATCGTCGCCGCCGTGCCGCAAAAGGCCGCCTGGAAGACGAAAAACGCCAGCGCCCAGTCCGGCTGATCGGCGAAGCCGAACAGGTTCCATTCCAGGCCGAAGAAGCCGCCGACGCTGTCGCCGAACATCAACATGTAGCCGAACAGGCCGAAGGCCAGGCCGGAGACCACCAGGTCGGCCAGGTTCTTTTGCGCCACGTTGATGGTGTTCTTGGAACGGACCATGCCCGCCTCGAGCAACAGGAAGCCCCCCTGCATCATCAGCACCAGGACGGCGGCGATCAGCGTCCAGATATAGTCGAGGTTGGTTTGAATCCTATCTCCGATGTTCTCCACATTGGCCGCCTCCGCCCCGGTGGCGGACAGCAGCAACAGGGAGACCATGATCGGGAGCCGGGTTATGAAGGAAGAAAGGACCATTGACTGGGCACGGAACCTGATCACGGACATGGTCCTAATCTCCTTCAATTAATTCTAGTTTGCTCCCATTATACATGAATCATCGCCATTGCCATTTCAATAGCGGATTTTTTTTGTCACCTTCTCGTTTACCCCGCAAATTTCCCTGTTAAACCCTGCCATGCGGGCCCGCCATTAGGCTTTTTTTAACACGCGGCGGCTAGGCTTTACCGGAAGCTTGAAAACAAGAATTCCACTGGGCAGAAGCCGGCATTCCATGACATCGTCACAGCACAACCAACGACACCGGACCCCTCCGCAAAACCAGGTTCTCGACCCCCTGGGGACACCGATGACGGTCCACGACCTGCCCCCGGGCAACACCAAGAGGTGGGTCATCCGGCGCAAGGCGAAAGTGGTGGCCGGCGTCCGTGGCGGGTTGATTTCCCTGGAGGACGCCCTGAGCCGTTACAGCCTCTCCATCGACGAATTCCTGTCCTGGCAACGCCAGCTCGACCAACACGGCCTGGACGGGCTTCGCGCGACTCGCGCCAAGGGCTGACCGGATAGGCAAATTTTGCCGGGTCGTTAACCAGTTCTTCACCACCCCTCCTTAGCTTGAATGATGGAAAACACGTTCTGACGAGTGCCTCGTGGCGGCGTCATTCTAAGTTTGGGACAAGGGACGAAACGTGGACACATTTCTTCAGGCTCTCCGCAATTTGGGGCCTTTGCGTCTCGGCGTCATGGGGGCCGTCGCCGTCGGTCTGCTGGGCTTTTTCATCTTTATCACGACGCGGCTGACCTCGCCGCAGATGGAACTGCTTTACGGCGGCGTTCAGCCCGACGAAGTCAACCGCATCACCGCCCAGCTTTCCGCCTCCAACACCCCTTTTGAAATCCGCAACGGCAATCAGATTTTCGCCCCCGCCGATCAGGTCGGCCAGCTTCGCCTGTCCCTGGCCGGACAGGGCATGGGCGGCGGCAACATCGTCGGCTATGAGATCTTCGACAACGCCAGTTCCCTCGGCACCACCAACTTCCTGCAGAACGTCAACCTGATGCGGGCCCTGGAAGGGGAATTGGCACGCACCATTAAGTCCATTTCCAACGTCAGTTCCGCCCGGGTCCATCTGGTGCTGCCGAAACGCCAGCTTTTCTCCCGTCAGGAGCAGCAGCCGAGCGCCACCATCATGTTGAAGATGTCCGGGGCTGGCAGGCTGGGCAGCGAACAGGTTTCGGCGGTTCAGTATCTCGTCGCCGCTGCGGTGCCGGGGCTCAGCCCGAACCGGATTTCCATCATCGACAACAAGGGCTCCCTGCTCGCCCGTGGCTTCGAGGACGGCAGCGACCCCGGAGCCATGGCGGCGAAGGGCGAGGAGCGCAAGCGGGCCCTGCAGAGCCGGCTCAGCCGGACGATCGAGGAACTGCTTGAAAAGATTGTCGGTTTCGGCAAGGTCCGGGCCGAGGTCACAGCCGACATGGACTTCGACCGCATCGTCACCAACGAGGAATCCTTCGACCCCGACGGCCAGGTCGTCGCCTCGACCCAGACCGTGGAGGCCTCCGCCAACAGCAACGAAAGCGACGCCACCACGCCGGTGACCGTGGCCACTAACCTGCCCGATGCGGATCTGGCCGGCGGTGCCGGGGCCAGCCAGAACATGAGCGAAAACCGGATCGAGGAAACCGTCAACTACTCGAATTCGAAAAAAGTCGTCAATCACATCCGCGAAGCTGGTATCATTACCCGCCTGTCCGTGGCGGTCCTGGTCGACGGCACTTACCCGGTGGACGAAAACGGCGACAAAAGCTATCAGCCGCGCACCGAGGCGGAAATGGAACTGATGGCCACCCTGGTGAAAAGCGCCATCGGCTTCAGCGAGGACCGCGGCGACGCGGTGGACGTCATCAACATGGAATTCGCCGAGTTGGAGGCCATCGAGGACGACGCCCTGAGTTTCTTCGGCCTGAGCAAGCAGGATTTGTTCAAGATGGCGGAAATGCTGGTCCTGGTCATCGTCGCCGCCCTGGTCATCCTGCTGGTTGTCCGGCCCGTGGTCTCGCGGGTTTTCGAAACCCTGCCCGCCGCCCTGCCGGAAGGCAAGATGCTGGCCGACCAGACCTCCGCCGCCACCGCCGCCCTGACCGCCCCCGGCGCCGGCGCCCCCGCCCCGAGCGAGGCGCCGGGCATGGAAGACCAGTACGAGGAACTGATCGACATCGACCGGGTCGAAGGCCGGGTCAAGGCGTCCTCGGTCAAGAAGGTCGGCGAAATCGTCGACAAGCACCCGGAAGAGGCCCTTTCGATCATCCGTTCGTGGATGTACCAGGAAACTTGATGTAATCTAGAATCATGGCCAAAGCGAAAAACGAACTGCGCAACCTGACAGGCCCGCAAAAGGCGGCGATATTCATGCTCGCCCTGGGTCAGGAGCATTCCGCCGCCCTGTTCGAACTGATGGACGACGAGGAAATCCGGGACATGTCCCAGGTCATGGCCTCTCTCGGCAACGTCAGCGCCAATATCATCGAGCAGCTTTTCATCGAATTCGCCGATCAGCTTTCCGGCGGCGGCGGCGGCGCCATCGTCGGCACCTACGATTCCGCCGAACGCCTGCTGCATCAGGTCTTGCCCGAGGATCGAGTCGGCCAAATCATGGAGGAAATCCGTGGCCCGGCCGGTCGCACCATGTGGGACAAGCTCGGCAACGTCAATGAATCCGTGCTCGCCAACTACCTGAAGAACGAATATCCGCAGACCGTCGCCGTGGTGCTGTCGAAGATCAAGCCGGATCATGCCTCCCGCGTGCTGGCCGTGTTGCCGGAAAACTTCTCCATGGAAGTGATCATGCGCATGTTGCGCATGGAGTCCGTGCAAAAGGAAATCCTCGACCACATCGAACGAACCCTGCGCACGGAATTCATGACCAACCTGGCGCGGACGGCGCGGCGCGACAGCCACGAACTGATGGCCGATATCTTCAACAACCTGGACCGCAACGCGGAAGCCCGCTTCATGACCGGCCTGGAAGAACGGAACCGGGATTCCGCCGAGAAGATCAAGGCGCTGATGTTCACCTTCGAGGATCTCGCCCGCCTCGACAACGCCGGCGTTCAGACCCTGCTGCGTCAGGTTGAAAAGGACCAGTTGGCCCTGGCCCTGAAGGGCGCCGCCGACGAGGTCAAGGACCTGTTCTTCTCCAACATGTCGGAACGCGCCGGCAAGATGATGAAGGAGGACATGGAGGCCATGGGCGCCGTCCGCCTGCGGGAAGTGGACGAGGCCCAGGCGGTGATCGTGCAAAGCGCCAAGGCCCTGGCCGACGCCGGAGAAATCGTCATTTCCACCGGCGCCGAAGACGACGAGCTGGTTTACTGATGTCGGCCGCCGAAAAATTCATGTTCGAGCTGTCCTTCGACGAGGAACTCGCGCCGGAGGAAGAGCCGGCGGAAGACGAACTGGCCGCCGCCGAGGAGGAGGAACCGGAAGAGGTCGTCCCCACCTTCAGCCAGGAAGAAGTCGAGCAGGCACGCCAGCAGGGATATGAAGAGGGCAAGCAGGAAGGCCTGGCGGCGACGACCGAAACCCTGACCCGGCAGGCCAATGAGACCCTGGCGGGGATCGACGAAAAACTGGCGGCGGCCATGGAAGACCAACAGGCCGTCAACGGGGAATTGTCCCGGGCCGCCATCTCGGTTGCGGTCGGAATTTGCCGCAAGATGCTGCCCGCCCTGGCCGAGAAACATGCCTTCGACGAAGTGGAAAGCGTCGTTGAGAGCGTTTTCTCCCGAATTCTCGAAGAGCCAACGGCGACGTTCACGGTGCACCCGGACCTTGTCGAAAAAATCGGCGAGCGGGTGAACGAATTGTCCGCCCAAAAGGCCTATCAGGGACGGATCGTGGTGCAATCCCAGGACGGCGTCGAACCCGGCGATTGCCTGGTCGAATGGCCGAACGGCGGCGGCGAGCGGGACACCAGGGCCCTGTGGCGGGAAATCGACGCCATCGTCGATCAGAACCTGGGCAACCATCCCACCGTGTGGGAACGGCCCGAAACCCTTGAAGACGATTCCCCCGCCCCGGCGGCGGAGGATAGTCCGCCCGTCGAGGCGACGGAACAACCCGAGACAGATGAACGAGACTGATTTCTGGAGAAACCCATGGCTGATGAAAAAGATCTCGAATTAACCGACCTGGAGTCCGATGCGCCGGCCGCCGCCAGCGAGCCGCCGCCCGAGGAAGGGGCCCACAGCGCCCCCAACATTCCCGACCTGCCGGAAAGCTCCCAGGACCTGGAGGCCGTCTACGACATCCCCGTACAGGTATCCGCCGTTCTCGGGAAAGCCAACATGCAGGTCAGCCAGCTCCTCAAGCTTGGCCGCGGCGCCGTCGTCGAGTTGGACAGGAAAGTCGGCGAGGCCATCAACATCTACGTCAACAACAGACTGGTCGCCCGTGGTGAGGTGGTCGTCGTCGAGGACCGGCTCGGCGTGACCATGACGGAAATCATCAAAACCGACCGCACATAGGATTTCCTCAATGGCCGACGGAAACGAAAAGGAAGCAGCAAACGCCAAGACCGCCATCGATATGGCCACGCTTATCGGGCTGATTTCCGGATTCGGGCTGATCTCGACCGCCATCTATCTCGGCGGCGACCCCATGTCCTTCATCAACCCGCCTTCGGTCCTGATCGTCCTCGGCGGCACGGTGGCGGTGACGTCCATGTGCTTTTCCCTTTCCGATATCCTTCATTCCTTCCGGGTCATCGGGAAAACCTTCTTCTACCGCTCCCGCGATCCCTCGGACGCCGCCATTCACATCATGCAGATCGCCGAAACGGCGCGCAGGCAGGGCGTGCTTTCCCTGCAGGGGCAACTGGGCGCCCTGAAAACAGAACCCTTCCTGCACAAGGGCATGCTGATGGTGGTCGACGGCACCCCCGGCGAGGAAGTCGAGGCGATCATGCGCCGGGACCTGAACGCGACCATGCAGCGCCACGGCAAGGGAGCCAACATCCTGCGAAAAGCGGCCGAATTCGCCCCCGCCATGGGCCTGATCGGCACCCTGATCGGTCTGGTGCAGATGCTCGGCAACCTGGACGACCCGTCGAGCATCGGCCCGGCCATGGCGGTCGCCCTGCTGACCACCTTTTACGGCGCCGTTCTCGCCAACATGGTGTTCGCGCCCATGGCCGCCAAGCTGGAGCATAACTCCGTGCAAGAGGCCATGGTCAACACGGTCTACATGATGGGCGCCGCCTCCATCGGCAGGCAGGAAAACCCGCGGCGGCTGGAAATGCTCCTGAACAGCATTCTGCCGCCCTCCAAACGAATACAATACTTTCAATAACGGATTGATTTTCAATGCGATTGCTCATTATTGGAACCCTTGACGGCCAGATCGGCGGCGCCAGCCGCATCGCCATGGACCGAGGCGCCCAGGTCACCCAGGCGGACGACATCAAATCCGGCCTGGAGAGTCTGCGCGCGGGCAACGGCGCCGATCTGCTGATGGTCGACGTCAACCTGGATGTCGCCTCCCTGATCGAAAGCCTGACCAGCGAACGCATCACCGTTCCCGTGGTCGCCTGCGGGATCGGCAACGACACCCAGGCGGCCGTCCGCGCCATCAAGGCCGGGGCCAAGGAGTTCATCCCCCTGCCGCCGGATACGGACCTCATCGCAGCCGTGCTGGCCGCCGTCACCGAGGAAAGCCATGCCATCGTCTATCAGGACCCGGCCATGGTCGATTTGATCAGGCTGGCCGATCAGGTCGCCCCAAGCAGCGCCAGTATTCTGATCACCGGCGAGTCGGGAACCGGCAAAGAACTGATCGCCCGCCATCTTCACAACAAGAGCCCCCGCGCCAAGGAACGCTTCATCGCCGTCAACTGCGCGGCGATTCCGGAAAACCTTCTCGAGTCCGAGCTGTTCGGCTACGAAAAGGGCTCGTTCACCGGCGCCGTCTCCCGGCGCATCGGCAAGTTCGAGGAGGCCAACGGCGGCACTCTGTTGCTTGACGAAATCACCGAAATGGACCCCCGCCTGCAGGCCAAGCTGCTGCGCGCCATTCAAGAGCGGGAAATCGACCGGGTCGGCGGTTCCAAGCCGATCAAGGTGGATGTCCGGATCGTCGCCACGACCAACCGGGACATGGCCGAGGAAGTCGCCAAGGGAACCTTCCGCGAGGATTTGTACTTCCGCCTCAACGTCGTCAACCTGCTGCTGCCGCCCCTGCGGGACAGGCCCAGGGACATTGACCTGCTGGCCAATCACTTCATCGACAAATACGCAGAGGCCAACGGCGTCGCCCCCCTGCCCCTGGCCAGAGAAACCGCCGACCTGCTCAACGCCCACCGCTGGTCCGGCAATGTGCGGGAACTGGAAAACACCATGCACCGGGCCGTTCTTCTGGCGACGGGCACGGAAATCACCCCCGACGCGGTGATGTTGAGCCGCGCCGCCGGCGACGAGGCGGAGAACGCGCAGGCCCAGGGCCAGGAAGCGGGCGGCGGGCAAGGCCTCGTCGGGCGCACCGTCGCCGCCGTCGAAAGGGACCTGATCATCGACACCCTGCAACATTGCCTCGGCAACCGGACCCATGCCGCCAACATTCTTGGCATTTCCATCCGCACATTGCGCAACAAGCTGAAACTGTACAACGAACAGGGTTTCCAGGTGCCGACGCCGGGGGAAACGGACCGTCATCCCGGCTGAACGAGTGACGAGCAGACATGGCCGACGAACCGGACAACAACGAACCCGATAGGGACCCCCAAGGAAAGCCGCCGGACAGCGGCGCCTACTTCCTCGCCTTCATTCAGAAGATCGGCAAGCGCTCGGACCTGATGCTGGCGATGGGCGTCGTGCTGATCCTGGTCGTCCTCATCCTGCCGTTGCCGACCTGGCTCATGGACGTGGGCCTGGCCATCTCCATCACCTTTTCCGTGATGATCCTGATGACCGCCCTGTTCGTCGAAAAATCGCTTGATTTCAACACTTTCCCGACCATTCTCCTGCTCGCGACCATGATCAGACTGTCCCTCAACCTGGCCTCGACCCGGCTGATTCTGGCCGACGGGCACATGGGCACCGGGGCCGCCGGAAAGGTCATCGAAGCCTTCGGCAGCTTCGTCATGAGCGGCAATTTCGTCATCGGCATCATCGTCTTCTCGATCCTCGTCATCGTCAATTTCATCGTCATCACCAAGGGGTCCGGGCGCATCGCGGAAGTCTCGGCCCGCTTCACCCTGGACGCCATGCCCGGCAAACAGATGGCCATCGACGCCGACCTATCGACGGGCCTGATCGACGAGGACTCCGCCCGCGCCCGCCGCAAGGAACTGGAGGACGAAAGCACCTTCTTCGGGGCCATGGACGGCGCCTCCAAATTCGTCCGGGGCGATGCCATTGCCGGGTTGCTGATCACCTTCATCAACGTCATCGCCGGCATGATCATCGGCGTTGCGCAAATGAACCTGACGTTTTCCGAGGCCGCCGAAACCTACACCCGACTCACCGTCGGCGACGGGCTGGTGACCCAGATTCCGGCCCTGATCGTCTCCACCTCGGCCGGTCTCATGGTGACCAAGGCCGGTGTGCGCGGGGCGACGGAAAAGGCGCTGTTCAGCCAGCTCGGCGGGCAGCCGAAGGCGGTCGGCGTCAGCGCCTTCCTGCTCATCGTCATGGCCATGCTGCCCGGCATTCCCGCCATCCCCTTCGTCGTGCTCGGCGTCGCGGCCGGGATCACCGCCTTCTTCATCAACCGCTCCCAGGAAGCCCGCAAAAAGGAGCTGGCGCTCAGGGAAATCACGGAAGAAGTCGAACCGTCGGCCATCGAGGACGAGCCCATATCGTCCGCCCTGCGCATCGACTACCTGCGCCTGGAACTGGGTTACGGCCTGCTGTCGCTGATCAACAACCCGGCCGAGGGACAACGCCTGACCGACCAGATCAAGGCCCTGCGGCGGCAGATGGCGACGGACATCGGCTTCGTCATGCCTTCCGTGCGCATTCAGGACAACATGCAGCTTTCCGCCAACCAGTACATCGTCAGGGTCAAGGAAATCGAGGCCGGCGAAGGCGATCTGCGCCCCAACATGCTGTTGGTCATGGACCCCCGCGGCGAGGAGATCACCCTGCCCGGCGAGAAAACCGTCGAACCCACGTTCGGCCTTCCCGCCATGTGGATCGACGAAGCCAACCGCGAGGAAGCCCTGTTTAGGGGCTACACGGTGGTCGATCCCGCCACGGTCATCACCACCCACCTGACCGAGGTGATCAAGGACAACATGGCCGAACTGCTGTCCTATGCGGAAACCCAGAAGCTGATGGACGAGTTGGACAAGGAACACCAGAAGCTGATCGGCGACATGATCCCGGCGCAGATTTCCTTGGGCGGCGTGCAGCGGGTGTTGCAGAACCTGCTTTCCGAACGGGTTTCCATCCGCGACCTGCCGACCATCCTGGAAGGCATTTCCGAGGCCTGCGGACTGACCCGCAACGTCACCATGATCACCGAGCACGTGCGCGCCCGGCTGGCCCGCCAAATCAGCGCCATGAGCGCCAACGAGGCCGGGGTCATCACCATGATCACGCTGAGCCCGGAATGGGAGCAGGCCTTCGCCGAGTCCGTCGTCGGCACCGGCGAGGATCGGCAACTGTCCATGCCGCCGAGCCGCCTGCAGGAATTCATCACCGCGCTTCGCAACGCCTTCGAGAGACAGGCGATGATGGGCGAGACCCCGGTCCTGCTGACCAGCCCGTCCATCCGGCCTTTCGTCCGTTCCATCGTCGAACGGTTCCGGCCCATGACCACCGTCATGTCCCAGAACGAGGTCTATTCGAAGGCCAGCATCAAGACGGTCGGGCAGGTGTAAGCCATGCGCATGAAAACCTTCACCGCCCCGACCATGACCGAAGCCATGGAACTGGTGCGCTACGAAATGGGCGCCGATTCCATCATCATCGGCACCCGGGACGAAAAGGACGGCGCCGTCATCACCGCCGCCATCGAGGACACCGCCGCCGACGGGCTTAGGGAAAAGGAACATCTGGACCCGCCCCCGCCCCTCGTTTTCGAGCGGGGGGAGACGGAAGACGTCATCCGGCAAAGCCTGGCCTCTCACGGGGTTCCGGCCTCCCTGTCCAGCCGCCTCGCCAGGATGGCCGGCAAGATGGAGGCGGACACGCCGACCCTGGCCCTGGCCGCGGCGCTGGATGAAGTCTACGGCTTCAGTCCCCTGTCGCCGATGTTGTCGGAAAAGGCGAAGGGCAAACCTGCGCCGACTGTCCTGCTGTGCGGACCGCCGGGCACCGGCAAGACCGTCGCCGTCGCCAAACTGGCCACCCTGTCGGCCATGGGCAGGGGCAAGCCCGTTGTCGTTTCCACCGACACCCGAAGGGCGGGGGGCATCGAACAACTGGCCGCCTTCACCCGAATCCTCGACGTGGAACTGAAGACCACCGACAACGCCGAAGACCTGTCACGGCTCCTCGAACCGGTTGCGGAGGAAATTCCCGTTCTGATCGACACGCCGGGCACCAACCCCTTCGATGAAGAGAAAATGGCCTATCTGGCCTCTCTCGCCAAGGCCGCGGGCGGGCTCTGCATGCTGGTCATGCCCGCTAGTGGAGATGCGGTGGAAAGTACTGATATCGCTGGAGAATTTTCCGCCATCGGGGCCGAAAGCCTGTTCATCACCCGCCTGGACATGGCCCGCCGTCTGGGCTGCATCGTGGCCATGGCCGATGCCGGCGCCCTCGCCTTTTCCGATGTCAGCATCGCCCCCGGAATCGCCGAAGGCGTCAATCCCTTAAATCCGGTCTCACTGGCTCGCCTCATCATGCCGTATACTGATGGCGACTCGGAGGACCCGTCAGATGAAAGTGAGCGCACCCCGACCATGACCGAGGCATCACCATGAGCTCGCCACAGACATTGGCCCCCCGCCCGGCTTCGAAGACCAGCGGGCAGAACATGATCGCCATTGCCTCGGGCAAGGGCGGCGTCGGCAAGACATGGTTCGCCATCACCCTGACCCATGCGCTGGCGAAACAGAAAGTCCGCACCCTGTTGTTCGACGGCGACCTGGGGCTGGCCAATCTGGACATCCAGTTGGGACTGATGCCGAAGCACGACCTGGGCAGCGTCATTGCCGGGCGGCTCACCCTGAACCAGGCCGTTCTCACCTACGAGGAGGGGAATTTCGACATCATCGCCGGGCGTTCCGGCTCCGGTGGCCTCGCCAACGTGCCGATCAGCCGCCTGCAGGTCCTGGGCGACGATTTGAACCTGCTGGCCGCCTCCTACGACAAGGTGATCATCGACCTCGGGGCCGGGGTCGAGCGCACGGTCCGCCAGTTGACCCAAAGCGTCGGCACCTGCCTTGTCGTCGCCACCGACGAGCCGACCTCGCTGACCGACGCCTATGCCTTCATCAAGGTCACCCATATGGAACGGCCGGGCATGGACATCCGCATCATCGTCAACATGGCCAATTCCACCCGCGAGGGCGAACGAACCTACAACACCCTGCTCAAGGCCTGTCAGGGGTTCCTGAAGATTTCGCCGCCCCTGGCGGGGGTCATCCGGCGCGACACCAAGGTCAGGGAGTCCATTAAAAGCCAATCGTCCATCCTGACCCGCTTCCCCAATTCCGAAGCCGCCGCCGACGTCGAGGCCATCGCCGAAAAACTGAAACCCTGAGCATCCTTCGCCGGAACCGGACATGACCACCGTAACGCCCCCCCTACCGACGCCTCCCCCGGCGACCCCGGGCGGGCAGGCCGCCGTGGTCACCGTTCCCTCGCCGCCTCCGGCCCTGGCCCGCTTGGCGGTGGGACAGGCCCTGCAGGCAACCGTCATGAGCCGTCTCGCCAAGGACCTGTTTCAGGTCCAGACCCCGCTCGGGACCTTTTCCGTGCAATCGGCCCTGACTTTGCCGCAAGGCAGCGCCCTGGTCCTGCAATTGCAGGCGCAAACGCCCCTGTTGCAGTTTCAGGTCAAAAGCCTCGACGGTGCACCGCCGGGGCGCACGCAAAAAGACGGCAAGGCCGCACCGGCATCCTCACAGGGCGCGGCGTCCAGGTCCTCTCGGGCCTCCGCCGCCCCGGCAAGCCCAAGCGCAGGACAATCCCTGCCGAAACTCGTCCCCGGAAGCACCTTGCAGGCGGTCCTGATGCGCCCCCTGTCGCAGGCCGTGGTTTCCCCCGCCCACCCCCTTTCCGGCGTGGCGGCGACACGGGGCAATGAGACGGCGCCGACGGCCCCGGCAGACGCCGCCCCGAAAACCGGCAAGCCTATTCCACAAACGGCGGCGAAATCCCCCGCTTCGCATCCGGGGAAACCGACGCAAGCCGCCGCCCCGACCGGACAGGGGCCCAGACTGTCGGCGGGGCCAGCCCTGCCCGCCGGGGGATATCTGCCGACGGGAAGCCGGTTGAGCGTGAAAATCATCCAGGTGGAATTGCCCAACCCAGCCGCCGCCAGCAGCCAAACGACGCCCACCGGGGCGGCGGCGGCGTCAAGCGGCCTCACCCCCGGGACCCGTGTTGGCGGCCTGGTCACGGGCAGCACCCCGTCCGGACATCCGATCGTGCAGACCCGGGCCGGCGTGTTCGCCCTGACCACGGACACGGTCGTGCCCCGGGGCAGCGCCGTCACCCTGGAGGTCTTGTCCAAGCCGTCCGCCCCAGCCGCAAAACCGGACGCCGCCCCGCCCCTGCCTCAAAGCCTGTTTTCCTCGCGCCAGTGGCCGGCCCTGGAACAGGCCGTCCAGGCCCTTCAGGAGGCCAACCCCGCCCTGGCCAGACAGGTCCTCGCCGCCACCGTGCTGCAACCCAACGCGGGTTTGACGGCGGGGATTATCTTTTTCCTCTCGGCCCTGAAAGCCGGCGATGTCCGCGCCTGGACGGGGGAAGCCCCGATCCGTTTGCTCGAACGGATTCGCCCCAATTTGGCGACCCGCATCAAGGACGACTTCACCACCCTCGCCCGCCTCGCCGACGAACCGGCGGCAAACGACTGGCGGGTCGCCCTGATCCCCCTCGACACCGGGGCGGAAATCCAGCAGATCCGGCTGTTGCTACGCCGCCATGCCGACGAGGAAGAGGACGGAGAGGAAGGCAAGTCCGACACTCGTTTCGTCGTCGATGTGGAGCTGTCGGCGCTTGGCCGGCTGCAACTGGACGGGCTGGTCCGCAACAAGGGCAAGTCCCTCGACCTGATCCTGCGCACCGAACACCCCCTGCCGGATTCCATGCGGGACGACATCCGGACCCTTTTCGCCGAAGCCGCCGAGCTGACCGGGCTCACGGGCGGCGTCGGCTTCCAGGCCGCGCCGCCGGGCTTTATCGATATCCCCGACCCGACCGCCGTCAACGATTTTGGTCTGGTGGTCTAGCCTCATGGATATTCAGGAAAGACGCGCCCTGCTGGAGACGGACCGCAACCCGGATTATAAGCTGGACTATGTCAGCTCGCTCCGGGGGCGGATGACGGCTCATGGCCCCGACGGGAACAGCATCGTCGGCTTGCGCTACATCCCGGACAGGCTGATCCTGCGGCCCGCCGCCTTCGCCCGCTATCTCGACGCCCTGGGGAGCCTCGAATGGGCCTCCCTGGAAGAGGCCGCCGCGGCGGTTCTCAACGACGTCAACAACGAACTGGTCGCCCGCTGGGTACAGGTCTTCATCTCCGCCCCGGAACAGGCGCAAGCGGGCGTTGACCGGCATGAGGTCCTGCTGGAGGACCGCCAGCCGAACTGGGACAACCCGGGGCTGCTGTCCCGCCTCGAACGGTATTGAGCCGAGGGAGGCCCGCTTGACCGACAAGCCCCCGACACGCCCGCTCCCCGAACACCTGATCGCCACGCTGGAACAGGCCCTCGATCATCATAACCGGGGCCGTCTCGATGAAGCGGCGGCGCTTTATGGCCAGGTCCTGCAGGAGGACCCGGCCAACGGTTTCGCCAACCACCTTCTGGGCGTCCTGCACCTCGGCGCCGGGGACGCAGAGGGGGCCGTCGAACTGATCGGGCGAGCCGCCGCATCCGAACCGGCGAACGGGGAAATACTGAAAAATCTCGCCTCGGCGCTGATGGCCTCGGGCCGCCTTGAAGAAGCGGAGGCGCGGCTTCGGCTGGCCTTGCGGCTGAAACCCGACTACCCGGAGGCCCTGATCAATCTTGCCTCCCTGCTCAACCGCCTGGGCCGCTTTGGAGAGGCGGAGGAACTGGCCGGCAAGGCGCTCGGCCAGGCCTCGTCCAATCCCCTCGCCCATGTCATCCACGCCAGCACCCTTGACGGGCTGGGCAGGAGCGAAGAAGCCATCGACGGTTTCCGCCGCGCCCTGGATTTGGCCCCGGAGCTTCCCGACGCCCTTCTCAACCTGGGCAGTGCCCTTGCCAGGAAAGGCGAGACCGAAGAGGCGGAGGGATACTTCCGCCGGGTCATCGCGCACAAGCCCGGCGACCCCGGGGCCCTCAACAACCTGGGCAACCTGTTGATGGTGGAGGACCGCTGCGGCGAGGCGGAGGAATGCTACCGCGCCGCTCTCAAGGCCGACCCTGACAACGCCGAGGTTCACAACAACCTGGGCAGCGCCCTGCACTTCCTGGACCGCATCGAAGAGGCCGAGGCCTGCTTTCGCCGGGCCATTGAACTGCGGCCGGACTACGTCCGCGCCATCAAGAATCTCGCCAACGCCCGGATGAGCGCCGGCTATACGGAACAGGCCATTGAAATCTACGATCAGGCCATTCGCCTGGCCCCGGACCAGATGGGGCTCAGGATCAGCCGCGCCCTCGCCCTGCCGATCATCCCCGCCTCGAACGAGGCCATCGAGGACTACAGGAGCCTGATGGTGCGAAATCTCGACGCCCTGATCCAGTCGGGAACACAGACGGGCGAGCCGGAAAAGGATGCGGGGAACACCGGCTTCTATCTCGCCTATCACAACAAGAACGACGTCGCCTGCGTGAGCAAGATCAGCGAGATGTACCGCCGGGTCTGCCCGTCCCTGGAATGGCGGCCGGAAACCCTGCCCGGCTCCGGCGACGAAGGACAATACCGGATCGGCTTCCTGTCCTTTCACTTCTACGATCACACCATCGGCAAGTTGTATCGTGGCATCCTCGAGCACCTGGACCGGCGGCGCTTCCATGTCACCGTTTTCAGGACCTCCCGGCGAAGCGACAAAACCGCCCGGGCCATCGAGGCCTGCGCCGACGAGGTGATTTACCTTCTGTCCGACCTGGACGGCGCCCGGCGCGCCGTCGCTGATAAACATCTCGACCTGCTGTTCTACCCGGACGTGGGCATGGACGCCTTCACCTATTACCTGTCCTACGCCCGGCTGGCCCCGGTGCAGGTGACGAGCTGGGGGCACCCGATGACCACGGGCATTCCGAACATGGACTATTTTGTTTCCTCGGAGGACCTGGAAACGACCGACGGCCAGGACCATTACACGGAAACCCTGGTCCGCCTGAAGCATCCGCCGACCTACTACTATCGACCGGAGACGCCGGACAACGCCGAGACACGGCAGAGCCACGGCCTGACGGAGGACGAGAACATCTATCTCTGCCCGCAGACCCTGTTCAAATTCCATCCCAATTTCGACCCGGTTCTCGGCGAGATTTTGCGCCGGGACCCGAAGGGCCGCCTGGTGCTGCTGGCCGGGCGCTACAAGAGTGAAGAGACGCTGCTGCTGGAGCGCTTCTCGAAGTCCTTCGCCGACGTGCTCGACCGGGTCGTCTTCCTGCCGCGCATGCCGATGGCGAAATTCCTCAACCTGATCCGCCTCGCCGACGTGGTCCTCGACCCGGTGTATTTCGGCGGCGGCAATTCCTCCGCCGAAACCATCGCCATGGGGGTTCCCATCGTCACCTGGCCCGATGTCTTCCTGCGCGACCGGGTGACCCATGCCTTCTATCAAACCATGGGGCTTGAGGATCTGACCGCCGCCAGCGCCGAGGAATACGTCTCCCTCGCCAACCGGCTGGCCAACGACACGGCCTTCCGCCGGGAGATGTCGGAAAAAATCGAAGCCCGCTCCCACCGCCTGTTCGAGAACATGCAGGTGGTAAGGGAACTGGAGGACTTCATGACCGCCGCCATCGAGGCGGAACGGGACGGAAGCGGGCCGGTGAACTGGGGCGGCTAAGCCTCAGCCGGCGGCGCGTTTCTGGGCGAACCCCTGCAAGCCCACTTCATCGAGGGCGATTTGTTCCTTGCGGGCCGCCTCGGCGGCTTCGCGCTTCTGGCGGAGCTCGAGGGCGGTCTCGAATTTCTTCAGTTCCCGGTAGGCTTCGGACACCTCGTTGCGGGCCTCATCGGCCTCCTTCTCCAACTGCTGGATGGAAACCTGCAGGATGGAGCGGCGATGGATCACGTTGTCGGCGTAGTTGCCATAGAGGAACCCGGCCTCGTTCGGAGATGCGGCGGCGGCGGCCTGTTCCTTCAGCAGATCCTCCTCAAGCTTCCTCGCCTCCGCCTCGAAGCCGTCGATCAAACGCAACAGCTCTCCGAGTTTCCGGCGTTTCTGGTCGACGCTCCACTCGTTGAGGCGGATCAGGGTTTCCAAACCTTTGGCCATTCAAACTGCTCCCAAAATGATCATTGTCCCGTGATTGAATTAATCTGCTGCAAGGTATCCAGGCTCAGCGTCGGTTCGCCGATGGGCTGGGCGGGGGGTTGCTCTTCCGGTTCCGGCGCCGGCTGCTCGCCGGGGACCGGTTCCGCCGGTTCCTCGAACGGCGCCGCCGCCGTCCCCTCCACCCCGGGGGTCATGCCCAAAATGGCTCGCAACTGGTCGTAACAGCTCGCCAACGGTGCGTTTTCCCCGACGGTCTGGGCGAGAAACCCCTCGATCCCTGGATAATAATGGATCGCCTCGTCGACGCCGACGTCACTTCCCCGACGATAGGCGCCGAGGCGGATCAGTTCGGCCATGTCCTCATAGGTGGCGAGATATTTTCGCGCCCGGTCGACGACCTCGTTTTCCTCCGCCGTGTTGCAGCCGGGCATGGTCCGCGAAACGCTTTTCAGGATGTTGATGGCCGGATAGCGGCCCCGCTCGGCGATGGCCCGGTCAAGCACGATATGGCCGTCGAGAATCCCCCTGACGGCGTCGGCCACCGGTTCGTTGTGGTCGTCCCCTTCGACCAGCACCGTGAACAGCCCGGTAATGCTGCCCTGCCCTTCCGCCCCGGGCCCCGCCCGCTCGAGCAGGCGCGGCAGTTCGGCGAAGACGGACGGGGTGTAGCCTTTCGAGGCCGGGGGTTCCCCCGCCGACAGGCTGATTTCCCGTTGCGCCATGGCGAAGCGGGTGACGCTGTCCATCAGGCACAGGACATCCTTGTTCCGGTCGCGGAAGAATTCCGATATGGCCATCAGCACGTAGGCCGCCTGACGGCGCACCAGTGGCGGTTCGTCGGAGGTCGCGACGACGACGACGCTGCGGGCCATGCCCTCCTCGCCCAAGTCGTCCTCGATGAATTCCCTGGCCTCGCGCCCCCGTTCGCCGATCAGCCCGATGACGCTGATTTCCGCATCCGTGTGCCGGGCCATCATCGACATCACCGTCGATTTGCCGACACCGGAGCCGGAGAAGATGCCCATGCGCTGCCCGCGGCAGCAGGTGAGAAAGGTGTTGAGGGCGCGGATGCCCAGGTCGATCTTGCCGCCGACCCGCTGACGCTCGTGGGCATGGGGCGGCCTGGAATGCACCCGGTAGGGCCTGGGCCCCTTGACCAGGGGACCGCGCCCGTCGACGGGCTCGCCGAAGGCGTTGACGACCCGGCCCGCCCAACTGACATCGGGATAAATCAACGGGTCCGTCTGGTTGACTTCCGCCCGCGACCCCAGTCCGATGCCGTCCAGGGTGCCGAAGGGCATCAGCAAGGCCCGTTCGTTCTTGAATCCCACCACCTCGCACATGACCCGGCGCTCGTTCCGCCCGATCAGGGTGCAGCGGTCGCCGATGGACAGTTCCCCCTCGACGCCCTCGATTTCGACCATCAGGCCGATGATCGCCGTCACCCTGCCGTAAAGGGCCACGTCCGGCAGCCGGTCCAGTTCGTTGAGGATGTTTTCCGAAAGCAGGGTCACGTCGACACTCGCCAAAATCCGGGGTCAGGGTTCCGTGAAGGAATGTCCGATTATCCCGGCGAGTCTTTAAAAATTCGTATAAGCCTCAACGCCGGGGGACTATAGGAAAAACTTAACAATTATTAACATATATGGTTAAGATACCGAATCCGAAAGAGTTTGAGGGAAGCTTTCCATGCGGGTACTTCTAGTGGAAGACGATCAGGCGACGGCCCAGAGCCTGCAGCTGATGCTGGAATCGGAAAATATGGTCGTCGACTGCACCGATCTCGGCGAGGACGGGTTGGAGATCGGCAAGCTTTACGACTACGACATCATCATCCTCGACCTGATGCTGCCCGACATCGACGGGATCGAAGTCCTGCGCCGCCTGCGCGACGCCCGGGTGGAAACCCCGGTGCTGATCCTGTCCGGCCTGACCGAGTCCGACGACAAGGTCAAGGGGCTGGGAACCGGGGCCGACGACTACCTGACCAAGCCCTTCGACAAGGCGGAACTGATGGCCCGCATTCAGGCCATCGTCCGCCGTTCGAAGGGGCATGCCCAGTCGGTCATTCGCACCGGACGGCTGAGCGTCAATCTGGACGCCCATACGGTGGAGGTGGACGACCAGCCGGTTCACCTGACCGGCAAGGAGTATGGAATCCTCGAACTGCTGTCCCTGCGCAAGGGGACCACCCTGACCAAGGAAATGTTCCTCAACCATCTCTACGGCGGCATGGACGAACCGGAACTGAAGATCATCGACGTCTTCATCTGCAAGCTGCGCAAGAAACTGAGCAACGCCACCAACGGCGAGAACTACATCGAAACCATCTGGGGCCGGGGCTATGTGCTGCGCGACCCGGAAGCGGCGTCGGGCGCGTAACCGCTTGCTTTAATCGAATTCCCAGGAGGACGAGGCGAGGCAGTAGACGCCCCGGCTGCCCGGAACCGGCTTGAACCTGTCGGTGATGCCCAGGGTGGTTTCGGCCCCGCCCAGGAACAGGACGCCGTCTTCCGGCATCAATTCACTGATCGCCTCCAGCACCCTGGTCTTTGTTTCCTGATCGAAGTAGAGCAGCACATTGCGGCAGAACACCACGTCGCAGGCGCCAACCGATTTCAAGCTGTTCAGCAGGTTGAGCTCCATGTACTCGACCATCTCGCGCACGTGGTCCTTGATCCGCCACTGGTTTTCCTGTTTTTCGAAATACTTGAGCAAAAGCTGAATAGGCAGTCCTCGCTGCACTTCGAACTGGGAATACTGGCCGGCCTTGGCCTTGTCGAGCATTTCCCGGGAAATGTCCGAGCCGATGATTTCAGGCTTCCAACCGGCCAGCCTGCCGGACTGTTCCCTAAGAATAATGGCCAGGGAATAGGGTTCCTGGCCACTGGAGGCGGCGCTGCACCAGATGCGGAAGGATTTTCTGCCTTCCCGGTTTTTCAATAACAGTGGAAGGACCTTGTCCCGGAACAGATCGAAGGGATACATGTCGCGAAAGAAGAACGACTCGTTGGTCGTCATCGCCTCGGTGACATCCTGCATCAGCGTCTCATCCTTCTTGAGACGCATGACATCGACCATGTGTTCCAGGTTGTCATACCCCGACTTGCGGGCCAGCGGGATCAGACGACTTTCCAGCAAATAAGCCTTGTCTTCATTCAGAACAAGCCCTGAACGCTGCCTGATCAATGAAGACAAGAACTGGAAATGGTCGTCCTTCATCTAGGTTCCTTTAGAGAAACAACTCGATACGTATTCCGCTAATTCTTTCAGGGGGAGGACCGCGCTGCATATGCCGGCGGTGGCGACGGCGCCGGGCATGCCCCAGACGACGCTTGATTTTTCATCCTGGGCAACGACGGTGCCGCCGGCTTCGATAACGCCCTGCCCGCCTTTCAGGCCATCGGCGCCCATGCCGGTGAGAATCACCGTCATCACGTTGCCGCCGTAAACCTTGACCACGCTTCGCAGCATGGGATCAACGGCCGGGCGGCAGAAGTTTTCCGGTGGGTCCTGGTTGACGGTGACAACGGGCTTGCCGCCCTCGCTGTCCACCAGCATGTGATAATCGCCGGGGGCGAGGAATATATGGCCGGCGCGCAGCGCCTCGCCGCTTTTCGCCTCCGAACAGCTCCATCCGGTCATGCGAGAGATGTGCTCGGCGAGGATAGACGTGAACGTCGGCGGCATGTGCTGGGTGATCAAAACCGGCACATTGATCTCCGGCGGCAGATTCTTGAGGAATTCAAACAGGGCCTGCGGGCCGCCGGTGGAACTGCCGATGGAAATGACCTTCGGCCTCTTTGTCCCCGGCTTTCTAAGGGCGATGGGGGCGGACGGCGGTGTCGGGCGTGCCTGGGGCCGCTCCTCCTTGCGCTCGGCGATGGGCGCGCGCACGCCGCCCTGTCTGCGCCGGCGGGCGACGCCAAGATGCTTCGCCTTGTCATGCAATTCCTTGCGGAAGCCGCCGCCGGCGGTGATGTCGCTGGTCGAGGTCGGCTTCGGAATGTAATCCGCCGCGCCGGCCTCGAGGGCGCGCATGCTGATTTCCGCATTGCGCAGGGACATGGTCGAGGAAATAAGAATTTTAACGTAGGGATCGATCTCGAGCAGCTTCGGCAGGGCGGTCAGGCCGTCCATCACCGGCATTTCGATATCGAGAACGATGACGTCGATGTCCTGGCGGGGCAGGTTCTTCACCGCCAACTCGCCGTTACCGACCGAGGACACCACCTTGATGGAATCGTCCTCCTCGAGAATCCGGGTGGTGAGCCCCCGGATAACCGCCGAGTCATCGACAACCATCACCCGGATGGGATCCGCTGAACTGACTTCCGCCGTACCTGTCACAATATCTTCCTGTAATCTAAAGACCGAAATGCATGACCGGCCGTCGGTTAAATCAAACCTACCTGGGCGAATTTCGCTTGGATAATTTCGCTGTCGAAGGGCTTCATGATGTATTCATTGGCCCCGGCTTCGATGGCTTCCTGAATATGTTCTATGTCGTTTTCCGTCGTGCAGAACACAACGATGGGGGCGTCTCCCCCTTCCATGGCTCTCAGTTCCCGCAGGAATTCAATGCCGCTCATGACCGGCATGTTCCAGTCGAGCAACACGGCGTCGGGCATGTTTGCCTTGCAGGCATCGAGGGCTTCCTGGCCGTCCGCCGATTCCTCCGTCTCGAACTCCAATTCCTGGAGAATCTTACGGGCAACCATTCGAATGACTTTTGAATCATCAACAATCAGACAAGACTTCATTCCAACCTACGCTTCTGTTTCCCGCGGACCGCCCCGGACCCGGGCCTCGCACGCCCGGACGGGACAATTCGCTGTTCAATACAAAATCATCACGACAATGACGATACTACCGACGCCCCCTTGAACCAAGGCCCTTGGGGACGCCCCCTTGAACGACGGCTGTGTTTATAGTCATTACACCCCCCGAATCAAATACATAATCTCCCCTGGCCGCACTTACCTCTCTAACCCCGGTGTGAGACCGACGAGACGGTTTCGGCCAGTGTCGCCACCAGGGCGTCGCGGTCGTATTTCGCCACATATTCGCTGTAGCCGACCTGCCGGCCCCGTTCGAAATCCTGCTGCGTCGCATGGGCGGAAAGAGCCACCAGGGGGACATCCGCCCAGGGGCCGCCTGAACGAATAGCCTCGGCGAACTCGAACCCGTCCATTTCCGGCATTTCGATATCACTGATAATGACGTCGAAATTGGCACCCGCCTCGCGCATTTTCAGGGCGTCCGCCGCATTGTCCACGGTGGTGACGTCGTAACCGGCGACGGAGAGAACGGGCCTAAGCAGGTTGCGGAAGAAGGGGCTGTCGTCGACCAGAAGAACCTTCTTCGAGCCCCTGAGCATCCTGCTGTCGCCCATCTCGCCGGTGCTGTCGCCGAACCAGTCCGAGAACGCCATGGTCAGGAAATGCCCGGCGTCGATGACGTCCGTCGCCTTGCCGTTGATGATGGCGCTACCGATCAGTCCGTCCTGTTCCGCCGAAAGCTCGATCTTCAGCCTGTCTTCGACGATATCGACGATATCGTCGACGACCAGGCCCATGGAGCGTTCCCGGTCGGTAAAGACCAGGATCGGCTGACGTCCCGTTTCCTTCCACTGATAGGCGCTGTCGAAGGGAATCAGCGGCATCAGGTGGCCACGGTATTGAACCACGTAGGTGCCGTGCGACTGTTCGGTCGACTCCATGTCGACTTCCTCCAGCCGCGCCACCAGGGCCAACGGCACGGCCTTCAGTTCATCATCGCCACCGGCGCGGAAGATCAACATGGTCGAGGTATCCTCGCCACGGGAGACAGCCGCCGCCTCGGCTTCCGCGTCCGCATTGACCTGGCCGAAATCGCCGACGGAACTGGCGATGCCGTTGGGGTCGAGAATCATGATCACGGAGCCATCGCCCAGAATGGTGTTGCCGGAATAATAGGGGATGTCCCGAAGCACCGGAGCCACCGGCTTGACGACGATTTCCTCCGTATCGAAAACCCGGTCGACGATAATGCCGAAGGTGTGGGCGCCGACCTGGGCGACGACGATGAACACCTCGTCGATCTCGTCCTCGCCCTGCTTGCCCAGTTTCAGCAGGTCGCGCAGATGGACCAGGGGCAGCAGGCGGTTGCGCAGCCTGAGGACCGGCGATTCGTTGATTTTTTCGATCATGCTTTCCGAATCGGAAGATGCCCGGACCAGTTCCAGAACGCTGATCTGCGGGATGGCGAAGCGCTCGCCGCTGCACTCGACGACAAGGGCGGAGACAATCGCCAGGGTCAGGGGGATCTTGATCATGAAGGTCGATCCCTTGCCCGCGACGGAGGTCAGTTCCACCGTGCCGCCGATCTTTTCGATATTGGTCCGCACCACGTCCATGCCGACGCCACGACCGGAAACGCTGGTCACCTTCTCCGCCGTCGAGAACCCGGCCTTGAAGATATGCATGTGAATTTGCTGGTCGCTCATATCCTCGATCTCGGCCTCGGTCGCCAGCCCGTTGTCGATGATTTTCTTGATGATCCGATCGGTGTTGAGGCCCCGTCCGTCGTCGACGATTTCGATGATGATGTGGCCACCTTCATGATAGGCGCTCAAGGTGATGGAGCCCGCCTCCGGCTTGCCCGCTTCCGCCCGTTCCGCCGGCATTTCCAGGCCGTGGTCGGCGGAATTGCGGACCATGTGGGTCAGCGGATCCTTGATCAGGTCGAGAACCTGCCGGTCCAATTCCGTTTCCGAGCCGATCATCTTCAACTCGATTTTCTTGCCGGATTCGACCCCCAGGTCCCGCACCACGCGGGGCAGCTTGGCCCAGGCGTTGCCGATGGGCTGCATGCGGGTCTTCATGACCCCTTCCTGCAGGTCCGAGGTGATGTGGCTCAAACGCTGCAGGGGCACCGTGAATTCGCTGTCGTCATGGCCCCGGATCATCTGGTTGAGCTGATTGCGGGTCAGCACCAGTTCGCTGACCATGGTCATCAGGTCCTCCAGCACCTCGACGTGAACGCGGATGGTCGAGGCGGCGATGGCCGATTCCCTTTGTCCCTTTTCCTCGCCGGTGGTGGCGGCCGTCCCCGGCGCGGTCGCCGGAACGGACGCCTCCTTGGCCGGGAGCTTCTCCTTGGAGCCGGGCCCTTCCCCCTTCTCGGCGGCGTTTTCGGCGGCGATCTGCTCGTCCGTGGCGGCTTCGTAGCCCATGGCCTTCGCCTGATCGACCTCATCGAGCAATTCGGCCGCCACCGGCGCGCCAAACTCGTTGGAGGGCGGCGGTGCGGCGTCCACGGGCGCGGGCGCGGGCGAGGTTTCTCCGGCGGCCATGGCGTTCAACTGGTCGATGATTTCCTGGTCCGACCCTTCGGGTTCCGTCCCCGAGGCCTCCAGTTCCTCAAGCAAATCACGGATGCAGTCCAGGCACTTCAGGATCAAGGTGACGGCTTCCGGGGTAACCTCCAGGACCCCGTCGCGGAACTTGCCGAGGACATTTTCACCGGCATGGGCGACGGATTCCAGGCGAGGCAGGTTGAGGAATCCGCAAGTCCCCTTGATGGTGTGAACAAGGCGGAAAATGTTACCGAGGATTTCCGAATCGCTGGGGTCCTGTTCGAAGCGGACCATCTGGCCATCGAGCTCGGTCAGGCTTTCCGTGGTTTCCGTCAGAAATTCCGCAAGCAGATCATCCATGTCCCGTTCCATTTCTCAATCGTTTGGCCGTGGCGGCGGCCCACCACGGCTATCCGTTGCCGAAGCCCTAGTTTACATGGGAAATCTTTCCATGAAAACGAGTCTCTTCTTCAACTTTCCGACCCGGGCGGCGTTTTCATCCGAAAACAGTACAATGCCCGCAAGTCCTTCATTTCCCTATCAACTCTAGCGGTCATCGGGCTCCGGCACAAGAACGGCGAACTGAACGTCGTCCGCCGCCACGGACAACTCCACCTCGCAGCCCAGTTCCCGCGCCAGTTGGCGGCAGAAAAAACCGTGCACATTGTGGGCGTTCAGGTCTTTTTCCGTTCCCTCCACCCGGGGTGAAACCAGGGCCGCCTGCAGTTCCTCCTTCAGGCGCGCGCCCTCGCCGGAGGCCCGCACCGCCAGGCCGTGGCCTGGGTTTCCCCGCCCGTCGTCCATTCTGGCCAGGGTGACGGCCAGGACGCCGCCCCGGGGCAGGGCGTCGGCGGCGACCAGGATCATGTTCAGCATCAGCTTGATCACCGGCGTCGGCACGCCCCTGACCGGGTCGGGCTCGGCGACGGCGGACCAATCCACGGCGGTCCGCCCGCCGCGAAAGTAGGCGTCGGCCAGATCCATGGCCTCGGCGAGGGGCGGCTTGCGGCCGCTCAAGCCGCCCAGCCCGAAGGCCATGCGGAAGAAGCCCAGGCGCGCGGACAGTTGGTCGACGCTGGACGCCACCATGTCCAGGGCGCCGCCGCCTTCGCCGCCCATTTCCTCAATCAGCTCCATGCCGTTATGAACCGCCCCGGCGGGCCCCACCAGGTCATGGCACAGGCGCGAGCACAAAAGCTTCACCACCGCGATATCCACATTCATTTTTTTTCGTTCCACTTTCATGCAAAATTATAAAAAGTCCGTCTCAGGCAAGGATACGTCGTTTTCCCATCGATTGAAGGACAATATCATACCCATAATGGGGAATAGCTAGAGGAAGCCAACGCCGATGACAGCCAAAAACGCCAACAACACCCTCCCCCATCCGAAGGGCCGCCAGACCGACCCGGCGGCCGTTGAAGAGGTTCGCCGCCTCCTCGGCGGCGCCCCCCGGCAACGGGACCTGCTGATCGAATTCCTGCATCTGATCCAGGATGCCCACGGCCACATCTCGGCGGCCCACCTGGCGGCCCTGGCGAGCGAGATGCGGCTGTCCCAGACGGAGGTCTACGAGGTGGCCTCGTTTTACGCCCACTTCGACGTCGTCCGCGAGGGCGAAACGCCCCCGCCGCCTCTGACCGTGCGGGTCTGCGAAGGCATTTCCTGCCAATTGTCGGGGGGGAAAGACCTGGCCCATTCCCTGCGGCAAGCCATGGGAGACACGGTCCGCATCCAGCCGGTTCCCTGCATCGGCGCCTGCGACAACGCCCCCGCCGCCGCCGTCGGGCAACACCGCATGGGCGGCGCCGACGAGGCCGCCGTCAAACAGGCGGTGGAAGCGAAACAAACGGAGGCGGTGGTTCCCTCCTACAGCGGCCTTGAGGACTACCGGTCCGAAGGCGGCTACGAGGCCTACACGGCCTGCCTTGCCGGCGACAGGAGCCGGGACGAAGTTCTCGGGGAAATCGACGCCTCGAGCCTGCGCGGGCTTGGCGGGGCGGGATTCCCCGTCGCCCGCAAGTGGCGTTTCCTGCTCGACAACCCGAAACCGAAAATCGTCGCCGTCAATGCCGACGAAGGCGAGCCCGGAACCTTCAAGGACCGCCACCTGCTGGAAACCAACCCCCATCAGGTCCTCGAGGGAGCGCTGATCGCCGCCTGGGTGATCGGGGCGGACTCGGTCTATCTCTATCTGCGCGACGAATATCCCCACGTTCACACCATCCTCAAGGCGGAAATCGCCGCCCTGGAGAAGGCCGGACTGGCCGAGGAGGTGAAAATACACCTCCGGCGTGGCGCCGGGGCCTACGTTTGCGGCGAGGAAACCGCCCTGCTCGAAAGCCTGGAAGGCAAGCGCGGCCTGCCTCGCAACCGGCCGCCCTTCCCCGCCAACGAGGGGCTGTTCGGCCTGCCGACCCTGATCAACAACGTGGAAACCCTGTACTTCGTCGCCGCCGTAGCCGCCCGGGGGGCGGACTGGTACAAGCAGGCGGGGCGGCCCCATTATTATTCCGTTTCCGGCCGCGTCCGTTCGCCGGGGGTCAAGCTGGCCCCGGCGGGCGTCAGCGTCCGCGACCTGATCGAAGACCACGCCGGCGGCATGGCCGAGGGTCATGCCTTCGCCGGTTACCTGCCCGGCGGCGCTTCCGGGGGAATCCTGCCCGCTTCCCTGGGCCATCTCCCCCTCGATTTCGGCTCGCTCGAGGAACACGGCTGTTTCGTCGGTTCCTCGGCGGTGGTCATCCTGTCCGACCGGGACGACATCCGCGACGTGGTCCGCAACCTGATCGGTTTCTTCGAAGAGGAAAGCTGCGGCCAGTGCACGCCCTGCCGCGCCGGTTGCGAGAAATTATCCCACATGCTGGAGGCCGATGACTGGGACGAAGACCTGATCCGGGAACTGGCCGACGCCATGGGCGATGCCTCCATTTGCGGCCTCGGCCAGGCGGCAGCGAACCCGGTCATCAGCGCCCTGAACTTCTTTGCCGGAGACCTGAAATGAGTGACGCCATCCCCTTCAGCCTGGACGGCCGCGACGTGGAAGCCCGCCCCGGCGAGAGCATCTTTCAGGCCGCCCGCCGCCTCGGCATCGCCATCCCGCACATGTGCTCCGGCGTTAACAAGCATTACAGGGCCGACGGCAACTGCCGCCTGTGCCTGGTCGAGGTGGACGGCGAACGCACCCTCGCCGCCAGTTGCAAGCGCACGCCCGAACCCGGCATGACCGTCAGGACCGCGTCCGAACGCACGACCAGGGCCCGCAACATGGTGATGGAACTGCTGATCGCCGACCAGCCGCCCCGGGACGAGGCCCACGACCCGGACTCCCGGTTCTGGGACATGGCCGACCAGATGGGTGTCGGGAACAGCCGTTTCGCGCCGCGAAGCCAGCCCGCCGCCGACGTCTCCCACCCCGCCATCGCCGTCAATCTGGACGCCTGCATCCAATGCACCAACTGCGTCCGGGCCTGCCGCGAGATCCAGGTCAACGACGTCATCGGCATGGCCCGGCGTGGCGCGCGCTCGGAAATCGTCTTCGACATCGCCGACCCCATGGGGGACAGCAGTTGCGTCGCCTGCGGCGAATGCGTCCAGTCCTGCCCCACCGGCGCGCTGCTGCCGAAAAGCCAGTCCCGGTCGGTCGAGCGGGAAGTCGCCTCCCTGTGCCCCTACTGCGGCGTCGGCTGCCAGTTGACCTACAAGGTTTCCGGCAACCGCATCGTCGGCATCGAGGGACGGGATGGACCGGCCAACCTGAACCGGCTCTGCGTCAAGGGACGGTTCGGCCTGGATTACGTCCACCACCCGAATCGCCTGACCGTGCCCCTGATCCGCAGGGACGACGCGCCGAAAACGGCGGCCCCGGACTTCGACGCCGCCGACTGGAGCAAGCTGTTCCGCGAGGCGACGTGGGAAGAGGCCCTCGACCGGGCGGCGACGGGCCTGAGCCGGATTCGCCGGGAGCGGGGCGACAAGGCCCTGGCCGGATTCGGTTCCGCCAAGGGCTCCAACGAGGAAGCCTATCTGGTGCAGAAACTGGTGCGCACGGGATTCGGTTCCAACAACGTCGATCACTGCACCCGGCTGTGCCATGCCTCGTCCGTCGCCGCCCTGATGGAGGGAATCGGCTCCGGGGCGGTGACGGCGCCGTTCACCGCCGCCAAGGACGCCGACGTCATCATCGTCATCGGCTCCAGGCCGACGCAGAATCACCCGGTCGCCTCCACCTTCATCAAGAACGCGCAACAAAAGGGGACAACCCTGATCGTCATGGACCCGCGCGGCCAGGGGCTGACCCGTCACGCCGACCACATGCTGCAGTTCAAGCCGGGCATGGACGTGGCCCTGCTCAACGCCGTCCTGCACGTCATCATCGAGGAAGGGCTCACCGATGACGACTACATCGCCCGCCATACGGAAGGCTTCGACGACCTGAAGGCCCATATCGCCGGTTTTTCGCCGGAGAAAATGGCCCCCCTGTGCGGCATCGACGCCGAAGAGATTCGCACCGTCGCCCGCACCTTCGCCACGGCCGAGCGGGGGATCATCTATTGGGGCATGGGGGTTTCCCAGCACGTGCACGGCACCGACAACGCCCGCTGCCTGATCGCCCTCGCCCTGATCACCGGCAACGTCGGCAAGCCGGGGGCCGGGCTGCATCCCCTGCGCGGGCAGAACAACGTTCAGGGGGCCTCGGACGTCGGCCTGATTCCCATGTTCTACCCGGATTACAAACCCGTCACCGACCCCGGAACACGCCAGCGTTACGAAACCCTGTGGGGCATGGAGCTGGACCCTGAACGGGGCCTGACCGTGGTCGAGATCATGGACGCCATCCACGACGGCGACATCACGGGAATGTATGTGATGGGCGAAAACCCGGCCATGTCGGACCCGGACGTCAGCCACGCCCGCGCCGCCCTCGCCGCCCTCGATCATCTGGTGGTGCAGGATATCTTCCTCACCGAAACAGCCCACTTCGCCGACGTGGTCCTGCCCGCCTCGGCGTTTCCCGAAAAGACCGGCACCTTCACCAACTCCAACCGGCAGGTGCAGATGGCCCGCCAGGTCATCGACCCGCCCGGCGACGCCCGCCAGGACTGGTGGATCATCCAGGAAATCGCCAACCGCATGGGCCTCGGCTGGGCCTACGGCGGCCCCGCCGACGTTTATGGGGAGATGCGCTCCATCATGGCCTCCATCGAAGGCATTTCCTGGCAACGTCTGGAAGATGAGGGCTGCGTCACCTATCCCTGCTCCTCTGAAGACGAAGCAGGACGGGAAATTTTGTTCGGAGAGGGATTCCCGACGGCGAACGGGCGCGGAAAACTGGTGCCCGCCCATATTCAGCCCCCCGACGAGATCCCCGACGACGACTACCCGGTGGTCCTGACCACGGGACGGATGCTGGAACACTGGCACACCGGGGCGATGACCCGGCACGCGACGGTCCTCGACGCCCTGGAACCGGAAGCGGTGGTCAGCCTGCACCCCCGCGCCATCGAGACGCTCGGAATCCGGGCCGGGGATAGGGTCAGCGTGACCAGCCGGCGCGGCTCCATCGCGCTTAGGACCCGGGCCGACCGGGACGTGCCGGAAAGCATGGCCTTCATCCCGTTCTGTTTCAACGAGGCGGCGGCCAACATCCTGACCAACCCCAGTCTCGACCCCTTCGGCAAGATTCCCGAGTTTAAATTCGCCGCCGTCAGGATAGAAAAATCATCTGCTTGATTTACGTCAATTACAGTTGGCGGTGAGGAGGTTGATAATCCCTCCCGTCAACAAACGGTAACGTGATCTCAGCCCACGGCGCCGTTCAACGATCGCCGCTGAAGCCACTGACGGACATCTCTTTCTTCCCCCCCTCATTGTCCGTTTCCCCAATGGCTCAGCGGCTTTCGTTGTTTTTGCCCCCCCTTCCCTCCCCCTCTCGACCAGCAAGGCTTTCAGGCTGGCCAGGGCTTTGTTCTGCGTAATTGTGCTTTTTTATGCATAATTATGCGTATATAACGCCTTGATGAGTGATTTTTCCGCCGCCTTTTCCGCCGCCTTGGGCCTTCTGGTTCAGGGGGACGGGGACCTGCTTGAAATCGTCGGCCTGTCCCTGCGGGTCAGTTTCACCGCCGTTTTCCTCGCCACCCTGATCGGCATGCCCCTGGGCGCGGCGGCGGCGTTGTACCGATTCCCCGGCCGCAAGACGCTGATCGTCACCCTCAACGCCCTGATGGGCCTGCCGCCGGTGGTGGTCGGCCTGATCGTCTATCTGATGCTGTCGCGCATGGGACCCTTCGGCGTCCTCGGGCTGCTGTTCACGCCGACGGCCATGATCATCGCCCAGATGCTGCTGATCGTGCCGATCATCGCCGCCCTCAGCCGCCAGATCGTCGAGGATTTGTGGACGGAATACCGGGAGCAGCTTCTCTCCCTGGGCGCGTCCCCCCTGCGCCGCATGGCGACCCTGCTGTGGGACGGACGGTTCTCGCTTTCGACCGCCGTCCTCGCCGGCTTCGGGCGGGCCTCGGCGGAGGTCGGCGCCGTGATGATCGTCGGCGGCAACATCGACCATGTGACCCGGGTGATGACCACGGCCATCGCGCTCGAAGTCTCAAAGGGCGACCTGGCCCTGGCCCTGGGTCTGGGCCTGATCCTGATCGCCCTGTCCCTGGCCGTCAACGCGGCGGCCTTCCTGATCAACGAGGCGGCGGCCAGGGAACAGGCATGAGCGGCGTGTCGATCCTCCCTCTCAGCCTCGAGCGGGTCTCCTTCAAGGCCGGTTCCAAGATGCTGATCAAGGACCTGAGCCACCAGTTCCAGGCCGGGTCGAAGACCGTCATCCTGGGCCCCAACGGAGCCGGGAAAAGCCTGTTGATGCGGCTCTGCCACGGCCTGTTGCAGCCGACGTCGGGAAGCATCCGCTGGAACGGAGCCGAGGCTCGCGACGCCGCCCGCCATCAGGCCATGGTGTTCCAGCGCCCGGTCATGCTGCGCCGTTCCGTCGCCGCCAACATCGACTACGCCCTGTCCCTGAAGGGCATGGACCGCACGGCGCGGCGAAAACGCACGGCGGAGGTCCTGGAACGCACCGGCCTGGCCCGCCTGGGCGCCTCTCCGGCCCGGGTGCTGTCTTTCGGCGAGCAGCAGAAACTGGCCCTGGCCCGGTCCTGGGCGCTGACCCCGCAGGTCCTGTTCCTGGACGAACCGACGGCCAGCCTGGACCCGGCGGCGACCCACGCCATCGAGGAAATCATCGAGGCCATCGACCAGGCCGGAACCCGCATTATCATGACCACCCATGATCTGCCCCAGGCCCGCAGGCTGGCCGGCGACGTGCTGTTCATCCATCGCGGGCGGCTGCTGGAAAGCGGCGACGCCGGGGATTTCTTCTCCGGCCCCCGGGACCCACAGGCACAAGCCTTCCTGAACGGCGATCTACTGTGGTGGAACCGCCCCGAAACCGAACCCGACAAGCCATCCACGTAACGAGAAAGAAGCCGACGACCATGAACTGGAAAACCTTCCTCGCCCTTCCCTTTTTCTTCCTGGGCGTTTCCCAATCAACCGCCGCGGATTTCATCACCCTGGCGTCGACCACGTCGACCCGGGATTCCGGCCTGTTCGACACCATCCTGCCCCAATTCAGCGAGGACAGCGGCATCCAGGTCAGGGTCGTCGCCGTCGGCACGGGGCAGGCCATCAAGCTGGCGAAAAACGGCGATGTGGATGTCCTTCTCGTCCATCACCGCAAGTCCGAGGAGGCCTTCGTCGCCGAGGGATTTGGGGTCCGGCGCCATGACGTCATGTATAACGACTTCGTCATCGTCGGCCCGTCGGACGATCCGGCGGGCATCGCCGGCATGAGCGATGCGGTCGCCGCCTTCGCCAAGATCGCCGCCGCCCGCTCGCCGTTCCTGTCCCGGGGCGACGACAGCGGCACAAACAAGAAGGAACGGGGATTGTGGGCCGAGGCCGGCGTCGACACGGAGGCGGCCTCCGGCGGCTGGTACCGGGAGACCGGTTCCGGCATGGGGGCGACCCTGAACACCGCCGCCGCCATGGACGGCTACGCCCTGGCCGACAGGGGAACCTGGCTGTCCTTCCGCAATCGGGGATCGCTGCGGATTCTCGCCGAAGGGGGGCGGCGGCTGCTCAATCCCTACGGGGTGATCCTGGTCGACGGCAAGCGCCACCCGCATGTGAAATCCGCCGCCGGGCAAGCGTTTATCGACTGGCTGCTGTCGGCGAAGGGACAGGACGCCATCGCCGGTTTTCAAATCAACGGGGAACAGCTTTTCAAGCCGAACGCCCGCTAAAGAAGGCGCAACCGCCTGAAAAACAGGTTGATCTGACAGGCAGGGATACCTAAATCCAGTTCTCAATGGGACATGCTTCCCGTCCGCCAACCAACGATCAAGCCGCATCTCTCATGGCAAAAGCCCCTTTATCCGCAACCGGTTCGCCCCGCCTGAGGGTCCTCATCGTCGACGACAACTTCCAGGAAGCCCGTTGGCTGCGTGGAAAACTGCTGAACCGGCAGGCGCGAAGCGTCGACAGCGCCGGCGACGGCAAGCAGGCCCTGAGCTATTTGAAGCGACACCACAAGTCCATCGACCTGATCATCAGCGAGTGGACCCTGCCCGGCATGTCCGGGGCCAAGCTGTTCGCCGAGGTTCGCAAGCAATGGCCCTCCATTCCCTTTCTCATCGTCACCTGGAACGACAAGGCCGACAGCGTCAATCTGGCCAAGGCCGTCGGCATGGAGGGCTACTACCTGAAGCCCCTTCAGGACATGCGGCCCCTACGGGAGAAACTGGCCGCCATCGCCGGGGGGCAGCCCCCGGAAACGGCGAAGACGCAGGAGAAAGTGCGGGCGGCGGAACCGGAACGGAAGAAGCCGGAACAAACATCCCCGGCGAAGACGGCCTGGAAGAAGGACCCGGGCGCTGCGCAGGGGCCGAAAACCGCCTGGAAAAAGGATCAGCGGCGTCTCGGCGCCGCCCCGGCGGCAACCCGCACCGGCGCGGCCAAAACCTCATCCGGCGCCATCGAGACCGCTCACTCCAAACCGCAAAAGAGGCGCGGCGACTGGGACTTGGAGATCCGGGAAGAGGCAAAAGCGAACTCCCGCCCTGACCATGTGCCGGACATCGCCGAAATTCTCGACAATCACGAACTTTGGCTCAGCAGCAAGGGCCGCTCCGGCGAGCGCGCCAACCTGGACAGCCGTTCGCTGGCCGAAACCGACCTTTCCGGACGCAACCTGAAAAACGCCAGCTTCCGTCAATGCGACCTGTCCGACTCCAACCTCTGCAACGGTGTTTTCGAGGGCGCGGATTTTCGTCAGGCGGTGTTGTCCGGCTCGGACATGACCGAAGGCGCGTTCGGCGCCGCCCGCCTGCGTCATGCCCGACTGGATCTGTGCAACCTGCAACGGGCCAGCCTGTGCGGCGCCGACCTGGCCGGCGCCACATTGCGGGCGGCGAATTTAACGGACACGGATTTCACCGACGCCAATTTCCTCGGGATCGACTTAACAGACGTGGACCTGAACAACGCCCTCGGCCTGACGCAAAGGCAAATCGACGCCGCCAAGACCGACGGCACGACCCTGCTGCCCCCCATGCTTCGGGCCAACACGAACGCCCCGTCACCGGAACGCCGTTCGAGAAAACCGGTTCTCTGAGGACCTCCGCCGTCAGGACGGAATCACCTGCTGCAAAATTCTGTTTAACCGTTCGAGAGAAAACGGTTTGGTCAGAACTGACGCCATGCCGGACTCGATGAAATGCCGGTGCTGGTCCGCCTCCGCGTCGGCCGTCAGGGCGATGACCGGCACCCGGGATTTCGCCGGGTCCGGCAGGGTGCGGATCACCCGGGCCGCCTCGATGCCGTCCATTTCCGGCATGTGCACGTCCATCAGGATGGCGTCATAAGGGGGATTGGCTTCGATCTTGTCCAGGGCCTCCCTGGCGCTCGACGCGGTGTCCACCCGATGGCCGCTTTTGCCGACAAGGGCGGTCACCACGGCCAGGTTGACGGAGACGTCGTCCACGGCCAGCAGGGAATAGGTCGGTTGCTTCGTCTCCTCCACCGGTTCGGCCGGTTGCGGGGGTTCTTCGGTGACGGGCAGGGTGAGGGTAAAGACGAACTCCGCGCCGCCGCCAGCCCCCGTGGCCGCCGTCAATTCCCCGTTCATCAGTTGCGACAGATGGCGGGCGATGTTCAGGCCCAGCCCGGCCCCGCCATGGCTGCGCGTCGAGCCGGATTCCCCTTGAATGAATTCGTCGAACAGCCCTTCCATCAGGGTGTTGGGAATACCCGTGCCGGTGTCGCTCACCGTGAAGGTCAACCGGCAGCCCTTGCCGTCGCCCGTGGGCGCGTGACGGACGGCGACGGTGACGCCCCCCTCATCGGTGAATTTGATGGCGTTGTCGATCAGGTTGAAAATAACCTGCTTGATGGCCGTGACGTCTCCCAGCAGCCAAAGTCCGTCGCCCGTTTGCTGTTCGACCTGCAAGAAGATGCCCTTTTCGTCGGCCCGCCACCGGAAGCCGCTTTGGCAAGCATCGACAATCCCGTCGAGGCAAAAAGGCGCAGGGTTCAGTTGCCGCAGCCCCTTTTCCAGCTTGCCGTAATCGAGCACGTCGCCGATCAGCCGCAACAGATGCCGTCCGGCAAGGTCGATGTTCTCCAGATAGATGGCCTTTTCCGAATTGTTCACACCCGGCTGCTTCAGGGCCTGGGTGAAGCCGATGATGGAATTCAAGGGCGTGCGCAATTCGTGGGACATCTTGGAGACGAAGCGGGTTTTGGCTTCCTCCGAATCCAGGGCCGCCCGCTCGTTCCGTTCCGATTGGCCGCGCAGGTTCTGCTGCTGGTACAGCACGGTGATATAGAAGCCGAGAAGGATCAGCGAATAGGGCACGGCGGCGGCGGCTTCTCCGGCCATTCCATGACCGTTGAAAAACAAAAATCCGACCGCGAGAACGAGATACGCCGCCGCATAGGTCATGGTCGCCAACGGCGTCAACACCATGGAGGCGATGAAGACGGGCACCACCTGCAACTGGACGAGGGAGAAGAGAAGCTGTTCGTCCGTCATTTGCAGGGGAAAGATCGTGAACCGGATGGTCATGAACGCCATCAGCAGGGCGACCATCCACCGGTACAGCCCAAGCCCCCGCCGGGCCGTGTAGTAGCCCACCGCCGCCACGATGATGGGGATCAGGACCAGCCGGTCGCCGGGCGGTTCCCATTCGACGTCCATGACCAGCAATTCGAAGCTGATGCCGGCGAACCCGAACAGGAAAAACAGCGCCGCATGAGACCGCTTCGCCGCATCCTCCCGCGCCAGGACGTCATCGAAGGGGGCGACGGCAAACCGATACAACTGCCTGAAAAAGTACAATTCCACGATCAGGCTCCCGAAGAAAAGTCCGTTCGGCTTGCCGTTAGCGAGCAGGGATGATGTGTGTAATTGACCTGAATCATGAGGCGTACGAGGGTATCTTGGGAACCTGTTCGAACTGAACACGACGCCTCCCCCGAAAAAACGGTTATCGGGCGGAGGCGCGGTTCGTGTCGTCCGCTGATTTTACGCCCCCGCCGCCCCCGGCGTCAAGAATTCGGCACGCGCCCCCAGGGCAATCGCATATGGCGATTTGATTATTAACGAAAAAGGAATCGATTGGG